>NZ_OZ186796.1:4882500-5512500 GCF_964272415.1 Streptomyces sp. SudanB52_2052 | reverse complement strand
CCTTCGGGATCGTCGCTTGTATCGCCTCGTTCGTATCGGTACGTGGGCGGCGGCTGGGAGATGTCTTCGCGGGGACTCTAGTCGTGCGGGAGCGGATTCCGGTGGCGCGGACCGGTTATGTTCCGCCTCCTCCGCCCTGGCTGGCGGGGCGGTTCTCGGGGCTCGATCTGTCCGCGGTGCCCGACGGGTTGTGGCTCGCCGTTCGTCAGTACCTGACGCGCATGCAGCAGCTGGACCCGCAGGTGGGCTGGTCCATGGCGGAGCGGCTGGCGTCGGATCTGGCGGAGCGTACGGGGGCTCCGCTGCCGCAGGGGATCCCGCCGGCGGCGTATCTGGCCGCGGTGGTGCAGGAGCGGCAGGCGCGGGAGGCGCGGCGGGCCTTCGGGAACGGTTCGGCCACGCCCGGCGCTCCGGCCTCGGCGGCACCTTCGGCGGCATTCGCTTCCCCCGCTCCCTCCGACTCCTCTGCTCCCCCCGCCTTCTCTGCTGCTCCTCCAGCCCCTTCTGCTCCTCCGGCCTCGCCTGCTCCTCCGGCCTCGTTTGCTGCTCCAGGCGCGGAACGGGCTGCGGCGTCGGGCGTGGATCCCACTGCCGGTGTCTCGCCCGTCGTGCCGCCTCGGGCGGCGTCCCGGCCGACAGCCGAGGGTCGGCCCTCCGAGTCGGGCGGGGTGTCGGCGGGCGATCGTCCCGGCAGCGGGTTCGTACCGCCGGCGTAGTGGGCGCCGACGCGGTCACTGTCCGCTCAGGTGAAGACCGACGGCGGTGATTCCAGGTCCTCGAGTTCGATGCCGGGAGCCGCGAGCACCACGTCGCCGGCGATGTGGACGGAGTGCTGTTCGCCCGTGTCCAGGGCTGTGACCTGGTATTCGTCCACGGTCAGGGGGCCGTTGTCAGTGGCGTGTGCTTCTCTTTTCAGCAGAGCCCACGACTGGTCCACGGTGCGCGGGGCGAGGACCGGGTCCGTGAAGGCGACGAGGCGCACGCGAGTGGCGGCTGCGGAGGGGGTGAGGCGCAGGAGACGAGCGGTGGCGACGAGGAACGCCGGGGAGGTGCCGGTGAAGGCGTGGGCGCGCACATTGCCTTCGGTGGCGTCGGTCCCGGTGGGGTCGGTACGGACCCAGGTGACGCCGTCGAGGGCGGCGCCGCGGACCTGCCAGGCGGCGGCGTGGAGTTCGAGGCGGATGGGGCGGCCGAGTTCGTCGAGGGTGAGGTCGACGGAGCCGTGGTGATCGCCCGAGGGGGTGGTCAGCTGAGAGACGTAGCGCCAGCCGGAGGGGCCGATGGCGCACTGGAAGTGTTCTTCTGCGAGGGGGGTGTGATCGTGCGGATCATGGAGCGAATAACGGCCGCGGGGCATGGGGGTCCTGGGTCCTGACGGGCTCGGCCGGTCGTCGGCCGGTCGGAACGGGGCAGGCCCCCGGCACGGGGGTGCGGGGGCCTGCCTCGAACTGTGACCGGCGGCGAACCTACCGGCAGCGGTGCTGCTCGGCTCAGTAGCGGTAGTGGTCCGGCTTGTAGGGGCCTTCGACCTTCACGCCGATGTACTCGGCCTGCTCGGGGCGGAGCGTGGTCAGCTTCACGCCGAGCGCGTCAAGGTGGAGGCGGGCGACCTTCTCGTCGAGGTGCTTGGGCAGCACGTAGACGCCGGTCGGGTACTCGTCGGGCTTGGTGAACAGCTCGATCTGGGCCAGGGTCTGGTCCGCGAAGGAGTTGGACATCACGAACGACGGGTGGCCGGTGGCGTTGCCCAGGTTCAGCAGGCGGCCCTCGGACAGGACGATGATCACCTTGCCGTCGGGGAAGGTCCAGGTGTGGACCTGCGGCTTGACCTCGTCCTTGACGATGCCGGGGATCTTGGCGAGGCCGGCCATGTCGATCTCGTTGTCGAAGTGGCCGATGTTGCCGACGATGGCCTGGTGCTTCATCTTGGCCATGTCCGAGGCCATGATGATGTCCTTGTTGCCGGTCGTGGTGATGAAGATGTCGGCCTTGTCGATGACCTCGTCGAGGGTCGTGACCTGGTAGCCGTCCATCGCGGCCTGGAGGGCGCAGATCGGGTCGATCTCGGTGACGATCACGCGGGCGCCCTGTCCGCGCAGGGACTCCGCGCAGCCCTTGCCCACGTCGCCGTAGCCGCAGACGACCGCGGTCTTGCCACCGATCAGGACGTCGGTGGCGCGGTTGATGCCGTCGACGAGGGAGTGGCGGCAGCCGTACTTGTTGTCGAACTTCGACTTGGTGACGGCGTCGTTGACGTTGATCGCCGGGAACAGGAGGGTGCCGTCGCGCTGCATCTCGTACAGGCGGTGGACGCCGGTCGTGGTCTCCTCGGTGACGCCGCGGATCTCCGAGGACAGCTGGGTCCACTTCTGGGGGTTCTCGCCCAGGGTGCGGGTCAGCAGTTCGAGGATGACGCGGTGCTCGTCGGACTCGGCGGTGTCGGGCGAGGGGACCTTGCCATCCTTCTCGTACTCGACGCCCTTGTGGACGAGGAGGGTGGCGTCACCGCCGTCGTCCAGGATCATGTTGGGGCCGCCGGTGGGGCTGTCCGGCCAGGTCAGCGCCTGCTCCGTGCACCACCAGTACTCCTCCAGGGTCTCGCCCTTCCAGGCGAAGACGGGGACGCCCTGCGGGTTGTCCACCGTGCCGTTGGGGCCGACGGCGATGGCCGCGGCGGCGTGGTCCTGGGTGGAGAAGATGTTGCAGGAGGCCCAGCGGACCTGGGCGCCGAGGGCGACCAGGGTCTCGATGAGGACGGCGGTCTGCACGGTCATGTGCAGGGAGCCGGTGACGCGGGCGCCGGCGAGGGGCTGTGCCTCGGCGTACTCCTTGCGGATCGCCATCAGGCCGGGCATCTCGTGCTCGGCGAGGGTGATCTCCTTGCGGCCGAACTCGGCCAGGGAGAGGTCGGCGACCTTGAAGTCCTGTCGGTTCTCGACAGTCGTCATTGCGAGCTGCTCCTCGGGTTGGGTCGAGGGTGGGTACGGCTGGTCTGCGCGGCGGCGGACACAGGGGTGCCGAAGGAGGACACAGGCATGCCCGCGTACGCGCAGCGCAGTCCGTCGGAGGCCCTCTCTCCCTCGGCCGGTCCGCGGTGGGACCGCCCGACCGCCATCAGCAGCGACGTCTGGCTCCGTCCCAAGCTACACCGGGGGCGGGTGCGAACCCCAGTCCGCCCGCGAACACATCGAGCCGATCATGTGACGGGTTCGGGTAAGGCGGCGGGGCCCGCCGAGTGGTTCGACGGGCCCCGTGGGTGCGGCAGGGGAGGTCAGTGGGCCGCGGGGGCCGGGCCTCCGGGGGAGGCCTCGGGGTCGGGGCCCTTGGCGGCCTCGGTCTCGCTGTAGATGTCCGGCTCGAGGTAGATCACGCGGGCGATCGGGACGGCCTCGCGGATGCGGGCCTCGGCGGCGTCGATGGCGGTGGCGATCTCGGTGGCCGTCTCCTCGTGGCGGACGGCGATCTTGGCGGCGACGAGGAGTTCCTCGGGGCCGAGGTGGAGGGTGCGCATGTGGATGATGCGGGTGACGGTGTCGCCGTCGACGACGGCGGCCTCGATCTTCTGGGTCTCCTCGACGCCGGCGGACTCGCCGAGCAGCAGTGACTTGGTCTCGGCGGCGAGGACCAGGGCGATCAGGATGAGCAGGACGCCGATGCAGAGGGTGCCGATGCCGTCCCAGACGGCGTCGCCGGTGAGCAGGGCCAGGCCGACGCCGCCGAGGGCGAGGATCAGGCCGACGAGGGCGCCGAGGTCCTCCAGGAGGACGACCGGGAGTTCGGGGGCCTTGGCGTGGCGGACGAACTCCTTCCAGGAGCGCTTGCCGCGCAGGACGTTGGACTCCTTGATGGCGGTGCGGAAGGAGAACGCCTCGGCGATGATCGCGAAGACCAGGACGCCGACCGGCCAGTACCAGTGGGTCAGCTCGTGCGGGTGCTTGATCTTCTCGTAGCCCTCGTAGAGGGCGAACATGCCGCCGACCGAGAAGAGGACGATGGAGACGAGGAAGGCGTAGATGTAGCGCTCGCGGCCGTAGCCGAAGGGGTGCTGCGGGGTGGCCTCGCGCTTGGCCTTCTTCCCGCCGACGAGCAGCAGTGCCTGGTTGCCGGAGTCGGCGAGCGAGTGCACGGACTCGGCGAGCATCGACGACGAGTTGCTGAAGATGAACGCCACGAACTTCGCTACCGCGATCGCGAGGTTGGCGGCCAGTGCCGCCACGATCGCCTTGGTGCCGCCTGACGCGCTCATATGTTCGCGTTGTCCCTTCGTACGCCGTTCCAGGGCCCAGGGCGCCGCGTGGGTGCGGCGCCCGTGGCTTTGCCCGTGCTTGACGGTGGGCCATTGTTGCAGCCCGCTGCGGTCGTGGTGCTTCAGGTCACCAGCACGGGGGTCGTTGAAACGGTCGGGCGGAAGAGTCAGGCGACGACGGTGGCCCGGAAGAGCGTGCCGGTTCCGGACACTTCGGCCTTTTCGCCGGCGGGGACGAAGACGGACCGGCCGGGGGTCAGGTCGTGCTCGCCGGCACGGACGGTGCCGGACGTGCAGAGCAGGATCTGCGGGGTCGGGCGGGTGAGGTCGTGGGCGGTGCCCGCCTCGGGGAGCACGTAGCGGGAGAGGCGGAACTCGTCGATCGGGGTCTCGTAGACCTCCTCGCCGTCCGGGGAGGCCTCGGGGCGCAGGACGCCGGGGTCGCTGGGCTGGAAGCGGACGATGCGCAGGAGCTCGGGGACGTCGACGTGCTTGGGGGTCAGGCCGCAGCGCAGGACGTTGTCGGAGTTGGCCATGATCTCGACGCCGAGGCCGTTGAGGTAGGCGTGCGGGACGCCGGCGCCGAGGTAGAGGGCCTCGCCGGGCTGGAGCCGGACGCGGTTGAGCAGCATCGCGGCGAGGACGCCGGGGTCGCCCGGGTAGTGGTGGGCGATGTCGGCGTAGGGGGCGTAGGCGCCGCCGAGGCGGTCGCAGGCGGCCGCGGCCTCGGCGACCGTGCGGGACATCTCCTCGGGGTCGGCGGTGAGGATCGCCGTGAGGACCTCGCGCAGGGCGGCGTCCTCGGGGTGGGCGTGCAGCAGGTCGACGTAGGGCTTGAGGGAGTCGACGCCGAGGTCGTCGAGGAGGCCGGCGGCCTCGAGCGGGGGGCGGAAGCCGCACAGGCCGTCGAACTCGGTGAGGGCGCAGATGAGTTCGGGCTTGTGGTTGGCGTCCTTGTAGTTGCGGTGCGGGGCGTCGACGGGGATGCCGCGGCGCTCCTCGTCCGCGTAGCCCTCCTTGGCCTGCTCCAGGTCGGGGTGGACCTGGAGGGAGAGCGGGGCGCCGGCGGCGAGGATCTTCAGGAGGAAGGGCAGGCGGGGGCCGAACCTGGCGACGGCGGCCGGTCCGAGTTCCTTCTCGGGGTCGGCGTCGATGACCTCGACGAGCGTGCCCCGCTCGGTGCGCGAGGGGGCGCCGGGGTGGGCGCCCATCCACATCTCCGCCTGCGGTTCGCCGGTCGGTTCGACGCCGAGAAGCTGCGGGATGGCGGTCGGGGAACCCCAGGCGTAGGGGCGGATGGTGTTGTCGAGGCGGTCCATGGGGTTCTCTCTGCGTGTTCGGGCGGCGGGCGCGTCAGGGTGTCCCGGGCAAGATCAGGCCCTCGAAGCGAGCGCCAGGTAAACCGCGGCGAAATCTGTGATGGCGATCAGTTCCGCGAGGGTCTCCAGTTCGTCGCCCGGCTCCGGTTCCAGTTCGCTGATCGGCGTGTCGTGGCTGAGGGCGAGGTCGCGGGCGCCGGGGGCGGCGGTGAGGCCGCCGATGGGCCGGTCCCGCAGGAGCACCACGCGTGCGTGCAGGGCGGGAGGTTCCTCGACGCGGTCGCGGAAGAAGTCGTCGGGGTCGGCGCTGGCGGCCAGCGGGCCGGCGAGCAGGGCGCTGTGGGCGGCGAGGGCCTCGGGGAGTTCGGCGACGACCGCGGGGGTGCCGGACAGTTCGGCGAGGGCGGCGGCGAAGCGGCGGCCCGCGGGGCCGGCCGAGGTGCCCTCGGTCCAGACGATCGGGAGCGCGTCGGCGAGTTCGGCGGCCAGGGTCTTGGCGGGATTGCTGTAGGTGGCGATGGCGGGGCCGCAGCGTTCGGCGATGCGGTCGAGGCGGTCGGCGACCTTGCCGAGGGCGTCCGGCGGGGCGGCGAGGACTGCGGTGCGGTCCAGGAGCGCGAGGAGCGGGGTGAGCAGGGCCCACAGGACGCCGGGTGCGGAGGCGGCGAGGGGCTCGTCCTGGTCGTAGGGGGCAGTCGCCATGGGGACGAACAGGCCGTGCGTGCCGCCCACGGCGTCGGCGAGCGGGGAGCGGCCTGGCGCCACGGCGACGACCGTGCAGCCCCGGCGGTAGGCCTGCTCGGCGAGGAGGGACAGGCCCGGTTCGGTGCCGTCCGGGGTGGCGATCAGGAGGAGGTCGACGGAGCCGACCCAGCCGGGCAGTTCCCAGCGCAGGGCGCCCGCGGCGGGGGCGACGCCGGTGGGCGCCAGGCGGGTGACCGGGCTGCCGGCGCCGGCGAGGGTGCCGAGGAGGTCGGCGGTGTGGGTGGCGGCGGCGCCCGGGCCAGCGATGAGGACGGCGCGGGGGCGGCCGTCGGGCTTGAGGTCGTTGACGCCCACCTCGGCGGAGTGGCGGGCGGCGGTGCGGACGCGGGCGCCGGCTTCCGCGGCGCCGCGGAGCAGGCCGCGGTGGTCGGCCTCGGCGAGGCCGTCCGGATTGTCGAGCAGCGATTCGTCGAGCATGGGGCGGCAGCCTCCCGATCGCCGGGTCCGTTATGGGGATGTCGTCCTACGCCGGTGCCCACCGAGTCCGCGGCCATGTACGCCGGGGGCGTGCGGGCGGCCGGCGGTCAGGCGGGGCGGCGGGCCTCGTCGACGAGGAGGACGGGGATGCCGTCGCGGACGGGGTAGGCCAGGCCGCAGCTCGTGTCGGTGCAGATCAGCTCGCTGTCCTGCTCCTTGAGGGGGGCGTGGCAGGCGGGGCAGGCGAGAATCTCGAGGAGTCCGGATTCGAGGGGCATAGGGGTTCCTTCGAGGTGCGGGCGCTTGGGGTTGTGCCTGGTCAGGTTACCGCCGGTGGGGGCGGGGCCTCAGCCCCTGATGATCCCCAGCACCTCGTCCCGCACGCGGGCCATGGTCTCCGGGTCCCTCGCCTCCGCGTTCAGGCGCAGCAGCGGTTCCGTGTTGGACGGGCGGACGTTGAACCACCAGTCGGTGGAAGTGACCGTGAGGCCGTCGAGGTCGTCAAGGGTGGTGTCCTCGCGGGACTCGTAGGCGGAGCGGATCGCGGCGAGGCTGGCCCGCTGGTCGGCGACCGTGGAGTTGATCTCGCCGGAGCCGGTGTAGCGGTCGTACGCGGAGACGAGGGAGGACAGGGGGGTCTCCTGGCCGCCCAGGGCCGCGAGGACGTGCAGGGCGGCCAGCATGCCCGTGTCGGCGTTCCAGAAGTCGCGGAAGTAGTAGTGGGCGGAGTGCTCGCCGCCGAAGATCGCGCCGGTGCGGGCCATCTCGGCCTTGATGAAGGAGTGGCCGACGCGGGTGCGCACCGGGGTGCCGCCGTGCTCCTTCACGACCTCGGGGACGGACCAGGACGTGATCAGGTTGTGGATGATCGTGCCCTTGCCTCCGTGCCGGGCCAGTTCGCGGGAGGCGACCAGGGCGGTGATGGCCGACGGGGAGACCGGCTCGCCGCGCTCGTCGACGACGAAGCAGCGGTCGGCGTCGCCGTCGAAGGCGAGGCCCAGGTCGGCGCCCTCCTCGCGGACCCGCTTCTGCAGGTCGACGAGGTTGGCCGGGTCGAGGGGGTTGGCCTCGTGGTTCGGGAACGTGCCGTCGAGCTCGAAGTACATCGGCACCAGGGTCAGGGGAAGGCTGGCGAAGACCTCGGGCACCGTGTGGCCGCCCATGCCGTTCCCTGCGTCGACGACGACCTTCAGGGGGCGGATGGAGGTCAGGTCGACCAGCGAGCGGAGGTGGGCCGCGTAGTCCGACAACGTGTCGCGGGCGCTGATCGTGCCCGTCTTCGCGGCGGGTTCCGGTGCGCCCGACTCGCTCCAGCGCTCGACCAGTTCGCGGATCTCCGCGAGGCCGGTGTCCTGGCCGACCGGGGCGGCGCCCATGCGGCACATCTTGATGCCGTTGTACTGCGCCGGGTTGTGGGAGGCGGTGAACATCGCGCCCGGCAGGTTCAGCGCGCCCGAGGCGTAGTACAGCTGGTCCGTCGAGCAGAGGCCGATCTCCGTCACGTCGGCGCCCTGTCCGGCGGCCCCGCGCGCGAAGGCCCGTGACAGACCCGGGGAGGAGGGCCGCATGTCGTGCCCGGTGGCGATCGCGCTCGCGCCGGTGACCTGCACGAAGGCCGCTCCGAAGAGCTCGGCCAGGGACTCGTCCCACTGGTCGGGGACGACCCCGCGTACGTCGTACGCCTTCACGACCTGCGACAGATCAGCAGCCACGGCCAACCTTCCTGAAAAAGTACTGTCGGTCAGCACAAACTACCTCCGCCCGCTGACAGCGCGCCGGGCGGACACCAAGAGGACTCCGAGACGTCACCTCAGGTCAGGGCAGCATCCAGCCCAGGGCAGCGGTGCTCTGGCCGACGACGATCAGGCACATCACCAGCAGCAGGCCCAGGCTCCACGGCAGTACCTTGCGCAGCAGGTCGCCTTCCCGGCCCGCCAGTCCGACGGCCGCGCAGGCGATGGTGAGGTTCTGCGGGGAGATCATCTTGCCGAGGACGCCGCCGGAGCTGTTGGCGGCGGCCAGGAGGTCGGGCGAGAGTCCGGACTCGCGGGCGGCGGTCACCTGGAGGGCGCCGAAGAGGGCGTTGGCCGAGGTGTCCGAGCCGGTCACGGCGACGCCGAACCAGCCGAGGACCGGCGAGAGGAAGGCGAGCCCGGCCCCGGCCGCCGCCACGAAGTGGCCGATCGTGGCCGCCTGCCCGGACAGGTGACGTAGGCGAGGGCCAGGACGGACGTCACCGTCAGGATCGCGAAGCGCAGCTCGTGGACCGTCGCGAGCCATTCCCTCACCGCCACGCGCGCGTGCACCCCGATGACGACGGCCGTGCAGATCCCGGCGAGCAGGACGAGTGTGCCGCCGGTCGACACGACGGGCCAGGAGAAGACGTTGCCGCTGACGGGTTCGCCGTCGGGTCCGGCCACCTCCAGGAAGGGCCAGTCGTAGGTCTGGGTCGCCTTGGCCAGCCCGTCCTTGACGGCGGGGATCTGGGCGACGGAGAAGATCACGACGATCAGCGCGTAGGGGGCGTAGGCGCGCAGCACCTCGCGGGGCGGGTCCTCCTGGTCCAGTTCCTCGCTGCGCGCGCCGGTCAGCACGGAGGCGCGTACGGATTCGGTGGCGGGCACGCGCGCGTGGGGGACGGCGACCAGGGCGCCCGCGCCCGCGAGGGCGGCGCCGATGTCGGCGAGTTGGGCGGAGACGTAGTTGGCGGCGGCGAACTGGGCGACGGCGAAGGCGACTCCGCACGCCAGGGCGGGCACCCAGGTCTCGCGCAGCCCGCGCCGACCGTCGACCAGCCAGACGAGCACCAAGGGCACCACGAGGGCCAGCAGGGGCGTCTGACGGCCCACCACGGACGCCACGGAATCCAGCGGGAGGCCCGTCACCTGGGCGAGGGTGACGACCGGTGTGCCCATCGCGCCGAAGGCCACGGGCGCGGTGTTGGCGACGAGGGCGACGACGGCGGCGCGCACCGGTTCGAAGCCGAGGGCGACGAGCATGACCGCGCTGATCGCGACGGGCGCGCCGAAGCCGGCGAGCGCCTCCAGCAGCGCCCCGAAGCAGAAGGCGATGACGAGTGCCTGAATGCGCGGGTCGTCGGAGAGCCGCCCGAAGGACCGGCGCAGGATGTCGAAGTGCCGGGTGCGGACGGTCATCCGGTACACCCACAGGGCGTTGACGACGATCCACAGGATGGGGAAGAGGCCGAAGACGGCGCCCTGGGCGCCGCTGGAGAGAGTCTGGCCGAGTGGCATGCCGTAGGCGAGCCAGGCGACCAGGACGGCCGCGAGGAGGCCGGTCAGGCCCGCCAGGTGCGCCTTCATGCGGACGCCCCCGAGCAGGACCAGGACGATCACCAGGGGTAAGGCGGCCACCAGGGCGGACAGGCCGAGTGAGCCGGCGACGGGTTCCAGTTCCTGGACGTACACGGGCGCCTCCCCGGTTTCCGCCATGCGAAAGCGATTTCTCGCGTTCCTGAAACGGAATGGTCATGTCCACGCCAACGCCCCGTCAATGGGTGCGCGTGTGGAGAAACCGAGGGGGCGGGATCAGTTGTCGGGCGACCGCAGGACCCGCAGGTGCCCGCGCCGAGCGACCTCCATCGGGTCGGCCGCGCGACCGCCGCCGCCGGCCCCGGCCGCCCGCTCCTGAGGGCGGGCCGCCTCGCGCACGGCGTTCGCAAGCGCTTCCAGGTCGTCGCCGCTGGGGCGCGCCGGAGCCGAGCCGTCGAGGAGCCGGACGACCTCCCAGCCGCGGGGGGCGGTGAGGCGCTCGGAGTGCTCGGCGCACAGGTCGTAGCAGTGGGGTTCGGCGTAGGTGGCGAGCGGGCCGAGGACCGCGGTCGAGTCGGCGTAGACGTACGTCAGCGTCGCGACGGCGGGACGGCCGCAGGCGGTGCGCGAACAGCGACGTACAGGGCTCACGACGTTGGACGGTACCGCACTCTTGAGCGGGCCGCGACGACTCTCCACCAGGTCACTCCACCGTGTCGTGCTGTGAAACGCCCCACACGCCCCCTCCGACGCACCCGGCTGACCTGCTCGGACACCGTCGTCCGGGGTCTCGAACGGTCGCGCAAGCGGTCAACAGTCGTCACAAAACCCTCATTTGCCGTGAGGTCACCGGTCTCGGAGGGATACGGAATCGAGCCCAACCTTGGCTTGAATGGGCATGTAACGACATGCCGAGAGGGTCGGCCGGAAGCCGCCCGTGGGCCCGTGCGGTGCCGGGCGTACGGGCGCGGCGGGGACTACCCTTCAGCAGTGATGGACAAGCCCGTAACGCCTCGTGCCGCCGCCCCCGGGCCCCGCCGCCGTGATCGCCACGGCCGGGGCATGCGCGGCCCGATCGCACCCCCGCAGGTGCCGCTCGCCGCGAGCCGCGCGGACGCGTTCGCGGATCTGGTGCAGGACTCCGTGGAGCGCCTGGAGCGGCGGTGGCCGCAGCTCGCCGACATCGATTTCCTGGTCCTGGAAGTGCCGCGGCTCGACGGACCCGGCCAGGCCTGGCACGACGAGGCGGTTCCGCTCGGCGGCACGATCAGCGCGCGCGAGGGCCGCCCCGCGCGCGTGGTGGTCTACCGGCGGCCGGTCGAGATCCGTACCAAGGGGCGCGACGAGCGAGCCGCGCTGGTGCACGAGGTCGTCGTCGAGCAGGTCGCCGAGCTGCTCGGGCTGACACCGGAGACGGTGGACCCGCGGTACGGCGAGGACCAGGGCTGAGCCCGCCCGCCTACTTCTGCAGCACCGACAGGTCCTCGTCCGCCTCCGGTACGGCCACCGTCCCCCGGTCGTCCGGGAGCGTCTGCACGGTGAAGGCGGGGACGCCGTCCTCCGACGCCGCCAGGGTGCGGGCCCCGTAGACCGGGCCGCCGGAGACCGGCTCGACCGTGAGCGCGTACGTGCCCTTCAGGCCGCCCGGGACAGGGGGCTCGATGTCCTGGGTCGTGCCGGCCTTGATCGTGTACGTCTTCGACACCGGCGTGCCGCCCTCGCTGCCCGCCGAGGCGGTGACCTTGACCGTGGCCGCGCGGTCGGGGGCGGTCAGGGAGAGCGTGCTGCCCTTGGCGCTGTTGTCCGCGGACGTCGCGCGCGTGCCGACGGGGCGGGTGGCGGGGATGAACGCCGTCTCCTGCTGGTCGCCCTTGCCCCGTACGACCTTCAGGGCCGCCACGACCGGCACCGACTGGTCCGTCGGCGTCAGCACCAGGGAGCCGGCCTCGCCGCGCGTGACGTCGCCGAGGTCGACGGCGGTCGTCATGCCGCCCTTGACGTGCACCGTCTCGTGCCCGGCAGGGGTGATCAGCCCGGAGGGGGAGGCGAGGCGCACCTTCAGGTCCGCGTCGGCGTCGTCCGGGGTGAAGGCGACCAGGCGCACGGAGGTGGCGTCCTTGGGGATGCCGGGCAGGACCAGGCTGCCGGACGGGTCCGTGGAGGCGGCCAGCCAGTCTCCGCCGATCTTGTCGTCCAGGGCCTGCACGGCCGCGCCGACGCGCCCGCTGCGCACGTTGACGTGCACGGTGAGGTCGGTCTGCCGCTCGTCGGTGAGGGTGGACAGCAGGATCGGCTCGCTGGAGTGCGGCTGGACCGTGATGCCCTCGCCCACCGTGGACTGCAGGGCGCCGTCCTTGCCGTAGAGCTCGACGTCGACCACGGCGGCCGAGTCGTCGGGGTTCGTCAGGTGGACGTAGTCGGTGCGGTCGGCGGCCGTGCTGGCGCCCGGGAACCAGAAGTTCGTGTCCGGAGCCGTGCAGTTGACGCCCTGGAGGCCGCGGCCCGTCCCGGCGGCGACCTCCGTCGTCTCCTGGACGGTCCAGCCGGGCGCGAACCTGCCGTCCGCGGTGCCGACGAGGGCGGGTGCCTCGGCGCCGGAGCTGTCGCCGGTGACCGGCTTGCCGGGCTCCCTGGGGGTCAGCACGGGCTTCTGCGTCTTGCCCTTGCCTGGCTTCCCGTCGTCCTTGCCCGCCTGCGAGCCGTCTGCCGACTCCTCGGCGGCCGCCTGGAGTTCGGCCTTGCCGCCGCTCCCGGTGCCCTTGGTGACGGGCGTGAAGGACGTGTAGGACGTCTCCGCGATGTCGGACAGGCTGGGCGCGGGGCACAGCAGGCTCGTGCGCTCCACGGGGAGTTGGGCGGCCGCCTTGGCGGTGGCGGCAGCCGTGCCCGGGGCGTCCGGGGCGGACAGCGCGGCGAAGCCGGTGACGGCGGCGAGCGCGGTCGCGCCGGCGATCAGGGACAGGGTGGTGCGATTCACTGCTGGCTCCCGTCGGGACGCTCACTGCCCGTGCCGTGGGGGTGGTGCTGCTGCGCCGGGTCGTACGGCGTGCCGTAGCCCTGGTGGTAGGCCTGGTCGTAGCCCTGCTGGTCGTACGACGGGGCCGGGGCCTGGCCGCCGTACGCGTACGGGTCGTACTGGCCGCCCTGGTACGGGTCCGCCTGGTACTGCTGCCCGTAGGCGTCGGCCGGGTACGCGGCGCCCTGGTACTGGTCGCCGAAGTTCGCGTACTCGGCGCCCTGGTAGCCGGCGTTGTCGTACTGCCCGTAGTTCTGCTGCTGGGGCACGGCCGCGGGGGGCTGCTCCGGCTGCGGGGGCGGGAACTCCTCGGGCCGGTCCGCTCCTTCGGCCTCGGCCTCCGCCTGCGCGCGCAGGCGGCGGGCGCGGCGGCCCTCGCCGGCGACCGCCTGGGCCGGGACGGCCGGCTCGTCGGGCAGGTCGTCGTCGATGTCGCGGCGGCGACCGGGCAGGGCGAGCACCACGAGGACGACGGCGAGCAGGCCCTGCGCCCACAGCCATGCCGTGTGGCCGATCGGGTCCTCGTAGGTGACGTCCAGCCTGCCGCCGGAGGCGGGGAGTTCGAAGCCCTGGGCCCAGCCGTCGACCATGGTGCGGGTCAGCGGCTTGCCGTCGAGGGTGGCGGTCCAGCCGTCGGCGGCGGAGTCGGCGAGGCGCAACACGCGCCCGTCGGCGCCGGCGGGGATCGTGGTGTGGATGTCGACGGGCCCCGCGGCGACGGTCTGCGGGGTGCCGGATCCGGAGGCGGGGACGATGGCGGCGCGCGCGACCTCCCGGTCGATCTGCCACAGCGCGCTGCCGTCCTGCTGGCTGAGCCGGGTCAGGCCGGGCGTGGCGTCCAGGACACGGGTGACGTCGCGGGGCGCGCCCTTGTGGACGAGGACGTAGCGCACGGCGAAGCCGCCGAGCTGGTCGGCCTGGTCGGCGCCGGAGCCGGCGACGAGGTTGGCGACGACCTTGTCGAGCCTGCTGTTCTCGCCGTCCTCCGCGGCGATCTCGCCGTCACCGAGGCGGGCGCCGGAGCCGCGGACCAGCACATAGCCGACGTGGGCCGGGGAGTCGCTGTCGAGGACCAGGGTGCGGGCCTGGTCGGTGCTGCCGCTCTCCTCGGCGACGAACGCGGGCACCTGGGTCGGGTCGCGCCGCTCCAGGGGCCCGTCGGCGCCGCGGATCATCCAGCCCGCGGCCACGAGCAGCGGGCCTGCGGCCGAGGCGAAGGCGATCAGCAGGGCGACCGGCTGGCGCCAGCCGAAGCTCTGCTCGGCCACGCGCGCGCGTGCCCCGTCGGCGCCGAGCGCGGCGGCGGCCAGGAGGGCGATGCCGTAGACGAGGGTCGCGGGGCCCGCCCAGGTGGAGCTGTTGGACAGGACCGCGAAGACGAAGCCCACCAGGGCGACCGCCCAGGCCGTCCAGATGCCCCCCTGGCGTTCCGAGCGCAGCAGGGCGGCGAGCGCGGCCAGCACGATGCCGATGAGCATCAGGCCGCTGACGGTTCCGGGGCCGCCCGGGCTGGCGCCGAGCAGGTCGACGGCGGAGGCGGCCGAGGCGCCGTACTCCAGGCCCGCCTCCTTGAAGAAGCCGAACGGGAGCAGCGTCAGCGACCAGGGGGCGAGGATCAGCAGGGGTGTGCCGAGCTGGGCGAGGAACCGCAGCCCGTACGCCGTGATGTCGGACCGGCGCAGGACCAGCAGCCCGGCGCCGAGGAGCAGCGCGATGGGCCACACGATGGGGGTGAACGCGGTGGTGATGGTCAGCAGCAGCGCGTACGCCCAGGTGGCGCGCCAACTGCCGCGGGCACCCGAGGGGTTCGCCAGGCCGCCGGCCGCGATGCCCGCGCGCGCGATGAGCGGCAGCAGCACGGCCAGGACGGCGGTGCCGAGGCGGCCGCCGGCGAGGGCGCCGGTGGCGGCGGGCAGGAAGGCGTAGACGACGGCCGCCCACGCGCGCAGCAGCCGGGACTCGACCAGCGGGCGGGAGGCGAAGTAGGCGGTGACACCGGCCAGCGGCACCGAGCAGACGAGCAGGAGCGTGACGGCGAGGCCGGTCGAGCCGAACAGCAGGGAGGCCAGCATCGCCACGAGCGCCACGTACGGCGGGGCGGCGGAGGTGCCGCCGGCGCCGACCGGGTGCCAGGCGTCCAGGTAGCGCGCCCACAGGTCGGCGGAGTCGGCCGGGGCGGGCAGCAGGGCGCCGCCCGCGAGCGCGCCGCCGCCGAGGAGCTGGCGGCAGGCGACCAGGGAGACGAGCAGCAGCACCAGGAAGAGCACCGGGCCGGGCTTGCGCGCGATGCGCTTGAGCCGGGCGAACTGCTCGATCTCCAGGAAGTCGGCGTCGTCGCCGCCCGGGCCGGACTCGACGGCGCCGCCGTGCCGTCCGGCTCCGGCGGCGACCTCCGGGTCGGAGCGGCCGACCAGGTTGCTCGCGACCTGCTCGACGGTGGCGCGGACGGTCGCGCCGGGCGGCGGGAACAGCTGCCGCAGCTCGCCCTTGTCGATCTGGGGCGCGCCTCTGCGCCGGCGCCCGGCGAGGATCCGCTCGGGCCTGAGCAGCGTGCCCATGAGGCCGCGGATCTCGTCGACCGCCTGGCCGGGGACCTTTCCGACGAGGTAGGCGAGGGTCCGCAGCAGCGTGCCGAGCACGATCCGCAGCAGCACCCAGGGGAGCACGGCGGTACGGGTGTTGACGAGCAGGGTGTAGACGGCGCCGGCCTTGTCGACCTTGTGCGGGGAGGCGGCCGTGCGGCCCACGCAGTCGACCGTGCGGCGTTCGCGGGAGGCCGCCTCGGCGTGGCGAACGACCGCCTCGGGGGCGACGAGGACGCGGTAGCCGGCCGCGTGCGCGCGCCAGCACAGGTCGACGTCGTCGCGCATGAGGGGCAGGTGCCGGTCGAAGCCGCCGAGCTGTTCGAAGACGTCGCGGCGGACCAGCATGCCGGCGGTGGACACCGACAGCACGGACCGGACGTGGTCGTGCTGGCCCTGGTCCTGCTCGCGACGGTCCAGGCCGGTCCAGCGGCGGCCGGAGTTGGCGATGCTGACGCCGACCTCCAGGAGCTGCCGGCGGTCGTACCAGCCGCGCAGCTTGGGGCCGACGACGGCCACGTCCTCGCGGCCCAGTTCGTACTCGTTGTCCACGACCCGCAGCAGCTGGGCCAGGGCGTCCGGCTCCGGGGCGCAGTCGTCGTGCAGCAGCCAGAGCCACTGGACCGGTTCGCCGTGCGGGAGCTCGGGCAGGTCGTAGGCGTCGTCGCGCCACGAGCGCGTGACCGGGTCCCAGCCGCTGGGCCGCTTCAGGTAGGGCAGTTCCTCGGGGGTGAGGACCGGGGCGGTGCGATCGCACTCCTCGACGGCCTGGCCGAAGCCGGTGCGGCGGGCCAGGTGGAGCACGCGGTCGGCGCCGAGGGCGTCGGTGACGAGCCGGGCGGAGTCGTCCGCGCTGCCCGTGTCGGCGCCCATCGCGTACTGGACCGGCCGCTCCTGGCCGAGCAGCCCGGCGAGCGCGTCGGGCAGCCAGCGGGCGCCGTCGTGGGAGACGAGGACCGCGGTCACCACATGACGCGGGAACTCAGGTGTGGCAGCGCTGTCGTGATGGGCTGCCGGGTGGCTGTGCACGGACATCGAGGTACGGGCCCCGGTTCGGTGGACTGCGGGGACGCCCGCGACCGGGTGGGGGCAGCGGGGCGTCTCGGACGAGCGACCACACTATCGGCTGCGCAACAAGGGGGCCCGCCGCCTGTGGACAACCCACGGACGACGGGCCCTTCACGAAAGACGGGCGGGTCAGACGGCCGCCTTCTTCAGACGGCGGCGCTCCCGCTCGGACAGGCCGCCCCAGATGCCGAAGCGCTCGTCGTTGGCGAGGGCGTATTCGAGGCACTCGGAGCGGACCTCACAGGCGAGGCAGACCTTCTTGGCCTCCCGGGTCGAGCCGCCCTTCTCGGGGAAGAAGGACTCGGGGTCGGTCTGGGCGCACAGTGCGCGCTCCTGCCAGCCGAGTTCCTCGTCCGCGTCGTCGACCAGCAGTTGCTGCACCGTCTCGGTCATGTGCGCCCCTCGTCTGTCTTTCGCGTCCCCGTGATCTAGCCGTTACCGATTCCGGCTGAACGACACGAGTGAAATTACAAGTGTGCTGCTCCGGGCGAGTCAAGCCGAGATCTGCTATTGAGCCCCTTATTCACTCTGCGGAACCAAGCCCATGCGGAAAGTGTTCAAATCACCATAAAACCTGACACACAGACGGAGCCCACCGGGGCTCACGCCTTCCGCCGGACCCCTCGCAGACCTCTACGGAGAAGGACGCCCAGGAGTTCGATCCCGTTCCGACACGCCCCTCGAAGCGAACCGGATCACAGTCGGATCACGAGTGCGCAACGAGGTTTGTCCGCCCGGATGGACGCCATGTGTCCCGGGCGGGCCATGAACAAACCTTTCATCTGAGCGATCGACCGGATGAGGTGAACCTCATCCCACATACCGGGTCCCGAGTTGACAGTCGAGGTGTGAACCGGTGTCCTTGTGGGCATGCTCGCGAACTTGGCACCCACCTCGACCCGCACCGCCGGGTCCCACGGTGCTGCCCGCGCTCGCTGTAGCTGTTGCTGTTCCAGCTGTTGAGCCCCACCCGCTCCAGCTGAAGGCCGAGCCACCCGTCTCTCGGCCGCCGTTCCCTCTGACCTTCTTTTCACTGAGGAACCACCACACCCATGAACAGCGACAGCGACCTCCAGATCGCCGGCGACATCCTCGAAGTCCCGCACCTGCTCCAGACACCGCGCGAGCACCCGGCCACCGTCGCCGAGTTCGCCGGGCTCGCCCGCTCCATCGCCGCCGACCGCTCCCAGTGGGAGCACCTCGTCCGGTACGACGCGACCAGCCGCTGGTACCACCGGCTGCGCACCGGCCCCGGTTACGAGGTGTGGCTGCTGTCCTGGGTGCCCGGGCAGGGCAGCGGGAGGCACGACCACGGCCGCTCCTCCGGCGTGCTGACCGTGCTGGACGGCACGCTGACCGAGCGCACGGAACGGGGCACGCGCGCCTTGCGGCCGGGCGCGCAGCGCGTGTTCGCGCCGGGGTACGTGCACGAGGTGGTGAACGACGCACTGGAGCCGGCGGTCAGCCTGCACGTGTACTACCCGGGGCTGACGGAGATGCCGATGCACACCGCGCCGCACTGCGAGGCCCTGCCCGAGCCGGGCGCGCTGACCGCCTGACCGGATCCCCCAAGCCGCCGACCGGTTGTCACAGGCGCCTGCAAGACTGGCTCCCATGCGCATTGTGGTTCTGGCAGGCGGCATCGGTGGTGCCCGATTCCTGCGTGGTCTGAAGCGGGCCGTGCCGGACGCGGACATCACGGTCATCGGCAACACCGGGGACGACATCCACCTCTTCGGGCTGAAGGTCTGCCCGGACCTCGACACGGTGATGTACACACTCGGCGGCGGCATCAACGAGGAGCAGGGCTGGGGTCGTGCCGACGAGACCTTCCACCTCAAGGAGGAGCTCGCGGCCTACGGCGTCGGGCCCGAGTGGTTCGGCCTCGGCGACCGGGACTTCGCCACGCACATCGTGCGGACGCAGATGATCGGCGCCGGGTACCCGCTGAGCGCGGTGACCCAGGCGCTGTGCGACCGGTGGCAGCCGGGCGTGCGGCTGATCCCCATGACCGACGACCGGGTCGAGACCCATGTGGCGGTCGAGCTCGACGGCGAGCGCAAGGCGATCCACTTCCAGGAGTACTGGGTGCGGCTGCGCGCCTCGGTGCCCGCGCAGGCGGTCGTGCCGGTCGGCGCCGACCAGGCGAAGCCCGCCCCGGGCGTCCTGGACGCCATCGCCGAGGCGGACGTGATCCTCTTCCCGCCGTCCAACCCGGTCGTCTCCATCGGCACGATCCTCGCCGTGCCGGGCATCCGGGAGGCGATCGCCGACGCCGGGGTGCCGGTGATCGGCCTGTCCCCCATCGTCGGTGACGCGCCCGTGCGGGGCATGGCCGACAAGGTGCTGGCCGCCGTGGGCGTCGAGTCGACCGCGACGGCGGTGGCCGAGCACTACGGCTCGGGCCTGCTGGACGGCTGGCTCGTGGACACGGTGGACGCGGGCGCCGTGGAGCAGGTCGAGGCCGCCGGGATCCGCTGCCGGGCCGTGCCGCTGATGATGACGGACGCCGACGCGACCACGCGGATGGCCCGGGAGGCGCTGGCGCTGGCGGAGGAGGTGCGGGGGGCGTGAACGGCGCGGAGCAGGGGCCCGGCGGGTACCGGGTGTGGGCCCTGGGCGGGCTGCCCGAGGTCGTGGCCGGGGACGACCTGGCCAAGCTGATAGCCGCCGCCGAGCCCGGCCTGGCGGACGGGGACGTCCTGCTCGTCACCTCGAAGATCGTGTCCAAGGCGGAGGGCCGGATCGTCGAGGCGGCGGACCGGGAGGCCGCGATCGACGCGGAGACGGTCCGTGTGGTCGCCCGGCGCGGCGCCCTCCGGATCGTCGAGAACCGGCAGGGCCTCGTGATGGCCGCCGCCGGGGTCGACGCGTCCAACACCCCGTCCGGGACGGTGCTGTTGCTGCCCGAGGACCCGGACGCCTCCGCCCGCGCGATCCGCGCCGGCCTGCGGGACGCCCTCGGCGTCAACGTCGGTGTCGTCGTCACCGACACGTTCGGGCGCCCCTGGCGCGCGGGGCTCACGGACGTCGCGATCGGCGCCGCCGGAGTGCGCGTGCTGGACGACCTGCGCGGCGGCGTGGACGCGTACGGCAATCCGCTCAGCGCCACCGTCGTCGCCACGGCCGACGAACTCGCCGCCGCGGGCGACCTGGTCAAGGGCAAGGCCGCCGGACTGCCCGTCGCCGTGGTGCGCGGGCTCCCACACGTGGTGGCGGACGAGGACGGCGAGGGGGCGCGGGCCATGGTCCGCGGCGCCCGCGACGACATGTTCCGCCTCGGCACGTCGGAGGCGGTGCGGCTGGCGGTGACCCAGCGGCGCACGGTCCGGGCGTTCACGGACGAGCCCGTCGATCCCGGTGCCGTGCGGCGGGCCGTGGCCGCGGCCGTGACGGCGCCCGCGCCGCACCACACCACGCCGTGGCGGTTCGTGCTGCTGGAGTCGGCGGAGTCGCGGACACGACTGCTCGACGCGATGCGGGACGCCTGGATCACCGACCTGCGGCGGGACGGCAAGACGGAGGAGTCCATCGCCAAGCGGGTGCGACGCGGGGACGTCCTGCGGAACGCGCCGTACCTCGTCGTGCCCTGCCTGGTCATGGACGGCTCGCACACCTACGGCGACGCCCGGCGGGACGGAGCCGAGCGGGAGATGTTCGTCGTCGCCGCCGGTGCCGGTGTGCAGAACTTCCTGGTCGCCCTGGCCGGGGAGCGGCTGGGGTCGGCGTGGGTGTCCTCGACGATGTTCTGCCGGGGCGTGGTGCGCGACGTGCTGGGGCTGCCGGCGGACTGGGACCCGATGGGGGCGGTGGCCGTCGGGCATCCGGCGGAGGAACCGCGGGCGCGGGCCGAGCGGGACGCGGGCGCGTTCATCGAGGTGCGGTGACGGACACCGGCCGGGGCCTACCCTCGTAGGGCCCTCACCTCCGACCGCGGCAACCTCACCCAGGGACGTTCACTCATGGCAGGACGGTTCGCTCCTCGCCCCACCCGTACGACCGTGCGCGGGGGGCACGTCGCCGTGGGCGCGGGTGTGCCGCGGCAGGCGGCGGGGCCCGGGCGGGTGCGGGACTGGATGCCCGACGGGCCGCTGGACCTCGGGCTGGTGCTCGGGCCGTTGCGGCGCGGGCCGGCCGACCCGACGTTCCGGGCCATGCCGGACGGGTCGGTGTGGCGGGCCAGCCGCACGCCCGTCGGGCCCGGGACGCTCCGGGTGTGCGCGTACGGCGGTGGGGTGCGCGGGGAGGCCTGGGGGCCCGGGGCCGGGTGGCTGCTGGAGCGGCTGCCGGAGCTGCTCGGGGCGGCGGACGACCCGTCGGCGTTCGTGCCGCGGCACCGGCTGCTGGCGATGACGCGGCATCGGCGGCCCGGGCTGCGGCTGACGCGCAGCGGCCTCGTGCTGGAGTCGCTGATCCCGTCGATCCTGGAGCAGAAGGTCACGACCGACGAGGCGTACCGGGCGTGGCGGTTGCTGGTGCGGAAGTACGGGGAACCGGCGCCGGGGCCCGCGCCCGGGCGGATGTACGTGATGCCGGCGCCCCGGACGTGGGCGTTGATCCCGTCGTGGGAGTGGCACAGGGCCGGGGTCGACAACAAGCGGGCGTCGACGATCCTGCGGGCCGTACGGGTCGCCGCGCGGCTGGAGGAGGCCGTGGGGATGGAGCCCGGGGCGGCTCGGGCGCGGCTGGAAGTGGTGCCGGGGATCGGGCCGTGGACGTCGGCGGAGACGGTGCAGCGCAGTCACGGGGCGGCGGACGAGGTGACGGTGGGGGATCTGCACCTGCCCGGGATCGTGGGGTGGGCACTGGCCGGGGACCGGGACGCGGATGACTCCGTGATGCTGGAGCTGCTGGAGCCGTATGCGGGGCAGCGGCATCGGGCGGCTCGGTTGATCCTGCTGAGTGGGAGAGTGCCGGGGCGTCGGGCGCCGAAGATGCCGCGGTGGGATATCGGGCAGTTCTGAGCTGTCGGGGCTGAGGTGCTCTGCGTTGGTGCTGGGGGCGGGGCGTTGCGCAACCCGGCGCAGCTAAGGCGGCAACGGTGCACCCCGCCCCCGGCGGCCTGCGCGCTACTGGTCCGACGAGAAGCGGACCGCTCCCGCCGGTATGCGGGCGTCGCACCATATGCGGGCGCCCTCGCGGAGTTCGTTGTCGGCGCCGATCACCGCGCCGTCGCCGATGACCGTGCCCGTGAGGACCGAGCGTTCGCCCACGCGGGCCCGGGTGCCGATGAGGGAGTCGGTGATGACCGCGCCGGGTTCGATCACGGCGCCCGGCAGGATCGTGCTGCCGAAGACCCGGGCGCCCTCGGCGACGAACGCGCCCTCCCCCACCACCGTGCCGCCCGAAAGCTTCGCGTCGGCCGCGACCGTCGCCGTCGGCAGGACCAGGCGGTCGCCGCAGCGGCCGGGCACGGCGGGCGACGGGGCCCGGCCGAGCACCAGGTCCGCCGAGCCGCGGACGAACGCCGCCGGCGTGCCCAGGTCGAGCCAGTACGTCGAGTCGACCATGCCCTGGAGGTGCGCCCCGGCGGAGAGGAGGTCGGGGAACGTCTCCCGTTCCACCGAGACCGGCCTGCCCGCCGGGATCGTGTCGATCACCGAGCGGCGGAAGACGTACGCCCCCGCGTTGATCTGGTCGGTGACGATCTCCTCGGGCGTCTGCGGCTTCTCCAGGAACGCCAGCACCCTGCCCGTGTCGTCGGTGGGGACCAGGCCGTAGGCCCGCGGGTCGGTGACCTTGGTGAGGTGCAGGGAGATGTCCGCGCCCGTCGACTCGTGGGTGTCGACGAGGGCCCGGATGTCGAGGCCCGTCAGGATGTCGCCGTTGAAGATCAGGACCGGGTCGTCCGGGCCGGAGTGCAGCCGGGAGGCGACGTTGCGGATGGCGCCGCCGGTGCCGAGCGGCTCCTCCTCCGTCACGTACTCCAGGTGCAGGCCCAGCGCGGAGCCGTCCCCGAAGTACGGCTCGAAGACCTCGGCCAGATAGGACGTGGCCAGGACGATGTGCTCGACACCCGCCGCTCTCGCCCGCGCCAGCTGGTGCGTGAGGAAGGGCACCCCGGCCGCCGGAACCATGGGCTTGGGCGTGTGCACCGTGAGCGGGCGCAGCCGGGTGCCCTTGCCGCCGACCAGGAGGATCGCTTCTGTCACGTGTCGTCTCTGCTTCCTGCCGGGACCGGCCGAACTGTCTTTCGGCCGGTCAGTGTATGCAGACCGTTCCGTGGCGCCTTCGCTGGCCGTGCGGCATTCCGCCCCCATGCCCCCGCTTGCCCCCCGACGGCAGTGAACGTGTACTCAGCGGCCCTGGTAGCGGGCCGCCTGGGAGCGGGCCGAGCCGAGCTTGCCGTAGAGCTTGCGCCCCGGGCACTCCGTCTTGAAGCCGTCCCGGTGCCCTGAGATCACGTTCAGTCGTACCTTCTTACCTTTTCGGTGGAGATTGCTACCAGCCGACTTCAGGTAAGTCTTTCCCTTCGGATTCATCCGGTACAGCCCCAGCTTCCACGCCGTCAGGCGGGCGACGGCCTTGACCGCGGCCTTCGACGGCCTGGTGGCGCCGTACGACCCGAGGACGGCGATCCCCATGCTGTTGTTGTTGAAACCCAGGGTGTGCGCGCCGAGGACCGGCCTCGCCACACCTCCGGCGCGGCCCTCGTAGATCTTTCCGCACTTGTCGATGAGGAAGTTGTAGCCGATGTCCCGCCAGCCCATGCTCTTGACGTGGTAGCGGTAGATACTGCGGATGAGTGACGGGACCTGCGAGCAGCGGTAGTTGTTGCCGCTGGCCGTGTGGTGCACGAAGGCCGCCTTGACCTTCTTCGTGTACCGGAAGCCGCGCTCGCGCAGCCCCTCGTCCGCGCCCCAGCCGCGGCGCGTGGTGATGCGCGGGCGGGGGCCTACGTACGGCCTCGCCCGCTGCTGCGCCGCCTGCTCGGCGCCGTTCAGGGCGAAGAACTCCCGCTCGGTCTCGGCGCGGTTCAGGGCCGCGATCTCGGTGGCGCCGAGGGGCGTGAGCTCGGCGTTGGCGGCGGAGGCTTCGGCGGCGGCGGAGTTCTCGGCGTTCAGGCCGCCGGTGCGGGGGCCGTCCGCGGCGGTGTCCGGGGGCGTCTCGCCCTCTCCGGGGTCGACGAGTTCGAGGCGGAGGCCGGAGGGGAGCGGGGGCGCGGCGGACAGGTCGCGGGTGTCCGTGTGGGGGTGCGCGGGGTCGGTTTCCGCGCTGTGGGGCTCGGCTCGGACCCGGAGTTCCACGCCGTCGGAGTCGCCGACCCACAGCGGTGCCGTGGCGCCGCGTACGCGGCCCGAGGTGCTCTCGGGGGTGCCCGGGTCGGCCGCGTGGTCGGCGTGGTGCGTCTCGACGTCCTGCCAGCCCGACCAGGTGCCGGTGCCGGCGGCGCGGGTGCGGACCTGGACGCGGCCGTGCAGTTCGGCCTCGGGGTCGTCCCAGACGACGCCGACGAGGGAGAAGTGCCGTACGGCGCGGCGGGTCAGGCCCTGTTCGGTGGCGGGGGCGGTGGGGGTGGCGCGGTTGCGGGTGAGGGGTTCCAGGGGGAGGGACTGGGTGCTGCCGGGGGCGTGCGGTTCGATCGCGCGCCGGTCGGTGGTGGCCGGTGTCCCCGCGTGGGACGCGGGTCTCGCTGCCGTGACGGCTTCCGTGGTCGGCACCGGTCTCGCCGTCGCCGCGAGGGCGGGCGGGGTGAGGGGGAGAGCCAGAGCGGCCGCACAGGTGACACCGATCGAGGAAGCAAGGAATCCACGCATGCCCCTGATCTTGGACATAGTCCTATAAGTCTGTCCATTTGGGAGTTGACGGACTGTCGGTCGGCGTTCGGCCGAACCGGTGGCGCGGGCGCGGCGGTGCGGTGGCCGGACCATTGGGTGGAGGCCGGTGCGCCGCGTACGCTTGCGCGGGTGAACGCCACCGATCGCACCCCTGCCGACCTGCTGGGTTCCGCGCTCGCCGCGGATCCGGGACGTCCCCTGGTGACCTTCTACGACGACGCCACGGGCGAACGGGTCGAACTGTCCGTGGCCACCTTCGCCAATTGGGTGGCCAAGACCGCGAACCTGCTCCAGGACGAGTTGTCCGTCGAGCCCGGGGACCGGGTGGCCCTGCTGCTGCCCGCGCACTGGCAGACGGCGGTGTGGCTGCTGGCGTGTGCGTCGGTGGGTGCCGTCGCGGACGTGGCGGGGGACGCGCGGGCGGCCGACGTCGTGGTGAGCGGGCCGGACACGCTGGAGGCGGCTCGGGCCTGCTCCGGGGCGCGGGTCGCGCTGGCGCTGCGGCCGCTCGGGGGGCGCTTCCCGCAGCCGCCCGAGGGGTTCGTCGACTACGCGGTGGAGGTGCCGGGGCAGGGGGACCGGTTCGTGGCGTACGCGCCGGTGGATCCCGAGGAGCCGGCGCTGATCGTGGCGGGGCGGGAGTTCAGCGGGGCGGAGGTGGTCGAGCGGGCCCGGGCGGAGGCGTCGGGGCTGGGGCTGACCGGACCCGGCTCGCGGATCCTGTCCGGGTTGCCGTACGACACGTGGGAGGGGTTGAACGCGGGATTGTACGGGCCGTTGGCGACCGGGGGTTCCGTGGTGCTGTGCCGGAACCTGGACCGGGCCGGGGACGGGGTGCTGGACAAGCGGGTGGAGAGCGAGCGGGTCACGGCCATCGCCCGGTAGGCCGTTCTCCGCAGCGGCGGACTGCGAGGCGTCGCGCTGCTCGGCGGGTGCCCCCCTGGTGCCGCCTCCCCCGTTCAGCCCACCCCCACCCACCTCCCACCCCCCATCCGCGCCATGGTCGTAGGAGCAGGGCGTGCGGGTCTCCTACGTCAGGAGGGGTGGTGCTGTCGTGGGTGGCAGGGTTGGGCCTGCGGCCGGGGCCTCGGCCAGCGGGCGGGGGCTGGTGCGGCGGCGTCGGCGGCGGGGCGTGCGCACCGCGGCGTTCGCCGTCACCGGCCTCGTCGTGGCCGCCGCGGGAGCCGGATGGGCCGTCTACGCCAAGCTCAGCGGGAACATCACGCCCGACGAGGCGGCCGCGGCCGAACTCGCGCGGTACGAGAAGGAGCGGCCCACCTCGCTGGTGAAGGACGCGCGGAACATCCTGCTGATCGGCTCGGACTCGCGCGAGGGCGAGGACAACGCCCGCTATGGCCGGGACTCCGGCACCGAGCGGTCGGACACCACGATCCTGCTGCACCTGTCGGCGGGCCGGGACAGCGCCACCGCCGTCTCCCTGCCCCGGGACCTGATGGTGGACCTGCCGGGCTGCAGGCGGCCGGACGGGTCCCGCAGCGCGCCCCGGTTCGCCCAGTTCAACCAGGCGTTCCAGGTGGGCGGTTCCGCGTGCACCATCCGGACCGTCGAGAAGCTCACGGACATCCGCGTCGACCATCACGTCGTCGTGGACTTCCACGGCTTCAAGAAGATGGTCGACGCGGTCGACGGCGTCGAGGTGTGCCTGCGGGAGCCGATCGACGACCGGGCCGCCAAGCTGAGGCTGCCCGCCGGGCGGGTGACGCTCGACGGCGAGCAGGCCCTCGGCTACGTCCGCGCCCGCAAGTCCCTGGGCGACGGCAGCGACACAGAGCGGATGGAGCGGCAGCAACGATTCCTCGGAGCGCTCGTCAACAAGGTGCGCAGCAATGACGTCCTGCTGAATCCGGCGAAGCTGTACCCCGTGCTCGACGCCGCCACGTCCTCTCTCACAACCGACCCGGATCTGGCGAGCCTTCGTGGTTTGTACGAACTCGTGCGCGGGCTGCGCGACATCCCCATGGAACAAGTGCAATTTCTGACCGTGCCCCGGGAGTCGTACGCATTCGACGCCAATCGCGACCAACTCGTGGAGCCCGAGGCCGAGAAGCTGTTCGAGCGGCTCCGAACGGACACACCGGTGGTCGTGGCGGGAAACGTACCGCGTGGTTCCGCTCCGCTGAGGCCCACCGATTCGCGTGACGGGTCGTACGAGGATTCGCATCCGGGGCCGTTCACGAAGCCCGTCGTCACCGTTTCTCCTCCACCGACCTTCCGGGGGAACACGGCAGCCGAGGACACCTGTGAGTAAAGCGGACACCAAGGTAACTCCAAGGCAACGAACTCTTCATCTGAGAAATGGGCGAATTGCCCAGGTGTAGGGACGTGGAATTTGTCACCGTCGTCGCTCGGCACTGAACTGGGCCGTTAGTGTGAGCGATCCGGTGCGCCCGGCTCTGAGGACGGTCCTGAGGTCGCGCACTGTGTGACGAGACCCGAGCGCCTTGGAGGGGAAGGCGCCGCGTGCCCCGACGGAGGAACTAGGCAACCGTGGACGCGCAAGGCCGAGGGCGGGCGGACGACGTCGATCCCGCAGACCAGTGGGTGCTCAACCCGAACACCGGCGAATACGAACTGCGACTGGCCCCTTCCAGCCCGCAGTCGGGCGTTCCCGGACCGCGCAAGCCACCCGCCGCGGACACGGACCCGCCGGCCCGCGCCCGTACGGACGCGCCCGGACGCCCGCGGCCCGGGGCCCCCGGCCGTGCGGTGCCGCCGCCGCGCAGGCGCCGCGGGGCGCCGGAGGAGCCGCCGCCGGGGCGGCGCGGGCGGCGGCCCGTCAAGAAGGCCTCCAAGGGCAGGAAGGCCCTGCTGTGGACCGGCGGCACGATGGCGTTCGTGCTGGTCGCCGGCGCGGGCGCCGCGTACTTCTACATCGAGCACCTGAACAACAACATCGCGTCCGTCTCCGACGACGGCGCGAGCACCGGTGGCTTCCAGAAGGACAAGGCGATCAACATCCTGCTGATCGGCACCGACAAGCGCACCGGCAAGGGCAACGAGAGCTACGGCGACGCGGGCAGCGTCGGGCACGCCGACACCACGATCCTGCTGCACGTCTCCAAGGACCGTTCGAACGCCACCGCGCTGAGCATCCCCCGCGACCTGATCGTCGACGTGCCGGACTGCCCGACCACGCAGGAGGACGGGACGCAGAAGATCATCCCCGGCACGCAGGGCGTCCGCTTCAACACCAGCCTCGGCCAGGACGGCCGTACGCCCAGCTGCACGATGCGGACCGTGACCGAGCTGACCGGCGTCAAGCCGGACAACTTCATGGTCGCCGACTTCAACGCCGTCAAGACGCTGACCAGCGCGGTCGGCGGTGTCGAGGTCTGTCTGGGCAAGGACATCGACGACCCGGACTCGCACCTGAAGCTGTCGAAGGGCACCCACACGATCGAGGGCGAGCAGGCGCTCGCCTTCGTCCGCACCCGCCATGCCGTGGGCTTCGGCGGCGACCTGAGCCGGATCGGACTCCAGCAGCAGTTCCTGAGCGCGCTGATGCGCAAGCTGAAGTCCAACGACACGCTGTCGAGCCCCTCGAAGATGCTGAAGCTGGCCGAGGCGGGCACCAAGGCGCTGACCGTCGACTCCCAGCTGGACAGCATCAGCAAGCTGAAGGACCTCGGCATGGAGCTCGGCAAGCTCGACACCAAGAACCTGACCTTCACCACGACCCCGGTGATCGACAACCCGGCGGAGAAAGTCAAGTCCACGGTCGTGCTCAACGAGTCGTCGGCCCCGCAGGTCTTCGACATGATCAAGAACGACATCTCGTTCACCGCGGTCAAGGAGCAGAAGAAGAAGGAGGCGGCCGCGGTCGCCGCCCGGCTGAAGGGCACCAAGGCCCCGGCCTCCGAGGTCCGCGTGCGGGTCCTCAACGGCGGGGCCGTCGCCGGCAGCGCGCAGGAGACGCTCAGCTGGCTGCAGAACGAGGAGGGCGTGACCAAGTCGGAGAACGCCGGCAACGCGCCCGCCGAGCTGGCGAAGACCACGCTCGAGTACGCCCCCGACCAGGCCGACCAGGCCCGCCGCCTCGCCGCCCTCATGGGCCTGCCCGGGTCCGCGATGAAGCCGGGCGAGAGCGTCACCAACTCCCAGGGCGTGCCCGCGATGACCCTGACCCTCGGCAAGGACTTCAAGGGCGCGGGCGTCTCCCTCACCGCTCCGTCGAAGGCGCCGGAGGGCGTGCAGAAGTCCACGGCGGACAAGGTCGAGTGCGCCCAGTGACCTGACGGGCCTGTCGTGCGTCTCACAGGGCGTACGACAGGCCTTGTCCGATGACGCGCGGGAAGCGCGGCGGGGTGCGGAGCGGGAGAGATGGCGCGCAGCAGCGGTGTGTACGGGGAGGGCGCGAAGCCGGGTGCCGTGCCGCGGGTGCCGGTCCAGGACCAGGGCGGCCACGACCGGGCACCGGCCCCCGGCGGTGACGGTCCGGGCAGGCCGGACAGATCCGGCGGAACCGGACGCCCGGGCGGCTCCGGCGGCTCCGGCGCTTCGGGAGGCAGGCCCGGCCGCGTGCGCCGCGCCCTGCGCTGGTCGGCGACGGCCCTCTCCCTGCTGGTCCTCGTGACCGCGGGTGCCGGATACCTCTACTACGAGCACCTGAACGGCAACATCCACAAGGGCCGGCGCAGCAGCGGCGCCTCCGGGGCGGCGAGGACGGGGCCGAACGCGGCCGGGCAGACGCCGCTGAACATCCTGCTGATCGGCTCCGACAGCCGTGCCTCCGACGAGAACGTGACGCTGGGCGGCGGCCGGGACAGCCGGGGCAATCCGCCGCTGGGTGACGTGCAGATGCTCATCCACCTGGCCGCGGACCGCAGGAGCGCCTCCGTGGTGAGCGTGCCGCGCGACACCCGCGTCGACATACCGAAGTGCACGGACCCGGCGACCGGGAAGACGTACCCGCCGGTCAACACCATCATCAACGCCTCGCTGGCCCGCGGCGGAGCGGGCTGCACGCTGGCGACCTGGGAGAACCTCACCGACACCTACATCGACCACTGGATGACGATCGACTTCGCGGGCGTGGTGCGCATGGCGGACGCCATCGGCGGGGTCGAGGTCTGCGTCCGGCAGAACGTGTGGGACCGGCCGCTGCCCGGCGTGCCCGGCGGCTCCGGCCTGAAGCTGACGGCCGGCCGGAAGAAGGTCCAGGGCGTGCAGGCGCTGCAGTGGCTGCGCACCCGCCACGCCTGGGGCAGCGACCCGCTGCGGGCCAGGGCGCAGCACATGTACATGAACGCGATGATCCGCACGCTCAAGGCGCAGAACGTCTTCACGGACACCGGCCGGCTGACGGACCTGGCGGAGGCGGCCACGAGGTCGCTGCACGTGTCGGAGGAGATCGGCACGGTGAAGCGGCTGTACGACCTGGGCACGCAGCTCAGGACCGTGCCGACGGACCGCATCACCATGACGACGCTGCCCACGGCCCAGGATCCGCAGGACGCCAACCACCTGGTGCCGGCCGGGGCCGACGCCGACCGCGTGTGGTCCATGATCCGCGACGACGTGCCCTTCGACGGCAAGGGCGGGAAGCCGGGCGCCAAGCAGGACGCCGAGCGGCCCTCCCGGGATCCGGCCGCGGCGGACGGCGAGATCGGCGTCCTGGTGCGGAACGCCACACGCTCCGCCACCCTCGGCCCGGTCGGCGGCCGGGCGCGGGCCGTCGCGGACGCGCTCGTCGGGAAGGGCTTCACGAAGGCCGCCGCGGACCCCTCCGGCGCCCTGTCCGAGGAGCGCACCGTCGTGCGCTACCCGAGCGCCGAGCTGGCGGGCGACGCCCGGCGGGTCGCCAAGGCCCTGGGGATCCCGGCCAGTTCGGTGCGGCGGTCGACCGACGTCTCCGGCGTCACCGTCGTCGTGGGCGCCGACTGGCGTACGGGCACGGCCTATCCGAAGCAGCCGGCGCCCAACTCCGAGGACCTGCCCGGCGACACGGACGCGCTCAACGGGTCGGACACCGGTCCGTGCATGGACGTGTACGCGCCGTACCGCTGGTAGCGACCCGCGACGCACCCGCACACGGAACCGTCGAACTCCCGTGCGCTGACTTGGGACGGATTGCCCCCATGTATGGATGTTGAATTTGTCATTCAGTGCACACCGGCGTTCAACTGGGCGGATAGTGTGAGCGATCCAGTGCTTCTGTGATGACCAAGTACCCGTGCGCCTTCCGGGGGGGGAGAGGGCGCCGCGTGCCCCGACGGAGGAATCGGACAACCGTGGACGCGCAACGCCGTGGGCGGGGGGATCAGATCGACCCCGCAGACCAGTGGGTACTCAATCCGAACACCGGCGAATACGAACTGCGACTGGCCCCCTCCGCACCGCAGTCGTCGGGCACCGGGACGCGCGGGTCGGCGGGCGGCCGTACGACGCCGCCCCGCACGGCCGCTCCGCGTACGGCGGCGCCCCGTACGGCGACTTCGCGCACCGGGGCTCCCCGTGGGGGTGCCACCCGCACCGACGTCCCGCCGCAGCGCAGGCGGCGCGGCGCTCCCGAGGAGCCGCCGCCGGGACGGCGCGGCGGGCGGCGGCCGGTGCAGCAGAAGCCTAAGAAGACCAGGAAGGTCCTGGTGTGGACCGGCGGCACCATGGCGTTCCTGCTGGTCGGCGTCGGCGCGGCCGGCTACTTCTACCTCCAGCACCTGGAGGGCAACGTCACGACGACCGACGTCGGCAGCGCGGGTGCCAGCAACTTCAGCAAGGACGAGGCCTTCAGCATCCTCATCATCGGCACCGACAAGCGCACCGGCGAGGGCAACGGCGGCTACGGCGACAAGGGCAGCAGCGGGCACGCCGACACCACGATCCTGCTGCACGTCGCCGAGGACCGCTCCAACGCGACCGCGCTCAGCATCCCCCGCGACCTGATCGTGGACATCCCCGACTGCCCGACCAAGCTGGAGGACGGCTCGGAGAAGGTCGTCCCGGGGCTGCGGGGCGTCCGCTTCAACCGGAGCCTCGGCGAGAGCGGCCGGGACCCGGGCTGCACGATGCGCACGGTGAAGGAGAACACCGGCATCGAGGTCGACCACTTCATGATGGCCGACTTCAACGCGGTGAAGACGCTGACCACGGCGGTGGACGGGGTCGAGGTGTGCGTGGAGAAGCCCGTCAACGACAAGCAGTCCAAACTCGTCCTGCCCGCGGGCGAGTCGACCGTCGAGGGCGAGCAGGCCCTCGCGTTCGTCCGCACGCGCAAGAGCTTCGGCAACAGCGGCGACCTCGACCGGATCAAGGTGCAGCAGCAGTTCCTGGGCTCGCTCATGCGCAAGATGTCCTCCAGTGACACCCTCACCAGCCCCTCCAAGCTGCTGAAGCTGGCCGAGGCCGCCACGAAGGCCCTGACGGTGGACAAGGCGATCGGGAACGTCGGCACGCTCAAGGACATCGCGCTGGAACTGAAGAAGGTGCCGACGAAGAACATCACCTTCACGACGGTCCCGGTGAAGGACAACCCCGCGGAGACGGTGAAGGCGACGGTCGTCCTCAACGAGGCACAGGCCCCCCAGGTCTTCGAGATGATCAAGAACGACGTCTCGTTCACCGAGGTCAAGAAGCAGCAGAAGAAGGAGAAGGACGCCGAGGCCGCCCGGCTCAAGGGCACCAAGGCCCCGGCCTCCGAGGTCCGGGTGCGGATCCTCAACGGCGGTGCCGTCGCCGGCAGCGCACAGAAGACCCTGCAGTACCTCCAGGTCGAGGAGGGCGTGACCAAGTCCGAGAACGGGGGCAACGCGCCCGCCGCACTGGCGAGGACGACCCTCGAGTACGCCCCTGGCCAGGCCGACCAGGCCCGCCGACTGGCCGACATCATGGGCCTGTCCGGCGCGGCGCTCAAGCCCGGCGAGAGCGTGACCAACGCCCAGGGGCTGCCCACGATGACCCTGACCCTCGGCAGGGACTTCAAGGGCGCCGGTGTGAAGCTCAACGCCCCGGTCGAGGCGCCGGACGTGGAGAAGTCCACGGCCGACAAGGTCACGTGCGCGAGTTGACCCGCTGAGGGCAACTGACAGGCCCGTCGTGCGTCTAACAGGAGGCAGGGCGGGCCTGTTGCATGCGTGGGGGGCGGAGAGGACCGGGGAAAGTGACGCAGAGCGGTGTGCGGGAGGACGGAACGCGACGGAGCGTCCACCACGAACCGGTCCCGGGCGGAAACGAGCCGACGGGCACGCGGTCGCCCGAGGGCGACGGCATGCCGACGGGGAACACGAGGACGGACACGAAGACGCCGAGCGTCGACGACGGGCCGACGCGCGGCGCGAAACCGCCGAGCGGTGACAGCGGGCCCACGCGGGGCGCTAAGACACCCGGCGGCGACGGCAGGCCCACGCGGGGCGCTAAGACACCCGGCGGCGACGGCAGGCCCACGCGGGGCGCTAAGACACCCGGCGGCGACGGCAGGCCCACGCGGGGCGCTAAGACACCCGGCGACGGCAGGTCGGCCCGCGGCGCGAAAGCGCCCGGCGGTGACAGCGGACCCGCGCGCGACACGAAGACCCCGAGCAACGACAGCAGACCGGCCCGCGACACGAAGACGCCCAGCGACAACGGCAGGTCGGCCCGCGACACCAAAGCGCCCGGCGATGACAGCGGACCCGCGCGCGACACGAAGACCCCGAGCAACGACAGCAGACCGGCCCACGGCACGAAGACGCCCAGCGACAACGGCAGGTCGGCCCGCGGCGCGAAAGCGCCCGGCGGTGACAGCGGGCCCGCGCGCGACACGAAGACCCCGAGCAGCGACAGCAGGTCGGCCCGCGGCACGAAGACGCCCGGCGGTGACAGCGGACCGGCCCGCGGCGCCGAGTCCGCCGGTCATGAGGGGGCCTCGGCCGCGGGCGTGGGGTCCTCTGCGGATGGCCGTGGCGGTGACGGCGGCGAGGGAGGCGGGCGGCGGCGCGGGGGCCGGCCCCGGCGCAGGCGGCGGGCGTTGAAGTGGTCCGCCGTGGTGCTCGCCGTGCTGATACTCGGCACGGCCGGGACGGGCTACTTCTACTACCGGCACCTCAACGGCAACATCAAGAAGGACGCCCTGAACCTCGGCGACAACAAGGTCGCCGCCCCGACGCCGAACGCCGCCGGCCAGACCCCGCTGAACATCCTCCTCATCGGCTCCGACGCCCGCGACACCGAGGAGAACCAGAAACTCGGCGGCGCCCGCGAGACGTTCGGCGCCACTCCCCTGGCCGACGTCCAGATGCTGCTGCACCTGTCCGCCGACCGCACCAACATGTCGGTCATCAGCATGCCCCGCGACACCCTGGTCAAGATCCCCAAGTGCACCGACCCGGACGACGGCAAGGTCTACCCGGCGACCCAGGGCCGGACGATGACCAACCAGAGCCTCGGCCACGGCGGCCCCGGCTGCACGGTGGCCACCTGGCAGGAGCTCACCGGCATCCACATCGACCACTTCATCATGGTCGACTTCGCCGGAGTCGTCTCGATGGCCGACGCCGTCGGCGGCGTCCCCGTCTGCGTGGACGCCAACATCCACTCCCGCACCTCCGACGGCAAGGGCTCGGGCCTGAAACTGGAGAAGGGCACCTCGTACATCCAGGGCGAGCAGGCCCTGCAGTGGCTGCGCACGCGCTACGGCTTCGAGGACGGCAGCGACCTCGCCCGCGCCAAGGCCCAGCACATGTACATGAACGCGATGGTCCGCCAACTGCGCGAGAACGCCACCCTCAGCAGCCCCAACCAGCTGCGCAGACTGGCCGAGGAGGCCACCCGCGCCATGACGGTCGACCCGGGCCTCGACACCGTCAGGAAGCTCTACGACCTCAGCACCGAGCTGCGCAAGGTGGAGCCGGAGCGCATCACCATGACCACGATGCCCAACCGGTACGTCGGCGCCCGCGTGGAGCCCACGGAGGACGCCGAGCAACTGTTCCGGCTGGTGCGCGAGGACATCGCCCTGGACGGCAAGGACAAGACGAAGAAGGCCGAGGAGAAGGCCTCCGCCGACCCGGCCGCGGCCGACGACGAGATCGCCGTCCAGGTCCGCAACGGCACCCGCACCGACACCCTCGCCCCGGCGAGCGGACGCGCAAGCACCGTGGCCGGGCTGCTGAAGGAGGAGGGCTTCACCGAGGCCGTCGCCGACACCGAGGGCTCATGGAGCGAGGACCGGACCGTCGTCCGCTACCCGAGCGCCGACCTGGAGGGCGACGCCCAGCGCGTCGCCGAGGCCCTCGGGATCCCGCTGAGTTCGGTGAAGCGGTCGACCGACGTCTCCGGCATCACGCTCATCGTGGGCGCCGACTGGCGTACCGGCTCCGACTACAAGGCGCCGAAGCGGAACGACAGGACCCCGAAGTCGGCCGAGGCGCTCAATGGCGCGGACGACAAGGCGTGCATGCACGTCAACCCCGGCTTCACCTGGTGACGAAGACGGGCCCCTCCCGAGAGGAAGGGGCCCGAAACCCTGCGGCCTGGGGTCAGCCGGTGGCCGCGTCGGCGTCCGCCCGGACCGACGGGCGCCGGGACGCGATGACCTTCCTCGCCAGCGCCCGCGGGCTGGTCAGGAAGCCCCAGCCCCACGACATGTGCATCGTGGCCAGCGCCACGGGGATCTGCAGCCGCGCCTTCAGCGGCAGCCCCTTGCCCGCCGGGATCGAACCCAGCAGGATCGCCGCGAGATAGCCGCCGGGCACCACGAAGCCCCACGGCGTCAGCAGCACGCCCACCAGGATCCCGGCCGCGATCGCGCACACGGCGGTCGGCGGGGCGAGGTAGCGCAGGTTGATCGAACCCTCGTGGTAGCGGGCGACGACGTGCCGCCAACGGCCGTAGTCCTTGTACTGCTTGGCGAGCGCCTTCACGCTCGGCCGCGGCCGGTACGACACCTTCAGCTCGGGCGAGAACCAGACCAGCCCGCCGGCCTCACGGATGCGGAAGTTCAGCTCCCAGTCCTGGGCGCGGATGAACTCCACGTTGTAGCCACCCTGCTGCTCCAGCGCCTCGCGCCGGAACACCCCCAGGTAGACCGTCTCGGCCGGGCCCGCCTCCCCGCCCGTGTGGAACGAGGCGTTGCCCACACCTATCTTCGAGGTCATCGCGGCGGCGACGGCGTGCTCCCAGTCGTTCTCGCCCTCGGCGTGCATGATGCCGCCGACGTTCTGCGCGCCGGTCTCCTCCAGGAGCCGTACCGCGGTGGCGATGTAGTTCGGGGAGAGCATGCCGTGGCCGTCGACCCGGACCACGATCGGATGCCGGGAGGCGTTGATCGCCGCGTTCAGCGCCGCGGGCGTACGGCCGGTGGGGTTGGGGACGGTGTGCACACGCGGGTCTTCGGCCACGAGCTCGGCGGCGATCTCGTCCGTGCGGTCCGTGGACGGACCGAGGGCGATCACGACCTCCATCTCGCCGGCGTACTCCTGCGCGAGGATCGCTTGGACTGCTCCCCGCAGATGCCGCTCCTCGTTGAGGACAGGCATGATCACGGAAACGGCGGGGAGCCGCACGTCGGGATTGGCGTTCATAGGGGGCTCACGTTACCGCGAACGGGGGATAGCGTTGCGCGCCGCCGGGGCGGTACCGCGGGCCGCAGATCGTATCGGCCTACGGTTTCACGGATCCCACGTACGGCCGTCGTCCGGAGGTGTCCCCATGCCCACGCCGCCGCGGTCCCCTCGGTCCACCGCCGCACCCCAGCGCCGCCCCCAGCCACCCGCCCCCCGCCGGCCCGCACCGCCCGCACGGCGCCGGAAGCCGCGCTGGGGCATGCGGGCCGTCACCACACTGTCCGTGGTGGTCCTCGCCTCCGCCGGCATCGGACACGCGGTCGTGACCAGCCTGGACGCGGACATCGCCCGGGTCGACCCCTTCAAGGACATGAAGAACCGGCCCCAGGCCGGCCACGGCATGAACGTCCTGCTCGTCGGCACCGACGACCGCGAGAAGATCAGCAAGGAGGAGCGGCGCAAGTACCGGCTGGGCGGGGCACCCTGCCACTGCACCGACACGATCATGATCGTGCACATCTCCGAGGACCGGGAACGGGCGAGCGTGGTGAGCCTGCCGCGCGACTCGTACGCGGTGATGCCCCCGCACGTCGACCGCACGACGGGCGAACGGCACGGCGGGCACCCGGTCAAGCTGAACGCGGCGTACGCGGAGGGCGGGCCGCAGCTGACCGTGCGGACCGTGGAGAGCATGACCAAGGTGAAGATCGACCACTACCTGGAGGTCGACTTCACGAGCTTCATGAAGACGGTGGACGTCGTCGGCGGCGTACAGATCTGCACGGCCGCCCCCCTGAAGGACAGCTACACCGGCCTGGACCTCCCCGCCGGCCGGCACACCCTCGCGGGCGGCCAGGCACTCCAGTACGTGCGCGCCCGCCACGTCGACGGGGCGTCAGACCTGGGCCGCATGAAACGGCAGCAGCGCTTCATGGCGGCGCTCGTGGAACGCGTCACATCCTCCGGGATCCTCCTCAACCCGATGAAGTTCCGGGACGTGACCCGGGCCGTGCTCGGCTCGGTGCGGGCCGACAAGGGCTTCGGCACGGACGAGATGCTCGACCTCGGCCGGGCCATGCGGAACTTCTCCCCCTCCTCCTCCGAGTTCACCACCGTCCCGATCGGGCGGATGGGATACGCCGTGAAGGGCGTCGGCTCCACGCTGAAGTGGGACCCCGTGAAGGCGGAGCGCCTCTTCCACGCCCTGCGCCAGGACCAGCCGCTGTCCGTGCACCGGCAGCGCGCCGCGGCCCGCATCGTGTCGGTGGCCCCGCAGCAGATCCGCGTCCAGGTGGAGAACGGCACGCGCACGCCCGGCCTCGGCCGCCGGGTGAACGCGGCCCTCGCGTCAACGGGCTTCCGTACGACGCGGGCCCCGGTGAACGCCACCGCCCGCGACGTGAAGCGCACGGTCGTCGCCTACGACCCCCGCTGGGACCGCTCGGCCAAGTCCCTCGCGACGGCCCTCCCGGGCAGCGAACTGCGCCCGGTCAAGGGCCTGGGCCCGACCCTGAAGGTCATCGCGGGGGCGGACTTCGAACGCGTCCGCAAGGTACGGGCCGAGGATCCGGGGCAGGGGGAGTTCGGGGTGGTGCGGGGGGACGAGGTGGCGTGCACGTGAGGGAGGCGGCCGGGCCTCGTCCGCCGGCACGGGCCGACCTCCCGTCCGAAGGCCATGGCTCTGGTCACGGACGCCGACGGGCCGTGACGCACGCTTGGCGGATTGGTTCCTTCCGCCCCGTTGGCGGGCGGCGCCGCACAGGCGTAGGACGGAAGGGCACGGGGACCGACCCCCGGCCCCCGCCGTCCCCGGGAGGAACCATGACCCAGCAGCCCACCACGGCCACCCCGATGAGCAAGGAGATGCAGGACTGCGTCCAGGCGTGCATGTCCTGCCACAGCACGTGCGAGGAGACCATGAGCTCCTGCATGCAGATGGGTGGCCAGGCCCAGATGCAGGTCATGCGCGCGGTCATGGACTGCGCCGAGATGACCCGCATGTGCGCCGACATGATGATGCGCCGCTCGCCACTCGCGGCCGAGATGTGCGCGATGTGCGCCCGGGCCTGTGACATGTGCGCCGAGGCGTGTATGTCCATGCCGGACGACGCGCAGATGATGCGCTGTGCCGAGGCGTGTCGCACCTGCGCCGAGATGTGCCGGAAGATGTCGGCCGCCACGATGTGAGGACCGCCGCTCACGGCGAAGGGGGCACCCGCCCGGGTGCCCCCTTCCGCCGCTTCGGGCTCAGTTGCCCGAGACGGTGACCTTCTCGTCGTTCTTCAGCTGGTTCACCAGCGTCTTCACCTTCGCGGTGTCCCACTGGAGGTTGCCGTTCGCGGAGTTGCCCGAGATCGGCATGTTCATCGACTTGCCCTCGCCGCCGCTGACGCCCTTCATCGCCCAGAACATCGACGCCAGGTCGAACAGGCCCATGTCCTTGTCGACCACGAGGGAGTCCAGGCCGGCGCCCATCGTCGGGTACAGCTTGAAGGGGTTCAGGATCGTGCTCGGGGTGGCGACCTGGTTGGCCAGGGCCGAGAGGAACTTCTGCTGGTTCTTCGTGCGGTCCAGGTCGGAGCCCGCGAGCGCGTAGCGGGTACGGACGAAGGCGAGGGCCTGCTCGCCGTTGAGGGTCTGCTTGCCCTTCTTCAGGTCCGCGCCGGACTTGGTGTCCTTGATGTCCTGCGGGATGTCCATCTCGACCCCGCCGACCGCGTCCACGATGTTCGCGAAGCCGCCGAAGCCGATCTCCACGTAGTGGTCGATGTGCAGCCCCGTATTGGCCTCGACCGTGCGGACCAGCAGCTCCGGTCCGTCCTCCGCGTACGCCGCGTTCAGCTTCACCTGACGGCCCGTGGCCGGGTAGAGCTTGCCGGAGTCGGAGCCCTTGTAGGAGGGGATCGTGACGTTCGAGTCACGCGGCAGCGAGATCAGCGTCGGGCCGTTGCTGCCGGTGTGCAGGATCATCATCGAGTCCGTGCGCTTGCCCTCGGCGGACCCGGTGTGCAGCTTCTTCTTCTCCTCGGCCGACATGCCCGCGCGGCTGTCGGAGCCGACGATCAGGTAGTTCGTGCCCTCGCCCGCCTCCGGCCGGTCGATGACCTTCGACAGGTCGACGTCGCGGTTGAGCTTGGAGTCGGCCCAGAAGTACGTGGCGACGCTCGTCACCACCAGGACCGTCACCAGCGTGATCGCCGTCACCTTGATGCGGCGGCGCCAGTTCGGCGCGGGGCGCGGCTCGTACCCGCCGCCGCCCGGTCCACCGGGGCCTCTGCCGCCGGGGGAGCCGTAGACCTGGCCGGTGTTGTAGCCGCTGTCGTAGGCGCCGGGCGGCTCGGCGTAGCCGCCGTCCACGTACGACGGCTGCTGCGGCACGCCGCCCGCGTACTGCGGTGCGCCGCCGTAGGCACCCTGCCCGGGCGACGGCGCCGGGCCGCGGCGGACCTGCCGCATGACACGGGCGCTCTCGGGCTGTGCGCTCGCGCTGCCGCGTCCGTACCGGCTGCCGCGGTTGTCGTCGGACCATCCCTCGGGCCAATTGTTCATGCGCCCCAGTGTGCAGGTCCCCGTAGTGCGCCATACAAGAGTCGTCGGAAAATCAGAGCACGGCTGTGGCGAAGCTGACACAAAACCCCCTCATGCCGCCTCGGCATAAGGTAGGGGCCATGACAGACCAGGCCCCAGCTGCGGATTCCGGCAGTCCGGATATCCCGGGCAAGCCGACTTCGGCGTCCCGCACGACCCTCAGCCACATCATGACCCACAACGACACGAACCTGCTGGGGACCGTGCACGGCGGCGTGATCATGAAGCTGGTCGACGACGCGGCGGGTGCCGTGGCCGGGCGGCACTCGGGCGGGCCGGCCGTCACGGCGTCCATGGACGAGATGGCGTTCCTGGAGCCGGTCCGCGTCGGCGACCTGGTCCACGTCAAGGCGCAGGTGAACTGGACCGGCCGGACCTCCATGGAGGTCGGTGTCCGGGTGCTGGCCGAGCGCTGGAACGAGTCCGCGCCGCCCACGCAGGTCGGCTCCGCCTACCTCGTCTTCGCCGCCGTCGACGCCGACGGCAAGCCCCGCCGGGTGCCCCCGGTCCTCCCGGAGACCGAACGCGACAAGCGCCGCTACCAGGAGGCCCAGATCCGCCGCACCCACCGCCTGGCCCGCCGCCGCGCGATCATGGAGCTGAGGGAGAAGCGGGCGGCTGAGGGGTTCGAGGACTGACTGGGGCGAGGCAAACCGGGCACGGCCTCAGCCCGTCATGCGGACGCCACGGCCACCACGCCGCCCCGGCGCCTCCAGTCGGTCGGCTCGCAAGGCCCCGTCGATCGCAAGTCGGGCCCGATCCGGGGCGTCCGGCATCAGGCCCGCGTAGTACCGCTCGGTAAAGCTCACCGACGTGTGCCCCAGCCAGGCTGAAACCTCTGAGACCGGCACGCCCTGGCTCAGGAGGGATGCGGCGTAGAAGTGCCGGAGGCTGTGTGGCTTGAAGTAGTCGACGTCGGCTGCCGCGAGTGCGGGACGCCAGATCCTCCCGTACCAGTAGTACGGGTAGAGCAGGCCCGTGCCTGTCGCATTGGGGAACAGCGTTCCTCATCGCCCCAGGTGCCGTGGTCCCGGAGGTGACGTCGCAGTGCGATGGCCACCACGTCCGGCAGCGGAACACGGCGCCCTTGTTCTCCGTGCTCACGCCACTTGACGTGCCGGAGCCGCATTCTGCCGTACCGCCCGGATCCCGTGTCACCGTCGCAGGCGACCTGCCGGTCGACGGTGATCAGCCGGTCGGCGAATGAGATGCGATCACGACCGAGCCCCATGGTCTCTCCGAGCCGCAGCCCGCAGCCCGCCATGACCCAGAGCATGCAGCGGTACCGCTCCGGGAAAAGAGTGAAGGGCGCCCGACTCGGGGCGCCCTTCGGTCTCAGCTCACCATCCGTTACGGCAGGTTGCGCGCCATGACGATGCGCTGGATCTGGTTGGTCCCCTCATACAGCTGCGTGATCTTGGCGTCGCGCATCATGCGCTCCACCGGATAGTCCCGCGTGTAGCCGTACCCCCCGAGGAGCTGCACCGCGTCCGTCGTGACCTCCATCGCCACGTCCGAGGCGAAGCACTTGGCGGCGGCGCCCTGGTACGTGAGGTCGGCGTCGCCGCGCTCGGAGGCGGCGGCGGCCTGGTAGGTCAGGGCGCGGGCGGCCGAGATCTTCATGGCCATGTCGGCGAGCATGAACTGGATGCCCTGGAAGTCGGCGATCGGCTTGCCGAACTGCTTGCGCTCCTGGACGTAGCCCTTGGCGTAGTCGAGGGCGCCCTGGGCGATGCCGAGGGCCTGGGCGGCGATGGTGATGCGGGTGTGGTCGAGGGTCTTCATCGCCGTGGCGAAGCCGGTGCCCTCCTCGCCGATCATGCGGTCGGCGGGGACGCGGACGTTGTCGAGGTAGACCTCGCGCGTCGGGGAGCCCTTGATGCCGAGCTTCTTCTCGGGGGCGCCGAAGGAGACGCCCTCGTCGGACTTCTCGACGACGAAGGCGGAGATGCCCTTCGAGCGCTTCGACGGGTCCGTCACCGCCATGACCGTGTAGAACTCGGACTCGCCCGCGTTGGTGATCCAGCGCTTCACGCCGTTGAGGACCCAGAAGTCGCCGTCGCGGACGGCCTTCGTCTTCATGCCGGCGGCGTCGGAGCCGGCGTCGGGCTCGGAGAGGCAGTACGAGAACATGCCGTCGCCCTTGGCGAGCGGGGCCATGTACTTCTTCTTCAGCTCCTCGGAGCCGGAGAGGATCACCGGCAGGGAGCCGAGCTTGTTCACGGCCGGGATGAGGGAGGAGGAGGCGCAGACGCGGGCGACCTCCTCGATCACTATGACGGTCGCCAGCGCGTCGGCGCCCGAGCCGCCGTACTCCTCGGGTACGTGCACCGCGTGCAGGTCGTTGGCGACGAGCGCCTCCAGGGCCTCGCGGGGGAAGCGGGCCTCCTCGTCCACGGCGGCGGCGTGCGGCGCGATCTTCGCCTCGGCCAGCGAGCGGACGGCGTCGCGGAGCATGTCGTGCTCCTCGGACGGGCGGTACAGGTCGAAGTCAGCCGATCCGGCCAAGGTCTCTCACGCTCCAAAACGCTGCGATGGTGGCGCTAACTACCGTTAAGTAATCAAAAGTTTATGGGGTCGCCCACAGGAGTGATACGTGAGCTAGGCGACAGCGGGAAAGTTGCCCAGTGAAGCGCGCTGCCATGCCCCGGCTATGCTCGGGCGCGCACCACATGCCGTAGACCCCTGGAGCATCCATGGCCCTGAAGATCACCGTGATCGGCACCGGTTATCTCGGTGCGACACACGCGGCGGCCATGGCCGAGCTGGGCTTCGAGGTACTCGCGCTCGACGTCGTGCGCGAGAAGATCGAGATGCTGGAGCGGGGCGAGGCCCCGATGTACGAGCCGGGCCTGGACGAGCTGCTGCGCAGGCACGTCGCCGGGTTCGAGGGCTCCAGCGGCCGGCTGCGTTTCACGCAGGACTGGGCCGAGATCGGTGCCTTCGGCGATGTGCACTTCGTCTGCGTGAACACGCCGCAGCGACACGGCGAGTACGCCTGCGACATGTCGTACGTCGACTCCGCGTTCGCCTCGCTCGCGCCCCATCTGCACGGGCCCGCGCTGGTGGTCGGCAAGTCGACCGTGCCCGTGGGCTCCGCCGACCGGCTGGCGACCTACCTGGCGGCGCACGCGCCCGCCGGGGAGGACGCCGAGCTGGCCTGGAACCCGGAGTTCCTGCGGGAGGGCTTCGCGGTCGACGACACGCTGCACCCGGACCGGATCGTGGTGGGCGTGCGCAGCGAGCGGGCCGAGAAGCTGCTGCGGGAGGTGTACGCGACGCCGATCGCGGAGGGCTCGCCGTTCGTGGTCACGGACTTCCCGACGTCCGAGCTGGTGAAGACGTCCGCGAACTCCTTCCTCGCGACGAAGATCTCCTTCATCAACGCCATGGCGGAGGTGTGCGAGGCCGCGGGCGGTGATGTCGCGAAGCTGGCCGAGGCGATCGGTTACGACGACCGGATCGGCAAGAAGTTCCTGCGGGCCGGGATCGGCTTCGGCGGCGGCTGTCTGCCGAAGGACATCCGGGCGTTCATGGCGCGGGCGGGTGAGCTGGGCGCGGACCAGGCGCTGACGTTCCTGCGGGAGATCGACTCGATCAACATGCGCCAGCGCGGGCAGATGGTGGAGCTGACCCGGCAGGCGCTGGGCGGCGGGCCGTTCCTCGGCAAGCGCGTGGCGGTGCTGGGCGCGACCTTCAAGCCGGACTCGGACGACGTGCGGGACTCGCCCGCGCTGAACGTGGCCGGGCAGATCCACCTCCAGGGCGGCCAGGTCACGGTGTACGACCCCAAGGGCATGGACAACGCCCGCCGGGTCTTCCCGACCCTCGGCTACGCGGACTCGGCGCTGGAGGCCGTGCGCGGCGCCGACATCGTGCTGCATCTGACCGAGTGGCGGGAGTTCCGCGAGCTGGACGAGGAGGCCCTCGGCGAGGTCGCGGCGGCCCGGGTCATCCTGGACGGCCGCAACGCCCTGGATCCGGAGCGCTGGCGCAAGGCCGGCTGGACGTACCGGGCGATGGGGCGCCCGAAGGCGTAGGCGCTCAGGACACGAGAACAGGCGACGCCGGTTCGGCCGAGGCTCAGTCGGCCGAACCGGCGTCTTGTTGCATTCTGCCCCACCGGGCCGGGGCGTGGGGCGCGGTCACGCCCCCTTGGCCCGGTAGCGGCGCATCTTGGCGCGGGCCCCGCACACCTGCATGGAGCACCAGCGGCCGCGGCCTGCCGGGCTGCGGTCGTAGTAGGCCCAGTGGCAGTCGGCGGCCTCGCAGGCCTTGAGGCGGGTCCAGGTGCCGGCGACGAGGGCCTCGGCGACGGCGGCGGCCACGCGCGCGTGCAGGGAGTTCCCGTCGGCGGGGGTGAGGGCGGCGGAGCCGTCCGCCGGGTCGACCGTGACGACGAGGGGCGCCGCGGCCAGGAGGTCGCCGAGCGGGGGCACCTCGCGGTGGGGCGGGTGGCCGGCGTGGGCGAGGAGGACGGCGCGCAGTGACTCGCGCAGGGCGCGGGCGGCTTCTGCCTCGTCGTCCCGGGTGATCCCGATGCGCGCCCGGCCCTCCGGCGTGTCCAGCGCGTCGGCGCCCGACTCGATGTCCAGCGTGTTCACTAGGGCCTCGACCAGGACCAGGCCGCCGGGTGCGGGCGATCTCTCCGTCATGGCTGGACCGTACCTCTCGCGATTCCCCTTGCGAGGTTACCGCCTATGCGGGAGCATGCAGTAACAGTTACCGGTTACTCCCCCTATGTGGGTAACAGCAAGAGGGATAACCGCGACTTCGAGGAGGAAGTCATGGCTTTCGCCAAGATGGGCGTCGTCGTCCTGGACTGTCCCGACCCGCGCGCGCTGGCGGGCTTCTACGCCGAGGTGCTCGGGGGCACGCCGACGGTGGAGACGGAAGGAACGGACGAGTGGGTCGACCTGAAGGTGCCGGGCGGCCCGGCGCTGGCCTTCCAGGCCGCCCCCGGGTACGTACCGCCGCGGTGGCCGTCGCCCGAGCACTCGCAGCAGTTCCACCTGGACCTGGATGTGGAGGACCTCGACGCGGCCGAGAAGGGGGTGCTGGCGCTCGGTGCGAAGCCGCTGGACGCCGAGGACCGGGAGCGGAGCTTCCGGGTTTACGCCGACCCGGCGGGGCACCCGTTCTGCCTCTGCGCCTGCTGACACCGGGAGGCCCCATGTCCGCCGTGGCACGTTTCCGTTCCGTGGTCGTCGACTGCCCCGAGCCGCGCGAGCTGGCCCGCTTCTACGCAAGGATCGGCGGCGGCACGCCGGAGGACGACGACCCCGACTGGGTGGTGCTGCGCGTCCCCGGCGGGCCGCGCCTCGCCTTCCAGCGCTCCCCCGGGTACACCCCGCCGGAGTGGCCGCAGGCCGACCGCAACGCCCAGCAGTTCCACCTGGACTTCGACGCCGGGTCGACGTGGGAGGAGATCGACGCGGCCGAGGAGCGGGTGCTGGCGCTGGGGGCGCGGGTGCTGAACAAGGAGGACTACGAGAAGAAGGACTTCCGGGTGTACGCCGATCCGGTGGGGCATCCGTTCTGCCTGTGCCGGATCGAGCACGACTGACACGCCCTGTAGGGCGCGTCAGCCGTCCAGCTCCGCGATCGTCGCCGTCGACTGCTCGCGCCGCTGCTGGGCCGCGCGGGCCGTGAAGTCGGCGCCGCGCAGCACGCGTTGGACGTTGCCCCAGGTCAGCAGGGCCACGTCGGCCTCGTCCCAGTCGCGTCGAAGCAGTTCGGCGATGAGCTGCGGATAGCAGGAGATGTCGCCGAGCTCCTGCGGGTGGGCGGCTCCGGAGTCGTAGGTGCCGGACAGTCCGACGCAGTGCGCTCCGGCGACCTCGCGGATGTGGTCGAGGTGGTCGGCGACGTCGCGGACGGTCGGGCCGGTCTGCTCGGCGGTCAGCGGCACCAGGCACAGCCCCTTGGCCGCGCCCAGCTCCGCCAGCAGGTCATCGGGAAGGTTGGCCGGGTGGGGGCGGATCGCCCGGGCGGCGGAGCGGCTGCACAGCACGGGTACCCGGGACAGGCTCAGGACGCGGCGGACGGTCTGCGGTGAGGCGCCGGAGAGGTCCGCGATCACGCCGAGCCGGTTCATCTCGCGTACGACCTCCTCGCCGAACCGGGTCAGTCCCGCCTCGCTCGCCCAGGACACCCCGGTCAGGGTGAGCACGCGCAGGCCGAGGACGTGCAGTTGGCGCAGGATGCCCAGCGAGTCGCCGACGGCCGACGCCCCGGCGGGACCGAGGAGCACGGCGACGCGGCCGCAGTTGCGGGCGTCCGCGACCTGCCCGGCCGTACAGGCGGGCCGCAGGCCCTCGTCGCAGGTGCGGACGACGCTCTTGGCCAGGTCGAGCTGCTCCAGCGTGGCGCCGACGGCCCGGTCCCCGTCCAGCCCCTCGGGCAGGTGCAACGACCAGAACAGAGCGCCCACATGGCCGCCGCGCAGGCGCGGGACGTCCGTGTCGACGATGCTCTCGCCGAGCTCAAGGTCGTAGGAGGACAGGCGCTTGAGGGCCCAGGGCAGTCCGTTGTAGCCGTCGGCGACGGGGTGCGCGGCGAGGATGGCGTGCGCCCGGGTCAGGGGCTCGCCGTCCGGGTCCGAGACGGGCTCGTAGGACTCCGCCGCGACCACGGCCTCCTCGGGGTACGGCCCGGCCAGGTCGTCGAGCCCGCCGGCCGCGGTGGTGGGGCGCAGGTCGTCCTGGAGGTCTGCCATGGCGGCTCCGTACGGTCGTCGTGCAGTACGGTCACCGTCGCACGGAGCGGTGGGCTGTTCCTGGCGGGCGGGGCGTTCGGGGTACGGCGCCGGGGTGCTTCGGATCCCCCTGTGGACGCGTGAGTCCCGGGAGTTCACACTTCTTGAGACCGCTGATGTGACCTGCGCCACTCATCAGGTCTACTCCAGCTCAGGTCGATTAGACATGTGTCGTTCGGGTATCTCCAGAGCGACGGCAGCGTCAAGCATACGGCCATTCGAGTCACTCTTTTGGATGACCGTCGACTCGACCGCGTAGGATGGGAAAGTTTCGGCACGCCAAGTGCTGTTCGCCGCCGTCACTCTCCCGAAGGAGCGCCATGCCCAGGTCCGTGGACCCGAGCCTCAACCGCCGCAAGCTGCGTCTCGCCCTCAAAGCGGCCCGCGACAAGCGTGGTCTGACCCAACGGCAGGCAGCCGACGTGCTCGAGTGGTCGTTGTCCAAGCTGATCCGGATCGAGGCGGGGTCGGTCAGCCTGTCCGTCACGGACCTGCGGGCCATGCTCCAGGAATACGGGGTGGAAGATCCGGATCTGGTGGCGGAGCTGGAGGAGGCCGCCCGGGGCAGCAAGGGCCAGTCGTGGTGGTCCGAATACAACGACATCATCAGCCAGCCGTTCGCCCAGTACCTGGGGTACGAGAGCGCGGCGAACGCCATCAAGGGGTATCACCCCAGCCTCGTCCCGAGTCACCTGCAGATCGCTGACTACGTGTCCGCCCTGTTCGAGGCCGGCCAGCCCAACCCCAAGGCGCAGCAGCACGTCGACCTCCGCATGGCGCGGCAGGAGCGGGTCCTTCAGGAAGACGGTCCCGAAGTGGAGATGATCCTCGACGAGGCCGCCCTGCGCCGTCAGGTCGGGGGGCCCGCGACGATGCGCCGCCAACTGGGCTTCATCAAGGAGCTGATCACCGAGAACCGGGCCACGCTCCGGGCACTGCCGTTCACCGCGGGGGCGCACGACAGCCTGGACAGCACCTTCTTCCTCCTCGGCTTCCAGGCCGACGAGGACGTCCTCTACATGGCAGGCCCGGGAGGCATGCTGACGAACCGGGACGACCGTGAACTGGTCGCCCGGTACCAGGAGTGCTTCGAAGACCTGCGCAACAAGGCGCTGACCGAGGACGACACGGTGGCGCTGCTCGACGAACTCATCGATCAATTCCACCGCACCTGACCGTCGGTTCAGCGTGCCTCGGGGGCCCAGGGGAAGCCATGACGACGGAAAAGGGGAGGAAGAGGCGCCGCAGGACGGAGCCGTCCCCCGGTAAGGCGCGCGCCGGCTCGACGCGCCCGGCGGCCGCCCCTGGGCCCGGTCGCCCGCCCCAGGGCTCCGAGGAGGCCGCACTGGTGCGGAGAGCGATCGCCGGCCGCGAGGCGTGCGCTCGTCTGCTCCGGCTGAGGAAGGCGGAAACCGAGCAGGTCATCCGGCGCCGCCGGGCCCATGTGGACGACCTCATACGGGTGGTCCGCAACCTCGCCGCGCTGGTGGTGTTCTCCTCGGCCGTCTCCACCCTCGTGGCCTACGCCGGCATCCGGATGGGCGTGCCCCCGGAGATCTGCTGGATCGGGAGCGTCGGCGGGGGACCGCTCCTGGTCCGCGCGTTCATCAGGCTCTTCGAGACGGTACGTCCCTTGTTGCCGGACGCACCAGAAGATCAACGGTCCAATGACGTGCGGTAGCGGGCGAGCGCACCCACCACCAGCCCGCGACGGCGGACACCCCGACCAGCACCGCCACCCACATGGTGAGCCGCGTCCACAGGGCCCCGCCCAGGAGCGAGGCGCCGGCACCCGCAGCCGACGCGAGCGCACCGGTCACCACGCAGTAGCCGACGAGTCCGGGCTCCCTGCTCTTCGACCGCTCATGGCGGGTGCTGCTCATCTCACGTCCGTCCGCGTCCGATGCGTTCATGGCGCCGCCCGGTCCGGCACCGGGCGGGACATCCACGCCAGCGCCGTCCGCCAGGCGTCCGGGGTGAAGACCAGCACCACGCGGCTCGGGCACTTCGAGTCGCGAACGAGTATCTCCCCGGACACCACGGCCATCTCGCAGCACTGTTCCCCGCTGTTGCCGCCGCTGTAACTGCTCTTGCGCCAAGAAACCGCACCACGATCCTCAGCCAATGCCGCCCCCTCTCGCAACGCCGAGTTGCCACTCCTGGCAGCTCGCCCGGCGCCGGGAGATCGCACCCGGGCGGCTCGGGCCCCGTCAACGCCAGGCTCGATCCGAGAAACTGCGATAACGCGGTACGTCCACCACGGTCTTACCCGCCGTAGCGGCCCTTCAACAGCCCGCCGCCGGCCCGCGCCTGCGAACCGGGCGGCAGGGTGCGTACACCGGCCAAGGTCACGATCGCGGCGGCGGTCAGCCGTCCAGGTCCTCGATGCGCGCGTGGGACGGCGACCGTGTCTCCTGGAGTGCCCGGGCCACGTCCTCCGCCGCGTCCAGGACGCGGACCGCGTTCTTCCAGGTCAGCTTGGTCAGGTCGGCCTTCGACCAGCCGCGGTCGAGGAGTTCCGCGATCAGGTTGGGGTAGCCGGAGACGTCGTCCAGGCCGTCGGGGGTGAAGGCTGTGCCGTCGTAGTCGCCGCCGATGCCGAGGTGGTCGACGCCGGCGACCTCGCGCATGTGGTCCAGGTGGTCGGCGACCGTCGCCACCGTGGCGACCGGGCGCGGGTGGCGCTCCTCGAAGGCCCGGTGCACCTTCATGGCCGCCGGGGTGGTGTCGAGGTGGTGGAAGCCGTGGGCGCGCATGTTCTCGTCGGCCGCGGCGGTCCATTCGACGGCCGCCTGGAGCACGAACTTCGGCACGAACGTCACCATCGCGATGCCGCCGTTGGCGGGCAGCCGCTCCAGGACGTCGTCCGGGATGTTGCGCGGGTGGTCGCAGACGGCCCGGGCGGAGGAGTGGGAGAAGATCACCGGGGCCGAGCTCGCGTCGAGCGCGTCCCGCATCGTCGTCGCGGCCACGTGGGAGAGGTCGACGAGCATGCCGAGGCGGTTCATCTCCCGTACGACCTCCCGGCCGAACGCGGTGAGGCCCCCGGCCCGCGGCTCGTCGGTCGCGGAGTCCGCCCAGTCCACGTTGTCGTTGTGGGTGAGCGTGAGGTAGCGCACGCCGAGTCCGTACAGACCGCGCAGGGTGCCCAGGGAGTTGGCGATGGAGTGGCCGCCCTCCGCGCCCATGAGGGATGCGATACGGCCCTCGCGGCGCGCGGCCTCCATGTCGGCGGCGGTCAGCGCGGGGCGCAGGTCCTCCGGGTGACGGGTCAGCAACTGCCGTACGCAGTCGATCTGTTCGAGGGTGGCCGCGACCGGGTCGGGCGCGTCCGTGCGGACGTACACCGACCAGAACTGCGCACCGACACCGCCGGCCCGCAGGCGCGGGAGGTCGGTGTGCAGGTGGGCGGACTGGTCGGCGGTGATGTCCCGGGCGTCCAGGTCGTAGCGGACCTGTTCGCGCAGCGCCCAGGGCAGGTCGTTGTGCCCGTCGACGACCGGGAACTCCCGCAGGAGTTCCCGGGCCGCCTCACCGGAGGTCATCGTCGTCACTTCCCCGCGCCGAAGCCGAAGCCGCCCGTGCCCTCGACCTTGGAGCGCAGGCGCTTGCCCTTCTCGGTGGCCTGGTCGTTGAGCTCCTGCTGGAACTCGCGCATCCGGCCGCGCAGTTCCTCGTCGTGCGCGGCGAGGATGCGGGCCGCCAGCAGACCGGCGTTGCGGGCGCCGGCGACCGAGACCGTGGCGACCGGGACGCCGGCCGGCATCTGCACGATCGACAGGAGGCTGTCCATGCCGTCGAGGTACTTCAGCGGCACGGGCACACCGATCACCGGCAGCGGCGTCACCGAGGCGAGCATGCCGGGCAGGTGGGCGGCGCCGCCGGCCCCGGCGATGATCACCTTGAGCCCGCGCTCGTCGGCCTGCTCGCCGTAGGCGACCATCTCGCGCGGCATGCGGTGCGCGGAGACGACGTCGACCTCGTAGGCGATCTCGAACTCGTCGAGGGCCTTGGCGGCGGCCTCCATGACGGGCCAGTCGGAGTCCGACCCCATGACGATGCCAACAACAGGGCTCATTCGGTGATGGTGCCTCTCAGGTAGCCGGCAGCGTGACGGGCGCGCTCCAGCACGTCGTCCAGGTCGTCGCCGTAGGTGTTGACGTGACCGACCTTGCGGCCGGGCTTCACGTCCTTGCCGTACATGTGGATCTTGAGCTGCGGGTCGCGGGCCATGCAGTGCAGGTACGCCGAGTACATGTCCGGGAAGTCGCCGCCGAGGACGTTGACCATGACCGTCCACGTGGCGCGCGGGCGCGGGTCGCCCAGGGGCAGGTCCAGGACCGCGCGGACGTGGTTGGCGAACTGGCTGGTGACCGCGCCGTCCATCGACCAGTGGCCGGAGTTGTGGGGGCGCATCGCCAGCTCGTTGACGAGGATGCGGCCGTCGCGGGTCTGGAACAGCTCGACGGCGAGGTGGCCGACGACACCGAGTTCCTTGGCGATGTTCAGCGCCATTTCGGAGGCCTCCAGGGCGAGGGCCTCGTCGAGGTCGGGCGCCGGGGCGATGACCGTGTCGCAGACGCCGTTGACCTGCCGCGACTCCACGACCGGGTAGGCCACGGCCTGGCCGTGCGGGGAGCGGACGACGTTGGCGGCGAGCTCGCGGACGAAGTCGACCTTCTCCTCGGCGAGCACGGGCACCCCGGCCTTGAACGGGTCCGCGGCCTCCTCCACGGAGTCCACGACCCACACGCCCTTGCCGTCGTACCCGCCGCGGACGGTCTTGAGGACGACGGGGAATCCGTCGCCCTCGGCCGCGAACGCGGCCACGTCCTGCGGATCGGAAACGATCCTGTGTCTCGGGCAGGGCACGCCGATCGCGTCGAGCCTCGCACGCATCACGCCCTTGTCCTGGGCGTGCACGAGCGCGTCCGGGCCGGGGCGCACGGGGATGCCGTCCGCCTCCAGGGCCCGGAGGTGCTCGGTGGGTACGTGTTCGTGATCGAAGGTGATCACGTCGCACCCGCGTGCGAACTCGCGCAGCGTGTCGAGGTCGCGATAGTCGCCGACGACGACATCGCTCACGACCTGCGCAGCGGAGTCCTGCGGGGTGTCACTGAGAAGCTTGAACCTGATGCCCAGCGGGATGCCTGCCTCGTGTGTCATACGAGCGAGCTGGCCCCCGCCGACCATGCCGACTACCGGGAACGTCACTCCCCCAGGGTATCGGCCGCGCCAAGGTGGCCGGTTTCCTGTCCCCGCCCGGCCCTGCCCGGACCATCTCCGGCCGTCCACCGCCGTCCGCAGGAAGATCGCGCGGGAGGGTGGTTAGCATGGCTGGGTTGACGCCAACCGACGGACGGGGGCCTGCACGACCATGGGACATGGTGCCTCGCGGCTCCGACGGCTCTGTCGGGAAGTCGCCAAATTCGGCGCGGTCGGCGGGGCCGGCGTGCTCGTCAACCTCCTCGTGTTCAACCTGGTGCGGCATGTGACCGACCTCCAGGTGGTGCGCGCGAGCGTGATCGCGACCGTCGTCGCGATCATCTTCAACTACGTCGGCTTCCGCTACTTCACCTACCGCGACCGCGACAAGACCCGCCGCACACGCGAGATGAGCCTGTTCCTGCTGTTCAGCGCGGTCGGGCTGGTCATCGAGAACGGTGTCCTGTACACGGCCACGTACGGCTTCGGCTGGGACACCCCGCTGCAGAACAACATCTTCAAGTTCCTCGGCATCGGCGTCGCGACCCTGTTCCGCTTCTGGTCGTACCGCACGTGGGTGTTCCGCGCGCTGCCCGCGCGGGAGGCCGTGGCGGACGCCGAGTCGATCCTGAAGCGGGAACGGTCCCGGCAGTCCCGGACGAAGCAGCGCGTGCCGTAGCCCGCCCCGGGGTGCCCAGGTCCTAGCGGACCATCGGCTCCCTGTCGTTCTCCGGGTTCTTGCGCACCGGCGTGCGGGACAGGAACAGGCCGAAGACCGGGGGCTTGGTCTGGAGCATCTCCAGGCGGCCGCCGTCCGCTTCCGCCAGGTCCCGGGCCACGGCCAGGCCGATGCCCGTGGAGTTGCGGCCGCTGATGGCCCGCTCGAAGATGCGGGCGCCCAGGTCGGCCGGGACCCCGGGGCCCTCGTCCGTGACCTCGATGACGGCCTGGTTGCCGGTGACGCGGGTGCGCAGCGCGACCGTGCCCCCGCCGTGCATGAGCGAGTTCTCGATCAGCGCGGCCAGGACCTGCGCGACGGCGCCGGGCGTGCCCACCGCCTCCAGATGCCGCTTGCCGGAGCTGACGATGGCCCGGCCCGCGCTGCGGTACGCCGGCCGCCACTCGGCGAGCTGCTGCTGGATGACCTCGTCGAGGTCGAAGGTGACGGCGGAGCCGGTGCGCGGATCGCGGGAGTTGGTCAGCAGCCGCTCGACGACGTCCGTGAGCCGCTCGACCTGGGTCAGCGCGATCGTCGCCTCCTCCTTCACCGTGTCCGGGTCGTCGGTGAGGGTGATCTCCTCCAGCCGCATGGACAGGGCCGTGAGCGGCGTCCGCAGCTGGTGGGAGGCGTCGGCGGCCAGACGGCGTTCGGCGGTCAGCATGCGCGCGATGCGCTCGGCGGAGCCGTCCAGCACGTCCGCCACCCGGTCCAGCTCGGGCACGCCGTACCGCTTGTGCCGGGGGCGCGGATCGCCGGAGCCGAGACGCTCGGCCGTCTCCGCGAGGTCGGTCAGCGGTGATGCCAGCCGGTTGGCCTGGCGGACCGCGAGCAGCACCGCGGCCACGACCGCCAGCAGCGCGACCAGCGCGATGATCAGCAGGGTGCGGCCGACTTCCCGGGTCACCGAGGAGCGCGGTTCCTGGACGGTGACCGTCTCGCCCTCCTCGCCGGGCGCGGTCGCCTCGATGACGTCACCGGACGGCTTGGTGCCGACCTCGATGGGTGCCTCGCCGGGGAGCCGGATCACCGCGTAGTAGCGGTCCTGCGTGACCTGGTCGCGCAGGACCTCCGCGTCGACCTGCTGCGCGCCGAAGAGCCGGCTGTCGACGATGCTGGCCAGCCGGACCGCCTCGGACTCCACCCGCTCCTGGGCGCTGTTGCTGATCGTCCGGGTCTCGACGATGACGAGGGAGACGCCGAAGACGGCGATCACGACGAGGACCACGGCGAGCGTGGACTGGATCAGTCGGCGGCGCATGTCCTGTTACCCGAGCCTGCCTCGCGGCTCAGCTCTTCTCGAATCGGAAACCCACACCGCGCACGGTGGCGATGTAGCGGGGGTTGGCCGCGTCGTCACCGAGCTTCTTACGCAGCCAGGAGATGTGCATGTCGAGGGTCTTGGTCGACGACCACCAGGTGGTGTCCCAGACCTCGCGCATCAGCTGGTCGCGGGTGACGACCCGGCCCGCGTCGCGCACCAGCACCCGCAACAGGTCGAACTCCTTGGCGGTGAGCTGGAGCTCCTCCTCGCCCATCCAGGCGCGGTGCGACTCGACGTCGATGCGCACGCCGTGCGTGGCGGGCGGCTGCTGCGGCTCGGCGGCACCGCGGCGCAGCAGGGCCCGGACGCGGGCGAGCAACTCGGCGAGCCGGAACGGCTTGGTGACGTAGTCGTCGGCGCCCGCGTCGAGCCCGACGACGGTGTCCACCTCGTCGGCGCGCGCGGTCAGGATGAGGATCGGAATGCTGTGGCCTTCGCCACGCAGGCGGCGGGCCACCTCCAGACCGTCCATGCCGGGCAGACCCAGGTCGAGCACGACCAGGTCGACGCCGCCCTGCATTCCGGCGTCGAGAGCGGTGGGTCCGTCCTCACGCACCTCGACCTCGTAGCCCTCCCGGCGCAGAGCACGGGCCAGCGGCTCCGAGATGGACGCGTCGTCCTCGGCGAGCAGTACTCGGGTCATGAGGTGATGGTAGACCTGCGAGGCCCTGAGCTGGGGTGTGACCGGAAGCCTTGATTCTTACCGATGGCATACCCGTTTCTTACGTTCCCCGGGAAGGCGTCCGTACCTCTGCCTTTGGGGTGCGATCCTGGTAAGGACCTTGGAAAGGGGGCCTGTGGTTCCCCTGACACCTGTGATCCGTGTCTCAAGTCCTTCCATATGCGACAGTGTCCTGCCGTATGGTGAATCAACGCCTGTTACAGCACGGCGACCTTCGGAGGCCTTTTGCCCTGGAGGTCTCTTTTGTGTCCGGGCCGGTTTCCCGCCGGCCCCGAACGTGAAACGACCTGTGGCCGGGCCTCCTCGTGCGGCGACGCGCGTAGAGGTGTGGATCCCGGTGGCGACCGCCCACCGCTCCGTGACCCGGAGCGGACCCCCGTAGGCGTCGGGCGGACGGCCGTACGCACCGGTGCCGGCAGCCCCCACCGGGCGCACCACCGCTGTCGCGGGGCGCGTCCCGAGCAGCAAGGAACGACCATGGCGTCCAGCCTGACGAAGGACTCGGCCCGCCCGGGCACCCCGGGCTCCGAGAAGACCTTCTTCGGCCACCCCCGCGGACTGGCCACCCTCTTCATGACCGAGATGTGGGAGCGGTTCAGCTTCTACGGCATGCGGGCCCTGCTCGTCGTGTACCTGCTCTCCGGCGGCCCGGACGCCAAGAAGGGCAGCATGGGCGGCGGTCTCGGCATGGACCTCGCCACGACGACGGCGATCTACTCGGTGTACCTGTCGATGGTGTACCTGCTCGCCATGCCCGGCGGCTGGCTCGGCGACCGGGTCTGGGGGCCGCGCAGGACGGTGGCGATCGCGGCCGTCACGATCATGGCGGGCCACCTGGTGCTGGCCCTGCCCGGCGGCCAGGCGCCCTTCTTCGCCGGTCTGGCCCTGGTGGCGCTCGGCTCCGGCCTGCTGAAGGCCAACATCTCGACGATGGTCGGCCACCTCTACGACGGGCCGGACGACCCGCGCCGTGACGGCGGCTTCACGATCTTCTACATGGGCATCAACATGGGTGCCTTCTTCGCGCCGCTGATCATCGGCACCGTCGGCCAGCAGGTCAGCTGGCACCTCGGCTTCGGCCTGGCCGCGGTCGGCATGGGCATCGGTCTCGCGGCGTTCCTCATCGGCACCCGCAACCTGAGCCCGCAGAGCAACGTCGTGCCGAAGCCGCTGGCGGCCGAGGAGCGCGCGTCCTGGCTGCGCAAGGGCCTGCTGTGGCTGATCGTCGCGGCCGTCTTCTACGGCGTCGTCGGCTTCACCGGCCACTTCACGCTCAACTGGGCGATGATCCCGCTGACGGTGATCGGGCTGATCATCCCGGCCGGCGTGCTGATCCGCATCAAGCGGGACAAGGAGCTCAGCGACGTCGAGCAGTCGAAGATGACCGGCTACATCTGGTTCTTCGTCGCCGCCGCCGTGTTCTGGATGATCTACGACCAGGGCGGTTCCACGGTCCAGGCGTTCGGTGAGACGAAGGCCTCCGGCTCGCTGCTCGGGTTCGACTTCCCGTCCTCCTGGTACCAGTCGCTGAACCCGGTGTTCATCATGGCGCTGGCCCCGGTCTTCGCCTGGTTCTGGCTGTGGCTGAACCGCAAGGGCAAGGAGCCGAGCACCGTCGCCAAGTTCGCCGCGGCGCTGTTCTTCATCGGCGTCTCGTTCTTCTTCTTCCTGCTGCCGATGGGCATGGCCGACGGCGACACGCTGGTCAGCCCGATGTGGCTGGTGGGCATCTACCTGATCCAGACCGTCGGCGAGCTGTGCCTCTCCCCCGTCGGCCTGTCGGTGACGACGAAGATGGCCCCGGCCAAGTACGCCAGCCAGATGATGGGCGTCTGGTTCCTCGCGGTCACGGCGGGCGACTCGGTGACGGGCCTGCTCTCCAACCCGGCCGTCGGTGGCGTGGACCTGAGCGGCACCGGCGCGGTCGCCGTGGAGGCGGTGCTCGCCGCCCTCGCGGGTGTCGCGGTGTACATGTACCGCAGGAAGGTCAAGTCCCTGATGGGCGACGTCCACTGACGCGCCTCACCGGACCGGGGAAACCATGAAGTAGGGCCGCCGCACCTCGGGGTGCGGCGGCCCTACTTCATGGTTTCCCGTTCCGCTTCATGGTTTCCCGGTCCCGGAGGGTCGGCGTCCGGGGCGAACCACGGCGGGGCCGAGGGCCGGCGGGCGGCGGGCAGCCGCAGACGGCGGGCGGGGCGGGCCGCGTGGCCGGGGTGGCGTGGCCGTACGTGGTCGACCACGGCCAGCCCCGCGCGGAACAGCGCCGCCGGCACGACCAGGAGGACCAGGGCCCAGAACAGCGTCACGCCCCACGGGCGGCCCACGCCCCAGGGGTGCTCGGCGAGGACCTTGCCGCCGTACTTCAGGGACACGGTGTAGTCGCCGTGCGCCCCGGCGGCGAGCTCCACCGGCAGCTCGATGCGCGCCTTCCCGCCGGGCCGGATCGTGCCGCGCCAGCGCTGGTCCTGCCACTGCGGGGCGAACACGCCGTGCGAGGTGCCGACCTGGAAGACGGGGTTCCGTACGGGGGACGTGCCGACGTTGCCGACGGTGACCTCCAGGGTCCGGGCGGGTGGGGAGCCGAACCAGGTCAGCAGCCCGTCTGAGCCGCGCAGCCGGGTGTCCGCGAGCAGGGACAGCCGCCCGCCGGACCGTTCCGCGGGCAGCGGCTCGACCGCGTGCCCGGCGACGTGGAGAGCGGCGTCGGCCTCGGCCCCGGCTCCGGTCACCGTCGCCACGTGCACCACGCAGGGACACGGCACCGGCGGCTCCACGACGGGCAGTTCCCGGCGGAAGCGTCCCTCGGCGTCGGTGGTGACGGCCCGGCCGTCGGCGTTGGCGCAGGAGTTGGTGCCGCCGGTGACGCCCCGGTCCGGCTCGGCCTGCCCGCACACCAGCAGCGTCAGCAGGGCACGCGGCCGCCAGCCGCTCCCGGTGACGGTGATCGACCCACCCGTCCCGGCCTGAGACCTGGACAGCTCGACGACGGGCCGATCCACCGCGCCCACGGGCCCGGCGCCCACCAGGACCAGCGGGAGCGCCAGCAGAACCGGCAGTGACAGACGGAAAAGGCGGCCGGCGTGGGGCATCGGCGGCTCCTGCGGGCGGGCGGACGGCGGGGGACCGGGGGTGGCGTGGGTACGGCTTCGGTGGGTGAGTGCCGTTTCGGCGGGCGTTCGGCCTCGGCGGGCGTTCGCTTCGGTGTGGGTGTCGGCTTCGGCGGACCCGACCTCGGGGCCGGGCGGACGGTCGGCCGGGCGTACGTCCGCGCTCACCGGTCTGGGCGAGTGCTCACCGGCCCGGGCCTGCGCTCAACGACCCGTCCGCGCGCCCTGGTGGCGTCGCGTCAGCCACAGCGCGCCCGCCGCCCCGGCGAGCAGCACCGTGCCGCCGAGGGTGCCGAGGGCGACGGCCGAGTCCTCCGGGCCGGTCTGCGGGAGCTCGTCGCCGGAGCCCGAGCCGGAGCCGCCGCCCTGGGCGGAGCCCGTGGTGCCGCCACCCGCGGCCGTGACGTCGAGGGTCAGGGACGGACCCGGGTCGTTCGTCGGGGTGCACGTGGTCGTCGTGCCGAGCGCCTTGATGGTGAGCACGCCCGCCGTGAAGGTGACTGCCCCGCTCTTCTTCGGCGTGTACGTCCCGCTCAGGTCGTTGATCTTGATGGGCGTGTTGGCCGGGATCGCGGCGTCGTTGGCCGGGCCGGTCACTGTCAGGGTGCCGCTGTCGGCACCGCCCAGGGCGACGGTGGCGCTCGGCGTCATCGCGCCCTTGCCGAGTTCGACGGGGCTGGAGGAGACGCCCTTCTGCCAGGACATGGTGATCCGGTAGCCGCTGCCGCTCTTCACGCCCTTGATGTCGATGGGCGAGACGGCGCTCTTGTCACCGATCGGCGTCTTGCACTGGTAGTTGACGTCGACGACCTCGGCCCGGGCCACGGGGGCGGCCATCCACACCGCCGAGCCGGCCAGGGCCGCGGCGGACGCGAGCGCGGCGGTTCGTTTCCGGTACGACACGGTGCCGCTCCCCTTCCTGTTTTCTGACGGCGTATCAGATCGGGCCGTCAAGGTACGCCCGGGGAGTTGAGGAAGGAAGACACAGGGCACTCCGGATCTGTGGCGATCCGGGGTGTGGTGAGTGACGCGTGAGGGGATGCGCGGAGGAGATTCGGTGGGAAGTCGGGGATCCGGATCGACCGCGAAGGCCCGTCACACCCACAGGGCTGCCGGGTCAGGCGGGTGCGCCCAGTTCGGCCCACACCGTCTTGCCGGCGACCCCGGGCGTGCGCACGACGCCCCAGTCCAGGCACAGCCGCTGGACGATGAACATGCCGTGGCCGCCCGGACGTCCCGCCCGGTGGGGCGTCCGGGGGGCCGGCTGGCCGGTGCCCCGGTCGGAGACCTCGATGCGGATCACCTTGTTGTCGCAGGTGATCCAGAGCTGGTCCGGCCCCTCGGCGTGCAGGCAGGCGTTGGTGACCAGCTCGGAGACGACGAGCAGCACGTCCTCGGCGGCGGCCCGCTGGTCGGCGGAGGCCGCGGGCAGCCAGCCCCACGCGTACAGGGCCTGACGGGTGAAGTCGCGCGCGAGCGGGACCACGCCGCTCTCGCCTTCGAAGCTCAGCCGGCGCACCTGCCGGCCCCCCGGCGGCGTCGCGGCTCCGGACGGCTCCGCCACGCCCTCGCCGGCCGCACCGGCCGCCGCCACGCCACCCTCGGACGCCCCGGAAGCGCCGCTGGGCTCCGGCCCGCGGTCGCCCGGCGAGTAAGGCCGGGTGGTGCTCATCAGCGCTTCACCTCACCGATTCACCAGTTCACGATTGAAAAATTCAGTACACAGTCAGTCACGCAGTGCGCGGCAGGTCGGTTTCACGGCGCCCCCACACCCCTGGCATCCGACAGGTTCAGGATGTCTCCTGCCCGGGCGGACCGGCAGAACACCCCCGTATTCGGCAGGAAGGGCGTGACGGGGGTGGGAGGCGGGTCACAGAGGGACGGCCGGGTCGCGGCGCGCCGACGCACCGCCGGTCAGCCCGACTCGTCGGCCAGGGCCGCCTGAAGGGTGTCATGGACGCTGAAGACCGCATCCGCTCCCGTGATCTCGAACACGCGTGCCACTACCGGCTGCATGCCGACCAGCGCCACGCCGCCACCGGCGGCCTCCGCCTTCAGCCGGGCGCCGAGGAGCACGTTCAGCCCCGTGGAGTCGCAGAACTCCAGGCGCGCGCAGTCGATGACCAGGCGCTTGAATCCCTTGGCGAGGCAGTCGTCGAGCGGCTCGCGCAACAGATCGGCGGTGTGGTGATCCAATTCACCCGCCGGGGTCACGACGGCGTTAGAGCCCTCTTCCCGCACCTCCACCAGAAGCCGGCCAGACTGTGCGCTGCCGACCGTCCCGCGGTCCATGCCGTCTCTCTCTCCCGACGTCGTGGCTGTTACTGACGCCCTCGAACACTACGCCTTCCCGCCACGCTTCGACACCCGAACAACTACACACAAACGGACATATGCCCACAGAACGCACTTGCGGTGGGCTCGGGAAAGCGGGTAGGCCTAGTAAGGACACGTAACCGACACGGCCGGCTTTGGAGGCGCCGCACACCGCAGTGCACGTACTGGCTCCGGCAGCCATATGCCGAGAACGATGGAGGACATCATGTCACCCCGGCTCGACGCATCGCGTACCCAGAAAGCGACGTCGACACCCCCTCCGGAACATCTGGATCCCATCGAGCAGGACGAGATGCTCGTCACACAGGACGACCTTCTCTCCGGACTTCCGGACATCCCCCCGTACGAGGAAGTCGACGCGGTCGACGCACGGGCCCTGTCCAAGACCCTCTTCGAGCGGCTGGAGTCGCTGGAGGAAGGGACACCCGAGTACTCGTACGTCCGCAACACGCTCGTCGAACTGAACCTCGCGCTGGTCAAGTTCGCCGCCTCCCGCTTCCGCTCCCGCAGCGAGCCGATGGAGGACATCATCCAGGTCGGCACCATCGGCCTGATCAAGGCGATCGACCGCTTCGAGCTGTCCCGCGGTGTCGAGTTCCCCACGTTCGCCATGCCGACCATCATCGGCGAGATCAAGCGCTTCTTCCGCGACACCTCGTGGTCCGTGCGCGTGCCCCGGCGGCTCCAGGAGCTGCGGCTCGACCTGGCCAAGGCCGGTGACGAGCTGGCGCAGAAGCTGGACCGCGCCCCGACGGTGCACGAACTGGCCGAGCGGCTCGGCATCTCCAACGACGAGGTCGTCGAGGGCATGGCCGCGTCGAACGCCTACACCGCCTCCTCGCTGGACGCCCAGCCGGAGGAGGACGACTCCGAGGGCGCGCTCGCGGACCGTATCGGCTACGAGGACCACGGACTCGAAGGCATCGAGTACGTCGAGTCGTTGAAGCCGCTGATAGCCGAACTCCCCCCGCGCGACCGGAAGATCCTGTCGCTGCGGTTCGTCGCCGGCATGACCCAGTCGGAGATCGGCGAGGAACTGGGCATCTCCCAGATGCACGTCTCGCGTCTGCTGTCGCGGACGCTGGTACGGCTGCGCAAGGGGCTGACCGTCGAGGAGTGATCTCGGATCCTCACCGGGTGACGCCGTCCTTCGGGGGCGGGCCTCAGGGCCCGCCCCCAGGCGCGTGCCGTACGGGTTCAGCCCGCCCGCTGCTCCCTCGCCAGTCGCTTCGCGCGGTCGCGCCGGGACGGGGCCAGCACGTCCACCGTGACGCCGGCGCCCTCGCCGGGCGTGGCCTCGGCCAGCCGCAGCCGGTCGGCGAGCTCGCGGACCGACGCGTCGTCCGGGCCGCGGTCGATGTAGAACAGCGACTCGTCGGCCGGGTCGTCGTCGCCGCCCCAGCGCACCACGCCGTCGCAGTCGGCGAGGATGTCGCGCACCGTCAGCACCTGGAGCGGGAAGAGGCTGCCGCTCGCGCCCGCGCCCGGGCGGATCCGCACCGCGGTGCCCGACGCGAGGTTGGACTCCGGCTCGTTCTTCTTCAGGCCGCCGATCGGCTGCCAGCCCGCGAGGTCCACGCGGGGCAGCTGCTCGACCTCGTAGTGGTAGCGCCGTACGACATGGAGCAGGATCGCCTCCACGTCGCCGATCCGGACGTCGACCTCCAGGCCCGTGCCCGAGACGGGGCGCGTCCAGACGGTGGAGACGTGGTTGGCCTGCTTCTCCAGGGGCCAGCCGTTGGCCGAGGTGGGGGCTTTCCCAGGTGCGGTCACGGGGGCGTGGGCGGGAGCGGCCGTCGCCGCGACGGGGGCGACGGAGCCGGCCGCGGCCGCGGCCGTGATCACGCCGGCGGTTCTCACCAGGGTTCGTCTCGATATCCCGTTCACGCTGTCGCGCCTGTCGGTGTGCACGTCTTGGTTCCCTTCTTACGGTGAGTAGATGATCAGCGCCGTGGTCGGCAGGAAGGTGGCCAGGGCGCTGATCCACCAGTAGATCCGTGGGGTGAGCGAACTCCGGCGTGCGAGGGAGCGGTTCACGGACAGCCAGAGCAGGAGGTAGGGGACGACGACGATGGCCGCGATCGGCAGCCAGAGCACCATCGGGTCGTTGTCCGTCGGCTCGGGGCCGCTCGCCCAACTCGCTGCGAGGAACCACAGCATCCAGATCGGTATCACGCCCGGGATGCCGAGAAGGACATTGACTCCCAGGGCCACCTGCCACCGTCTGGTCATCGGTCCAGCCTTCCTTCGTTCGCCGGTGGTGCCGCTAGGCGCGCGACAACGCGTTGTACTGCTCGAGGACGTTGTACAGGCCCATCAGCTCTCGTCCGTACTGCTCGGCGTCCGGTCCGGTGCCGTTGTACTGGGCGAGCACCGCCTCCGTGACATGGATGTCGCCGCTCAGGTCCGGCCGGTCGATACCGAGCAGCTCCGAGTTCCAGAGCAGCACGTACGCGACGGTGCGGACGTTGTACTCCTCGTCGTTGTGCAGCTTGTCCCAGACGGTGCGGAGGTCGGTCTTGGAGTTGTAGTCCAGGCCCTCGCCGTTGATGATGCCTTCGCCGATGCAGTAGTTACGGGCCTTGATGGCGGTCGCGGCGAAGATCTGTCCCCACCCGGTGCTGCAGTCGTCCAGCTGACCTGCCTTGACCGCCGCGTCGGAGGCGAAGTCCAGGGGGTTGAGCTTGCGCAGTTCCCACAGGACCGGGGCCTGGATGAGGGCCTTGCGCATCCGCAGCGTGCGGGCCAGTGAGGTGAAGAGCCAGTCCGCGCCCACCACCTCGTTGAACGCCTCCGTGGTGGAGATGCCGCCCAGCGTGGCCCAGTCCTTGTCGGTCCAGCCGTCGCCGCCGGTCTCGGGGACACCGATCGACTCCAGATAGGCCTTCACGTCCTGGAGCATCAGGCTCCGGTACGCGGCCTCGTCGAGCCGGGTGTCCAAGCCGCCGAGGTCGGCGCCGGCGTCGAAGTCGCTCTGGCCGAAGTCGCGGCCGGAGACGATGTTGTTGTCGATCTCGATCAGACCGGCGCCGGAGCCGACCTTGATGGTCGAGATCTGGTCGAACGCCCAGTTGGTCGGCAGCGGGTAGCCGAGGTTGCCGGAAAAGCCACTGGACATGTCGGACACGAAGCTCGTCGCCGCGTAGCCGGCGTCGGCGACGCGCTGGCAGACGTTGCGGGGGCCGTAGACACCCACCCCGTAGCTGGAGTTCTCGCCGATCGTGCGCATGACCCCGCGGAAGTGCGGGATGACGTAGTCCGTCACCTCGCCGTCCATGGCGTCGTAGTCGACGGCGAAGTAGATGATGGTGCCGGGCTTGAAACCGTGGTATTTCGCCCACTCGATCGCGCGGAACGCGTCGGCGGCGCCCTGGCTGGGGCTGAAGTAGTCGGCGGACCGGCTCCACGTCTGGAAGATCGGGAAGCAGCTCAGCCCGTATTCCTTGATGGTGGCCAGCTCGCCGGGCTGGATCTGCTTCTCCGGCAGGTCCGTCGTGGACGGGTTGAAGAGGTAGCGGCCGATGTACTTGTAGCCGGCGTCCTTCAGGGCCTGCGCCCGCGCGGGCGTGATCATGGTGACGCCGTCGCAGGCCGTGCCCTTGCGGGACTGGTCGCCGTAGGAGACGAGCAGCGAGGCCCAGGTCTGGAAATCGCCCTTGCCGGTGACCGGGAGCTTGCTGAAGGACTGGAAGGTCTCCACACCGGACTGCACCGCCGAGGTGAAGCTGCCGAAGGCTACGTTCCGCTTGTTCAGGATCATGGCCGCGGTGAACAGCTGTGCCCAGACGCCGGTGGAACCGAGTGAGACGGTATGGGACTTCAGACCGGACTGCGTGCCGGGCCCGAAGACGCCGTTGGCGACGCCGTCCGCCATGCCCAGTTCGTATTGGATCGCGAACAGCATCGACTTGGCCACGTCGCGGGAGTGGTGGCCGTCACAGGGGATGACGTAGAAGTCCTTGCGCAGGATGTACTTGCCGTTCAACCACTGCTGGATGGACCGGATGGTGTCCGAGCCGTTGTTCACGGTGACGTAGGCGTCCATGTTGAACAGGCCCTTGACCACCTTCGGCCACAGGGAGCTGCCCGGGTAGACGCCGGACACGCCCATGTTCTGGTGCAGCTTCACGACCGCGTCCTTGACCCGGTCGTTGTACTGTCCGTCGATTTCGCCGCCGTCGTATCCCTTGCAGTACAGGGCGGACTGGATGATGCGGCAGAAGTTGGCCGACGGGATGGTCGTCTCGTCGAGCTTGCCGTACAGCTCCCCCAGCTTCCCGAGGGTGGTCGGGCCGAAGGAGTTGGACAGGGCGGTGATGCCCATCTCGTACTGGAGCGCCCGGGTCAGGGCGTACATCACGGGCCAGCCGGTCTGGCCGTTCTCGTCCAGCTTGGATATGCCCAGTGTGGCGCCGTTGTTGTAGGTCGTGTTGATGAATCTCTGGGCGCGTTGGACCATCTCGTCTGCCATGGGCTTCCTCCTGTCGTCCGGAAGGTGAGGCGGGGAGGAAAGCGCTGTCATCGAGTGCGCCGCGGCACACGCCGAACGGTCCGCACACCAGACGACACCCCCCGTTTCGGGGGGAACAGCGAAGAAACCCCCCTCGTCGCCATCGGCCGACGCACGGGTCACGGTGCGCGGAGCGACTGAGCGCGATCTTCCGCCTGCGATCCGAGGGGGGTCAAGTCCCTTATGTGCGGGAGGTGTTGGTGTGGCGGACCGTAAACTCCTCTTTGTCGTGGGTTCGTGACCCACTCGGTATGGAAAACGTGCACAACCTTCGGACGGGTTCGGTGGTCAGAGCACCCGCTCGCCACGCCGCCACACGCCGGTGACCAGCGGGACGCCCGGCCGGTAGGCCAGGTGCACGTGGCTCGGGGCGTCGAGGAGCGCCAGGTCGGCGTAGGCGCCCGGGGTGAGGCGGCCGATGTCGGTGCGCCTGAGGGCCGCCGCGCCGCCCGCCGTGGCCGACCAGACGGCCTCGTCCGGGGTCATCCCCATGTCCCGTACGGCGAGCGCGACGCAGAACGGCACGGACGAGGTGAAGGACGAGCCCGGGTTGCAGTCGGTGGACAGGGCGACGGTGGCGCCCGCGTCGAGCAGACGGCGGGCGTCCGGCCACTCCGCCCGGGTGGAGAACTCGGCGCCGGGCAGGAGGGTGGCGACGGTGTCGCTGTTGGCGAGCGCGTCGACGTCCTCGTCCGTGAGGTGGGTGCAGTGGTCGGCGCTGGCCGCGTCGAGTTCGACGGCGAGTTGCACGCCGGGGCCGTACGACAACTGGTTGGCGTGGATGCGCGGGTGCAGCCCCTTGGCCTTGCCCGCGGTGAGGATCGCGCGGGCCTGGTCGCCGTCGAAGGCGCCCCGCTCGCAGAAGACGTCGATCCAGCGGGCGTACGGGGCGCAGGCGTCGAGCATCTCGCCGGTGACGAGGGCGACGTACGCCGCCGGGTCCTCGGCGTGGTCCGGCGACACGATGTGCGCGCCGAGGTAGGTGACCTCGTCGGTGTGGGCGGCGGCGATGCGCAGGGCCCGGGACTCGTCCTCGACGGTCAGGCCGTAGCCGGACTTGGTCTCCAGCGTGGTGGTGCCCTGGCGGAGGGCCTCGTCGAGGTAACGGGTGAGGTTGGCCTCGAGTTCCTCGTCGCTCGCCGCCCGGGTGGCCGCGACCGTGGTGCGGATGCCGCCCGCGCTGTACGGCCGTCCCGACATCCGGGCGTTGAACTCCTGCGTCCGGTCGCCCGCGAAGACGAGGTGGGAGTGGGAGTCGACGAAGCCGGGGACGACGGCCCGGCCGCCGGCGTCGACGCGATTGTCAGTGGCGGGTGCTTTGCTGTGATCACCGGTCCACGCGATGCGGTCGCCTTCGATGACGACGGCCGCGTCCTGGACCAGTCCGAGGGGGGAACCGTCACCTAGGGAGGGGTCGTTGGTGACCAGGGCGGCGATGTTGGTGATGAGCGTGCTTGCGGTGCTCGCGGAGTGGGCGGGGCTGACGGTCGTCGCGTTGCTCATGGCGTCCTTGGTGGCCTGGTCGGCGGTGGGGTCGGGTCCGGGGGCGGGCCGCGCGGAGACGCGGCCCGGGGTCAGCCGCGCAGGGCTGCGACGGCGTCCGCGAGGGCTCGCGGCACATCGGGGACGAGGCGGTGGACCCCGTCCCGTACGACGTGCCGACCTGCCACGACCGTATGCGACACGTCTGCTGCCGACGCGGCGAATACGGCCGTCTCGGCCCCGAGCCGCGGAAGCGGCCCTGCCGTCCTGACCGAGTCGAGGGCGATCGTCGTGAAGTCGGCGCGCGCGCCGGGCTCCAGGGCGCCCGCGTCGTCCCAGCCGAGGGCGGCGTGGCCGTCGGCGGAGGCCGCCCGCAGGAGGGCCGCCGCCGTCCAGTGACCGCGCGTGCGGGTGCGCAGCCGCTCGTTCAGCTCCATCGCCCGCGCCTCCTCGAGCAGGTCGATCACGGCGTGGCTGTCGGAGCCGAGACAGAGCGGGGAGCCCTCGTTCTGCAGGGCGACGGCGGGTCCGATGCCGTCGGCCAGGTCCCGTTCGGTCGTCGGGCACATGCAGGTGCCGGTGCCGCTGGAGCCGATGAGGGAAATGTCCTCGGCGGTGAGGTGGGTGTTGTGGACGCCGGTGGTGCGCGGGCCGAGCACGCCGTGCAGCGCGAGGAGCTGGGTCGGGGTGCACCCGTGGGTTTCCCGGCAGGCGTCGTTCTCGGCGGTCTGCTCGGACAGGTGCACATGGAGCGGGGCCCGCCGCTCCTCGGCCCAGCGCGCCACGGTCGCCAACTGCTCCGCGGGCACGGCCCGTACGGAGTGGATCGCCGCTCCGATCCGCGCGTGATCCCGTTCCTTGAGAACTGAACAGCGTTCGGCCCAGGCGTCCGCGGTGCCGTCGGAGAAGCGGAGCTGGTGGGCGGTGGGCGGTTGTCCGAAGCCGGAGGAGAGGTAGGCGGTGTCGAGGAGGGTGATGCGGATGCCGGCTTCGGCGGCGGCCGCGACGAGGGCCTCGCCCATCGCGTTGGGGTCGGCGTAGGGGGTGCCGCCGGGGGCGTGGTGGACGTAGTGGAACTCGCCGACGGCCGTGATGCCGGCCAGGGCCATCTCGGCGTACACGGCCCGGGCGAGGGCGTGGTAGGTGTCCGGGGTCAGCCGGTCGGCGACGGAGTACATGACCTCGCGCCAGGTCCAGAAGGTGCCGGAGCCGACCTGGGCGGTGCCGCGCAGGGCGCGGTGGAAGGCGTGGCTGTGGGCGTTGGCCAGGCCGGGCAGGGTGAGTCCGCGGAGGATCTCGGCGCCGGGTGGCGGGGCGGTGACCTCGGTCCGGACGGCGGTGACGCGCCCGTCCCCCACGTCGAGGGCGACGCCCGGTTCGACGTGGGTGTCGAGCCAGGCGTGCTCCAGCCAGTACGTCTGCGTCACCTGCACGCCAGTCCTTCCAGTACGTCGGCGAGGGCGAGCACTCCGGCCACGCAGTCGTCCTCGGTCGCGGATTCGGCCGGGGAGTGCGAGACGCCCGTGGGGTTGCGCACGAACAGCATGGCGGTCGGGATGCTCCCGGACAGGATCCCGGCGTCGTGTCCGGCGCCGGTGCCGAGGACGGGGACCTTGAGGTCGCTGTCCGTGCCGAGGATGCGGGCGAGTTCGTCGCGCAGGGCGTGGTCGAACTCGACGACCGGGGTGAAGGACTCCCGGGTGACGGCGAGATCGACGCCGTGGGCGGCGGCGTACTCCCCGGCCGCCTTCTCGACGCCGGCGACCACGGCGTCCAGGCTGTCCTGGTCGGCGGCGCGCGAGTCGAGCCAGCCGCGCACGAGGGAGGGGATGGCGTTGACGCCGTTCGGCTCGACGGCGATCTTGCCGAAGGTGGCGACGGCCCCGGCGAGTTCGGCCTCCCGGCGGGCCGCGAGGACGGTCTCGGCGTAGGACAGCATGGGGTCGCGCCGGTCGGCGAGGCGGGTGGTGCCGGCGTGGTTGGCCTCGCCCCGGAAGTCGAACCGCCAGCGGCCGTGCGGCCAGATGGCGCTGGCGATGCCGACCCGGTCGCCGGACAGGTCCAGAGCCCGGCCCTGCTCGACGTGCAGTTCGACGAAGGCGCCGATGCGGGCGAGCCGTTCGGGGTCGGGCCCGATGGCGTCCGGGTCGTGTCCGGCGGCCTCCATGGCCCGGGGCAGGGTGATCCCGTCCCCGTCGGTCAGCCGGTGGGCGTCCGCGACGGTGAGCTGCCCGGCGGTGAGCCGGGACCCGACGCAGGCGAGGCCGAACCGGGCGCCCTCCTCGTCGCCGAAGTTCACGATGCCGAGGGGGCGGGTGATCCGCGCGTCCCGGTCGCGCAGTTCGTCCAGCGCGGCGAAGGCGGACACCACTCCGAGGGGCCCGTCGAAGGCGCCGCCGTCCGGTACGGAGTCGAGGTGCGACCCGGTGACGACGGCGTCGCCCCGGGCGGGGTCCCCGAGCCAGGCCCACTGGTTGCCGTTCCGGTCGACCTCGTACGTCAGCCCGCGTGCCGTGGCCTGCTCCTCGAACCAGGCCCGGCAGTCCCGGTCGGCGCCGGTCCAGGCGAAGCGGCGGTAGCCGCCGGAGGCGGAGCTCCGGCCGATCGGCAGCAGCTCCGCCCACATGCTGTGGAAGGTCACGCCTCGTCACCCTCGCGCATCGGGACCCGGACACCGCGCTCGCCGGCGACCGACTCGGCGATGTCGTACCCGGCGTCGACGTGCCGGATGACGCCCATGCCGGGGTCGTTGGTGAGGACGCGGCGGATCTTCTCCCCGGCGAGCGGGGTGCCGTCGGCGACCGTCACCTGCCCGGCGTGGATCGACCGGCCCATGCCGACGCCGCCGCCGTGGTGGATGGACACCCAGGAGGCGCCGGACGCCACATTCACCATGGCGTTCAGCAGCGGCCAGTCGGCGATCGCGTCGGAGCCGTCGAGCATGGCCTCGGTCTCCCGGTAGGGGGACGCGACGGAGCCGCAGTCGAGATGGTCGCGGCCGATGACGACCGGGGCGGCCAGCTCCCCGCTCGCGACCATGTCGTTGAACCGCTCACCGGCCTTGTCCCGCTCGCCGTAGCCGAGCCAGCAGATGCGGGCGGGCAGGCCCTGGAAGTGCACCCGCTCCCCGGCCATCTTGATCCAGCGGGCCAGGGACTCGTTCTCCGGGAAGAGGTCGAGGATCGCCTTGTCCGTCTTGGCGATGTCGGCCGGGTCGCCCGAGAGGGCCGCCCAGCGGAAGGGGCCCTTGCCCTCGCAGAACAGCGGGCGGATGTAGGCGGGGACGAAGCCGGGGAAGGCGAAGGCCCGGTCGTATCCGGCGAGCTTGGCCTCGCCGCGGATGGAGTTGCCGTAGTCGAAGACCTCGGTGCCGGCGTCCATGAAGCCGACCATGGCCTCGACGTGCCGGGCCATGGACTCGCGGGCCCGGGTGGTGAAGCCGGCCGGGTCCTTGGCGGCGTAGGAGGCCATCTCGTCGAAGTCGACGCCGAGCGGCAGGTAGGACAGCGGGTCGTGCGCCGAGGTCTGGTCGGTGACGATGTCGATGGGGGCGCCCATGGCGAGGAGCTGCGGCACGAGTTCGGCGGCGTTGCCGAGGACGCCGATGGACAGCGGGCGGCGGGCGTCGCGGGCCTCGGTCGCCAGCCGGAGCGCGTGGTCGAGGCTGTCGGCCTTCACGTCCAGGTAGCGGTGCTCGATGCGCCGCTCGATGGCGCGCGGGTCGCAGTCGATGCACAGGGCGACGCCGTCGTTCATGGTCACGGCGAGGGGCTGGGCGCCGCCCATGCCGCCGAGGCCGGCGGTCAGCGTGATCGTGCCCGCCAGCGATCCGCCGAACTTCTTCGCGGCGACGGCGGCGAAGGTCTCGTAGGTGCCCTGGAGGATGCCCTGGGTGCCGATGTAGATCCACGAGCCGGCGGTCATCTGGCCGTACATGGTCAGGCCGAGCTGTTCGAGCCGGCGGAACTCCTCCCAGGTGGCCCAGTCGCCGACGAGGTTGGAGTTGGCGATGAGGACGCGCGGGGCCCACTCGTGGGTCTGCATGACGCCGACCGGGCGGCCGGACTGGACCAGCATGGTCTCGTCCTGCTTCAGGCCCTTGAGCGTGCGCACCATCGCGTCGAAGGAGCGCCAGTCCCGGGCCGCCTTGCCGGTGCCGCCGTAGACGACGAGCTGGTCGGGGTGCTCGGCGACCTCCGGGTCGAGGTTGTTCTGCAGCATCCGCAGGGCGGCTTCCTGCTGCCATCCGAGGGCGCTCGGTTCCGTGCCGCGCGGCGCTCGGACGGGGCGGGGTCCGGACATGGTCTGCCTCCTGGTGGGTGCGTGGTGCTCCCGGCGGGTTGTTGCTGCGGTTATTCACATCCTGGTCGCCTGAATAGTGCTAGTCAATACGTCCGGGGGTCGGCGCGGCGGTGCCGTGGGTGTTTGGCTGGACGCATGGGCGCACACATCGCGGAAGAAGAGGCACGCGACTTTGCAGCCGGTCGGGCGGCCCGGCGGGACGAGGCGGTGCGGGCCGCCGTGGAGCAGGGGCTGCTCGGGCCCGACAGCCCCATCGTCGGGCTGCTGGACGTCACCGGCATCCGGGAGTCGGCGGCACAGCTGCGGGCGGCGTTCGACGCCGTGACGGCACCGGGCACTCCCGTGCTGCACGCCTTCGCGGTGAAGGCGACCCCCTTGGTACCGGTGCTGCGGCTGCTGCACCAGGAGGGCATCGGCGCGGAGGTCGCGAGTCCGGGCGAACTGGCGCTGGCCCGGGCGGCCGGGCTGCCGGCGGAGCGGACGGTGCTCGACTCACCGGCGAAGACGCCGGCCGAGCTGCGCGAGGCACTGTCCCTGGGCATCGCCGTCAACGCGGACAATCCGCAGGAGCTGGCGCGCCTCGACGCGCTGATGCGGTCGCGGACCAGCCGCTCATCCCTGGGGATCCGGGTGAACCCGCAGGTCGGCGGGGGCTCCATCGAGGCGCTGTCGACGGCGACGGCCACCTCGAAGTTCGGGGTGGCGCTGCGCGACGAGGGGGCCCGGGAGTGGGTGGTGCAGGCGTATCTGGACCGGCCGTGGCTGACCCGGCTGCACGCGCACACGGGCTCCCAGGGGATCCCGCTGTCGCTGATGGTGCAAGGCGTGACGGAGACGTACGGGCTCGCCGAGGAGATCAACCGGCGGGCCGGGCGGCAGCAGGTCGACACGCTCGACATCGGCGGCGGACTGCCCGTGAACTTCGCGTCGGACGCGACGACACCGACGTACGCGCAGTACGCGCGGATGCTGGCCGAGGCGGTGCCGGGGCTGTTCGACGGGCGGTACGGGCTGGTCACCGAGTTCGGGCGGTCCCTGCTGGCGAAGCACGGGACGGTGGTGGCGCGGGTCGAGTACGCGAAGACCTCCGGCGGGCGGGCGGTCGCGGTGACGCACGCCGGGGTGCAGGTGGCCGCGCGGACCGTGTACGCGCCGGGCAGCTGGCCGTTGCGGATCGCTGCGTACGACGCGAAGGGGCGGGCGAAGGACGGGCCCGTCGTGGTGCAGGACGTGGCGGGGCCGGCGTGCTTCGCCGGGGACCTGCTGGCGGAAGGGCGGTCCATGCCGCTGCTGGAGCAGGGGGACTACGCGGCGGCGCTGGACACGGGGGCGTACTACTTCGCGCATCACTACGCGTACAACTCGCTGGTGCGGCCCGCGGTGTACGGGTTCTGGCCCGGGGGGCGGTTCGCCGTGGTGCGGGAGGCCCAGACCGTGGCAGAGGTCGTCGCCGAGTCCGGCGGGGCGCGGGCGGACGGGCTGACGGGGTCGCCGTGAAAGGTGCCGTGGGGCGCGGGGTGCGGGCCTCGTGGTGGCCGGTCGCGCGGTTCCCCGCGCCCCCAAGGGGGTCAGACGAGGGCCGGTGTCCTCCGCCGCGTTCCGCCGGGGGCCGCGTCGCCCGCCGCGATGCCCGTGCTGCGGAACGCCTTGACCTGCTTGCCCGTCGGGCGGGCCACGCCCGCGCGCAGCCAGTCCACGCGGACCCACAGCAGGACCTCGTCCGCACGCTCGCGGCGGCCCAGCCACGCCGCCTTCAGCCACAGGCCCGCTCCCCAGCCGGCCAGCAGCATGCCGCCCGCGGCCGGCAGCGCGAAGGAGGTGCCCAGGGCGGCCAGGAAGGCCAGCAGGAGCCACCAGCGGTGGGCGCGACGCCAGTTGCGTGCCGTGACCGCGCGGTCCTGGAGCACGTCGTGCTTGCCGGCCCGGGCGGCCGAGGCGGCCAGGGCCGTGTAGCGCTTCCTCCTTGCGGCGCCCACCACGGCCGCCGCCAGGAGGAAGAGGGCCGCTCCCGTCAGCACCCCGATGCGGCGGCCGGTGAGTCCTTCGGGCAGCAGGCCGATGCCGGCCGCCAGCACTCCCAGCCACCACAACGGTGCGGCACCCGCCCGTACGACGACGGCCACCCGGGCCAGTCCATGTCCTCCGCGCATGTCGATCAGCCTCCGTCCGGTACCCGAAGCGTCTGAAGAGTGTTGTAGAAGACGCAGATTAGCGACGCAACGTGAGACGAGGATGAGAACCGGGAGCGGGTGCGTCAGTCGACGAACAGGCCCCGTGCCGCCGCCTTCGTGTCGAACTCCTCCAGGCGGGACTGGGCCTCGGGCAGGTCGTCGCACATCGCCTCCAGCAGGACCCGGCCGAGCAGCATCGGGGCGCAGGCCGTGTCGAAGGCGAGGCCGGTGCCCACGGCGGCGGGCAGCAGCAGGTCGGACACCTTGGCGACGGGCGCGAACGCGGAGTCGGCGACCGTGACGACGGTCAGCCCGGCCTCCTTGGCGTAGGCGAGGGTGTCGACGACCTCGCGGGGATGCCGCGGCAGCGCGAAGCAGAGCAGTGCGGTCGCGCCGGCCCGGGCGGCGGCGTCGATGCGGTCGTGGAGCATCGTGCCGCCCTCGTTGAGGAGCCGCACGTCGGGGTGGACCTTGGCGGCGAAGTAGGCGAAGCCGTGCGCCTGGGCGGCCGCCGCCCGCAGCCCGAGGACGGGGAGCGGGCGGGAGGCCGCGAGGAGGCGCCCGGCCCGCTGCACGGGCCCCGGGTCGGCCAGCGCCTCCGCGAGGTGCCGCAGGTTCTCGATCTCGGCCTCGACGGCCTGCTGGTACTCGTTGGCGGACCCCGCCTCCGCCGCGGGTTCGGCCGGGGCGACCTCGCGCAGGTGGCGGCGCAGGGCCGGGTAGCCGTCGAAGCCCAGGGCCACGGCGAAGCGGGTCACGGAGGGCTGGCTGACCCCGGCCAGCTCGGCCAGCTCCACGCTCGACAGGAACGGCACGTCGGCGGCGCGGCGCACCATGCTGTGCGCGATGCGCCGCTGGGTCGGCGTCAGCCGGTGGCCCTCGAAGAGCGCCTGCAGCCGCGCGGCAGGGCTGTCGGTCGCGCTCATGGCGTGCTCCCCCTCGCCTATTCAGTAGCTGAGGATTCTGCATGAGCATATGCAGCCCGGCAAGCGACGGCAGGGCGTTCCCCCAGTCCGACAGGGGGGCTAACCCCAGTGCGGCCGGCGCCGGCGCTTCCTACCGTGGGTGACATGACCGGAATGGACGCGCGGGACACCGACCTGAAGAAGGAACTCGACGCCACCCTGCACGCGCGCAGGGAACTGGGCGAGGAGTACGAGTCCGCGCTGGTCGACTCGTTCCTGGAGAAGGTCGACCAGCGGATCGACGGCGCGGTGGACCGGCGGGTGCGCCGGCAGCTCGCCGAGCAGCAGATGCAGACGGCCCGGGACTCCCGGTCGCCGCGGGCCACGGACTCCTGGGGCGAGCGCTTCGGCTTCGGGATCGTCTCGCTCGTCCTGGCGGTGCCGCTGTCCGCGATCGGCGGGGGCGTGGCCCACCTGCCCGGGCTGCTCGTCGCCTGGGCGGGCATCGTCGGCGTCAACGTCGTCCAGGCCGCCCGCACCAACCCGGGCCTGTTCGGCCGCCGCACGTCCTCCGAGAAGAGCGGCTGGGAGGACTGAGCGCGCGGCCGGTCAGACCTGCCTCGTCGGCAGCGCCACGATCTGCCGCAGATTGACCCGCCGGGGCCGGCTCGCCACGTAGGCCACGAGATCGGCCAGCTCCTCGGCGGACAGCGCGCCCACCGCGTCGAGCATGCCCTCCACCTGCCGGGACAGCTCCGCGTCGGAGATGTGCGTGCGCAGCTCGCTCTCGACGAACCCGGGCTCGATGTTGGTGACCCGGACGTCCCGCGGCCCGAACTCCCCGCGCAGGGACTGCGACAGGGAGGTGACGGCCGCCTTGGTCGCCCCGTACACCGCGTAGTTCGGGAAGCTGACGTGGGCGGCGATGGACGAGATGTTCACGATGTCGGCCGTACGGCCGTCCGCTGCGGCGCCCACCAGGTCGGCGGTGAACGCGCCGGTGATCCGCAGCACTCCGGCGACGTTGGTGTCGAGCATCCGCTGCCACTCGTCGGCGCGCCGGGCGTCGACGGGGTGCGGCAGCATGACGCCGGCGGAGTTCACGACCAGGTCGACGGGCCCGTACTCCGCGTGGATCCGGTCGACGGCGTCGGCCACGGACGTCTCGTCGGTGACGTCCGCGACGACGGGCAGGGCCTGTCCGCCGTCGGCCCGGATCTTCCCGGCGAGCGCCGCCAGGCGTTCCTCGCGCCGGGCCAGCAGCGCCACCCGTGCGCCCCGGGCGGCCAGCAGCACGGCGACGGCCTCGCCGATCCCGCTCGCGGCCCCGGTGACGACGGCGGTGCGGCCGGCCAGGTTCTCGTACGTCATGAGTGCTCCCTCGGTGGCGGCCGGGGCGTCTCCCCGGCCTCGCCACCACCTTCCGCGGCGCCCGCCGCCGTACCCAGGGCGGCGCTTTTCCTGGGTCTGGCAGTACCAGGTTCGCGGGCGCCGGGCCGCCTAGGCTCAGCGTCATGGACGGAGAACTGGGAGACTTCCTGCGCTCGCGCCGTGCCCGTATCCGCCCGGAGGAGAGGGGGCTGCCCTCGTACGGCCGCCGCCGTGTTCCGGGGCTGCGCCGCGAGGAGGTGGCGCAGCTGGCCGGGGTGAGCGTCGACTACTACGTCCGTCTGGAGCAGGGCCGGGGACCGAGCGTCTCGGACGCCGTGCTGGACGCGGTGGCGCGGGTGCTGCGGCTGGACGCGGCGGAGCGCGAGTACCTGCGGGCGGTGGCCCGGCCGCACCGTCGGGACGCGGACGGCCCGGCGGCGTCCCGGGTGCGCCCGGGGGTGCGGCTCGTCCTGGACGGCATGGACCGCAACCCCGCGTATGTCCTGGACCACCGCATGGACGTCCTCGCGTGGAACGCCCTCGCCGACGCCCTGCTCGGCTTCGACGGCACCGGCCCCGAGGGCCGCAGCCTGCCGCGCCGGCTCTTCCTCGATCCCGCGGCGCGGGACCTCTACCCGGACTGGCCGACGGTCGCCGCGCAGACGGTCGCCCACCTCCGCCTGAAGGCGGGCCACCACCCCGGCGACCCGGCCATGGGGGAACTCGTCGCCGAACTCTCCCGCAGCTGCGCGGAGTTCCGCCGCCTGTGGGCCGACCACCTGGTCAAGCCCTGCGACCAGGGCGTGAAGCACGTCCGGCACCCGGTCGCGGGCCTGCTGACCCTCCCGTACGAGACCCTCGTGGTGCCGGGGGCGGCGGACCTGACGATCGTGGCGTACACCCCCGAGCCGGGCTCCGAGACCGCGGAGCGCCTGGCGCTGCTGGGGAGCTGGGCGACGAGCCAGACGGGCTGACCGGCCCGGGAGGCGGAACGCCGGAGAAGGAAATGCGCGGGGACCGCCGCACCCCCGTGAACGGGGGGCGGGACGACGGCGGTCCCCGCGAAGGACGCGGGCCTGGTCAGGCCGGGCCCCCGCGTCCGTGGCGTCGGTGGAGGTCCGGGAGCCGCTCCGGAGGTCCTTTGACGCCTACGGCGCCGGCCGGGGCGGGGAGCCGCTCCCGCCCTGCCGACACCCCCTAATGTGCAGGACCCGTGTTAAGCGGGTGCTGCGCGAACGTGACACGCTCGTACCACTTCCGCGAAGTCCACGAAGATCGCGGACGCCGCAAGTCCACCCGGTTCACGGGCGGTTCACCGGAGGTTCTCCCTCACTTCCCCGTACGGGCGAGGAAGGACAGCAGGTCCTGCCGGCTGACCACACCGGTCGGCTTGCCCTCGACGAGGACGATCGCGGCGTCCGCCTTGCCGAGGACGGCCATCAGGTCGGCGACGGGCTCGCCGGAGCCGACCTGGGGCAGCGGGGCCGACATGTGCTTCTCCAGCGGGTCGTCGAGCGAGGCGCTCTTGCTGAACAGCGCGTCCAGCAGCTCGCGTTCCACGACCGAGCCGACGACCTCGGCGGCCATCACGTCGGGGTGCCCCGCGCCGGGCTTGACGACCGGCATCTGTGAGACGCCGTACTCGCGCAGCACGTCGATGGCCTGACCGACCGTCTCCTCCGGGTGCATGTGAACGAGGGAGGGCATGCGGTCGCCCTCCTTGTCGTTCAGGACGTCGCCGACGCGGGCGCTGGGGCCCGCGTCCTCCAGAAAGCCGTAGTCGGCCATCCACTCGTCGTTGAAGATCTTGCTGAGGTAGCCGCGGCCGCTGTCCGGCAGCAGGACCACCACGACGTCGTCCTCGCCGAGTCGCGCGGCGACCTCCAGCGCGGCCACGACCGCCATGCCGCAGGAGCCGCCGACCAGCAGACCCTCCTCCTTGGCCAGGCGGCGGGTCATCTGGAAGGAGTCCTTGTCGGACACGGCGACGATCTCGTCCGCGACGGTCCGGTCGTAGGCGGTGGGCCAGAAGTCCTCACCGACGCCCTCGACCAGGTACGGCCGCCCGGAGCCGCCGGAGTAGACGGAGCCCTCGGGGTCGGCGCCGATGACCTTCACCTTGCCGTCGCTGACCTCCTTGAGGTAGCGCCCGGTGCCGGAGATGGTGCCGCCCGTGCCGACGCCCGCCACGAAGTGGGTGATCCTCCCCTCCGTCTGCTCCCACAGCTCGGGGCCGGTGGAGTGGTAGTGGGAGAGCGGGTTGTTGGGGTTGGAGTACTGGTCCGGCTTCCAGGCCCCGGGCGTCTCGCGCACGAGCCGGTCGGAGACGTTGTAGTACGAGTCCGGGTGCTCGGGGTCCACGGCGGTCGGGCACACGACGACCTCGGCGCCGTACGCGCGCAGCACGTTGATCTTGTCGGTGCTCACCTTGTCGGGGCACACGAAGATGCACTTGTACCCCTTCTGCTGCGCCACGATGGCGAGCCCGACGCCGGTGTTGCCGCTGGTCGGCTCGACGATCGTGCCGCCGGGCTTGAGCGCGCCGCTCTCCTCCGCCGCCTCGATCATGCGCAGGGCGATGCGGTCCTTCACGGATCCGCCGGGGTTGAAGTACTCCACCTTGGCCAGGACGGTCGCCCTGATGCCCTTGGTCACGCTGTTGAGCCTCACCAGCGGGGTGTTGCCGACGAGGCTGATCATCGAGTCGTGGAACTGCACCGTTGTCTCCGGATGCCGCAGAAGTGGTCTTAGTGGTGCCGCCAGCCTATGTGCTGCCCGTCGTCCGTGACGGTCGTTCACTCCCCGTTGAGATTGGGCGACGGTCCGTACGGGGCAAGCACTGGGTGTACGGGTTCGAGGAGGTGGCGGCGACGTGACGAGCATGTCGAGGGCGAGGGTGGCCCGGCGGATCGCGGCCGGCGCTGCGTACGGCGGCGGCGGGATCGGTCTGGCCGGGGCGGCCGCCGCGGGGCTGCTGCTGGCGGAGGTGCAGCTGGCGCGGCGCCGGGTGGGCAACGGCACGTCACCGCACGTGCCGAACGCGGACGGGCTGTACGGCCGTACGTACGCCGTCTCCACCGAGCAGCCGCCGCTGCGGTTGACCATGCTGGGTGACTCCACGGCCGCCGGCCAGGGCGTGCACCGCGCCGGGCAGACCCCGGGGGCGCTGCTGGCCTCGGGCGTGGCGGCCCTGGCGGAACGCCCGGTGGAGCTGCGCACGGTGGCGACGCCGGGGGCCCGCTCGGACGACCTGGACCGCCAGGTGGCCCTGGTGCTGGCCGCGCCCGATCCGGTGCCCGACATCTGCGTGATCATGGTCGGTGCGAACGACGTCACCCACCGCATGCCCCCGACCCGCTCGGTCCGCTGCCTGTCCTCGGCGGTACGGCGGCTGCGCACGGCCGGCGCGGAGGTCGTGGTCGGCACCTGTCCCGACCTGGGCACGATCGAGCCGGTCCAGCAACCGTTGCGCTGGCTGGCCCGACGGGCCTCCCGCCAGCTGGCGGCCGCCCAGACGATCGGAGTCGTCGAACAGGGCGGCCGCACCGTGTCCCTGGGCGACCTGCTCGGCCCCGAGTTCGCCGCGAACCCGCGCGAGCTGTTCGGCCCGGACAACTACCACCCCTCCGCCGAGGGCTACGCCACGGCCGCGATGGCGGTCCTGCCGACCGTCTGCGCCTCCCTGGGCCTCTGGCCGGCCGAGGAGGAGCGCCCGGACGCCTCGCGCCGCGAGGGCTTCCTGCCGGTGGCACGGGCGGCGGCCGAGGCCGCCTCGGAGGCGGGCACCGAGGTCGCGGCGGCGATGCCGTCCGGACCGCGGGGCCCGTGGGCCCTGCTGAAGCGCCGCCGGCGCCGGCGGCTGCCCGAGCAGGAACCCGCTCCCGCCACGCCGTCGAGCTGAGAGGCACCCGCCCGAGGAAAAAGCAAGCGCTTAGAAAACTGCGGTCAGGGTCACACCGCGACACCCGTGACCCAGCCCATACGTACGGGTAACTTCCCAGACAGCCCAGCCAGACCACCCGGTACGTCAATGGAGCCGTGATGCCCGAAGCCGTGATCGTCTCAGCCGCCCGCTCCCCCATCGGCCGCGCCGTCAAGGGCTCCCTCAAGGACCTCCGCCCGGACGACCTCACCGCCGCGATCGTCCAGGCCGCCCTCGCCAAGGTTCCCGAGCTGGACCCGAAGGACATCGACGACCTGATGCTCGGCTGCGGCCTGCCCGGCGGCGAGCAGGGCCACAACCTCGGCCGCATCGTCGCCGTGCAGATGGGCATGGACCACCTGCCGGGCTGCACCATCACCCGGTACTGCTCCTCCTCCCTGCAGACCTCCCGCATGGCCCTGCACGCCATCAAGGCGGGCGAGGGCGACGTCTTCATCTCGGCGGGCGTCGAGATGGTCTCCCGGTACGCCAACGGCAGCTCCGACATGCCCGGCACGCACAACCCGCTCTTCGCCGACGCCGAGGCCCGCACCGCCGAGACCGCCCAGTCCGAGGGCTCCACCTGGCACGACCCGCGTGAGGACGGCCTGTTGCCCGACCCGTACATCGCGATGGGCCAGACCGCCGAGAACCTGGCCCGCGCCAAGGGCGTCACCCGCCAGGACATGGACGAGTTCGGCGTCCGCTCGCAGAACCTCGCCGAGGAGGCCATCAAGAACGGCTTCTGGGAGCGCGAGATCACCCCGGTGACGCTCCCCGACGGCACGGTCGTCGCCAAGGACGACGGCCCCCGCGCCGGCGTCACCCTGGAGGGCGTGCAGGGCCTCAAGCCGGTCTTCCGCCCCGACGGCCTGGTCACCGCCGGCAACTGCTGCCCGCTGAACGACGGTGCCGCCGCGCTCGTGATCATGTCCGACACCAAGGCCCGCGAGCTCGGCCTCACCCCGCTCGCCCGGATCGTCTCGACCGGCGTCTCCGGCCTCTCCCCCGAGATCATGGGCCTCGGCCCGGTGGAGGCGAGCAACCAGGCCCTGAAGCGGGCCGGGCTGACCATCGACGACATCGACCTGGTGGAGATCAACGAGGCGTTCGCCGCCCAGGTGATCCCCTCCTACCGCGACCTCGGCATCCCGCTGGAGAAGCTGAACGTCAACGGCGGTGCCATCGCCGTCGGCCACCCCTTCGGCATGACCGGCGCCCGGATCACCACCACGCTCATCAACTCCCTCCAGTTCCACGACAAGCAGTTCGGCCTGGAGACCATGTGTGTCGGCGGCGGCCAGGGCATGGCCATGGTCATCGAGCGCCTCAGCTGAGCGCCGCACGGTAGTCGCCATAGCACACGCTGTGAGGCTCGGGCCCAGGACCCCGGAAACCCCGGGGTTCTGGGCCCTTTTGTGATCCAATCTCCCCCAGGATGTGACCTATCTCCCTCGACACGGGGAGAAGCCCAGGTCACAGCAGCCCCATCCCCTCCTCCGGCACCGAAGCCCTGTCCGTTTCGTGACGTTACGCACTGACAGCTGGTTAGTCCGCCCTTCAAGCTGATGTAGGAAGTCGGGGGTCGACTTTGAACCGGGAGTACGTCAGTGAGCGCCATGCCGATCGCGTTGCTGGTCACCACGGCCGCCACGGGCGCCGTGGGCGTCGCCGTCCTGCGCACCGTCCTGCAGCTGCGCCGACAGGTCGCGGCCCTGCACACCGCGCTGGCCGAGAGCCGTGCCGCCACCACCCGCGCACTGCTGCCCGCCGCCCGTACCACGGCCGACACCGACGAGATACGGGCCGCTGTGGCGGCGGCACTGGCCGAGGAGCGGGAGCGGGAGCTCGCCGAGGCGCGCGCCTTCTGGGCCGCCCAGGAAGCCCGTGACGCCTCCGACGCGCCGTCCCTGCTGGGCCTGCCCGACCCCGACCTGTTCCTGCCCCGGCAGGCCGATTTCGCGGGCCTTGAGCCGGTGTCCGAGCCCGGCGCGGACGCCGAGGAGCCGGCCGGCGAGTCCGCCGAGCTGGCCGCGGCCCGCCGCCGCCACCCCTCCCACCCGGACTTCGTGCCGAACCCGTCGCCGGTCGTGAACGACCACGAGCGCACGGTCGCCACCCTGGAAGAGCTGGCCGCGTCCCGCGTGGAACTGACGGACGTCCGCCCGGGCCCCCTCGGCACCCTCGACGTCTACGTCTTCGCCGACGGCACGACCCTGTGCATGACCCCGGGCCACCGCGAGACGGCGGAACGCCTGGCCGCAGCGCTCCGAGCGGGCCAGACCCCGACCCTCCTCGGCGGCTCGGGCGTCTCGGGCGCCTACACCCTGACGTTCGAGTGCGGCGAAGAGAACGTCTACATCCTGGCCGACAGGGTCATCGCGTCCCTGTAGTCAGGGGCGCGGGGAACTGCGCGACCAGCCACGGACGACCTGCACCCGCGAACGGCGCTAAACCCCCGCCCGCTTCTGCGCCCCCTCAACCACCCGCACCGCGTCATCGACATCGGCATCACTGGGAATCACCACCGCCAGATCATGCCCGGCAACGGTGATCTGATCCGCAGCCGCAAACATCCCCGCATCCGGCATCTCCCGAGGCTCCACGCCCTCCAGCACCTGCGCCCTCCGGGCCAACTCCCGGGCAAGCCCGAGAGCCTCAGCGGCAGCGCCCCGCTGCAACCGGCTCTGGGGCGCGGCCCTCAAACGATCGGCGAAGTGCTCCACCGCACGGATCAGAGGCGTCGTATCAACCACGCCGCGAGCGTACGCGTCGCACCGGGACTGTTGCCAACGGGCGAACACTCAGGCACCGTGACCTGAAGGACCGGCTTACATCCCATGCGTCCGGAGGCGCCGATGTCCCAAGTCTTCTCCGAAGAGACCCACCGCAACATGCTCGCCCGCATCCCCCACTGCACCGGTCGTGAAATCGCCGACTGGTTGCGCACCGTCGAAGAAGGCCCGGCACTCTTCCGCTTCGAGGAAAAGGTCAGCTGGCTCCGGCACGAACACAATCTGGCGTACGGCCACGCCAAGGCGATCATCCACGAGTACGACCTGAGGAGGGCCGCGCGCAAACTGCTCTAGGCGGCGCACCGCCCGGCAGACGACGAAGGGCCCCGGCCGGAGCCGGGGCCCTTCGCGCTACGACCGTCGAGAAGAACTAGTCGTTGCTGTTGAGGATCGAGATGAGCCTCAGGAACTCGAGGTAGATCCACACCAGCGTCAGCGTCAGGCCGAAGGCCGCGAGCCACGCCTCCTCGCGCGGGGCGCCGTAGGCGACGCCGTCCTCGACCTGCTTGAAGTCCAGGGCGAGGAAGCAGGCGCCGAGGATGATGCCGATGATGCCGAAGACGACACCGAGGGCACCGCTGCGGAAGCCGAGGCCGTCACCGCCGCCGAACACCGCGAACAGCAGGTTCACGGTCATCAGCAGGATGAAGCCGAGCGCGGCCGCCATCACGAAGCCGTAGAAGCGGCGGTTGACGCGGATCCAGCCGGCCTTGTAGGCGATCAGCACACCGGCGAAGACCGCCATCGTGCCGATCACGGCCTGCATGGCCGCACCGTCGGCGATGCGGTTGTCGACGATGTTGGACACGACGCCGAGGAAGACACCCTCGAACGCGGCGTACGTGAGGATCAGCGCGGGCGAGGCCTTGCGCTTGAAGGACTGCACGAACGCCAGGACCATGCCGATCAGCGCGGCGCCGATACCGATGCCGTAGCTGCGGCTGATGTTGGCGTCGTCCACGGGCAGCAGGGCCCAGGAGAGCGCGGCGGTGAGGACGAGCACACCGAGCGTGCTCGCCGTGCGCAGGACGACGTCGTCGATGGTCATCCGGCCGGTGGTGGCCGGGGCCTGCGGCGGCGCGCCGTACTGCAGGTCCTGCTGGGCGTAAGGGTTCTGCGCGTACGGGTTCTGCGCGTACGGGTTGCCCGTCGGCTGCTGCGCGTACGGGTTGCCCTGGGTGGCGACAGCGGGACCCCCGGCCTGCGGCGCGGTGTTGAAGCCCGCGTAGCCGTTGTCGCGGCTGAACCCCCGTCGCGAGAAGACCGGGTTTCTGCTCCTCATTTCACTCCTCCATGGCCACACTGCGTGGCCTTGGCTCAAGAGTAATAGGTAGGCAAAGGAATGACCCTACTGCTTGGGGAGGATCTTTCCCTCGTCGTGCTGCGCAACACGCTACGCCGCTTCGTGATTCCCCTGACCGGAGGGGATCATTCATCACCAAGCTGCGACACGTCCGGAACCGGTCGGAGATCACCCGCTGACGCCGCTCTTACGTCACCCGAACGGGAAGCCCGTGTACCCCTCCGCGAGGTCGGTCTCGGCGGCGCGGGAGGAGGCGATGCGCTCCAGCCGGGCGAGCTGGAGCCGGTCGTCGAAGGGGCTCGCGTCGGGGGTGCGGTGCAGGAGGGTCGTCATGTCGTAGGAGAACCGCTCGGCCTGCCAGACGCGGCGCAGGCAGGTCTGCGAGTAGGCGTCGAGCAGCTCCGGTGAGCCCGTGTCCCTCTGGTGCGTCAGGGCCCGGGCGAACGTCACGACGTCGCCCACGGCGAGATTCAGCCCCTTGGCCCCGGTCGGCGGCACGATGTGCGCGGCGTCGCCGGCGAGGAAGAGGCGGCCGTGGCGCATGGGCTCGTGGACGTAGGAGCGCATGGGGGTGACCGACTTCTGGGTGATCGGGCCGCGCTCCAGGCGCCAGTCGTCGGCGGTCTCGAAGCGGCGCTCCAGCTCGTCCCAGATCTCCTCGTCGCTCCAGGCCTCGGCGTCGGTGCCGTCGGGCACCTGGAGGTAGAGGCGGGAGACGGCCGGGGAGCGCATGGAGAGGAGGGCGAAGCCGCGGTCGTGGCGGGCGTAGACCAGCTCGTCGTGGGAGGGCGGCACGTCGGCGAGGATGCCGAGCCAGCCGAAGGGGTACGTCCGTTCGAAGACCTGAACCAGTTCCGCGGGGATCGCCTTGCGGGCCACGCCCCAGAAGCCGTCGCAGCCGACGACGTACGCGCACTCCAGGACGTCCTCGCGGCCCTCGTGCCGGAAGCGGACGCGGGGGGTGTCGGTGCCCGCGTCCTCCACGGCCAGCGCCTCCGCCTCGAAGAGCAGCGGGCCGCCCTCCGCCAACTGGAGGGCGATGAGGTCCTTGCAGACCTCGGTCTGGGCGTAGACCATCACGGACCGGCCGCCGGTGAGGGCGGGGAAGTCGACGCGGTGGCGGCGGCGGTCGAAGCGCAGCTCTATGCCGTCGTGGCGCAGCCCCTCGCGGTCCATGCGCTGCCCGGCGCCGGCCGCGCGCAGCACGTCCGCCGTGCCCTGCTCCAGGATCCCGGCCCGCTGCCGCCGCTCGACGTAGTCGCGGTCGCGGCTCTCCAGGACGACCGAGTCGATGCCGGCGTTGTGCAGCAGCCGGGCGAGGAGGAGGCCGGCGGGACCGGCCCCGATGATGCCGACGGTGGTGCGCATCGGACGCCCTCTTCTCATCCGTTCGTGTGGTGAAATTTTCTTCACCATTGTTGGATGTGAGTCTCTGACGGCATGCGACCGCTGTCAACGGGCACGCCGCGAACTTCTCAATGGACCACACAGGGATCGGAAGGTGCCCGGAGCCGGACTCGAACCGGCACGCCCGCGAAGGGGCAGCGAGGTTTAAGCTCGCCGTGTCTGCATTCCACCATCCGGGCAGGCCATGGGCTCCGCATCGAGGTTCCGAGACTATCGGGACGGGTCCCCCGAACAGCGGAAGGGCGGACCGATGTTGTCTTATTTTATTGACGTCTGAGGGTGCATCAGCACACGGAACGCGCCATCCGCACTTGCCAATAGCCTTACGTGCGGCCGTCGGCCGCGTATGCGGAATGACGGAATTTCACCGCCCGAACGAGGGCACTCCACCTGTTCTCGACACCACGCACACGCGGCTTCGACACCAGGCCCCCTCGGGGGCGTTCGTCATCCCCAGGTATGACATGGCCCGGCCCGGTCAGCCTGCAGTCGGCCCTCGGAACCGGAACAACGGGTGACTACACGGCGGCGTGGCACCCGGACGATGGAACACGTTCTTCTCCACCACCGTCGTCCCGACAGGAGTGCCATCCCGTGACCACCGCATCCCTCGCCGACCGGGCCACCACCGTGGCCGCGCGCGCCACGGATCTTTCGAAGGTCTACGGACAGGGTGAGACCCAGGTGGTCGCCCTGGACCGGGTCTCCGTCGACTTCCGGCAGGCCGAGTTCACCGCGATCATGGGCCCCTCCGGCTCCGGCAAGTCGACCCTGATGCACTGCGTGGCGGGTCTCGACACGTTCTCCTCCGGGTCGGTGCGCATCGGCGAGACCGAGCTGGGCTCCCTGAAGGACAAGCAGCTGACCAAGCTGCGCCGGGACAAGATCGGCTTCATCTTCCAGGCCTTCAACCTGCTGCCGACCCTGACGGCCCTGGAGAACATCACCCTTCCGATGGACATCGCGGGCCGGAAGCCGGACAAGCAGTGGCTCGACTCCGTCATCCGGATGGTCGGTCTCGCGGACCGGCTCGGCCACCGGCCCTCGCAGCTCTCCGGCGGCCAGCAGCAGCGCGTCGCCGTGGCCCGGGCGCTGGCCTCCCGGCCCGAGATCATCTTCGGGGACGAGCCCACCGGAAACCTCGACTCCCGCTCCGGCGCCGAGGTGCTGGGCTTCCTGCGCAACTCCGTGCGGGAGATGGGCCAGACGGTGGTGATGGTGACCCACGACCCGGTGGCCGCGGCCTACGCGGACCGGGTGATCTTCCTGGCGGACGGCCGGATCGTCGACGAGATGCACGGGCCCACGGCCGACTCCGTCCTGGACCGCATGAAGGCGTTCGACGCCAAGGGCCGCACCAGCTGATCCCCCGTCAGGACCGACAGGACTGAGAACAAGAACCCATGTTCCGTACCGCCTTGCGCAACGTCCTCGCGCACAAGGCCAGGCTGCTGATGACCGTGCTCGCCGTGATGCTCGGCGTCGCGTTCGTCTCGGGCACCCTGGTCTTCGCCGACACCCTCTCCAACGCCTTCCGCAACCAGTCGGCGAAGAGCTACGACGACGTCGCCGTCTCCGTCTCCTCGTACGCCGACCCGGACAACCCCGAGGAGGAGCCGGGCCTGTCCGGCAAGGTCCTCGACCGGATCGCCGCCGTGGACGGCGTCGCCGGGGTGTACGGCCGCGTCGAGGGCTTCGCCGGGGTCGCCGACCCCGACGGGAAGCTGATCGGCGTCGGCTGGTCCAACAAGGGCTCCAACTTCGCGCCCGGCAAGGACGGCAAGGACGCCGCCTACACGTTCACCGACGGCTCCGGCCCGGTGAAGGACGACCAGATCGCCCTGGACGAGGAATCCGCGGCCAAGGGCGAGTACCAGGTCGGCGACCGGGTGCGCGTCGCGACCAACGGCCCGGTGAAGGAGTACACCCTCAGCGGGGTGTTCACCACGGAGGACGGCGCCGTCAACGCCGGCGGCAGCCTCGTCCTCTTCGACACCGCCGTCGCCCAGAAGCAGTACCTCGAGCCGGGCTACTTCGAGAGCGCCACCGTCACCGCCGCCCCGGGCGCGAACGACACGAAGATCCTGGACGCGGTCAAGCCGCTGCTGCCGGACACAGCCGAGGCCCAGACCGGCCAGGCGCTCGCCGACGAGCAGGCCGCGCAGATCGAGCAGGGCATGGGCAACCTCAAGCAGGTCCTGCTCGGCTTCGCGGGCATCGCGCTCTTCGTGGGGATCTTCCTGATCTCCAACACGTTCACGATGCTGGTGGCCCAGCGCACCAAGGAGATCGCCCTGATGCGCGCCGTCGGCGCGTCCCGCAGGCAGATCACCCGCTCGGTGCTCGCCGAGGCCGCCCTGGTGGGTCTGGTCGCCTCCGCCGTCGGCTTCCTCCTCGGCATCGGCCTGGCCGTCGCCCTGCGCTCCGGCATGGCCGCGTTCGACATGAAGATGCCGGACGGTCCGCTGGTCCTGTCCGCCACGCCGGTGCTCGCGGCGTTCGCCGTGGGCGTGCTGATCACGATGCTCGCCGCCTGGCTGCCCGGCCGCCGGGCCGCGAAGATCCCGCCGGTGGCGGCCATGAACAGCGTCCACGCGGTGGCCACCACCAAATCGCTGGTGCTGCGCAACTCCATCGGTGCGGCCGTCACCTCCCTCGGCGCGGTGGGGATCGTGGCGGGTGCCTCGACCGGCGGCGACGACGGCCGGATGTACATCGGGGCAGGCGCGTTCCTCGCGCTGATCGGCGTGATCATCCTGATCCCGCTGCTGTCCCGGCCCGTGATCGCGCTCGTCCGTCCGCTGCTCGTCGGCCCCTTCGGGGTGGCGGGCAAGCTCGCCGGCCAGAACGCGGTCCGCAACCCGCGCCGCACCGGGGCCACCGCCTCGGCACTGGCGATCGGGCTGACGCTGGTGACCGGCCTGTCGGTGCTCGGCGTCACGGTCGGCACGGCCATCGACAAGATGACCACCGACAACATCAAGGCCGACTACATGGTCTCGATGGCCAACGGCGGTGACCTCGACCGGTCGGCGCTGTCGGCGCTGGAGAAGGCCCGGGGCGTGTCCGCGGTCTCGCCGCAGCAGGACGCCTACTTCCAGGTGGACGGAGGCGACCACGTGTACGCCTCGGCGGTCACCCCGGGCGACATCGGGAAGGTCCTGACCGTCGACGTCGTCAGCGGCAGCGCCGACTCGCTCGCCGAGGGCCGCATCGCGGTCGCCGAGAAGACGGCCAAGAGCAGGGGCTGGAAGACCGGTGACACCGTCCCCGTCACCTTCGGCGACGACAAGAAGGCCACGCTCACGGTCGGCGCCGTCTACAAGGACAGCGAGTTCCTCTCCCCCGTCCTGATCGACCGGAAGATCACGGATCCGCACGAGACGAAGCCGTCCATCCGGCAGATCTTCGTGAAGGTCGACGGCGGCCAGACCGCGGCGAACGAGAAGGTCATCGTCGACGCGCTGGGCGACAACCCGGCGATCACCGTGATGGACAAGCAGGACATCCGCAACGAGTTCGGCGGCGCCATCAACACCCTGCTGAACGTCATGTACGGCCTGCTGGCGATGGCCCTGATCATCGCGGTGCTGGGCGTCGTCAACACCCTCGCGATGTCCGTCTTCGAACGGCAGCAGGAGATCGGCATGCTGCGCGCCATCGGTCTGGACCGGCGCCGGGTGAAGCGGATGGTCCGCCTGGAGGCCGTGGTCATCTCGGTGTTCGGCGCGATGGTCGGCATCGGTCTCGGGGCCTTCCTCGGCTGGGCGATCGGCGAGACCTTCGCGGACCAGATCCCGGGCTACGCCCTGGTCCTGCCCTGGGACCGGATCGGGATCTTCCTGGTGCTGGCCGGTCTGGTGGGCGTCCTGGCCGCGATGTGGCCGGCCCGCAACGCCGCCCGGCTGAACATGCTGAACGCGATCAAGGCCGAGTGACCTCGCCGCGCCGCGGCACACCGAAGGGCCGGGTTCCCGCGACGGGGAGCCCGGCCCTTCCCCCTGTCTCCGGGTCAACCGCCGGCAGGCGCACCCCAGGTGCGGGCCCGCAACGGCATGCCGGAGGCGCCCGACTCCGGCGTCCGGACGGCCAGGACCTGGTTGACGCCGATGCGGTTGTGCTCGAAGGCGAGCGCGGAGGCGGCCATGTACAGGCGCCAGACACGGGCGCGGCCGGGGCTGGTGAGCCGGACGGCACGCTGCCAGTCGGCCTCCAGGCGGGCGACCCACTGCCGCAGCGTGAGGGCGTAGTGCTCGCGGATCGACTCGACGTCGCGCACCTCGAAGCCGGCCCGCTCCAACTGGGTGACAGTGATGCCGATGGGCTGGAGCTCACCGTCGGGGAAGACGTAGGAGTCGATGAAGGAGTCGACGTGGTACGCCGTCTCGTCCCGCTGCGGACGGCGGGCGATCTGGTGGTTGAGCAGCCGCCCGCCGGGCTCGAGCAGGTCGTACAGGTCGGCGGCGTACTCCAGGTAGCGGTCGGCGCCGACGTGCTCGGCCATGCCGATGGAGGAGACGGCGTCGTACGGACCGTCCCGGACGTCGCGGTAGTCCTGGACGCGGATCTCGACCTTGTCGGTGAGGCCCTCGTCGGCGACGCGCTTGCGGGCGTAGGCGGCCTGCTCCTGGGAGAGCGTGACACCGACGACGCTCACGCCGTGCTCGCGGGCGGCGTGGATGGCCAGGGAGCCCCAGCCGCAGCCCACGTCGAGCAGCCGCTGACCGGGTTTCAGGCCGAGCTTGCGGCAGACGAGTTCGAGCTTGTCGCGCTGGGCCTGTTCGAGGGTGCTGTCCAGGGCGGGCCAGTAGGCGCAGGAGTACACCATGGACGGGCCGAGGACGATCTCGTAGAAGTCGTTGCCGACGTCGTAGTGGTGGCTGATGGCGCGTCTGTCGGTGCGCTTGGTGTGCAGGTGGCGGCGGGGGCTGCGGGCCTCCTCGCGGGGCGGGGCGGGCGGCAGCGGCGGACCCGCGAGCCTGACGAGTCCGCGGACGGCGGCCCGGACCTCGGGGTCGCGCAGGGCCTGGGCGAGGGTGCGGGCGTCCTCGCCGCGCTCCCAGATCAGGCCGGCCAGCAGGTCGAGCGTGGCGTAGAGGTCGCCCTCGATGTCGAGGTCGCCCGCCACCCAGGCGCGGGCCAGGCCCAGTTCGCCCGGCTTCCACAGCAGGCGGCGCAGGGCGCGGCGGTTGCGTACGACCAGAATCGGCGCGCCCGGCGGGCCCGCCTGCGAACCGTCCCAGGCGCGGATGCGCACGGGAAGCGGTGCTCCCAGCACCTGTGCGAAGAGGCCCTGCAGCCGCGGCGCGGCGTCTGCCATGGTGTACACCTCCGTGACTTGAATCCCGGAATGTCCGACACCACGTAAACACCTGCGGGGCTTCGGCGCAGTCCCCGGCACGCGTCATGTCTGTGCAAAACCGGCCGTCGGTCGCCCTTTGGCCCACGCGCGCGCCACGCACGCCGAAGGGCCTCCCGCACCACGGACGGCGGGAGGCCCTTCGTCAGGCCGGTGAGGGACCGGAGGTCAGGAGGCCTTGGCCTTCTCCTCGGTCTTCTCCTTCGGCGCGGCGGCGACCGGGGCCGGCTTGGCGGCCTCGTAGAACTCCTCGCGCGGCGTCTCGATGGCGCCGAGCGAGACGACCTCGCGCTTGAGGAACATGCCGAGGGTCCAGTCGGCGAAGACGCGGATCTTGCGGTTCCAGGTCGGCATCGCCAGGCCGTGGTAGCCACGGTGCATGTACCAGGCGAGACGGCCCTTGAGCTTGATCTTCATCTTGCCCATGACGATCATCGCGACGCCCTTGTGGAGGCCGAGGCCGGCCACCGCGCCCTTGTTGGCGTGCGCGTAGTCCTTCTGCGGGAAGCCGCGCATGCCGGACAGGACGTTGTCGCCGAGGACCCGGGCCTGGCGCAGCGCGTGCTGGGCGTTCGGCGGGCACCAGGCGTTCTCGTTGCCCGCCTTGCGGCCGACCAGGTCCGGGACCTGGGCGTTGTCGCCCGCGGCCCAGATGTAGTCGGTGCCCTTGACCTGGAGCGTCGGCTCGCAGTCGACGTGGCCGCGCGGGCCGAGGGGCAGGCCGTAGCGGGAGAGGACCGGGTTGGGCTTGACGCCGGCGGTCCAGACGATCGTGTTGGAGTCGACCTCGAGGCCGTTCTTCAGCACCACGTGGCCGTCGACGCAGGAGTCCATGGAGGTGGACAGGTAGACCTCGACGCCGCGGCCCTCGAGGTGCTCCTTGCCGTACTTGCCGAGCTTGGGACCCACCTCGGGCAGGATCTTGTCGGCGGCGTCGACGAGGATGAAGCGCATGTCCTCGCGGGACACGTTCTTGTAGTACTTCGCCGCGTCGCGGGCCATGTCCTCGACCTCGCCGATGGTCTCCGCACCGGCGAACCCGCCGCCCACGAAGACGAAGGTGAGCGCCTTGCGGCGGATCTCCTCGTCGGTGGTGGAGTCGGCCTTGTCGAGCTGCTCGAGGACGTGGTTGCGCAGGCCGATGGCCTCCTCGATGCCCTTCATGCCGATGCCCTGCTCGGCGAGGCCGGGGATCGGGAAGGTGCGGGAGACCGCGCCGAGCGCGACCACCAGGTAGTCGAAGGGCAGCTCGTAGGCCTCGCCGACCAGCGGGGAGACCGTGGCCACCTTGCGGTCCTGGTCGATGGTGGTGACCCGGCCGGTGAGGACCTCCGCCTTGGGCAGCACGCGTCGCAGCGGGACGACGACGTGGCGAGGGGAGATGTTGCCGGCGGCGGCTTCGGGGAGGAAGGGCTGGTAGGTCATGTACGACCGGGGGTCGACGACCGTGACGGTCGCCTCTCCGTAACGCATCTTCTTGAGGATGCGCCGAGCTGCGTACAGGCCTACGTACCCACCGCCTACTACGAGGATCCTGGGACGCTCCGTGGTGCTCATGCCATCGAGTATCCACCCGCTTCAGGGGGGTGGCTCGTGCGCCCCTTCACAAGCTTTCGCAGGGTGTGTGCTATCCTCCGCGGCCCGCGTGATCCACGTCATGGTGACAATCGGGATCGTTTGTGCACCCCGGACCGTTGTCAATGCCGCGTGAGCTGCCTCTCTGGGTCCGAGGACCCCCTGTGAGGCCCTTCCGGAGCCCGGTGCCGGACCCCTTCCCGGACACCTCCATACCATGCTTCTGAACATGTTCAAAGGGCCGTTCGCCCCCCGGACGGGTCAACCGGACCCTTCTCGTCGCCCGGGAGGGCCGAATTCCTTGTGAAGAACTTCACGAACTTTTCCGACGGGCTGTCGCCGAGGGGTCCCTCCGGGCCCCTCGGACGCGCTCATTCGTGATCCATGCCTGCTCAGAAGCGGGCCCGGAGCTCCCGGAGGCGGACTACGCCACCGACCACGCGATGCCGTCGAGGATGTCGTGCTCGCTCACGACGACCTCCTCCGCACCGATCCGCTCCATGATCGACAGGAGCACGAGGGCACCCGCCCCGATCACGTCGACCCGACCCGGGTGCATGGACGGCACGGCCGCCCGCTCGGCGTGCGTGGAGCGCAGCAGCCACTCGGTGATCTCGCGGACCCGCTCGTAGGAGACCCGGGAGTGGTGGATGGCCTCCGAGTCGTACTCGGGCAGCTCCTGGGCGATCGCCGACACGGTCGTCACGGAGCCGGCCAGGCCGACCAGCGTCCGCGCCTCGCGCAGCGGGACCGTCTCCTCGGCGAGGTCGAGCGCGGCCTCGATGTCGGTCCGCATCGCCGCGATCTGCTCCTCGGTCGGGGGGTCGCTCACCGCCCCGTCCCGGACCAGGTGCCGCTCGGTCAGGCGGACGCAGCCGATGTCCACCGACCGGGCCGCCCGGACGTGGTCGTCGCCGACGACGAACTCGGTCGAGCCGCCGCCGATGTCCACCACCAGGTAGGGCTTGGGCAGGTGGTCGCGCCCGGCCAGCTCCTTGGTGGCGCCGGTGAAGGAGAACTCGGCCTCCTGGTCCCCGGAGATCACCTCGGGCTCCACGCCCAGGATGTCCAGCACGCCGCGCACGAACCCGTCCCGGTTCTCGGCGTCCCGGGAGGCGGAGGTCGCCACGAACCGCAGCCGCTCCGCCCCGTGCTCCTTGATGATCCCGGCGTACTCGCGGCACGCCGCGAAGGTCCGCTGCAGCGCCTCGGGGGCGAGCCGGCCGGTGCGGTCGACGCCCTGCCCGAGCCGGACGATCGTCATCCGGCGGTCCAGGTCGGTCAGCTCGCCGGTGGTCGGGTCGGCGTCGGCGACCAGCAGGCGGATGGAGTTCGTACCGCAGTCCACGGCGGCGACACGGGTCACTGGGCGTCCTCCTCGACCGGCTTCAAGGCGAAGTGCCCCGAGTCAGTACCCTCCACCTGACATCCGTCACCGCTGGGCGGCCCGGCGGTCGTCACGCACGCGCCCTTGCGCCACCACTCCGGCAGCATGGCCAGCGCCTCGTCGCCCAGCGGGTTCACCCCGGGCCCCGCGGCCAGCGAGTGCGCCACCAGCACGTGCAGACACTTCACCCGGTCCGGCATGCCGCCCGCGCTGGGGAAGTTCTTCAGCTCCTCGATCTCGTCACGGCGCCGGATGTAGTCCTCGTGCGCGGCCCGGTAGGCCGCCGCCAGCTCCGGGTCCGAGGCGAGCCGCTCGGTCATCTCCTTCATCACGCCGTTCGCCTCCAGCGTGCCGATCGCGGAGTTCGCCTTCGGGCACGTCAGGTAGTACAGCGTGGGGAACGGCGTGCCGTCCGGCAGCCGCGGGGCCGTCTCGACGACGTCGGGCTGTCCGCAGGGGCAGCGGTGCGCGATGGCCCGCAGGCCGCGCGGGGGCCGACCGAGCTGCTGCTTGAAGGCCTCGACGTCCGCGTCGGTGGGCTCGGTGCGCGGAGTGGTCGGCGGGGGCGTTTCCATGACTGTCTTCAGGCTGTCTTTCTCTGGGGTCACATTTACTGGTCGGAGGCGTCGGACTTGTCGACCCCGTCCCAGATGTTCGAGTACCAGGGGCGGTCGGCCGCCCCGAGGTCGGCGCGCGACTGCTTCGCCGCGTGCGGGTCGACGACGATGAACCCCGTCTCCCCCGGCATGACGTAGTGCAACCGCTGCCGGATCTGCTGCTCGGCGTAGGCGTCGTCCTGCCAGCGCGCCTTCATGTCGCGCAGCCGTTCCACGCGCTGGCGGGCCTGCTGCTGCTCGCGCTGCAGGTCGTCGATCTCGGCGCGCTGGGAGACGTACTCCCGCATCGGGTAGGCCAGCGCCACGATCAGCGAGCACATCACCAGCGCGAGCAGCGCGGCCCGGCCGGTCAGCCGGGAGCGGCGGGCCTGCCGCCTGGTCTGGGAGCGGTAGACCCGGGCCGCGGTCTGCTCGCCGAGCAGCCGGATCCTGGTCGTGGTGGAGAACCGGTCCCGGTCCTTCACGGCCATGTCTGTCCGCCTCCCGCTCCGCCGTCATACGCGCGTACGTCCCCGGACACGGTACGGGACCGGGTACGGGGACGTACGTACGACTGGCGCGGCCTTGGCCGGGCCTTTGGACGATCAGCCCTTGAAGCGGGGGAAGGCGCTGCGCCCGGCGTACACCGCGGCGTCGTCGAGGATCTCCTCGATGCGCAGCAGCTGGTTGTACTTGGCGACGCGCTCCGAGCGGGCCGGGGCGCCGGTCTTGATCTGGCCGCAGTTGGTGGCGACGGCCAGGTCGGCGATGGTGACGTCCTCGGTCTCGCCGGAGCGGTGGGACATCATGCACTTGAAGCCGTTGCGCTGGGCCAGCTCGACGGCGTCCAGGGTCTCGGTGAGCGAACCGATCTGGTTGACCTTGACCAGAAGCGCGTTGGCCGCGCCCTCCTCGATGCCGCGGGCGAGGCGCTCGGGGTTGGTGACGAACAGGTCGTCGCCGACGAGCTGGACCTTGTCACCGAGCTTGTCGGTGATGGTCTTCCAGCCCTCCCAGTCGTCCTCGAACAGCGGGTCCTCGATGGAGACCAGCGGGTACGCCTCGACCAGCTCGGCGTAGTACTCGGTCATCTCGGCGGCCGAGCGGCTCTTGCCCTCGAAGGTGTAGGAGCCGTCCTTGTAGAACTCGGACGCGGCGACGTCGAGCGCCAGGGCGATCTGCTCGCCGGGGGTGTAGCCGGCCTCCTTGATGGCCTCGAGGATGAGGTCGAGGGCCTCGCGGTTGGAGCCGAGGTTCGGGGCGAAGCCGCCCTCGTCGCCGAGGCCGGTGGCCAGGCCCTTGCTCTTCAGGACCTTCTTCAGCGTGTGGTAGACCTCGGCGCCCCAGCGCAGGGCCTCGGAGAAGGACTCCGCGCCGATCGGGGCGATCATGAACTCCTGGATGTCCACGTTGGAGTCGGCGTGCGAGCCGCCGTTCAGGATGTTCATCATCGGCACCGGCAGCAGGTGCGCGTTCGGGCCGCCCAGGTAGCGGAACAGCGGCAGGTCGGACGCCTCGGAGGCGGCGTGGGCGACGGCCAGCGAGACGCCGAGGATGGCGTTGGCGCCGAGGGAGCCCTTGTTGTCGGTGGCGTCCAGGTCGAACATGGCCTGGTCGATCAGGCGCTGCTCGGTGGCGTCGTAGCCGACGAGCTCCGGGCCGATCTGCTCGATGACCGCGAGGACGGCCTTCTCCACGCCCTTGCCGAGGTAGCGGTTCGAGTCGCCGTCGCGGAGCTCGATGGCCTCGAAGGCGCCCGTGGAGGCGCCGGACGGGACGGCGGCACGACCGGTGCTGCCGTCGTCGAGGCCGACCTCGACCTCGACCGTGGGGTTGCCTCGGGAGTCCAGGATTTCCCGGGCTACGACGACGTCGATGGACGGCACGAGCATCTCCTTCTTCATGTGACGCGGTGACGCGGGTCGCGTGGACCCGGCGGGGTGCGGGCCGGTGGCTCGCGACATGAGCCTAACCGGCTCCGGGCGATCGGCCACCGGGTCGCCCACCCCATGGACAGAACCGAGAGTAAATTGTTTCCGAACGGAACAAAGCCGAAGCGCAAAGCCCGGCAGAAAAAACCCCGCCCCGGCGCGTACGGGGGAACACGCGCCGGGGCGGGGAGCCCGTGGGGACGGGGGTGGGCCGTGCCCGTGGGGACGGGCGGGCCGCTGCTTACTTCAGGTGCAGCTGCTGGCCCGGGTAGATGAGGTTGGCGTCCTCGACGATGTCCTTGTTCAGCTCGTAGAGCTTCTCCCAGCCGCCCTTGACCTTCTTCTCCGCGGCGATGGAGCTGAGGGTGTCACCCTTGACGACCTTGTACTCGCCGTCGCCCTTCTTGACCTTCTTGCCGGTCGGGGTGGTGACGGTCTTCTTGGCGGCCGGGCGCTCGTCGGAGCGGGAGGCCGGCTGCTGCTGGGTCTCGCGGGTCTCGGTGCTCTGCTGCGCGGAGCTGCCGGAGTCGCTGGACGAACCGCCACCGGTGTAGCCGGCGCTCGACAGGCCCTTGCCGCAGACCGGCCAGGCACCCTTGCCCTGGCCCGCGAGGACCTTCTCGGCGATCTCGATCTGCTGGGCCTTGGTGGCCTGGTCGGCGGTGGAGGCGTACTTGGTGCCGCCGTAGCCGGCCCAGGTGGAGGCGGAGAACTGCAGGCCGCCGTAGTAGCCGTTGCCGGTGTTGATGGACCAGTTGCCGCCGGACTCGCACTGGGCCACGGCGTCCCACTCGGAGGCGGTGGCGGCGGAGGCGTTGCCGGCCGCCATCAGCGGGGCGGCGACGGCGGCGCCGGTGACACCGGCGACGGCGATGGCGCGAGTGGCCTTGGACGGACGACGGTGCTTGCCCTTGCCGGAAAACAGCATGGATGGATCCCCTCACCGACGCCTGCGAGGTGAGCTGTCGGGTTCGGGCCGGTTGAGTTGCCCGGCCGCGCCCCTCCCGGGACGCGGCTTCACCCCAAGCCCTACCGGCGCAACAAGCCGGTCGGGCACCTACCTTGGGTCCCCCGCTCCTGCCTACGGCGCTTGACGCGACGACTGTTCCCGTGCGGCCGCTGGCAGGATTCGGCGTTGCGGCAGCCGGGGCTCGCGGTGGCGAGCGGTCATGACCGTAGACACGCGATCGGCGGAATTTCAAAGACGATCAGGGCTTCTGAGATCTATCTCTCACCGCACTTATACGGGACATTCACCGCGAAACATGACGCGAACTCGCGCGGTTTCGAGGCGACTTCCGCCGCCGCTTCCGCTCTGTCCCACCGGCTACTTCTCGTCCGCTTCGGCCCCAACCGTGAGCCTCTGACCGGGGCGGATGAGGTTCGGGTCGGTGCCGACGGCGTCCTTGTTGCCGGCGTAGAGCGCGTGCCATCCGCCGCTGAGGTCAAGGGAGTCGGCGATGGACCAGAGGCTGTCGCCGGCTCGGACGGTGTAGGAGCCGTCCGCGGCGTCGCGGCAGGTGTCGTCGCCGCGCGAGGCGTGCCGGCCCGTGGACTCGTTCGTACGGCCGTTCGTGGGCTCGGCGTTCTCGTCGGCGCTGGGGCCGCGGTGGCGGCCCGAGCCGGTGCCGGTCAGCGCCGAAGAGGTGCCGTCCTGCAGCGAGTTGTCGGACTCGCCACTCCCGGACGTGGCCGAGGGGGAGCTGTCGGGCTCCCGGCTCTGCGGCGCGGAGTCCCCGAAATCGGATGACTTGTCGGAGTCGGCCGGTTCGTCCTCCGGGGATGAGGAAGGGGTCGACGAGGGAGCCGACTCGGAGGAGTCGAGCAGTCCCGGCGAGTCGGTCGGATCGGACGAGCCGGAGGAGCCAGAGGACTCGGAAGACCCGGAAGAGTCGGAAGAGTCGGAAGAGTCTGATGTGTCCGACTTCGAGTCCTGCTGAAGGCCGGAGAGCAGTCCGCAGGTGCGCCACGCGCCGACGCCCTGGTCGGCGAGGATTCTCTCGGCCACGGCTATCTGCTGGGAGCGGCTGGCCAGGTCGGCGCTCGCGGCGTATTCGAGGCCGCCGTGCTTCTCCCAGTCCTCCTGGGACAGCGCGAGGCCGCCGTAGTAGCCGTTGCCGCTGTTCTGGCTCCAGGCGCCGCCGGTCTCGCAGTCCGCGACCCGGTCCCAGGTCGTGCCGTCGGCCGCACTGGCACCGGAGGCCCCGAGGAGCGGGATCGCGATGGCGGAGCCGGTCACTCCGGCCGCGACGAGGAGAGCCGGAGCCTGGCGGGGGCGACGGTGCCGACCGTTCCCGGAGAGCATACGGAGACCTTTCGCGAGACAGCAGTGACCGGCGCGGCACAGAGGCCCGGGCCGCGCTGATGGGTGAACGTATCGGCAGACGATCACTTGTCACAAGTTCATGCCGCGTAGATCACGTGAAGATCACAGGTCTGACGGCGTGTCATGTTTAATCGGTCGCCCCGCTGGTGAGGGCGGGCCGTCACGCCGGTGTGAACTCCACCGGCAGGGTGCGCAGCCCGCGCATGATGAGGCCGCCGCGCCACCTCAGGTCGGCCGGATCCGCCGCCAGCCGGAGGTCCGGGAGGCGGGTGAGGAGGGTGGCGAGCGCGGTCTGGCCCTCCAGGCGGGCGAGCGGGGCGCCGAGGCAGTAGTGGATGCCGTGGCCGTAGCCGAGGTGCTGGTTGTCGCGGCGGGAGAGGTCGAGCATGTCCGGGTCGGCGAACCGCTCCGGGTCCCGGTCCGCGGCGGCCAGGACGACGAGGACCGGGTCGCCCGCGCCGATGTGCTGCCCGCCGATCGTGAGCGGCTGCGTGGCGAACCGCCAGGTGGCGAGCTCGACGGGGCCGTCGTAGCGCAGGAGTTCCTCGACGCCGGTCTCCAGCAGGCCGGTTTCCCCGGCGGCCAGGGAGGCCTGGAGGCGGGCACGCTGCTCAGGGTGGGTGAGCAGGGCGTACGTGCCGTTGCCGATGAGGTTGACCGTGGTCTCGAAGCCGGCGAACAGCAGGATGAACGCCATGGCGGCGGCCTCGTTCTCGGTGAGGTGCTCACCGTGGTCGGAGGCGCGGATGAGACCGGAGATGAGGTCCTCGCCGGGGGCGGGTTCGGCGGGCAGGACCTCCCGCTTGCGGTGGATGAGGTCGGCGAGGTAGCCGCGCATCTTCTTCACGGACCGCGCGACACCGCCCCGGGGCCCGCCCTGGTGGCGGATCATCATGCCCGCCCAGTCCCGGAAGTCGTCCTGGTCCTCGCGGGGCACGCCGAGCAGGTCGCAGATGGCGTAGATGGGGAGGGGGAAGGCGAACTCGTGGATCAGGTCGGCGGACCCCTGCCGCGCGAACCCGTCGATGAGGCCGTCGGTCAGCTCCTGCACGCGCGGCGCGAACTCGGCGACCCGGCGGGGCGTGAACGCCTTGGACACGAGCCGCCGCAGCCGGGTGTGGTCCGGCGGGTCGATGTTGAGCAGGTGCGTCATCAACTCGGCCTTGCGCTCACCGGGGATCCCCGTCTTGCCCTTGGCGTGCGCGGGTTCGTCGTGGTGCGCCGGGTTCTTGGAGAGCCGGTTGTCGGCGAGGGTCTGCTTGGCGTCGGCGTACCGCGTGACCAGCCAGGCCTCCACACCACTGGGCAGCCGCGTCCGGTGGACGGGGGCGTGCTCACGGAGCCAGGCGTAGGCGGGGTAGGGGTCGCTCGCGAACTCCCAGGTGAACAGGTCGGGGGCGGGAGCCGGGGCGGTCGTGGGCGTGCGGGGCTGGGGCTGGTCGGTCACCCCCCGACCGTATCCGGCCCGCCGCCGCTCCCCCTGTCCGGTCGGCTCAGCCCTCGGTCTCCCTGATCGCGTCCCGGTAGGCGCGGGCCGCCGCTCTCAGGGCTGCCTCCGGGTCCACGCCCTCGGCCTCGGCGCGGACCGCCAGGGCCAGCAGGTCGTAGCCGATGCCTTCGACGGGCGGGAGCGGTATGTCCAGGCCGGCGGTGCGGGCCCGGGACGCGAGCTTGGCGGCGAGGGCCAGGCCGGGCTGGCCGAGCGGGATGCCCTCGGTGATCGAGGAGCGCTGCTTCTCGACCGCCTTGGTGCGCAGCCAGTGCTCCTTGACCTCCTCGGGAGTGGTGGCCGTCGCGTCGCCGAAGACGTGCGGGTGGCGGTGGATCAGCTTGGCGACGATGCCGCCGGCCACGTCGTCGATGGAGAAGGGGGCGTCCAGGTCCTCCTCGGCGATGCGGGCGTGGAAGACGACCTGGAGCAGGACGTCACCGAGCTCCTCGCGCAGCTCGTCTCGGTCGCCCTCCTCGATCGCCTCGACGAGTTCGTACGCCTCCTCGATGCCGTACTTGGCGAGGCCCTTGTGGGTCTGCTGGGACGACCAGGGGCATTCGGCGCGGATGCGGTCCATGACCTGGACGAGGTCGAGGAGACGGGCGCCCGGCAGGTCGTAGGAGGCGGGCAGCAGCTCCAGCTCGGGCATGGAGAGGCGGCCGGTGCCGGCGAGGCGGGCCAGGCCGTCCGTCAGGGCCGGCTCGCCCTCGCCCGTCGCCACGACCACCACCGTGCGCCCGCCGGCGCAGGCGTCGACCAGCTCCTGGGCGGTCGGGGACTCCTCGCCGACCGTGATCCCGGCCTCGCGCAGATACGGCAGCTGCGGGTGCGCGCCGTCCGCGCACAGCACCTGGTCGGCCGCGTGCAGGGCCTGCCAGGCGGGCCAGGACAGCAGGCCGGGGGCGACGCGGTGGCTGGTGGTGAGCAGGACGATACGGCCGGGGGCGGCGGCCGCGCCGGGGGTGGTCCGCTCGGAACCGAGAGCGGCCTGCTCGGGACCGGGGGCGGTCGGCTCGGGGCCCGGGGTGGCTTCGGAGCTGTTGGCGTTCACGGTTCGAAGCTATCCCACGCCGCCGACAGTCCCGGAAGTTGTCCACAGGGCCACGGGAGGCGGGTGCCCTACATGGACTGCTGCGTCCGCGCCGCCGTCACGTCCCGCACCCACGGCGTCCTCGCGTCGGCGCGGCTGCTCTTCTGGACGTCCCAGGTGCCGTAGCGCGGGTTGAGGTCGACCTTCAGGTCCTTGGAGGCCTTGGACAGGGCCTTCCAGAACTCGGGGCGGTTGGTGTCGGTGCCGAGCTTCTCGGCGAGCTTCTGGGCCTCCAGCTGGAGGCGGAGGTTCTCCTCGAGGCGCTGCGGCGGGATGCCGTACTGCTGCAGCCAGGTCGTCTCCAGCGCCTTGGCTCCGCCGGCCTGCTCCTCCAGGGCGGACCGCATGCCCTGGATCTCGCGGCGGGTGACGGTCACCCCGGCGTCCTCGGCGGCGCGGTGCAGCACCCGGTCGAGGACCATGGTGTGCAGGGTGTCGCGGGTGAGTGTGCCGGTCCTGGCGATGGCCTGCTGGTACTGGGCGTCGTTCTGCACGGCCGCCCGCTGGGCCGCGCGGACCTCGCCGACCCGCTCCTCCAGCTGCGAGACGGTGATCCGCTGCCCGCCGACCACGGCCGCTGCGCCGGGATGCGCCTCGTTCCCGCAGGCGGTGAGCAGGGGCGCCGCTGCGGCGATCGCGGCGGTGAGGACGAGCGCGGTGCGACGGCGGCGGTGCAAGGAGACCTCCCGAGGAGATTGTGCGACGGTGCACAAAGTCTTGCGGTGATCGATGGTAGGCAGTGGCCAGGCTCTGGCCAACCCATTCGACCAACGATTCACCGGGACTTCCGGCACCGCCGCGCCGCCCGGGGCCGCCGTCAGCCGCGGACCTGCCCCAGCCACTGCAGCGTCCTGCGGATCTCCGCGCCGAGCGGATGCCCGGGCCCGTGCGTGCGCTCCACGTCGTGCAGCAGCCGGGCCAGGGTGTCGTGGGCGGCGCCGCGGTCGCCGAGGGCGAGCAGGAGGTGGCCGATGCGGCGCCGGACGTCGTGCGCGAGCTCCGGGCCGCCGGCGGCGACGTACTGGTTCTCGTAGTACGGCAGCACCGCCCGGTACTCGGCGAGCGCCGCCGCCGGTTCGCCCAGCTGTTCGAGACACTGGGCGGCCTCGTAGCGAAAGCGCAGGGACTGCGGGTCGGCCTGGCCGGCCTCGGCGGCGCGCTCGTCGGCGAGGCGGCGCAGCTCGGGCAGGGCGCGCCGGAACTGGCCGTCGTCCAGGAGCGTGGCCGCGTACTGCTTGCGCAGGGTGCGCACGACCGGGGAGTGCTCGCCGTGCTGTTCGGCGGCGGCGGGCAGGATCGCGCCGAGGATGTCGACGGCCTGGGTGATGCGGCCCTCGCCGAGGAGCCGCTTGACCTCGTCGACGGCGCGGGCGATGTCCGTCTTCCCGGTGGTCTCGGCGACGGGCGCGGCGGGCGGCGCGGGCCGGGGCGCCGGGGTGCGGGCCCGGTCCGGCCAGGGGGCGTGCGGGCGCAGGAACGGGCGGGTGGGGTCGAGGGCCGCCCCGGTGGGCGTGCCGCGCGCGGGCAGGAGCTGTTCCAGGTGCTCGTAGACCTCCTGTGCGGAGGCCGGCCGGTGCTGGGGGTCCTTGGCGAGCAGGCGCAGGACGAGGGTCTCCAGCGCTTCGGGGACCTCGGGGCGGATGCGGCGGACGGGCAGCGGGGGCTCGTACAGGTGCCGGTGCAGGACGCCGAGGGCCGTGGAACCGGAGAAGGGGACGTCGCCGCTGAGCAGTTCGTGCAGGACGACGCCGAGGGCGTACAGGTCCGTGTACGGGCCGACCGCGCCGCCCATCGCCTGCTCCGGGGCCATGTAGGCCGGCGAGCCGACGGGGGTGCCGGTGTGGGTGAGGCGGGTGGTGTCGGCGTCCATGACGGAGGCGACGCCGAGGTCGAGGACGGTGACCGTGCCGTCCTGCTTCACCATCACGTTGCGCGGCTTGAGGTCGCGATGGACGATCGGCACGGCGTGCACGGCGCTCAGCACGGCGCACAGTTGCGCGGCGACCGCGACCGCCCACGGCCAGGGGTACGGGTCGTGCTCGGCGAGGTGGCCGGCGAGGTCGGCGCCGTCGATGTACTGCATGACGAGGAACAGCTCCTCGCCCTCACTGCCCGCGTCGTGCACCGTGACCAGGCCCGGGTGGTCGACCTGCGCGGTCACCCGGCACTCGCGCACGAAGCGGCGGCGCAGCTCCTCCGCGTCCTGACCGGCCACCTTGTCGGGGCGCAGCAGCTTCACCGCCACGCGCCGGTCGAGCCGCTGGTCGTACGCCGTCCAGACCTGTCCCATGCCGCCCTGCCCGAGGAGCGTGGACAGCTCGTAGCGGCCCGCGACGACACGTCCTGCCGTCACGGTCACCTGCCGCCCTCGTGGCGGCCGTCCCCGTGGCCCTCGCCTTCGTGCCGGCGCAGGTAGTCACTGAGCTCGTCGAGTTCGGCGCGTACCTGGTCGATGCGGGCGGGCGCGGGGCGCTGGGGGGACGGCGGCGGCTGGACCGGGCCGGGGCCGTGGGGCGTGGCGTCTCGGGGGACGGGGGTGTGCGGTCCGGGGGGCTGCGGGGTGGGCGTGGGGGTGGGGGTGGGGGCGTAGGGCGGCGTCGGGTGTGGATAGCCGTACGCGGAGTGGACGGTCGGCGCGTGCGGCGGCGCGTAACCGGCGAGCTGGCGCTGCTCGCTGTGGTGGCTGATGTCCACGACGAGGAAGTAGATGCCGGCGCCCGCGCCGATCAGGAGGATCACGGCCAGCGCGATGTCGGTCCGGACGTCGCCCTCCGGCAACACCCCGACCACCGCGAAGCACACGATGGACAGGGGCAGGCTCACCCAGGCCAGCACCCAGTCGAGGACCCGTCCACGCAGGACGGCCACCCGGAACAGCGGTACGCAGGCCAGCAGGCCGCACGTGAGGAAGCCGGCGGCGGCGAACAGCACGCGCAGGGAGATGACCGTTGCCGCGCTGCGGGGAGGCGGCGCCGCGCCGTGGCCGTACATGACTGCTCCTGGACCGGTGTAGCCGATAGGACGGATGTGCGAGTGACAGAGCCCGGTGGGGAATCCGAGCGTATAGCCCGACACGGACAACCGGTTACGGGTTGTACCGAACCGTTGTCGTGCTGATCACTTCGTCCGCACGGCCCGTCCCGCGCGGTCGCGGCCGTACCGCCCGCCGCGCCTCACAGGGGGTGGCGCATCCACACGTTGGGTTCTACGTACACCGCGTACCCGCGGGCCGGTTCGCAGCGCACCGGCACCAGGCCGCCGGGCACCTCGATGTCGCCCTCGGTGTCGAAGGGCAGCCCGGTCCAGCGGCGCCAGTCCGCCAGCGGGGCGGCCACCGTCATGGACGCCGGGGCCACGGAGTCGATGACGGCTCCGGCCCGGGCGTGCACCCGCAGCCACGGGTCGTGGGGCAGGCCGTCGGGGCGGACGCGGTGGGCGTACTCCTCGATGGGCGTGTGCGGTTCGAGGTGCTTGGCGTTGGGGCGGACCGGGGCGACGACCTCCTTGAAGCCGAGGGCGCGGGCGTTGTCGCGCATGGCCGAGAGCATCACGGCGGACAGTCCGCGGCCCTGCGCGTGCGGGGCGACGGAGATCGAGATCGCGCTGACGGTGTCGGGGCGGACCCCGCGGCGCAGGTCCGAGAAGGCCCACACGAGCACGGTGTCCCAGCCGTTGCCGGGCAGCGTGCCGCGGCCCTCGGCGTCGAGGGCGAAGGGCACGCTGTAGGCGTTCGCGACGACCTCGCCCCGCTCGTCCTCGGCGAACAGGACGTACTGAGGGAGTTCGTCGGCGATCCGCGGGTAATGCGCGGCGCCCACGAGGTCCTGGATGACGAACTCCGGCCAACTGTCCGCCATCCCGACGACCCGCTCCAGCATGTCGGGGCGGTCGGCGAGGCTCGATATCTTCCACTGCATGCGGTCACGGTAGGTGCGGAGCGGACCACTCGGAATCCGATTACCGGGCGAGAAAACCGGCTGCCGGGACGAATAGGACCCCGCTCGGTGGCGCGAGGTGAGTGCCGGTGCCGGGCCCGCCTCCGTCTGCGCGCCGAACGCACCCGTCCTCTCCGCTACCGCGTTCTCACGAACCGCGCCCGTTCGCCCGCCGGGAGCCGCTCCGTCGCGTAACGCACGGTGATGCGCGGCAGGTCGGTGAGGTGGTGTTCGAGGAACGCCACCAGCAGGGGCGCGTCCCGGCGGCCGATCTCGCGCAGCATCCAGCCGAGCGCCTTGTGGATCAGCGGTTCCGGGTCGCGGCACAGAGCACGCACCAGACGGAGGGTCGTGTCGTAACGCCCTTCGCGGATCAGTGCCAAGGTGGCGACCACGGCGATCCTTCGGTCCCAGAGCCAGGACGAGGCGGCCAGTTCGTCCAGCACGTCCGGGGCGTCCTCGGGTCCGTCCACGAGCCACGGCCCGAGCACGACATGGGCGGAACCGTCCACCAGGTCCCAGTTGTCCACGCACCTGGTCCGCGCCAGGTAGAAGTCGACCAAAACCCGACGCTGCGCGCCCCGGGCCGTTCGCATCCGCTCGGCCAGCACCAGCACTCCGGCCAACCGCTCCTCGTGAACAGGGCTGCGCAGCAGCGCGTCCACGTCCTCCCACGCCAGCTCCCGGTGGGTCCGGGCCAGTTCGCGCACCACGGGCACCCGCACACCGAGCAGTTCATCGCCTTCCGGCGGCCGCAGCACCCGCATCTGCTGGATCCTGACGTCCGGCTCCGCCCTGTCCCGCAGCGCGCTCCGCAGGGCCTCCAGCGCATGGGTCGTCATTCGGCGGACGGTAGCGCAGGACGGGTGGGTCTCTTCGGCTCCTCCTCTCTCAGCCGCCGCACTGACGCAGCATCATCCGCTTGTCGGCATCCGTCACGGGCAGGTCGTACTTCAGCGACACCTGGGCGAAGCGCACCGAGTAGGAGCAGCGGATGCTCTTGTTCGGGGGCAGCCAGGACGCCGGACCGGAATCTCCCTTCGCGCTGTTGGTCGGCCCGTCCACCGGGACGAGGTTGAGCGGGTCGTTCGCGATGGCCTCCCGCTTGTCCTTCGTCCAGCGCGACGCGCCCATCTGCCAGTCGTACGACAGCGGCATGACGTGGTCTATCTGGACCTTCGTCGCACGGGACTTGGTCCACTCGATGACCTTCCCGGTGTACGGGTCGTGCAGCATGAGGGAGCTGACGACGCAGTCCGAGCCGGACCGGAAGCGAAGGTCCTCGCCGTCCCTCCGCAGCAGGTCGTTCCGTGTGTCACAGCCGTTGTGGGAGTAGGGGACGTCGCGGGGTGCCGAATCCATCCAGGCGTAGCCGAACTTGTCCCGTTCGTATCCGGTCCTGGGGCCGCGCCCCTTGGTCGCCACCTTTTCGATCAGAGCACGCGCACTCGCCCGGTCCGCGGCGGACGTGATCGCCGCCAGCCCCGGCTTCGTGCCGTCCGGGTTGTCCAGCGGGCTCACCGCCCGGCCGTTGCCGTCGGCCGGTGCGCCGGAGCCGGAGGACCCGCCGCCGTCCGCGGGCGGGGTCAGCCCTTCGCAGCCGGCCAGCGTCGCACCGGCGAACACCATCGCGGCAACCGCTGCCGCCCCGCCCCTCAGACGCCTCACCGTACGCCCCTCCCCTGCTTGCCTGTTCCGCCCGGGCATGGGCGGCTGTGCCTGGTCCCACGGTAGCGAGGGAGAGGTACAGACCACACGGGCCCCAAATGGGCATACTTCACATGTCACGCGTATCGTCGGTTCTGAGTCACCCCCGGAAGGAGTTCTGCATGGGCATCTTCGACAAGCTCAAGAGCCAGGCGCGGAACAGGGGCAAGCAAGGCTCCGACACCGCGGAACAGAAGCTCAACGAGAAGACCGGCGGCAAGTACGAGGACCAGGTCGACACCGGGCAGCAGCGGGTCGAGGGCACGCTCGGCATGGACCGCGAGCCCCACCGCGACCGGCCCGACCAGCAGTAACGCCTCCACCAGCGCGGGTGCCGCCCGCGGGACGCGTCTTGGACGTCAGCTCCTGTGTCAGCTCCAACGCCCGTCCTGCGGGCGGCTCCCCCTGTCCGGGCAGGACCGCACGGCACCCCTCGTCCGGCCTCCCGGTCAGACCTTGCCTATGCCCAACGTCGTCTCCGAGGGCAGCAGGCCGGACCCCAGGACCGCGACCCAGTAGTCGCCCAGCAGTCCGGCGAGCCGGTCGACGCCGTCCGGTCCGAGGGACTGCCAGGGGCCGGCGGCCAGTTGGTCGGTGTGGCGCTCCACGCGGTGGCGCAGGGCGCGGCCCTCCTCCGTGGCCGTACCGTCCTCGTCGACCAGGCCCCTGGCGGTGAGGCGGTCACGGGCGGCCGCCCATTCGCCGGGGGTCCAGCCTCGGCTTTCGAAGCGTTCCACGGACGCGGCGCCTATCGCGGCGAAGGAGACGAGCGACTCCACCGGATCCAGGCCCGCCAGGAGCAGGGCCGCGAGATGGCCGTCGCCGCGGTGCTCGCGCAGGATCGTCGCGGCGCGCCACAACTGCAGGTGCGGGGCCTGCGGCCAGGGCAACGCGGCGTTGGCGGCGGCGAGCGGGCGCGCGGCCGTGTCCGCCGCCTCGGCGGCACGCCGGGCGAGCGCGGCCGCCTCCGCCAGCTCAGGGCTGTCCACCTGATCCCCGAAGAGGGCGCGGTAGGCCCGGTCGACCGCCCGCGTCCTGGCCTCCAGCACGGCGCCCGGACTCGCGATCCGCCACGCCGGCTCGACATGCTCCGCGACCATGCGCGGGCTGAAGCTGTAGAAGGCGGACGCCACCTGCCGCGGGCCGATCTCTCCCAAGGGGGCGGCGCGGTACGGGAAGTAGCTCGGCCAGCGCTCCCGCGTGTCGAACCCGAGTGCGGCCGCCTCCTCGAAGGCTTCCGGCGCGTAGTACAGCACCGCGTGCAAGGGCTCCAGCAGATGCCACATCTGCCGCACGCGGGCCGGCTCCACGCTGCCGCCCCGCGTCACGGCGCGCTCGGCGTTCTCTCGGACCTGCACCGCTTCGCTGACCTGCGACGTCTCATTGATCTCGCCGACATGTTCCGGCATGGCTGCCTCCATCGCATCCACCCCCTCGGCGCGGGGATCGGGCGGCACCCGATCCCCGCGCAACTTGACAATGACAAGATTGCCTCGCCGGTCCTCAACTTGTCAATGGCTAGATTCGGCGTACGCTCCTGACCATGAGCTCCAGCAAGGCATCAGGGATCGGCAGGGCGTCAGGGGCCGACAAGGCGTCAGCGAACGGCAAGAGCACCACGGGCCGTCCGTACCACCACGGCGACCTGCGCCGGGCCATCCTCACGGCCGCCCTCGACGCGATCGCGGTGGACGGTCCGTCCGGGCTGAGCCTGCGTGACCTGGCCCGCCGCGCGGGCGTCTCGCACGCGGCGCCGGCCCACCACTTCAAGGACCGCGCCGGGCTGCTCACCGCGATCGCCGCCGAGGGTTTCGGGCTGCTCGCGACCGCGCTGCGGGAGGCGGCGGACCTGAAGGAGGCGGGCGTGCGCTACGTACGCTTCGCGCGTGAGCATCCGGCGCACTTCCAGGTGATGTTCGCGCCCGAGCTGCTGCGCGCCGACGATCTGGAACTGACCACGGCCCGGGCGCTCGCCTCGGACGCCCTGCGCGAAGCCGTCACCGCCGTGCCGCCGGAGGGCCGGGGCGCCGACGCCCGTCTGGCCGGAGTCGCCGCCTGGTCCCTGGCCCATGGCTTCGCCACGCTGCTGCTCAGCCACAACCTGGACGGTCCGGTGGGCGACCGGGATCCCGAGGAGGTGTTCCGCGTGCTGGCGGAGATGCTGTTCCGGCGCGGGGAGTAGGGGCGGCGGACGGCGCGTCCGGGTCTGATGCCACCACAAAGGCGAACGGCAACGACAACGGCGGCAACGGCGGCAACGGCGGCAACGGCGGCAACGGCGGCAACGGCGGCAACGGCAGCAGGACCCTCGTCTCGCGCTTGACCTTGACACTGGCGTCAGGGTCCGACGATCCCCGCATGGACTCTCCGAACCAGAAGAAGCCGCACGGGACTTCGTCGACGACGACACCGCGAACCGTCCTGGTCACCGGCGCCGGTACGGGCATAGGCCGCGCCACCGCCCGCGCCTTCGCCGACGAGGGCGCACACGTCGTGGCCGTGGGCCGCCGTGCGGCGCCCCTCGCCGAGACGGCCGCCCATGACCCGTCCCGTATCAGCCCGCTGGTCGCCGACGTCACGGCCGACGACGGCCCCGAGACCATCGTCCGTACGGTGCTCGACCGGCACGGCGGCATCGACGTGCTGGTGAACAACGCCGGGATCGTCACCACCCAGTCCTTGCGCACCTACACGCGTGCCGCCGTCGAGCCCCAACTCGCGACGAACCTCCTCGCTCCGGTGCTGCTCGTCCAGGCCGCGCTCCCGGCGCTGGAGGAGAGGCGCGGGGTGATCGTGAACGTGACGACCTCGGTGGGGCAGCGGGCCTGGCCGGGCAACTCCCTGTACGCGGCGGGCAAGGCGGCCCTGGAGGTGCTCACGCGCAGTTGGGCGGTGGAGCTCGCGCCCCTGGGGATCCGGGTCGCCGCCGTGGCCCCCGGTGCGATCGACACCCCGATCGCCGACCACTCCGGCCTCACACCCGAGCAGCGTGCCGCGATCCGCGCGTGGCAGCTCGACCACACGCCGCTCGGCCGGATCGGCCGCCCCGGGGAGGTGGCGTGGGCGATCACGCAACTGGCCTCGCCACAGGCGTCGTTCATCACCGGCGTGGTGCTTCCGGTGGACGGCGGCGCGGTCGTCGGATGAGACTGGCGCCCATGGCAGCACCTCGTATGCGGATCGGCGAACTCGCCGAAGCGACCGGCACCACGGCGCGCGCCCTGCGCCACTACGAGCAGGCGGGGCTCATCACGTCCGAACGGGCCGCGAACGGCTACCGCCTGTACGACGCCGGTGCGGCGGTCCGCGTCCGCAACATCCGCGGTCTGCTGGAGGTCGGTCTGACCCTCGACGACGTGCGGGTGTTCCTGCCGTGCCTGGACGGCGACGTCACGGCCGGGCCCGCCTCGGACCAGGCCCTGCGGGTCGCGGCCGACCGGCTCGCGGTGCTGGACGCGCGGATCGCGGCGCAGGTCGCGGTCCGCGACCGGCTGGCGACGGCACTGCGCCGGGCCACCGGTGCACGAGTACGACCGGTGGCCTGACGGAACCTCAGCGCGGGTCGGCGTCGAGGGCCCTGGAGTGTCAGGGCCCCAGCGGCGTCGGACGGCCCGGCATCAAGACCCCAGCACCGACGTCAGGAACTCCCCGACCCACGCCAGCAGATCCCGCCCGACCAGCGGCTTCCCGCCCACCTTCGCCGTCTTCGGGCGCGGCACCAGCACCTGGTGCACCGCCGGCTTGATGACGACCCCGGGGTACAGCCGCTTGACCCGCAGCTCCTGCGACTCGCGCAACTCCACCGGCGCGAACCGGATGTTGTTGCCCTGCAGCACGATCTCGCCGACGCCGCACGCGCGCGCGAGCATGCGCAGGCCCGCGACGAGCAGCAGGTTCTCCACGGGCTCGGGCAGCTTGCCGTAGCGGTCGACGAGTTCCTCGCGTACGGCCTTGATGTCCTCCTCCGTGTTGGCGGAGGCGATGGCGCGGTACGCCTGGAGGCGGAGGCGCTCGCCCGGCGCGTAGTCGTGCGGGACGTGCGCGTCGACGGGCAGCTCGATCTTGACCTCGAGCGGCGGTTCCTCCTCGATCTCGCCGGTCTCCAGCTGCCGCCGGTAGTCGGCCACGGCCTCGCCGACCATCCGCACGTACAGGTCGAAGCCGACGCCCGCGATGTGGCCGGACTGCTCGCCGCCGAGGAGGTTGCCCGCGCCGCGGATCTCCAGGTCCTTCATGGCGACGTACATGCCAGCGCCCATCTCCGTGTGCTGGGCGATCGTCGCGAGCCGCTCGTGCGCGGTCTCCGTCAGCGGCTTCTCCGGCGGGTAGAGGAAGTACGCGTAGCCGCGCTCGCGGCCCCGGCCGACCCGGCCGCGCAGCTGGTGCAGCTGGGACAGGCCGAAGTTGTCGCCGCGCTCCACGATCAGGGTGTTCGCGTTGGAGATGTCGATGCCGGACTCCACGATCGTCGTGGACACCAGCACGTCGAACTTCTTCTCCCAGAAGTCGACGACGACCTGCTCCAGCGCCGACTCGGACATCTGGCCGTGCGCGGTGGCGATGCGCGCCTCGGGGACGATCTCGCGCAGCCGGGCGGCGGCCCGGTCGATCGACTCGACGCGGTTGTGGATGTAGAAGACCTGGCCCTCGCGCAGCAGCTCACGGCGGATGGCGGCGCCGATCTGCTTCTCCTCGTAGGGGCCGACGAAGGTCAGGACCGGGTGGCGCTCCTCCGGCGGGGTGGTGATGGTCGACATCTCGCGGATGCCGGTGACCGCCATCTCCAGCGTCCGGGGGATCGGGGTCGCGGACATGGTCAGCACGTCGACGTTGGCGCGGAGCTTCTTCAGCTGCTCCTTGTGCTCGACGCCGAAGCGCTGCTCCTCGTCGACGATGACCAGGCCCAGGTCCTTGAACTTCGTCTCGGACGAGAACAGCCGGTGCGTGCCGATGACGATGTCGACGGAGCCCTCGCGCAGGCCCTCCAGGACCGCCTTGGCCTCGGTGTCGGTCTGGAAGCGGGACAGCGCCTTCACGCTCACCGGGAACTGCGCGTACCGCTCGCTGAACGTCCCGAAGTGCTGCTGCACCAGCAGGGTCGTGGGCACCAGGACGGCGACCTGCTTGCCGTCCTGGACGGCCTTGAAGGCGGCCCGGACCGCGATCTCGGTCTTGCCGTAGCCGACGTCGCCGCAGATCAGGCGGTCCATGGGGACCGTCTTCTCCATGTCCTCCTTGACCTCGGCGATGGTGGTGAGCTGGTCGGGCGTCTCCGCGTAGGGGAAGGCGTCCTCCAGCTCGCGCTGCCAGGGCGTGTCCGGCCCGAAGGCGTGCCCGGGGGCGGCCATGCGGGCGCTGTAGAGCTTGATGAGGTCGGCGGCGATCTCCTTGACGGCCTTCTTCGCGCGGGCCTTCGTCTTCGTCCAGTCGGCGCCGCCCAGGCGGTGCAGGGTGGGGGCCTCGCCGCCGACGTACTTGGTGATCTGCTCCAGCTGGTCGGTGGGGATGTACAGCCGGTCGCCGGGCTGGCCGCGCTTGGCGGGCGCGTACTCGACCACCAGGTACTCGCGGGTCGCGCCCTGCACGGTGCGCTGCACCATCTCGATGTAGCGGCCCACGCCGTGCTGCTCGTGGACGATGTAGTCGCCCGGCTCCAGGGTGAGCGGGTCGATGGTCTTGCGGCGGCGGGCCGGCATCCGGGCGCCCTCGCGGCCGGACGCCTTCTGGCCGGACAGGTCGGTCTCGGTCAGGACGGCGAGTCTGAGGGCCGGGTCGACGAAGCCGTGCTCGATCGAGCCGCACGCCACGTGCACGAGCGACGGGGAGATCTCCGCGAGGTCCGTGTCGAGCCGGGCGGCGATGCCCTCGCCGCCGAGCACCTCGACCGTACGGGCCGCCGGGCCGTGTCCCTCGGTGACGAACACCGCGCGCCAGCCGTCGGCGAGCCAGCCCTTGGTGTCGGCGAGGGCCTTGGCGGTGTCGCCGCGGTAGGTCTCCGGGGCGTGCATGCCGAGCTTGAGGGTGTCCGCGTCGAGCTCTTCGTCGGCGGCGAACGGCGACACGGACCACCACATCATGTCCAGCTCGCGGGCCCGGTCCCGGACGTCCGCGATGGACCAGAGGGAGGCCGCGCCGACGTCGATGGGCGCTTCGCCGCCGCCGGCGGTGGCCGCCCAGGAGGCTTGGAGGAACTCCTGCGAGGTGGCGACGAGGTCCGACGCGCGCGTGCGCACCCGCTCCGGGTCGCACACGACGGCCATGGCGCCCTTGGGCAGCACGTCGAGCAGCAGCTCCATGTCGTCGACCAGGACCGGGGCGAGGGACTCCATGCCCTCGACGGCGATCCCCTCGGCGATCTTGCCGAGCAGCTCGCCGAGCTCCGGGTGCTGCTCCGCCAGGGCACGCGCGCGCGTGCGGACGTCCTCGGTGAGCAGCAGCTCGCGGCACGGCGGCGCCCACAGGCCGTGCTCGGCGACTTCGAGGGAGCGCTGGTCGGCGACCTTGAAGTAGCGGATCTCCTCGACGTCGTCGCCCCAGAACTCGATGCGCAGGGGGTGTTCCTCGGTGGGCGGGAACACGTCGAGGATGCCGCCGCGGACGGCGAACTCGCCGCGCTTCTCGACGAGCTCCACGCGCGCGTAGGCGGCGGCCGCGAGGGCGTCGACCACCTCGTTCAGGTCGGCGCTCTGGCCGGTCCTCAGGGCGACCGGCTCCAGGTCGCCGAGGCCCTTGACCTGCGGCTGGAGCACGGACCGCACCGGTGCCACGACGACGGAGACCGGGCCCGTCTCGGGGTCGTCGGGCCGGGGGTGGGCCAGGCGGCGCAGCACGGCCAGGCGGCGGCCGACGGTGTCGCTGCGGGGGCTGAGCCGCTCGTGCGGGAGTGTCTCCCACGACGGGTACTCCACGACCCCCTCCGGCGGGAGGAGCGAGCGCAGGGCCGCGGCCAGGTCCTCGGCCTCGCGGCCCGTCGCCGTCACCGCCAGCACCGGGCGGCCCGTGTCGCGGGCCAGGGCGGCGACGGCGAAGGGGCGGGCCGCGGGGGGACCGACCAGGTCGACGTGCATGCGGTTGCCGTCTGCGGCCGCCTTGATCGCTTCCGCGAGCGCGGCGTCCTTGACTACGGCGTCGAGCAGACCGTGCAGGCTCATTCGGGGCTTTTTCCGTCCAGGGGAGGGGCAACACGACGGGCCCGACGCGCGCTGCGGGCCGGGGGTCTCCAGCGTACGACGATGCGCGCCCGCGCGGCGGGCCTGTGGATAACGCCCGTTCTCCCCTGGCCGTGCCCCATCACGCCGGTCAAGGGGGAATCAGCCGCCCAATCTTCACAACTTCACCCCCACCAGTTGTTTTCGCCACGGCATGATCTGTCCGATTCCCGCCCCTGCGTAAGGCACGTCATGCCTGCCTCCACCCTCCGGGTCCCGTCGCCCCGGATACCGACGCCGGTCGTCCGCACCCCGGGTGACCGGCGCCGCCTCAGCGCGCGATGGGACCCGTGGATCCTCGCCGCCGCCCTCTTCGCCGCCTACACGGCCGTCTCCGTCGGCCGCTACCGGCACATGACGACGCTCTCCTGGGACCTGGGCATCTTCGAGCAGGCCGTGCGTGCCTACGCGCATCTGCGGGCGCCGGTCGCCGACCTCAAGGGGCCGGGCTTCGACATCCTGGGAGACCACTTCAGCCCGGTGACCGCCGTGCTCGCGCCGCTGTACCGGCTGTTTCCCTCGCCGGTCACGCTGCTGGTCGCGCAGGCGGCGCTCTTCGCGCTGTCCGCCGTGCCGGTCACCCGCGCCGCCGCCCGGCTCCTGGGCCGGCGCCGGGGTCTGGCCCTCGGCCTCGCCCACGGGCTGTCCTGGGGCGTCCAGCGCGCCGTCGACTTCGACTTCCACGAGGTCTGCTTCGCCGTCCCGCTGATCGCCTTCTCCCTGGAGGCCCTCCTCGCGCAGCGCCTGCGCGCGGCCCTGTGCTGGGCGCTTCCGCTGGTGCTGGTCAAGGAGGACCTGGGGCTGACCCTGGCCGCGATCGCGCTGCTCGTGGCCTGGCGGGCGCGCGGCCGGTCGCCCCGGGCGGTCCGGTACGCACTGGGTGTCGCGGTGTTCGGCGTGGCGGCGACGGTGCTCGTCCTCACCGTGGCGATCCCGTCGTTCAGCCCCTCGGGCGGTTACGCCTACTGGGACAAGGTCAGCGACGCGGGCAGCCCCGTCGAGGGCCTCGGCACCAAGCTGCGCACCCTCGCCTGGCTGCTGATCCCCACCACCGGGCTGCTCGCCCTGCGCTCCCCGCTGCTGGTGGTCGCCCTGCCGACGCTCGGCTGGCGCTTCCTGTCCGGGGACCCGGACTACTGGGGCACCGACTGGCACTACAGCGCGGTCCTGATGCCGGTCGTCGTGCTCGCCCTCGCCGACGCCCTCACCACCGCCCGCCTCAGCACGCGCGCGTGGCTGCGCTCGTACGCCGTCCACCTTCCGGCCGCCGTCGCCGCCGCGGCGCTGGCGCTGACCACCTCCCTGCCGCTGGCGCAGCTGACCGAGGCCGAGATCTACCGCAAGCCGGCCGCGGTGTCCGGCGTCGAACGGCTGCTGGCGCGGATACCCGACGGCGCCACCGTCGAGGCCAACATCGGCCCGATCAGCCGCCTCACCTCGCGCTGCCGGGTCTTCTGGCTCGGCAACACCCAGGGCGTCACCCCGGAGTACATCGCCCTGGAGAACGTCGGCGGCAGGTACCGCGACCCGGTGGGCTACGCCCGGGTGCTGCACCCCGGCGCCGAGTACGCCGTGGCGGGCGAGGCGGGCGGGTACGTGGTCCTCGAGCGGCGGACGGCCGGGGGCTGAATCCACCCCGAGGCCCGCATGGCGCCGGAAGCGGCCGCGTGGGTGCGTGCGCACAGCGCTCGGGCCCGCCCCGGAGGCGGAGACCTCCGGGGCGGGCCCATCCCCCGCAACCCCCGTGTGCGGTGGTCCTTGGGCGGCTACTCGGTCGCGATCGCGTTCAGGACGTTCATCCGGCCCGCCCGGAACGCCGGGATCAGTGCCGCGAACAGGCCCACGAACGCCGAGCCGATGAAGACGCCGATGATCGTCGGCCAGGGGATCTCCAGGACCATCAGGCCCTCCAGCGCGAGCAGCTGCTGCGCGGTGGCGCCCCAGCCCATGCCCAGTCCGAGGCCCAACAGGGCGCCGAAGAGGGCGATGACGACGGACTCCATGCGGATCATGCGGCGCAGCTGGCGGCGGGAGAGGCCGATCGCCCGCATCAGGCCGATCTCCCTGGTGCGCTCCACCACGGACAGGGCCAGGGTGTTCACCACACCCAGGATGGCGACGATGATCGCCAGGGCCAGCAGGCCGTAGATCATGTTGAGCAGCTGGCCGATCTGGTCCTTCAGGGCTTCCTTGTAGTCGGTCTGGTCGCGCACGGTGTACTGCGGGTAGTCGTGCAGCGCCGACTTCAGGGACTTGTAGGCGGCGTCCTGCTGCCCCTCCTTGGCGCTGGCGAAGACCAGCGAGTCCAGCGGCATCTTGTCGGCCGGGACGTACTTGGCCATCGTGGCGATGGACGTGTACATCGCGCCCGCGTCGATCACGACGTCACTGCTGGTGATCGCCCGGACCGTCAGGTCGGCCGCGGAGCCGTCCTTGAAGGCCACCTTGATCTTCGAGCCGAGCGTGATGCCGTGGTCCTCCGCGAACTTCTCGTGCACGGACATCGAGTCGGGCTTGTAGGCGTCGGGCAGCTTGCCGGCGACCGTCTCGGTGCGCAGGTCGGTGGCGTACGACGGGTCCGCCGCCGTGATCGCCGTGTCCTTGAGGGTCTCGCCGTCGGGGGTGGTGAAGTCGGCCTTGGTCCACTTGTACTCGGTGACCCGCTCCAGTTCCGGCGTCGACTTCATGGCCTTGACCGCCTGCGGGGTGATCAGCTGGCCGCTGTCGGACTGGACGATGAAGTCCGTGCCGACGGTCTTGTCGAGCTGGTCGGTGGCGGAGGCCACCATGGAGGAGCCGACCACGGACAGGCACGCCACCAGGGCGAGGCCGATCATCAGGGCGGCGCCCGTGGCGCCGGTGCGGCGCGGGTTGCGCAGGGCGTTGCGCTCGGCCATGCGCCCGACGGGGCCGAACATCCGCAGCAGGACCGCGCCGAGGACGCGGACCACCGCACCGGCGAGCAGGGGGCCGATGACGACGAAGCCGATCAGCGACAGCACCACGCCGATGCCGAGCCACAGCGAGCCGTCCGTGGCCTTGTCGGCCGCCGCCGCCAGGTACAGGGCGAAGCCGCCGCCGGCAGTGAGGACGGTGCCGAGGATGCCGCGGATCCAGCCGGCCTTGGCGTCCGCCGGGGCTCCCGCGTCGCGCAGGGCGGCCATCGGGGAGATCTTGCCGGCGCGGCGGGCGGGCAGGTAGGCGGCCAGGACGGTGACGATCACGCCGAGGACGAGGCCGACCACGGGGGTCGTCCAGGCCACGGTGAGGTCGTCGGTGGACAGCTCCATGCCCATCTGGCCCATGAGCTTCATCAGGCCGACCGCGAGGCCGACGCCGGCGCCCACGCCGAGCAGTGATCCGACGAGGCCGAGCAGCAGGGCCTCGGCGAGCACCGAGCGGTTGACCTGCTTGCGGGAGGAGCCGATCGCCCGCATCAGGCCGATCTCCCGGGTGCGCTGGGCGACCAGCATGGAGAAGGTGTTGATGATCAGGAAGATGCCGACGAGGAAGGCGATCCCGGCGAAGCCGAGCATGGCGTACTTCATGACGTTCATGAAGCCCGCGACGTCCTTCTGGTTGGCGTCCGCGGTCTCCTTGGCGGTCTTGATCTGGTAGTCGCCGCCGAGTTCGGCCGTGACGTTCTTCTTCAGCTGTGCGTCGCTGACACCGGCGGCCGCCGTGACGTTGACGCTGGTGTAGACGCCGGTCTCGCCGACCAGGGTCTGCTGGGCGGTCTTCGTGTCCAGGTAGAAGATCGCGGCACCGGGGTTGGTGACGGTGAAGTCGGCGATGCCGGAGATCTTCGCGTTGTGGGTGCCGACCGCGCTGATCACGCCGATCTCGTCGCCGAGCTTCAGGCCATGCTTGTCGGCGGTGTCGGCGTCGACCATGATCTGGTCGCCGCCCTTGGGTGCCGCACCGGAGGTGATCTTCATGGTGCGGGCGTCGGTGGCGTTCCAGCTGCCGACGATGGTCGGGGCGCCGCTGGAGGGCGAGAGGTTGTCCTTGTCGGCGTCGACAACGGTGACCGACGTGGAGAACACCGTGCCCTCGGCGGACTTCACGCCCTGGGTCTTGCGGACTTCGCCGAGCACGGAGGCCGGCATGACCGGCGGCTTGCCGTTGTCGGCGGTCGTCTCGCCGCTGTCGGAGGCGCCCTTGGCGCTCACCGTCACGTCCGAGGAGGTGGCCGCGAAGAGCTTGTCGAACGTGGTCGACATGGTGTCCGTGAAGACGAGCGTCCCGCAGACGAAGGCCACCGACAGCAGGACGGCGATCGCGGAGAGCGCCATGCGGCCCTTGTGCGCGAGGAAGTTGCGCATCGAGGTCTTCATGACGGTCATGACGTGCGCCCCCGGGCGTCGAAGTCCTTCATGCGGTCCAGGACGGCCTCCGCGGTCGGCTTGTACATCTCGTCGACGATGCGGCCGTCGGCGAGGTACAGCACGCGGTCCGCGTACGAGGCGGCCACCGGGTCGTGCGTGACCATGACGATGGTCTGGCCCAGCTCGTCCACGGAGCGGCGCAGGAAGCCCAGGACCTCGGCGCCCGCGCGGGAGTCGAGGTTTCCGGTGGGCTCGTCGCCGAAGATGATCTCGGGCCGGGCCGCCAGCGCCCGCGCCACGGCGACGCGCTGCTGCTGGCCGCCGGAGAGTTGAGTGGGCCGGTGCTTGAGCCGGTCGGCGAGCCCGACGGTCTCCACGACCCTCGCGAGCCACTGCTTGTCCGGCTTGCGGCCCGCGATGTCCATGGGCAGCGTGATGTTCTCGATGGCGTTCAGCGTCGGCAGCAGGTTGAACGCCTGGAAGATGAACCCGATGCGGTCCCGGCGCAGTTGCGTGAGCTTCTTGTCCTTCAGGCCGGTGATCTCGGTCTCGTCGAGGTAGATCTGCCCGCCGGTGACGGTGTCGAGCCCGGCGAGGCAGTGCATGAGCGTGGACTTGCCGGAGCCGGAGGGCCCCATGATCGCGGTGAACTGGCCGCGTGCGATGTCCACGTCGACGTGATCGAGGGCGACGACCCGGGTCTCTCCGGACCCGTACGCCTTCACGACCTGCCGCGCCCGCGCGGCAACGGCCGTACGCCCTCCAGTACCCCCGTGCCTGGGAATGGTCACAGCCGAAGTCACGGTATGTCTCCTATATCGGTCAGCAGATGGTGAAGGCGGTCGCCTGGTCGACAGCCGCGGTACGCGTTGCCGGACCGGATGGATCCGTCCGACGCGTTTCAGTCTCGCCGCGGGGAGGGGCCCCGCGCCCTGGTGTTCAGCGCAGTCTTTTCCTGTGGAAAACCCCACCCCCGCCGGTGTGCAAAACCGCCCCCCGGCGGCGTAAAGCCAGGTTAAGGAACGCCCCCTCGGCGTCTCGTCCTCCGCCGGTACGAACCCTCCCCAGGTCCTAGTACGGAGGTACCCCTAGGGGCAGTCCACCGAAGGGTGGAGGCCGTCTCAGGGTCGGCTCCACCCGCCGGTCCAGTGAGACTCCCCCCGTCGGTGCAGTCAGGCTCCACCCTCCCGCGACTTGCATCGGACAAGGGCCGCGCGAAGCGCGTCGTTGAGGGGCGGTGGTCGGGCGACGGGCGGGCCAAGTGGGAAGCTGTCGGGCGGAAGGTAGGTGCAAGGGGCAGGCATGGCGGCGACGGCGCAGGACTGCGGCGGGGCCACGGCGAGGGGGAGGAACCCGGGGTGGGCGGCACCAGTTCCATGGCACATGAGACCGCGCGTCCGGCCGCGACCGACCGGCGCGGAGCCGTCGTCGCCGCGCTGATGCTCTCGATGGCGCTGGCGGCGCTCGACGCCACCATCGTCTCGACGGCCGTCCCGCAGATCGTCGGGGACCTCGGCGGTTTCTCCGTCTTCTCCTGGCTGTTCTCCGGCTACCTGCTGGCCGTGACCGTCACCCTGCCCGTGTACGGCAAGCTCTCCGACACCTTCGGCCGCAAACCGGTCCTGATAGCGGGCTCGGTCGTCTTCCTCATCGGCTCCCTGCTGTGCGCGCTGGCCTGGAACATGGGGGCGCTCATCGCCTTCCGGATCGTGCAGGGCCTGGGCGGCGGCGCCCTCCAGGGCACCGTGCAGACACTCGCCGCGGACCTGTACCCGCTGGAGGAGCGGCCCAGGATCCAGTCGAAACTGTCGACGGTGTGGGCGCTGTCCGCGGTCGCCGGGCCGGGCCTCGGCGGTGTGCTCGCCGCGTACGCGGACTGGCGCTGGATCTTCCTGGTCAACCTGCCGATCGGCGCGGTCGCCCTGTGGCTGATCGTCCGTCACCTCCACGAGCCGGAGCGGGAAACGGCGACCCACGCGCGCGTGGACTGGGCGGGCGCGCTCGCGGTGTTCGCCTGCGGCGGCGTCCTGCTCACGGCCCTGGTGCAGGGCGGAGTGGCGTGGCCGTGGCTGTCGGCGCCCTCCCTGGCCCTGTTCGGTGCGGGACTCGTCCTGGTCGCGGTGGTGGTGCTGGTGGAGCGCCGGGCGGCGGAGCCGATCATCCCGGGCTGGGTGTGGCGGCGCCGCACGATCGCCGCGGTCAATCTGGCCCTGGGCGCGCTGGGTCTGCTGATGGTCGCACCGACGGTGTTCCTGCCCACCTACGCCCAGTCGGTGCTGGGCCTCGCGCCCGTGGCCGCCGGATTCGTGCTCTCCGTGTGGACGTTGAGCTGGCCGGTGTCGGCGGCGCTGAGCCAGCACGTGTACCGCAGGATCGGCTTCCGCAACACCGCGATGCTGGGCATCGGAGCGGCCTCGCTGACCCTGTTCGCGTTCCCCTTCCTGCCGTACCCCGGGCAGGCGTGGCAGCCGACGCTGCTGATGCTGCTGCTCGGCGCCGCGCTGGGCCTGTTCCAGTTGCCGCTCATCGTCGGGGTGCAGTCGACGGTGGGCTGGGCGGAGCGCGGTACGACGACCGCGTCGGTGTTGTTCTGCCGTCAGACCGGCCAGACGATCGGCGCGGCGGTCTTCGGCGCGGTCGCCAACGGGGTACTGGCCGCCCGGCTCGGCGGTGCGGGCGATCTCGACTCGGTGACCCGGGCGCTGGATTCGGGCAGCGCGCCGGAGGCGACCCGGCGGGCGATCGCGCACGCGGTGCACGCGGTGTACCTGGGCGCGGCGGGTGCGGCGGCGCTGGCGTTCCTGGTGCTGCTGTTCCTCGCGCCCCGGAAATTCCCGGTGCTGAAGGACTGACCCTGCGTACCCTCCGGCCCATGGTGAGCTTGGAACGGCTGACGGCCGGTCACGCGGAAGCCCTGCTGGCCTTCGAGCGGGAGAACCGTGCGTACTTCGCCCGCACCGTGCCGGACCGCGGGGACGCCTACTTCACTCCGGCCGGCTTCGCCGCACGCCATCGGGCCCTGCTGGCCGAGCAGCGGGCGGGTGTGTGCCACTTCCACGTCGTCCTGGACGACGCGGGGAAGCTGATCGGCCGGGTGAACCTGCTCGACGTGGCGGACGGCTGCGCCGAACTCGGCTACCGCGTCGGCGAACGCGCCGCCGGCCGGGGCGTGGCGACGGCGGCCGTCGCGGAGGTGAGCCGCCTGGCCGCCGCCGAGTACGGGCTGACGACCCTCACGGCGGTCACGACCCTGGACAACCCGGCGTCGATGACCGTCCTGACCCGCAGCGGTTTCACGCCGGTGGAGAACACGACCGTCGACAGCCGCCCCGGAATCCGCTACGTCCGCCGACACCTCGCCACCGCCCTCGGCGCTCCCTAGGGGGTGTCCGCAAAGTCGTGGTGAGCGGGTCATGGTGCTGTGGGCGGAGCGACCGGTGCGCGTGGACGTGGCAGGGGTCGCGTACGACCTGATGGGCCGCCGCCTGTCGACGGGGCCGGTGACCGCCTCAGGCGACCCTCTGTACGTCGTCTCCCCCGCGGTCGCCGGGGTCACCGCCTCCTCCCTCCGAGCGACCGCTGGCCCCCGGGCCCGCCTCTCCCGCGCCGAGCACATCGTCCTCGCCCAGCGCTTCCCCGCCCGCAACGCCGCCCCCGGCTAGGACGACGGGGACGCGCCACCCCCGTACGGCTACCGTCTCGGCCGCCGTACGCGCATGGTCGTCGACGTCTACAACTTCGGTGCCACCGCGTGCCACGTGACGGTCGCGGCGCGGCCGGTGGGCGGCGGGTGGTCCGTGCGGACCGAGCACGGGCGGCAGGAGGAACACATACGCGTTCCCGCGGAGGACGGGTCGGCGTCGGCTTCACGATCCGGGCCGGGAGCTCGGTGCGGCCCCGGACCGACCGGCGCCTGGCGTTCGCCGCGACGCTCGACGATGGCGGCGGCGTGCCGGCGTCCGTGGCGCTGATCCACCTCAAGTAGCCCACCGGGGACGCGCACACGCCGCGGTTAACGCGGGTAACACCCGAGGTCGGAAAGGTAAGCGCATACCGACCGATCAGTTTGGCGAAACCCTCGCGCAGCCCCGGTACTCCGAAGTAACGTGCATGGCCGCCCACCCCCCACCTCCCTGCGGTCCGCCGCACCGGAACACCCTCGCAAGGAGCACCGGGATGTCCTACGACCCACCCCCGTACCGCCCGTACCCACCGCCACCCGATGCGTCGCCCTCCTATGACACCTACCCCTGGGCGCCGCAGCAGGAGCCCGAGCCGGCGGCCGGAAGGCGTCCCCAGCGCCACGCCGCCCTCGGACACCACAGCGACCTGCGGATCCTGCGCAGTGCATACCGCTGGCAGCGGCGCGTGGCCACGCTCACGGCGCTCGGGTACTTCACCCTGTTCCTGATCCTGTCGGCGTTCGCGCCGTCGTTCATGACGAGCACCGTCACCGACGGCCTGCCCACCGGCCTGCTCCTGGCGCTCATCCAGGTCCCCGTGACCTGGCTCGCGATCGCCCTGTACGAGACGACGGCCCGCCGTCACGTCGACCCGATCGCGGACCGGATACGCAGGCAGGCCCAGTTGGACGCCAAGCGGGAGGGGGCGCGGTGACCACCGAGTTCAGCGGCAACGCCCAGGCGATGTCCCTGGTCGGCTTCTCCACGGTCGCCACGATCACGCTGCTGCTGTGCGTGATGACCGGCCCGGACCGGGACGACCTCGACGAGTTCTACACCGGGTACAGCTCCCTGTCCCCCATGCGCAACGGACTGGCGATCGCCGGCGACTACATCTCCGCCGCGACCGTCCTGGGCACCGGCGGCGTGATCGCCCTGTTCGGCTACGACGGCACCGTCCTGGCGTTGAGCACGGCCCTGTCGCTGATGCTGCTGATGTTCCTGCTGGCCGAACCGCTGCGCAACGCGGGCCGGTTCACCATGGGCGACGCACTGACCCGCCGTATGCCCGGACGCGCCGTGCGGATCACGGCCTGTGCGGTGACCCTGGCGGCGCTGCTGCCGCTGATGCTGGTGCAGTTGGCGGGGACCGGGCAGCTGATGGCGTTCATCCTCGGCTTCTCCGGCGAGTCGTTGCAGACGGGCTGCATCATCGGCGTGGGCGCACTGATGATCAGTTACGCGGCGATCGGCGGCATGAAGGGCACCGCCCTCATCCAGATCCTGAAGATCGTGATGCTGCTCGGCTCCGGCCTGGTGGTCGCGGCGCTGATCCTGAACCGCTTCGACTGGGACCCGGGAGCGCTGTTCGGCGCGGCCGCCGAGAACAGCGGTGTGGGGTCGGCGTTCCTCTCGTCGGGCCTGCAGTTCGCGGGCGCCGCCAGCCCCGACCTGGACATGATCACCGCGCATCTGACGATCGTCCTCGGCGGCGCCTGCCTGCCGCACGTCACCATGCGCATGTACACCGCGTCCAGCGCCACGCAGGTACGGCGTTCCATGTCCTGGGCCGTGTCGAGCGTGGCCCTGTTCGTGCTCGTCATCACGGTCGTCGGCTTCGGCGCGACCGCGCTGGTCGGGCGGGAGGTCATCGCCCAGGTCGACCCACAGGGCAACACGGCCTATCTGCTGGGTTCGCAGGCGGCGTTCGGCGCGGACGTGTCGACGGCCGAGACGTTCCTGTTCACGACCGTCACCACCGCGGTCTTCCTGACGCTGCTCGCCTCCGTCGCCGGGATGATCCTCGCCTGCGCCAACTCCCTCGCGCACGACGTGTTCGCGGCCCGGGTGCAGGAGATGTCGCCGCGCCGCGAGATGGCACTGGCCCGGGTCTCGGCCCTGGCGGTGGGCGTCCCGGCGATCCTCCTGGCCACGCTCGTCCAGCACCGCAGCCTGCAACCCCTGGTGACGCTGTCCTTCTGCCTGGGTGCCTCGGCCATCGCGCCCGCGCTGGTCTACAGCCTCTTCTGGCGCCGCTACACCCGAACCGGGATGCTCAGCACGCTCATCGGCGGTTCGCTGGCGGTCCTGCTGCTGATGCCGGGCACGAACCTGGTCTCCGGCTCGCCCGTCTCCGCCTTCCCCGAGGCCGACTTCAACTGGTTCCCGTTCACCACCACGGGCCTGCTCTCCATACCCCTGGGCTTCGCCTGCGGCTGGCTCGGCACGATGGCCTCCGGCCGCCGCAAGTCGGAGGAACAGCGTCACCAGTACGAGGCGGTGGAGGGCTGGATCCTCGCGGGCGCGGTACGGAGGAACCGCTGACACGGACGGTACGGCGGCGGTACGGCGGCGGTACGGCCGGCCGTACCGCCCCGGTGGCGCACGAGGTCGGGCATGCCCTCACCTGCCCGGGGGCCGGGCAAGCGGCCACAGCCACGCCCGGCCCGTCACTCCGTGGTCTGCCCCGCCCACGCCGTCAGACTGGTGTGGACGCGGTCGATGTGGTCCCGTACGTCGTCCGCGCGTTCCGCGTGCTCGCGGAGCACCCGTTCCGTCTCCTTCTCGACGGCCTCCACCCGCCCCCGGGCCCGGTCCGCCAACTCCGCCGCCCGTGCGGAAGCCTCCTCCTCCAAACTCCGGGCGGACTCCTCGGCGTCGGCGAAGGCCTGCTCGGCCTCGGACAGCGCGGCCTCGGCGAGCGCGACGGCCTCCGCGCGGTCCGCGTCGATCGCCGCCGCGCGGTCGGCCTCCTCCCTTTCCACCTCGGCCCACCGCTCGTCGCGTTCCTTGGCCTGCTCGGCCAGCATCCCGGACGTGCGCTGCCGCACCTCCCGCAGTGCGGCCAGCGCCTCACCCCGCCGCTCCTCGGCCTCACTCCGGGCCGAGCCCCGGATCTCGTCGGCCTCGGCGCGCGCGGCGAGCAGCCGCTGCCGGGCGCGTTCGTCGGCGTCGGCGCGTACGGCATCGGCGTACGCCTGTGCGGACTCACGCACGCCGGCCGCGGACTCCCGCGCTCCATCGACGAGTTCCCGCGCTTCGCGTCGCGCTCCCTCCCGTACGGCCGCGGCCTCCTCCCGACCGATTTCGAAGAGCCTGTGGGCCCGTTCTCCGAGCGACTCGTAGGTCTGCGGGGCCAGTCGGGCCGCGGCCTCCCGCAGCCGCCCCAGTTCCTCGCCCATCTGCCGGGCGAGAACCGTCAGCCGGGCGGCCCGCTCCCAGGCCGCGTCGCGTTCCGCGGAGAGGGCCTCGGCGTACCCGTCGACCTGCTCGGGACGGTAGCCGCGCCCCCGCACGGCCACGAAGCCGTGCGGCGACACCGATGCGCTGCTCATCCTGGACCCCTCTCCACCACACCGACGCGACACCGCGCAAGAAATGGGATGATTTCGCGCACATCTTGGTGGATCAGACGGAAGTGTTCATAACGCGACACTCCGCACCGGGGTCAGGGGCCCACGACCGGGCCGTACGGCCATCAGCCCCATGTGGTGCCGGCGGGCTCCTGGATGGTGGTGTTGATGCGGTTGAACAGGTTGGTGACCGCGACGGTGAGGATCAGCGCGGAGAGTTCCTTCTCGTCGAAGTGGTCGGCCACCTCGTCCCACAGCGCGTCCGGGACCGACTCCCCCGAGAGGTCGGAGAGCCGCGTCATCGCCTCCGTCAGCTTCAGCGCGGCGCGCTCGGCGTCCGAGAAGAACGGGGCGTGCCGCCAGGCGGCGACGGCAGCGATGCGCTCCTCACTCGCGCCGGCCTTGCGGAGGTTCTCGACGTGCCCGTGCACACAGGCGCCGCAGCCGTTGATCTGGCTGGCGCGCAGCCCCACGATCTCCGCCACATCCTGCGCCAGGCCGCCCTCCCCGATCGCCTGGAACAGGGTGCCGATGCCCTTCATCGCGCCGGGAAGGACGAACGCCGGGTTCTTCATCCGTGCCTGCATGATCTCTGCCTCCTGTGTCGGTGGTGCGTCGCTGTCACTGCACTGACGGAGCGGCGGCGGCAGGTGTGACAGCCCGGCACGAAGTTTTTTCGACGGGCACGACTTCGTACGGCATGAAGTCGTACGGCACGAAGTCGTACGGGCGCGAAAAGAGCCGGTGCCCGGTCGTACGAACGACCGGGCACCGGCTCTCACAGCACGTCACGTCAGCGGCGACGCGTCACAGCCTCACAGCAACCCGTCCCACATCTGCTCCAGCAGCACCGACCACCAGCTCTCCGGCGATCCCAGCGCCGCCGGGTCGAGCGCGGCCAACTGGGCCTGGAAGTCGACGGTCCAGCGGCCCGCCTGCTCCTGGTTCAGCCCGAACCTGAGCCGCCACATCCGGCCGAGCAGCGCCAGGCAGCGCGCGAACTCCGGCAGCCCGGTGTTCACGAACTGCGGCGGCACGGGCGCCCCGCCCGGCCCCGCCTCCACCGGCACGGCGACGATGTTCGCCGTGCCGTACTGCACGCAGATCGCCTTGCCGAAGTCGCTGCCCATCACCAGGTAGGAACCCGCGTCCGGAGCCGGCTGCACACCGCGCTCGGCCGCCAGCTCCGCCAGCGTCGGCACGGGCCGCCCCGGCTGCGCCTGCGCCCAGAAGAACGGCCCCATGTCCATCGGCAGGCCGGCCGCGACCAGCGTGTGCGCCACGACCGGCGGCACACCCTGCCGGGACACGGCGGCCTGCTCGAACCGGAACACCCCCGGCCCGAACGCCGCCGCCAGCTCCTGCGCGATGCCCTCCGGCGGGATCGGCGGCGCCGCCTGCACCGGCGGCAGCGGGGCACGCACCGGGGCCGGACGCGCCGGGCCGTCCGCTACCTGGTGCAACTCGCCCTGGTGGGCCAGCAGTTGCTGCATGCCCTGCTGCCGGCTCGCGTGGTCCGTGCCGTACGGCGCGATCGACGTGATGCGCGCCTGCGGCCACTGCTCCCGGATCATCCGCGCGCAGTAGGCGCCCGGCAGCTCGCACGACTCCAGCTCGGTGTGCAGCTCCAGCACCTGGTCCGGGGGCACGTTCATGGCGCGCAGCTCGTGGAAGATCTGCCACTCCGGGTGCGGCGTGCCCGGCGCCGAACGCCGGATCAGCTGCTGCTCGGAACCGTCCTGCGCGCGGTAGCGCAGCACGGCCTGGTAGCCGGGACCGACGGTCGGCTGCCCGGTGGGCTGCTGCGGATAGCCGTACGCCGGCGGCCGGCCGGGGCCGGGCTGACCGGGGGGCGGCATCGCACCGGGCGGCACCGCGCCCGGAGGCATCCCACCCGGCACCGCGCCAGGCGGCATCGCACCGGGAGGCATCGGCGGTGCGCCGGGCGCGCCATGGGCGCCCGGAGCACCCGGAGCGGCGGGCGGTGCGCCCGGCGCCTGCGGCGGCGGAGGTACGCCGGGGCCGCCCGGCGGGGGCGCGGCCAACATGGTCTCCGCGTGGTGCACGGGACCCGGACCACCGGGCGCACCCGGGGCACCCGGAGGCTGCGGCGCACCAGGAGGACCAGGCGGGCCAGGCGGGTTCGGCGCACCCGGCGCACCCGGAGGGCCCGGGGGCTGCGGAGGCTGGGGCGCTCCCGGGCCCATCCGACCGGGGTCGGCGAGCATCGTGGCGGCATGGTGAACACCGCCCGGAGGCGTCCCACCGGGGACACCAGGCGGATACGGGGCGCCCGGCGACTGCGGCGCACCAGGAGGGCCCGGGGGCTGCGGCACACCAGGCGCGCCAGGAGGCTGCGGCGCACCCTGCGAACCCGGCGGCTGCTGCGGAGGCAGCGGCGCACCCTGCCCCTGCGCGGCCCCGACCCCCGAGGGACCCCCATGGCTCCCCGGACCGCCCGGACCTTCGTGACCAGGAGCGACGCCCGGACCGCCCGGACCGCCCGGTCCGCCGGGCCCCTCGGGGCCAAGCGCCGACACGAGCTGCGTAGGCACGTAACCGCCCGCCGGAGTACCCGGTGCCCCGGGCCCCGACGGCGGAGGCGTCGCCCCCGGCTGCGCACCCGGCGCCCCAGCGGCACCCGGCGCACCCGACGCACCGGGGGCACCCGGTGCACCCGGCGGAGGCGGCGTGGTCGCACCCGCCCCCCGGCCACGCCCCGGCGGCGGAGTCGCCTTGCTGGTCGCGGCGTCGGCGATGTCCCCGGCGTTCGGAGCGAGCGGCCGCCCGGCCGTACCCGGCCCACCCGGCGACTGCGCCCCACCGGCGGAACCAGCAGAACCGGCTGCGGGACCCGCGGGAGCCCCAGCAGCCCCGCCGGCGCCCTGCGGATACCCGTACGACGCCGGAGCGGGCGGAGCAGCCGGAGCAGGGGGAGGCGTACTCCCCTGGTGGCCCTGCGGATACCCGTACGGCTGCCCACCCGGCCCGGGCGGAAGCGTGCTGCCCTGCGGCGCCCCCGGCGGATAGCCGTACCCCGGGCCGGCAGGCCCGGCAGCGGGAGCGGGCGCGCTCGGCTGGTCCACCGCCGGCGTGACCGCAGTCGGCGGCAACTGACTGCCGCCCGACATCAGGGCCGTCTTGGCATCAGCCGTCGCCGACGGCGGCGCGTCGTCGCCGACCTCGCTCAGCGGCGGCGCGAAGACCGTCGCGGGCAGCGGCACGGAACGGTCGTCCCCGCCATCGGCGTTGGTGTCCGTACCGGCCCAGGGCGTCGCCCCGGCAGGCACGACCGGTGCGGCCGGCGCTCCCGAAGCCCCACGGTCGGAAGCCCCCGGCTCGGCCCCTTCGTCGCTCCCCCCGGCAGCCGGCCACGACGCACCACTCCCCGGCGCGACGGCCGCCCCCTGCGCGGAAGCAGCCGCATCACCGGCCGAGACAGCGGCACCCCCCGTCGAGGCGGAACCAGCCCCGGAAGAAGCACCCGCAGCCCCCGTCGAGACAGCACCGGCACCGGAATCACCAGCCACCGCCCCCGAAGCAGCATCCGAAACCGCCCCCGCAGCAGCCCCCGAAGCCCCACCCCCGGTCCCACCGGAAGCCACGCCCCCAGCCCCACCGGAGGTCGCCCCGGCCCCCCGCCGATCCGGAATCCCCAGCTTGTCGGCCGCGTCCTGCAACCACTCCGGCGGAGTCAGCAGGAACGACGTCTGGTTCAGATCCACCCGCGCGGCAGGCGCCGCCGGTGCCGGCTCCTCCACCGCGTCCGGACGGCCGTACTGCTCCTCGTACCGGCGGATCACCTCACCCACCGGCAGCCCGGGCCACAGCGTCGCCTCGCCGCTGTCCCGCGCGATCACCAGCCGCTGCGCGCCCCCGTCCGAACGCGGCCCGTCCGCCCGGTCCTCGGCCCACACCACGAACCCCAGGTCGAACTCCCGCACCCGCACCTCACGATGCTGGTACGACGGCACGTCCCCGTTGATCCACTCTTCGGCGCGCTCCTGCGCCTGCGCGAAGGTCACCATCGCTGAAGTCACTCCCCCACGGCCGAGGACGACACCGCACCCACCGGCACCACACGCGCGAACCCGCCGTCCACCATCAGGTTCGCCACTGTCTCCAACTCCGGCGGATCACCGGCCAGACGGGACAGGAAGACGTCGAAGTCGTCCCCGCACGGCAGCAGCAACCGCTCCACCCGCTCCGCCGGCGGCAACGACGGGTCCACGTCCCGCGCGTCGTCGTACGAGCAGAACCACACCGAACCGACCCGGTCGCCCTTCACCTTCACGGCCAGCAACCCGCCCTGCACGAAGGAGATCCCCAGGTAGTCCTTGGTCAGATGGTCACGCAGACACTTGTTGACGTACACCAGGTCATTGACCGCGGCCTCGTCGCGCACCGTGAAGAACGGCTGGTCCACCAGCAGCCCCAGCTCCGCGTCCAGCGCGGCACCCACCGGCGCGCAGCCGCCCGCCGCCTTCAGGAACGACCGGTACGCACCCGGCAGCCGGTAGCCGAGGTCCTCCTCGACGCCCTGCACCTGCGACTCGGTCACCGCCACACCCGACTTCGGCAGCCCGAAGTGCGCCGGACGCGTCTCCTGCAACGGCCGCGTGCCCCGCTTGGTCTGGTCGACACCGGACGTCGCCACGCCCCCGTGGTGCCGCAGCAGCGCCTTCACCTCGACCGGGACCAGCTCCAGCCGCCGCGTGCCCACCACGTGGTGCCACGTCCAGCCGTGCGGCGTCGCCACCGCCGGCACCGTGTCCCACAGCTCGTGCCCGGACGCCGACAGCGCCGTGTTCGCCGACACGTAGTCCGTCAGCCGCAACTCGTCGACACCGAAACCCTCCGGGGGCTCCGCGATCTCCGCGGCCGCGCGCGCGTAGGGCGAGAAATCGGGGTAACCACGCTCGTCGACCCGTACCCCTCTCGGGTGACGGGCCGCCCGGACCGGGTCCGGGAAATGCACGACCTGCCCGGCGTAGGCCGCGTTCGGCGGCGCGGCTTGCTGCCCGAGCCGACCTGTCGTCATGGCGGTTGCCCCCTGCGGCACTCTGTACGACCCGTATTCACCACCTTTGGCGCACTACGGCCCGTATCGACTGTCACGTCTTCTTTCTCGACTTCACTGCACCTCGGCGCACATCACTGCACCTCACTGCACGCCCCGACCCCGCGGATCACCCTCCGGTTCACTGCATCGATCTCCGAACGGATCACCGCATCGCCCGCGGTGCCGACAGCCTATGCGGTACGACGACACCGGTCACCGGCACGGCAACCGCCCCCTCCGCTTCCGTGACCAGCCGTCACCCCACCGTGACGGCACGCCCCGGTACGGGCGTGTCGCCCCGCCCCAGCTTCCGCACCAGCCACGGAATTTGGCAGTCTGTGACCTCCCGGGGGATGCACGGAGGGGAAGACGATCATGAACGCGACACAGACGGGACCACACACCGGCAGGTCCGCCGACCCACGAAACGGCGACCCCCGCAACGGCGACCCACGAGCCGCCGACCCCCGAACCGGCAGCCAACCAACCGGCAGCCCACGAACCGCCGACCCCCGAGCCGGCGACCCCCGAGCCGGCGACCCCCGCATCGGCTGGAGCACCACCGAAGCCGCCCCCACCCCCGTCCTCCACCACCGCCGCGACGGCATCCTCCCCACCGTCGCCGCCGCCCTCTCCGTCCGCGGCGCCACCCTCACCGGCACCGCCGCCCGCGGCGACACACCCCCCGCCCTGCACCCCCTCGTCCAGGACTTCCTCGACACCCTCACCAGCGCCCAACGCGACCGCTTCACCGGCCGCTGCGCCGAGACCATCCTCATCTCCCGCCACATCGCCGCCGCCGACGCCGCCCGCAGCAAACGCGCCGCCCGCAAACCCATGACCAACGGCGAAGCCCGCAAAGCCCTCAAGCAGGCTAAACTCACCGCCCGACGCATCCGCGAGGACGGCGACCCCCTCCACGGCAGCTTCGCCACCCCCTGCCGCGCCTGCACCGCACTCAGCGCCCACTTCGGGGTCCGCATAGTCGACCCGGCGTCCCAGAACGGCTGACGCCCCCACCCCGCCGCTGACGCCCTCACCCCCCGCAGCACCAGAGACACCAGGCACGCGCCGCGCCACCCCATGACCTCGACGAGACGAAGGGCAGATGCACACCGACCGCACCTCCACCACCCGCTTCGCCGTACCCGTCGACGCCGCCCTGCGCGCCGCCGGCTGGCAACCCGGACGCTGGGACATCAAACAAGCCGAGATCTGGGCCGACGCCCTGCGCGACCACGCCTCCCCCGCAGGCCACCGCCACACCGTCTTCCCCGCCGCGGTCGAAGCCTGGGCCGAATTCGGCGGACTCCACATCACCCCCACCGGCCCCGGCCGCCAGGTCGCCCCCGCCACCCTCCACCTCGACCCGCTGCACGGCCTCCACATGGCCCGCACCCTCGGCGACCTCGGCCGCGCCCTCGGCACCGAGGTCTGCCCCCTCGGCGCGGAGACCGACAGCCAAGCCCTCCTCGCCATCGACACCGCCGGCCGCGTCTACACCCTCGACCACACCGGCGACTGGTACCTCGGCGCCGACATCGACCAGGCCCTGACCACCCTCATCACCGGCACCGAACCCACACGCCTCACAGCGGGCTGACCCCCGAACCCGGACCCGCAGCGGGCTACGATGCCGGAATCACCGCGGACACCCGGAAACCCCCCGCGTCCGTCGGCCCGGACACGAACACCCCGCCCAACGCCGACACCCGCTCCTTCATCCCCACCAAGCCGTTCCCCCCGGACGGCAACCGCGCGGACGACGCCGCCTCCTCGGGCGGCTCGTTCTCCACCTGCATCGCGATCTCCGACACCCGATGCGCCAGCCGCACATACGTCTTCGCCCCCGCCGCGTGCTTGTGGACGTTCGTCAACGCCTCCTGCACCACGCGATACGCCGTCTGCTCCACCTCCGGCGCATACGACCGGGCATCCCCCTCCACCGACAGATCGACCACCATCCCCGCGGCGGCCGACTGCCCCACCAGCTCCTCGATCTCCGCCAGACACGGCCCGTCGTCGTCCACGGCCCGCGACGCCGCGGCCGCCGCGGCCACCCCCACCGCCGCCAACGGCACCGACGCGGCACGCTCCCGCCGCTCGTCCCCACCGCTGCGCAGCACCCCGAGCATCTCCCGCAACTCGGTCAGCGCCTGCCGCCCCATGTCCCCCACCAGCGCGGCGTTCTTCACGGCCTTCTCGGGATCCTTCCGGGCGACCGCCTGCAGGGCGGCGGCGTGCACCACCATCAGACTCACCCGATGCGCCACGACGTCGTGCATCTCCCGGGCGATCCGCGTCCGCTCCTCGTTCCGGGCCCACTCGGCCCGCTCCTCCGCCCGCTCGGCCAGCAGCTGAAGCTCCCGCTCCAGACTGTCCGCCCGCTCCCGCAGGCTCTCCATCAGACGCCGCCGGGCCCCCACGTACAGGCCGAGCAGCACCGGAGGCGCCGTGAAGCCCAGCGACATCGTGATCGCCGCGAACGGCACGAACCAGTCACCCAGGTCCAGATCCCCCCGGACCATGTCCTGCCGCGTCTTCACGAACGTCACGATCAGCGTGCCCACCAGCGACATCCCCGCCAGCGAGGCGATGATGCGGCGGGGCAGCTCGGCCGCGGCCAGCGTGTACAGGCCGACGACGCCCAGCACGAAACCCATCTGCGCGGGCGTGATCGCGATCGAGACCAGCACGACGGCGATCGGCCACCGCCGCCGCACGACCAGCACGGCCCCCGCCAGCAGCCCGAACACGACCCCCGCCGCCACCGGGACCCCGGCGTCCCTCGCGAACGGAACCCCTTCCAGCCCGCACTCCAGCGCGGACACCACGGCCAGACTCACATCGAACACGGCACTACGCCGCCTGGCCCACCACCACGGCCCTCCCCGGGCCGTCACATGGTCTTCCCCCGTCGCGGTCATGCCTCCAGCCTACGGGCGCCCGCCGCCGGTTTTCCGGTGAGTTTCCCGGACTGGCCTACACCACACTGCGTGACCGTTCGGCTGCAATACCGCCCGATATCCCTCGAACTGCTGAATCGCACACCGTTCGACCCCGGAAGCCTCCATTCCGCCCGGACGGTATGCGTATGACACATGCCACCGGCAAATACGCCGACTTCGAGGGACTACGGGAACGGGCCGTGGAGCTGCGCCGCGCAGGCCTGAGCCGGCGCCAGATCCGCGACCGCCTGCACGTCGACAACAACGACATCCTCAACCGCCTGCTGGAGGGCGAGCCCCCACCGGCCTGGACGAAGCGCCCCAACGCGAAGGACGACCTCCGGGACAGGGCCAGGGAGCTACGCCTCCAGGGCTGGACGTACGACCGGATCCAGGTGGAACTGGGGTGCTCGAAGAGCTCGATCTCGCTGTGGGTACGGGATCTCCCGAAGCCGGAGCGCCGCGCCCCGGCCGAGCAGGCCAAGCTGGCGTCACAGCGGAGGTGGGAGCACGAACTGGCAGTTCGCGACGAGGAGCGACAGCAGACAAAGGAGGCCGCCAAGCAGGCGATCGGCGACCTGTCACCCCGGGAGCTGTTTCTGACGGGCGTCGCCCTCTACTGGGCCGAAGGCGCCAAGGACAAGGTGCACGGCCGGCAGCGCCGCGAGAATCTCCAGTTCATCAACAGCGACCCGAACGTCATTCGCTTCTACCTGCGCTGGCTCAAGTCGCTGGGCGTCGAAGACGAGCGCCTTCGATTCCGCGTCTACATCCACGAGTCGGCAGACGTGACAGGGGCCGAGACTTTCTGGGCTGAGCTCGTCGGCGTGGACGCGTCGACGTTCCAGCGCACGACACTCAAGAAACACAACCCGCGAACCGTACGCAAGAACGTCGGGGACTCCTATCGAGGCTGCTTGGCCATTTACGTCACCAAGAGCGCCGAGTTGTACCGTCGCATGGAAGGCGCCTGGTACGGCATAGTAGGGGCTGGCTCCGCAGCCGATCTAGCGAATCGGACATAGCGGGCATACCATCCCGGGTCGTCTAATGGTAGGACAAAGGGTTTTGGTCCCTTGAATGAGGGTTCGATTCCTTCCCCGGGAGCACCGGGTTCGGGCCCTGACTAACTGGTCGGGGCCCGCACTCATACCCCCCACAAAACCCCCCGGTATCCTGCGGATGTCACCCCACCCCATCCACAGCCGAAGGGCATCCCGTGAGCGCCAACCGCCCGGCAGCCGTCGTCGTTCTCGCAGCGGGTGAGGGCACCCGTATGAAGTCGGCCACACCCAAGGTCCTGCACGAGCTCTGCGGCCGCAGTCTCGTGGGCCACGTGCTCGCCGCCGCGGGCGAGCTGAACCCCGAGCACCTGGTCGTCGTGGTCGGCCACGCGCGGGAGAAGGTCACCGCGCACCTCGGCGAGATCGCCCCGGACGTCCGTACCGCCGTGCAGGCGGAGCAGAACGGCACCGGACACGCCGTCCGGATGGGCCTGGAGGAGCTGGGCGGGTCCGTCGACGGGACCGTCGTGGTCGTGTGCGGGGACACTCCCCTGCTGACCGGCGCCACGCTCCAGGAACTCGCCGCCACCCACTCCGCCGACGGCAACGCGGTCACCGTGCTGACCGCCGAGGTGCCGGACGCGACCGGCTACGGGCGGATCGTGCGGGACGACGCCACCGGCGCCGTCACCGCCATCGTCGAGCACAAGGACGCCACCGACGCCCAGCGGTCGATCCGTGAGATCAACTCGGGTGTGTTCGCGTTCGACGGTCAGTTGCTCGCGGACGCGCTGAAGCAGGTGCGGACGGACAACAGCCAGGGCGAGGAGTACCTGACCGACGTGCTCGGGATCCTGCGGGAGGCCGGGCACCGGGTGGGGGCCTCCGTGGCCGGGGATCACCGTGAGATCGCCGGGATCAACAACCGGGTGCAGCTGTCGGAGGCCCGCCGGATCCTGAACGACCGGCTGCTGACGGAGGCGATGCTCGCCGGTGTGACGGTCGTCGATCCGGCGACCACGTGGATCGACGTCACCGTCACGTTCGAGCAGGACGCGGTCGTCCACCCGGGCACGCAGCTGCACGGCTCGACGCACCTCGGCGAGGGCGCGGAGGTCGGTCCGAACACGCGGTTGAAGGACACCCGGGTCGGTGCCGGTGCGCGCGTCGACAACACGGTGGCCGATGGTGCCGAGGTGGGTGCGGGGGCGACGGTCGGGCCGTACGCGTACTTGCGTCCGGGGACCCGTCTGGGGGCGAAGGGCAAGATCGGTACGTACGTGGAGACGAAGAACGCCTCCATCGGTGAGGGGACGAAGGTGCCCCACCTGTCGTACGTCGGTGACGCGACGATCGGTGAGCACACGAACATCGGTGCCGCGAGCGTCTTCGTGAACTACGACGGGCAGGAGAAGCACCACACGACCATCGGGTCGCATTGCCGTACGGGCTCGGACAACATGTTTGTGGCGCCTGTCACGGTCGGGGACGGTGCGTACACCGCCGCCGGGTCCGTGATCACGAAGGACGTGCCGCCCGGTTCGCTGGCCGTGGCCCGTGGTCAGCAGCGGAATATCGAGGGTTGGGTGGCTCGTAAGCGTCCGGGGAGCGCGGCCGCGAAGGCGGCGGAGGCGGCGTCCCGGGAGCCGTCAGACGAGGGCTGACCGGAAACCGCCGCCTCAAACACGGCGTACGGTGATAAGTGCACACCCGCACCCCCACCAGCTGAGACGGCCTCCGGCAAGCCGGCTGCGAGGTCTCTCGACACCCAGCTGCGACACCTCTGAGGAGACAGTGCTGTGACCGGGATCAAGACGACCGGCGAGAAGAAGTTGATGTTCTTCTCCGGCCGCGCCCACCCCGAGCTTGCGGAGGAGGTCGCCCAACAGCTGGGTGTCGGGGTCGTCCCGACGAAGGCCTTCGACTTCGCCAACGGTGAGATCTATGTGCGCTACCAGGAGTCGGCTCGTGGTGCCGACTGCTTCCTGATCCAGAGCCACACGGCTCCGATCAACAAGTGGATCATGGAGCAGCTGATCATGATCGACGCGCTGAAGCGTGCGTCGGCCCGGTCCATCACGGTCATCGTGCCCTTCTACGGTTACGCGCGGCAGGACAAGAAGCACCGTGGACGTGAACCGATTTCGGCGCGTCTGATCGCGGACATGATGAAGACCGCGGGTGCGGACCGGATCCTGACCGTGGATCTGCACACGGACCAGATCCAGGGCTTCTTCGACGGTCCGGTGGACCACCTGTTCGCGCTGCCGCTGCTGGCGGACTACGTGGGCCGGAAGGTGGACCGGGAGAAGCTGACGGTCGTGTCGCCGGACGCGGGCCGGGTGCGGGTCGCGGACCGCTGGTGCGACCGGCTGGGCGCGCCGCTGGCGATCGTGCACAAGCGGCGGGACAAGGACGTCGCGAACCAGGTCACCGTCCACGAGGTCGTGGGTGAGGTGAAGGGTCGCGTGTGTGTCCTGGTGGACGACATGATCGACACGGGTGGGACGATCTGTGCCGCCGCGGACGCGTTGTTCGCGCATGGTGCGGAGGACGTGATCGTGACGGCGACGCACGGTGTGCTGTCGGGTCCGGCGGCGGACCGGCTGAAGAACTCGCGGGTGAGTGAGTTCGTGTTCACGAACACGCTGCCGACGCCGGCGGAGCTGAGCCGGGATCTGGACAAGATCTCGGTGCTGTCGATCGCGCCGACGATCGCGAGTGCGGTGCGTGAGGTGTTCGAGGACGGTTCGGTGACGAGCCTGTTCGACGAGCAGTAGAGATCGCGTCGGCGATCGCTTCAGAGATCGCGGGAGAGATCCTTTTGGGTGCGGCCTCCCTCTCCGAGTAGACTGCTGCAGTTGCTCGGCGAGGGAGGCCGTTCCCGTTGTTTGGCGGGATGCGGTGGTCCGTTATCGACGCGCTCTTCGTAGCAGGCCGTTCGTGGCCGGGTGACCACGTCCGTTTCTGACTTCGAGGAGTGAATATGTCCGAGGTGAAGATCTCCGCCGAGACGCGCACCGAGTTCGGCAAGGGTGCCGCGCGCCGTATCCGTCGTGAGGACAAGGTTCCCGGCGTGCTGTACGGGCACGGTTCGGACCCGCTGCACCTGACGCTGCCGGGTCACGCGCTGCTGCTGGCGCTGCGTACGCCGAACGTGCTGATCGCGCTGGACATCGACGGCAAGACGAACGAGCTGGCGATCCCGAAGTCCGTGCAGCGTGACCCGCTGAAGGGTTTCCTGGAGCACGTGGACCTGCTGCTGGTGAAGCGTGGCGAGCAGGTCACGGTCGAGATCCCGGTGCACACCGAGGGCGAGCTGGCCCCGGGTGGTTACCTGCTGGAGCACGTGCTGAACGCGCTGCCGGTCGAGGCCGAGGCGACGCACATCCCGGAGTCGGTGACCGTCTCCATCGAGGGTCTGGCGGCGGGTGACTCCGTTCTCGCGAAGGACATCAAGCTGCCGAAGGGCACGACGCTGACCGTCGATGACGACACCGTCGTTCTGCAGGTGCTGTCGGCGCAGGCCGAGGAGGCCCCGGAGGGCGAGGAGGGCGCTGAGGAAGAGGCCGCCGAGGCCTGATCCTCTTCGTCGTCGTTTCGTCGGCCGCTGTTCCCGTGCGGGGCAGCGGCCGACGCGTATGAAGGAGACATGGACGTGACGACCGATGCGGCGGCTCCGTGGCTGATCGTGGGGTTGGGCAATCCGGGGCCGGAGTATGCGGGGAACCGGCACAACGTGGGCTTCATGGTGGCGGATCTGCTGGCGGACCGGGTCGGGGGGCGGTTCAAGCGGGCCGGTAAGGCGCAGGCGCAGGTGGTCGAGGGGCGGATCGGGCCGCCGGGGCCGGGGAGCCGGCGGGTGATTCTGGCGAAGCCGATGTCGTACATGAACCTGTCGGGCGGTCCGGTGAACGCGTTGCGGGACTTCTACAAGGTGCCGGTGGCGCATGTGGTGGCGGTTCATGACGAGTTGGACATCGATTACGGGATGTTGCGGCTGAAGTTGGGCGGCGGGGACAACGGGCACAACGGTCTGAAGTCGATGACGAAGGCGTTCGGGTCGGACTATCACCGGGTGCGGTTCGGGATCGGGCGGCCGCCGGGGCGGATGCCGGTGGCGGATTTCGTGCTGAAGGATTTCTCGTCGGTGGAGCGCAAGGAGCTGGACTACTTCGTGGACCGGGCGGCGGACGCGGTGGAGTGTCTGGTGATCGAGGGGTTGGAGCGGGCGCAAAGCACGTACAACTCCTGACTTGTCGCCCGGCGAGGTTGACGGGCCGTTCAGGCATGGCCAATGATCCCGGCCATGCCTGCCACTGCCATGTCCTCTCGTCGGGCCTCGGTCGCCGTGCTGCGGTTCGGGCGGTTCGCGGCGATGGCCACGGTCGCGGTGCTGATCCTGATCGCGGGTGTGTGGGCGTCGTGGGGTACGGCGCAGCATGTGATGCTGACGAAGGGCCGGGAGCGCGGCACGGTCGAGGTGTCGAGGTGTGGTGCGCAGATGTGCTGGGGCCGGTACACGCCGTTGTCGGAGGGTTCGCAGCCGCGGTCGAGGGTCGAGCTGGAGAAGTCGGTCGCGGTGGAGAAGGGCCGGACCTACACGGTGGTCATGAAGCCGAACAGTGATGACGCGGTGCGTTCGGGTCCGGCGGGGGTCCTGTACGCGTGGATTCCGCTGGGTGGTGCGCTGTTGCTGGCGTCGGTGGTGGTGGCGGGTGGTCTGCTGCGGACGCGGGCGGCGTGGGTGCTGGCGTTGTCGGGTGTGGCGTTGTTGACGGCCGCTTTCGTGACTGTCTGAGGGGTTGCGGCGTTCTCCAGGTCTGTGGAGGGGCCGAGCGTTGTGCGTTCGTGATTGACGTGCTGTCGGGTGAGGCTGGAAGCTGAGCCGCCCCCTCCACATCTTCCCGGTCACTTCTCGAAGATGGACGACTCTCGATGCGAACCCCCATGCGTTTCGGCGCTGTCTGCGCCGCCGCTTCCGCGGTCCTCGTGCTCGCTCCGGCCGCTCAGGCCTCTCCTCCCGGTGACAACGGCACGGTCAAGATCCATGACGCCTCGACGGGTGAGGAGCTGCGCCGGAACGAGCCGCACGTGTGCGTGTTCTATCTGGACGCCTTCGGTTTCGACGGTGGCCAGCAGGTCGACTGGCACATCGACGCCGTTCCCCCGAGTGCGAACAAGGGGGAGACGGTGAAGTCCGGTGCGCTGACGCTGGACGGTCGGGGTCACGGCCGGAGTGAGGACCTGTCGCTGCCCGACGGGCACTACAAGCTGTTCTGGAACTTCGACGGCGAGAAGGGCGCGGCGAAGCACAAGGTGTTCTGGACGGACTGTGAGGACGAGGAGCCCGGCGGTGGGGCGCCGTCCGGGTCGGCGTCCGCGTCGCCGTCGTCCGGGGCGTCGCAGGCGCCGTCGGGTGAGCCGGGCGCGTCGGCGTCTCCGGGGTCGTCGGCGGGCGGGGGTGAGCCGTCGTCGTCGCCGTCTCCGCAGGGTGTCGCGGGTGGTGATCTCGCCGAGACGGGCAGCGGGGCCCCGGTGGGTCTGCTGTCGGGCGTGGCGGCGGTGCTGCTGGCGGCCGGCGGGTTCCTGGTGTTCCGTCGCCGGAGTGCGCGGCGCGGCTGACGTGGGAACGGACTGTGCCCCCGAGCCTGTACGGGCTCGGGGGCACGGTCGTGTCGGGCGGTGGGTCAGCCGGTGTTGCGCAGGCCGGCGGCCACGCCGTTGACGGTGAGGAGCAGGGCGCGGGCGAGGAGCGGGTCGGGGGTTTCGCCCGCGGCGGCCGCGTCGCGCTGCCGCTTGAGCAGGGCGACCTGGAGGTAGGAGATGGGGTCGAGGTAGGCGTCGCGGATGGTGAAGGTCTGCTTCAGGACGGGCTGGGCGTCCAGGAGTTCGTTCTCGCCGGTGACGCGGAGGACCTCGGCGACGGTGAGTTCGTGTTCGGCCTTGATGGTGTCGAAGACGTGCTTGAGCTCGTCGGGGACGAGGGTGTCGACGTAGTGCTGGGCGATCCGCAGGTCGGTCTTGGCGAGGGTCATCTCGACGTTGGAGATGAAGTTGCGGAAGAAGTGCCACTGCTCGTGCATCTCGTCGAGGACGGTGTCGAGGCCGGCCTCGCGCAGGGCCTTGAGGCCGGAGCCGACGCCGAACCAGCCGGGGACGATCTGCCGGGACTGGGTCCAGCCGAACACCCAGGGGATGGCGCGCAGGCCGTCGAGCGAGACGCCGGAGCCGGGGCGGCGGGAGGGCCGGGAGCCCAGGTGCAGGTCGGCGAGCTGGTCCACCGGCGTCGACGCGAGGAAGTACGTCGGCAGGTCGGGGTCCTCGACGAGGCGGCGGTAGGCGGCGTGGGCGGCGTCGGAGACGACGTCCATGGCGGCGTCCCAGCGGGCGAGGGCCTCGGTGGACTGGCGGGGCGCGGTGTGCAGGGCGGAGGCCTGGAGGGTGGCGGCGACCGTCAGTTCCAGGTTCTCGCGGGCCAGGGACGGGATGAGGTACTTGTCGGAGATGACCTCGCCCTGTTCGGTGACCTTGATCTCGCCTTCGAGGGTGCCCCAGGGCTGGGCGAGGATGGCGTCGTGGGTGGGGCCGCCGCCGCGGCCGACGGTGCCGCCGCGGCCGTGGAAGAGGCGCAGGCGGACGCCGTAGCGGTGGGCGACGTCGCGCAGGCGGCGCTGGGCGCGGTGGATCTCCCACTGGCTGGTGGTGATGCCGCCGAACTTGGAGGAGTCGGAGTAGCCGAGCATGACCTCCTGGACGTCTCCGCGCAGGGCGACGAGGCGCCGGTAGGAGGGGTCGGAGAGCATGTCCTCGAGGATGGTGTCGGCGGCCTTGAGCTCGTCGGTGGTCTCCAGCAGGGGGACGATGCCGATCTTGGCCCAGCCGGCGTGGAGGTCGAGGAGTCCGGCTTCGCGGGCGAGGACGGCGGCGGCGAAGACGTCGTCGGCGCCCTGGCACATGGAGATGATGTAGGACTCGATGACCTCGGGTCCGAAGACCTCCAGGGCGCGCTTGACGGTCTGGAAGACGCCGAGGGTCCTCTCGCCGGGCGCGTCGACGGGTGCCGGGGTGGGGGCGAGGGGCCGCCGGGACCTGAGTTCCTTGGCGAGGAGCTTGGCGCGGTAGTCGCGGGGCATGTCGGCGTAGCGCCAGGATTCCTCGCCGAGGCGGTCGAAGAGCTGGCCGAGGGCGTGGTGGTGGGCGTCGGCGTGTTCGCGGACGTCCATGGTGGCGAGCTGGAGGCCGAAGGCGGCGAGGGTGCGGATGGTGCGGGCGAGGCGGCCGTCGGCGAAGAGGCCGCCGCGGTGCTCGCGCAGTGAGGTCTGGATGAGCCGGAGGTCCTCGAGGAGCTGGCTGGTACCGAGGTAGTCGCGGCCGGGCTCGTGCGGGGTGCCCTTGGCGAGGCGCTGCTTGGTGTTCTCCAGCTTCTGCCGGATGCAGGTGGCCTTGAGCCGGTAGGGCTCCTCGGCGTTGAGGCGCTTGTAGCGGGGGCTGATCTCGGGGAGGTTCTCCAGGTCGGCGTGGAGGGAGGTCAGCAGTTCCTCGGTGGCGCCGGCGTAGCGGATGGAGTTGGAGAGGAAGCCGCGGAGTTCGTCGATGGTCTCCAGGGCGTCGTTGATGCCGTGCTCGTGCTGGAGGATGAGGACGTCCCAGGTCACCTGGGGGGTGACGTTGGGGTTGCCGTCGCGGTCGCCGCCGATCCAGGTGCCGAAGGTGAGGGGGCGGGTGTCGTCGGGGAGCTTGACGCCGGCCCGCTCCAGTTCGGCGGTGAGGTCCTCCAGGACGTCGCCGACGGCGCCGGCGTGGAGTTCGTCGAGGTAGTAGATGGCGTTGCGGGCCTCGTCGGCGGGCTCGGGGCGGACGACGCGGAGTTCATCGGTCTGCCAGACGAGGTCGATGTTCTCGGCCAGGCGGGTGTCGAGGCGGCGGCGGTCGGACTCGAGGACCGGGGTCTCCAGGAGCGCGGCGATGCGCCGGAGCTTGTTCAGGACCGACCGGCGGGCGGCCTCGGTGGGGTGGGCCGTGAAGACGGGGCGGACGTTGAGGTTGCGGACCGTCTCGCACAGGTGTTCGGGGTCGGCGTCCTTGAGGCGGTCGGCCGTACGGGCGAGGAGTCCGCCCTCGGCGGCGCGGCGGGCGCGCAGCTCGCGGCCGCGGTGGACCTGCTCGGTGACGTTGGCCAGGTGGAAGTAGGTGGAGAAGGCGCGGACCAGCTTGGCCGCGGTTTCGAGTTCGGTGCCGCGCAGCAGCTCGGCGGCGGCCTCGCCGTCCTCTCGGGTGAGGCGGCGGACCTTCTCGACGAGTTCCAGCAGCTCGGGGCCCTCCTGCCGGACGAGGGTCTCTCCGAGGAGGTCGCCCAGGCGGCGGATGTCGGCACGCAGCTCACTGCTCGTCGTCGTGGTCTGGTCGTCGGCACTGCTCACAGGTGCGGCTCCTTGCAGTGTTGAAGCTCGTCTGGGAGGGGGTACCCGGACGGCGTCTCGCGCGGCGGGGCGCCGCATACGGTCCGGGCATCCGGGAAGAAATCAGAGCGGACCGCGCTGTCCGACCGACTCCAGGATAGGTGTCGGCCGGGACGCGCAGGGTCGCGGGCTCTTGCCGCCGGGCGACGCGCTGCCATACTTACGAAGCCGTAGGTTACGGAACCGTAGGAACCATCGCGCGGTTCCGTCACCCGGCCACCCTCCATCCACATACCCCCCAGGGGACGCGTATGACCAGTAGTTCCGACGTGATCGAGGACGCCCCGAAGGCGCCCGGTCAGGCCACCGACGCCGCAGCGGCCTCCGCGACGCTGGGCGGCGAACAGAAGCGCTCCATCGAGCAGATCGCCCTCCTCCTCTTCATCACCGTCCCGTTCCTCGCGCTGCTGGCGGCCGTGCCGCTGGCCTGGGGCTGGGGCGTGAGCTGGCTGGACCTCGGTCTGCTGGTGTTCTTCTACTTCCTCGGGTGCCACGGCATCACGATCGGTTTTCACCGGCATTTCACGCACGGTTCCTTCAAGGCGAAGCGGCCGCTGAAGATCGCCCTCGCGATCGCGGGATCGATGGCGGTCGAGGGTCCGCTGGTGCGCTGGGTGGCGGACCACCGCAAGCACCACAAGTTCTCCGACGCGGACGGCGACCCGCATTCGCCGTGGCGGTTCGGCGAGACGCTCCCGGCGCTGATGAAGGGCCTGTGGTGGGCCCACATCGGGTGGATGTTCGATGAGGAGCAGACGCCGCAGGAGAAGTACGCCCCGGACCTGATCAAGGACAAGACGCTCCGCACCATCTCCCGCCAGTTCGTCCTGTGGACGGTGGTGTCGCTGGCGCTGCCGCCGCTGATCGGCGGTCTGGTCACGATGTCCTGGTGGGGCGCGTTCACGGCGTTCTTCTGGGGTTCGCTCGTCCGGGTGGCCCTGCTGCACCACGTGACCTGGTCGATCAACTCGATCTGCCACGCGGTCGGCAAGCGCCCCTTCAAGTCGCGTGACCGTTCGGGCAACGTGTGGTGGCTGGCGATCCTGTCCTGCGGCGAGTCGTGGCACAACCTGCACCACGCGGACCCGACGTCCGCGCGGCACGGTGTGATGCGCGGACAGCTGGACTCCTCCGCCCGGCTGATCCGCTGGTTCGAGAGGGCGGGCTGGGCGTACGACGTGCGCTGGCCGTCACGCTCGCGTATCGATTCGCGCCGTAACACCGGGGAAGGCGGCTCCCCGCGCGGGAAGGAGCCCGTCGAGGCGGCATGATGGTCGCTGTGGCGACCGACTCGAGCAGCACCCCCAGCAACGACAAGCCGCGGCGAGCGCGTCGCACCCGGATGACCGGTGCCGAGCGCCGCCAGCAGCTGCTGGAGATCGGTCGCACGCTCTTCGCGGCGAAAGGTTTCGAGGGCACGTCGGTGGAGGAGATCGCGGCGAAGGCCGGGGTCTCCAAGCCGGTGGTGTACGAGCACTTCGGCGGCAAGGAAGGGCTGTACGCGGTCGTCGTGGACCGTGAGATGCGCCGTCTGCTGGACATGGTGACCAGCTCCCTCACGGCCGGTCACCCCCGGGAGCTGTGCGAGCAGGCGGCCTTCGCCCTGCTGGACTACATCGAGGAGTACACGGACGGGTTCCGCATCCTGGTCCGCGACTCCCCCATCCCCCAGTCCACCGGGTCCTTCGCCTCGCTGATCTCGGACATCGCGACGCAGGTGGAGGACATCCTGGGCCGCGAGTTCAAGAGCCGCGGCTTCGACCCCAAGCTGGCCCCGCTGTACGCCCAGGCCCTGGTGGGCATGGTCGCCCTGACCGGCCAGTGGTGGCTGGACGTGCGCAAGCCGAAGAAGGCCGAGGTGGCCGCGCACCTGGTGAACCTGGCGTGGCACGGCCTGGACGGCCTGGAGGCCAGGCCCCATCTGATAGGCCGCCGCAAGGCCTAGTGGGGTTCGAGGAACTCCAGCCGGTTGCCGACCGGGTCCCGGGTGTAGAACCGCCTGTGGCCCGGCAGGGCGGAGTCCCGGGTGAGGGGCGCCCCGTGGGAGGCCGGCCGGGCGGCGTAGGCGTCGATGCCGGTCACGCGCAGCCCGGGGTGGGCCTTCCCGGCCGCCCGGAAGTCCTCCTCGATCCCGAGGTGCAGTCGCACGGAGCCCGCCCGGAACCAGCACCCGCCCCGGCGGGCGAGCGCGGGCGGCTTCGGCACCTCCGTCACCCCGAGGACACCGACGTAGTACGCCCGCGGCCGCTCCTCGCTCCCGGGCGGGGCGGCGAGCTGGACATGGTCGACGGCGGTGATCATCGGCCCTCCTTGCGCGCCACGGCGAACACCCGGCGGAACGGGAACGGCGTGCCGTGCGGGCCCGCCGGATAGGCCGCGCGCAGGGCCGCCCGGTACTCGGCGAGGAAGTCCTCCCGCGCCCCGGGATCGTCGGCGAGCGCGGTCAGCACGGGCCGCAGGCCGGTCCCCTTCACCCAGTCGAGCACCGGGTCCTCGCCCTGGAGGAGGTGGATGTACGTCGTCTCCCACGCGTCGGCCGCGCAGCCGAGGCCCGTGAGGCGCTCCAGGTAGGCCTCGGGAGTGAGGACGGCGTCGGCGTGGCGCAGGGTGTCGGCGAGCCGGCCGCGCCAGCGCGGGGAACCGGCGAGGTCGCGCAGGAGCCGGTGGCTGGGGGCGTCGAAGTTCCCGGGCACCTGGAAGGCGAGGGTGCCGCCGGGTTTCAGCGCGGCCACCCAGTCGCCGAACCGCTCGACGTGCCCCGGCACCCACTGCAGGGTGGCGTTGCTGACGATCAGGTCGTGGGGCTCCCCGGGCGTCCAGGTGCGTGCGTCGGCGTGGGCGAGTCGAGGTGCCCGCCGCCCGGGGTGGGACCCTCGTGGTCCACGTGGGCCTTGTCGAGCATCTCGGGCGAGTTGTCGTAGCCGGTGATCCGGGCGGTGGGCCAGCGATCGGCGAGCAGCGTGGTGACGTTGCCGGGGCCGCAGCCGAGGTCGGCGATGCGGGGAGGGGCGCCGGGGAGGTCGGGGACGCGGGCGAGGAGGTCGGCGAAGGGCCGGGCGCGGTGGCCGGCGTGGCGCAGGTACTGGGCGGGGTCCCAGGTGGGGGCGGCTGCGGGCATGGGGCCTCCTGGTGTCCTTCATGGTGACCGTACGGGGCGCATACCCAGCGTGACCCCCAAAGTCTCTCGATGTCAAGATAATTGACATCAAGAGACTCTACGTCGACACAACCACTACACTGATCGTCATGGAGGACGAGGTCGACCGGCTGGTCGCAGCATGGCGCCGGGAGCGCCCGGACCTCGACGTGGAACCGCTCGAGGTGCTCAGCCGCGTCAGCAGACTGGCCCGGCATCTGGACCGGGCCCGCCGGCTGGCCTTCTCGGAGCACGGCCTGGAGCCGTGGGAGTTCGACGTCCTGACGGCCCTGCGCCGCGCGGGCACGCCGTACCAGCTCTCCCCCGGACAGCTCCTCACCCAGACCCTGGTCACGTCCGGCACGATGACGAACCGCATCGACCGCCTGGCCAAGAAGGGCCTGGTGGAACGCCTCCCCGACCCCAGTGACCGCCGGGGCGTGCTGGTCCGGCTGACGGTCGAGGGCCGGGACCGCGCGGACCAGGCCCTGGCCGGTCTGCTCGACCAGGAGCGCGCGATCCTCGCGGAGCTCTCCCGCGCCCAGCGCAGCGAACTGGCGGCGCTGCTACGCCAGCTGACCGCCCCGTTCGACAACATCCCCGGCTAGGTCGACCGGCCCGACCCCGGCCCGGCGGGCCAGGGCGACGGCGGCGAGGGTCGAGTGGACACCCAGCTTGCCGAGGACGTTCTGCATATGCGTCCGCACGGTGTGCGGCGACAGATACAGGCGCTCGGCGACGGCCTTGCGCCCCAGCCCCGCCACCATGCACCGCAGCACTTCCCGCTCACGCGGAGTAAGGGACTCCACGAGCCGCTCGCTCTCGGTGCGGTGCTTGCGGGCGGCGGTGAGCTCCCGCAGCACACCGGTCAGCAGGGCGGGCGGCAGATGGGTCTCGTCCCGCAGCACACCCCGGATGACGGTGAGCAGCCGGGACAGCGAGCAGTCCTTGGCGACCCAGCCGGAGGCCCCGGCCTGCAGGGCGAGCGCCGCCCGCCGCGGGTCGTCCTTCTCGGCGAGTACGACGATCCGGACGTTCGGCTGCGCGGAGCGCACGCCCGTGACGAGGGAGATCCCGTCGACGAGCCCGTCCTCGTTGCCCTCCTGCACGGGTACGGCCGGGCGGGCGCCCGGCACCTTGCCGCCCAGATCGGCGTCGACGAGCAGCACGTCGAACCGGCGCCCCTCGGCGACCGCCCGCTCCAGGCTGCGCAGCGCGGCGGGGCCGCTGCCGGCCGCGGAGACGTCGACATCCGGCTCGGCGGCCAGGGCCGCGGCGAGTGACTCGGCGAAGATGCGATGGTCGTCGACGACCAGGACTCGGATGCGAACCACGTAACCCCCTTCCCCAGGCTCCTGAAGAGCAGGGGATACCCCATCGTCGGAAGACGACACCGCGCGGGTACGACGCCGGAGTGTCCAGAACCGCTGCGGTTGTCCGTCCGTCCTTCGCCGCAGCCTGGCCGGGTCGCCGCAGCCGCACGGCCGCCGCCGTGCAGAAACCGCTACCCCCACCCCGGGCGTCGTACCCGGCTGTCTCGCCCCCCTGATCGGCACCGGCCCCCACCGGTGCTGTTCATCAGGGTACGGGCGGGGGCCCGGAGCGGAAGGTTATTTGCAGAACTGACAGTCCAGCGCGTTTATGGTGTGCCGCATGTTCCGTCTTGAGACAGAAGTCGACAAGGCCCGACGTGATCTGCTCCGCACGCGCCTGCGGGACGCGAACACAGCCGCCTCTCCGGTCCTGCGCGCCCTGCGCGGAACACCGGACGAACGGGACGTCCCGTTGCACGTGTGGGCTGTGAACGACTCGGACGGCGACCTGGCCGGCGGACTGGTCGGTTACACCTGGGCGACCTGGCTGCACGTGACGTACCTGTGGGTGGACGAGCGCCACCGGGGCCGGGGACTGGGAGCCCGCCTGCTGTCGGAGGCGGAACACCTGGCGACCACCCGGCGCGGCTGCCGCGCGGCCCGCCTGGAGACCTGGGACTTCCAGGCACCCCGCTTCTACGAGAAGCAGGGGTACGAGGTGGCGTGCGCGGTACCGGACTATCCGCCGGGGATCACGGAGTATCTGCTGACGAAGCGGCTGGGGTGAGGCGCGCCCTCCCTCGCCCGGAGTGAGGGCGCCGTCGCCTCAGCGCACCCGGCGTGCCCCCGCCGACGGCACCGCCTCGAAGACCCGGGGCGCGGTGAAGCCCGCTGCCGCGAAGGCCTCCGTCACCGCCTTGGTGATGGCGTCCACGTCCGCCTCCTCCGCCAGGACGATCGCCGAGCCGCCGAAGCCGCCGCCGGTCATGCGGGCGCCCAGGGCACCGGAGGCGAGGGCCGTGTCGACGGTCAGGTCCAGTTCGGGGCAGGAGATGCGGAAGTCGTCGCGCAGGGACGCGTGGCCCTCGACCAGGACCGGGCCGATCGCGCGGGTCCGCCCCGACTCCAGCAACGCCACCACGCGCTCCACGCGTTCGTTCTCCGTGACGATGTGGCGGACCAGGCGGCGGACCTCCTCGTCGTCGCCGAGGCGGGCCAGGGCCGCGTCCAGGTCGGCGTAGGGGACGTCCCGCAGGGCGTCGACGCCCAGCAGGGCCGCGCCCTTCTCGCAGCCCGCGCGGCGCTTGCCGTACTCGCCCTCGCTGTGGGAGTGCTTGACCTGCGTGTCGACCACGAGCAGGCGCATGCCCTCGGCCGCCAGGTCGAAGGGGATCTGCTTCTGCGAGAGGTCGCGCGTGTCGAGGAACAGCGCGTGACCGGCCTCGCAGCACGCCGACGCCGTCTGGTCCATGATGCCGACCGGGGCACCGACGTAGACGTTCTCCGCGCGCTGGCACAGGCGGGCCAGCTGCCAGCCCCTGAGGCCCAGGGCGAAGAGGTCGTTCAGCGCGAGCGCGATCACGACCTCCAGCGCCGCCGACGAGGACAGGCCCGCGCCGGACGGGACCGTGGAGGCCAGGTGGACGTCCGCGCCCGTCACCGCGTGGCCGGCCTCGCGCAGCGCCCACACCACGCCCGCCGGGTACGCCGTCCAGTTCTTGTCCGACTCGGGAGCCAGGTCGTCCAGGCGGAGTTCGGTGACCCCGCCCTCCACGTCCTCCGAGTGCAGGCGCAGGACGCCGTCCTCCCGGGGTGACACCGCCGCCACCGCCGTGTGCGGGAGGGCGAACGGCATGACGAAGCCGTCGTTGTAGTCCGTGTGCTCGCCGATGAGGTTGACGCGGCCCGGCGCCGCCCACACGCCCCGCGGCTCGGCTCCGTACAGCTCCGCGAACCGCTCGGCGACCTTCTCGGCAACAGCCTCGCTCATGCCCTGACCCCTGACCTTCCGTACGTACTAGTTGCCGCGCCGCTGCGCGAAGTCCCACGCGTCGGCGACGATTCCCGCGAGATCCGCGCGGGACGGGTTCCAGCCCAGCTTCTCGCGGGCAGCGGCGGCCGACGCCACCAGGACCGCCGGGTCGCCGCCCCGGCGGGGGGCCACGACCTCGGGGATCGGATGGCCGGTCACGCGGCGGACCGTCTCGATGACCTCGCGGACGGAGAAGCCGTTGCCGTTGCCGAGGTTGCAGATCAGGTGCTCGCCGGGGGCGGCGGCCTTCAGGGCCAGCAGATGGGCCTCGGCCAGGTCCGCGACGTGGATGTAGTCGCGCACGCAGGTGCCGTCCGGCGTCGGGTAGTCGTCACCGAAGACGGAGATCGCGTCCCGGCGGCCCTGCGCGACCTGGAGGACCAGGGGGATCAGGTGGGACTCGGGGTCGTGGCGCTCGCCGTACTCGCCGTACGCCCCGGCCACGTTGAAGTAGCGCAGCGAGACCGCGCCGAGGCCGTGGGCGGCCGCCTCGCCCGTGATCATGTGGTCGACCGCGAGCTTCGAGGCGCCGTACGGGTTGGTCGGGGAGGTGGGCGCCGACTCGACGATCGGGACCTGCTCCGGTTCGCCGTACGTCGCGGCCGTCGAGGAGAAGACCAGCGTGCGGACGCCCGCCTCGCGCATCGCGGCCAGCAGGGCCATCGTGCCGCCGACGTTGTTGTCCCAGTACTTCTCCGGCTTCACGACCGACTCGCCGACCTGCGAGAACGCCGCGAAGTGCAGGACGCCGTCGAAGGAGGAGTCCAGCCACTTGGCCGCGTCGCGGATGTCGCCCTCGATGAAGGCGGCACCCGCCGGGACGCCCTCGCGGAAGCCCGTGGAGAGGTTGTCCAGGACGACGACCTCGTGACCGGCCTCCAGCAGGTGCTGGGCGACCACGCTGCCGACGTAGCCCGCGCCGCCCGTCACCAGGTACTTCCCGCTCATGAACTCGCTACCTCTCGCAGTCGCTCGGCCGCGCGCTCCGGCGGCACGTCGTTGATGAACACGTTCATGCCGGACTCGGAACCCGCGAGGAACTTCAGCTTGCCGGAAGTGCGGCGGATGGTGAAAAGCTCGAGGTGGAGCGCGAAGTCCTCGCGCACGACGCCGTCGAACTCCTCCAGCGCGCCGAACGGGGCCTGGTGCCAGGCCGCGATGTACGGCGTCGGCGGCTCGTTCTCACCGAAGATCCGGTCGAAGCGCCTCAAGAGTTCCAGATAGACCTTGGGGAACTCTGTGCGCGCCTCCTCGTCCAGGCCGAGCAGGTCGGGCACGCGGCGCTTGGGGTACAGGTGGACCTCGTACGGCCAGTGCGCCGCGTACGGCACGAAGGCCACCCAGTGTTCACCCTCCAGGACGACCCGCTCGTCCGCGAGTTCCCGCTCCAGGACGGCGTCGAAGAGGTTCTCCCCGCCCGTCATCTCCTTGTGGGACGCGACCGAGCGGAGCATCAGGGCGGTGCGCGGGGTGGTGAAGGGGTAGGCGTAGATCTGCCCGTGCGGGTGCTGGAGTGTCACGCCGATCTCGGCGCCCCGGTTCTCGAAGCAGAACACCTGCTCGACGGAGGGAAGATGGGACAGCTCGGACGTACGGTCCGTCCACGCCTCCAGCACGAGGCCGGCCTGCTCCTCGGTGAGGCTCGCGAAGGACGCGTTGTGGTCGGACGTGAAGCAGACGACCTCGCAGCGGCCGGAGTCGCCGGCGAGCGAGGGGAAGCGGTTCTCGAAGACGACGACGTCGTACGAGGAGTCCGGGATCTCGCTCAGCCGGTCGCCCTCGGAGGGGCACAGGGGGCACTCGTCGGCCGGGGGATGGTAGGTGCGGCCCTGGCGGTGCGAGGCGATGGCGACGGAGTCGCCGAGCAGGGGGTCGCGGCGGATCTCGGACGTGGTGACGGTGCGGTCCAGCGGACGGCGGTCGGCCGCGCCGCGCACGCTGTCGTCGCGCAGGTCGTAGTAGATGAGCTCGCGACCGTCGGCCAGCCGGGTCGAGGTCTTCTTCACGCCGGACTCCTCATCCTTCAAACATAACCGAACATATCAAAACACCACCTCTCTCAATCGTCAACATCACAATCCAACAAAGAGCATCAACCGAACTGTTCAATCACTGAACACAGAGGCGTAGATTCCGCGAGGTATCAGTTCACGCACCTAAGCGAGGGCTAGTGCATACCCCCACATATCTGGCAGCCGAGCTGCGACTCCCCACGAACTGGCTCGACTACACCATCCTCGGCATCTACTTCGTCGTCGTCCTCGGCATCGGCTTCGCCGCCCGGCGCTCGGTGAAGACCAGCCTCGACTTCTTCCTCTCCGGCCGTTCCCTGCCCGCCTGGGTCACCGGTCTCGCGTTCATCGCCGCCAACCTGGGCGCCACCGAGATCCTGGGCATGGCCGCCAACAGCGCGCAGTACGGCGTCTACACCACCCACTGGTACTGGATCGGCGCCATCCCCGCCATGGTCTTCCTCGGCCTGGTGATGATGCCCTTCTACTACGGCTCCAAGGTGCGCTCGGTCCCCGAGTTCCTGCTGCTGCGCTTCGACAAGGCGGCGCACCTGCTCAGCTCGGTCCTCTTCGCCTTCGCCGCGATCCTCATCGCCGGTGTCAACCTCTACGCCCTCGCCATCGTCGTCGAGGCGTTGCTGGGCTGGCCGGAGTGGGTGGCGATCGTGGTCGCCGGCTTCTTCGTGCTCGCGTACATCACGCTCGGCGGCCTGTCCTCGGCGATCTACAACGAGGTCCTGCAGTTCTTCGTGATCCTCGCCGCGCTCATCCCCATCACCGTGCTCGGCCTGAAGTCGGTCGGCGGCTGGGACGGGCTGTCCGACAAGCTCACCGCGCAGCACGGCGGCGACTTCATGACCTCCTGGGGCGGCACCGGCATCGGCAGCGACAACCCGCTGGGCGCGAACTGGCTGACCATCGTCCTGGGCCTCGGCTTCGTGCTCTCCTTCGGCTACTGGACGACGAACTTCGCCGAGGTGCAGCGCGCCCTGTCCGCGAAGAACCTCTCGGCGGCCCAGCGCACCCCGCTGATCGCCGCGTTCCCGAAGATCTTCATCGTGTTCCTGGTGATGATCCCGGGCCTGGTCGCCGCGGCCCTGGTGCCGAGGATCGGCACGGCCGGCTCCGACCTGCAGTACAACGACGCGATCCCCTACCTGATGGAGCAGCTCCTGCCCAACGGTGTGCTCGGCATCGCCGTGACGGGTCTGCTGGCGGCGTTCATGGCGGGCATGGCGGCCAACGTGTCGTCGTTCAACACCGTGTTCACGACGGACATCTGGGCGAAGTACGTCGTGAAGGACCGCGAGGACGAGTACTACGTGCGCTTCGGCCGCCTGATCACCGCGATCGGCGTGCTCGCCTCCATCGGCACGGCGTTCCTGGCGTCGTCCTTCTCCAACATCATGAGCTACCTCCAGACCCTGTTCTCCTTCTTCAACGTGCCGATGTTCGTGGTCTTCATCATCGGCATGTTCTGGAAGCGGGCGTCCATGAAGTCGGGCTTCTGGGGGCTGATCGCGGGTACCACCGCCGCGATGGTCAACTACTTCGTCATCTACAAGGAGGGCATCATCGACATCCCCTCCGACCAGGGGGCGAACTTCGTCTCGGCGATCGCGGGGTTCGTCGCGGGCGCGGTGGTCATGGTGGCCGTGTCGCTGTTCACCGCGCCGAAGCCGGTGGAGGAGTTGCAGGGACTCGTCTACGGCACGACCTCGCCCGGCATGGCGGAGCCGCCGGCGCCGGGGGACGAGGCGTGGTACCGCAAGCCGGCGCTGCTGGGCTGGGGCGCGGTCGTCCTGGCCGCGGCCTGCTACATCCCGTTCTCGTTCTGACGCGTGGAGGTTGACGGAACATGTCCGAGTTCTACTCCGAGAAGGACGTGCAGCGGGAAGTCACCGAACTGCAGGGCAAGTCGGCGACCGCTGCGCGGTTGTTCGACATCCGGCGGATCATCGGTGGGCTGTTCGTGGTGTACGGCGTCATCGTCACGATCGCGGGGTTCACGGCGTCCGACGCCGACATCGACAAGGCGGAGGGCGTGAACATCAACCTGTGGACCGGGTTGGGGATGCTCGCGCTGGGGTTGTTCTTCCTGGTGTGGCTGAAGCTGCGGCCGGTGGCTCCGCCGCCGCCGGGACTTGAGCCGGAGGGGGACGAGCGGGTGGAGTAACCCGGCGTCGTGCGGTGCTCGGCGTGGGTGCCGGGGCCGGGTGGGTGCGCGACTCGGCGCGACGAGGTGCCTCCCCCAAGCTCTCGGCTTCGCTCGAGCAGGGGGGACCCCCACCGCCCACCCGTGCCGCCCCAGCGGCACGACTGCCCGCGGCTGAGCCAGAGCGCGCCCGCAGCCGCCGGACGACGCAAGGGGACGTGTCGGGGGGGTGTCCGCCCGCAGCGGTTGGCGCGTCAACGCCAGTGAGTCGGTGTCTCACCCCATCGCGCCGTTCCGAGGACGGACACCCGCCGTCAGACGGCTCACGGCTCTCGCGACACCGGCCCCGCCCGGTCCAGCAACCCCGTCCGGGCCGCCAGGGCCGCTGCCTCCAGGCGGGAGCCGACGCCGAGTTTCATCAGGACCCGTTGGACATGCGTGCGGGCCGTCGACGGGGCGATGCCCATGCCCGCCGCGATCAGGCGGGTGTCCTCGCCGTCCGCGACGCGGACCAGGACCTCCACCTCCCGGGGCGTGAGCATGGACAGCAACCGCTGCCCCTCGTCGTCGGGTTGGGCCGCCGGGTTCAGCAACTCGCTGAACGCCCCTTGCAGCAGTTGCGGCGCCACCGCCGCCTCCCCCGCCCGCGCCTTCATGATCGCCCGCTCGACACCCTCTATGCGCTCGTCATGCCGGACGTATCCGGACGCCCCCGCCGCGAACGCCGCCGCGATGCCCCGCGGGCTCGGCACCGGGCCCAGCACCAGCACCGCCACCTGCGGCCGCTCCCGCTTGATCCTCACCACCGGGTCGAAGATCCCCGGCTCCGCCGGCGTGGCCGTCCCCAGCAGGCACACCTCCGGCGCCCGTGTGATCACCAGCTCCGCCGCCCCCGCCGCCGGCGCCGCCGCGGCCAGCACCCGGTGCCCCCGCAGCTTCAGCGCCGAGGCCAGCGCCTCCGCCAGCAGTCGGTGGTCGTCGACCACCATGAGCCGCACTCCCATCGAGCAACCCCCCAGTCACCCCGGTCCCCCCAGATGGAAGCCCCCCGGCTCCCCCGCCTTCATGCCCCCGGAAGCTACACGCTTGTTCGACGTTGCGCTCCCCCTACCCGCGAGAATCGCCCCGGATCGCCGAAATTCCTCTCATTCGAGGTTGACTGAGCCAAACGCGAACGGCCCCGCCCCTGAACAGGGACGGGGCCGCTCCGGCCACCGGTCGATCAAGAACCGGTCACCGGATGATCAGCTCGTACCGAAGCCGACCGCGAGGTACTCCTTGTCCCGGCCTGCGGACCGGTTGCTCGCGTACACCTTGGACATGTACAGCTGCCCGTCGCCGTACAGGAACTCGGAGTACTCCGGCGACATGCTGGTCTCCACGTCCCGCACCTGGTCCGAGGCGGGGTTCTCCAGCAGCTTCGTCTGCTTGAAGCTGCCCCCGTCGATGCTGACGATCTGTCCGCCCTTGTCGTACGGCGGCCGCTTGTACGCGATCAGGTTGCCGCCGTCCATCCGCAGCGGCGAGATCGTGTAGCCGTCCCCGGCGTCGGCGCGCTGCCCGGTCTGCTTGCCGGTGGTGAGGTCGAAGGCGACGATCTCGTTGGTCCGGCTGTACTCGCCGGTGCCGTCGTGCTCCTCGGTCGGCAGGTACAGCCGGTCGTTGCCGACGGCCAGCAGGTTGCAGTACTCGATGCGGGTGATGCCCTCGCAGCGCGCCGCGAACTGCTCGCCCGGGGCGGAGATGCGCGTGCGCAGCTTGCCGGTCTTGTTGTCGATGGAGAAGAAGTCGGAGATGCCGCTGCCGTCGCCCGCGGAGTCACCGACGTCGGCGGCCACGACCAGCGGGTTGGTCGACACGATGCTCGCGTACTCGATGCCCTCGGCCATCTTGTACTCCGAGATCACCTTCCCGGACTTCGGGTCGATGGTCTGGATGTGCAGCTGGCGCTGGTCGTACGTGCCGCACTTGCGCACCGCGACGAGCTTCTCGCCGCCGCCGTACCCGGCGTCGTAGCAGGTGTCGGTCGGCTTCGGGCTCCACAGGAGCTTGCCGGAGACGTCGAAGGCGGCGCCGCCGCTGGTGCTGCCGACGGCGACCGTCTTTCCGCTGACCGTGACGTTGTCGAAGTTGATCAGATCGTCACCGGTCTTGACCGTCTTGGTCCACAGCTTCTTGCCGGCGTCGAGGTCGATCACCGCGAGCTGGCTGCACCCGTGCGACGGGTCCGCCTTGGTCGGCATCGCGGGCTGGTAGAGGATCGCCGTCTTGCCGTCGTCGGTGACATGGCGACTGGCCTGGCAGACCGGGCCGGGCAGCGGGATCTTCCACAGTTGGCCGCCCTTGTCGCGGTCGTAGCCGACGATCTGGGCGATGCCGCTCTTGACGTACGCCTTGTCGGTGAGCCACGAGCCGGAGACGACGACCGTGCTGTCGTTCTTCACCTCGGGCGCCGGGACCTGGAACAGGACGCGGGCGCTGGGGTCGGCCGGTGCCTTCTCCTTGCCGGAGGTGGTGCCGCCCTTGTTGTCACCCGAGCCGCCGGTACCGCCGCTGGAGCCGGCCGTGTCGTCCTTCTTGCCGTCGTCCTTGCCGGAGTTGGCGTACCAGACACCGCCGCCGATGATCAGGGCGATCGCCACGACCGCGGCGACGATGATGGCCAGCTGCGCGTTGAACTTGCCCCCGCCGCCGGGCTGTCCGGCCTGCGGCTGGAGCGGCATCGTCTGCTGCGGATAGCTGTAGCCGGGCTGCTGCCCATAACCGGGCTGCTGCGCATAGCCGGGCTGCTGCCCGTACCCGGGCTGCCCGTATCCCGGCTGGCCGTAGGGCGCCTGCGGCGGCTGTCCGTACTGCGGGTAGCCGTAGCCCGGCTGGGGCTGGGGCGGCGCGGGCGACTGCGGGGCAGCCGGCGGAGGCGTCTGCGGGGGCTGGCCGGGGGGCGGCCCGAAGCCGCCCGGCTGCGGGGGCTGTTGGGGCGGCGGAGGCGGCGGCTGGGTCATGACGTGAGTACCTCGGGGAAGGGGACGGGCGGCGCGAGCGGAAGCGATTCCGAAAGAGCGGGCGGAGAAGGAGAAGAAGGAGCAGGCAGCGGCGGCGTCACTTGCCGTAGGCGAGCATCAACTTCTCCTTGGTGTCGTCGTTTCCGCTCAGCCGGGTGGTCGAGATGTAGAAGCGCCCGTCGACCCAGTCGATGTCCTTGGAGAAGAAGCTGTCCTCGATGTCCGCGGCACCCTGCGGGTTCTGCAGCAGCGTGACCGGCTTGTGGCTGCTGCCTCCGGTCGGGATGGACACGATCCGGCCGCCCGCGTCGTACGACGGCTGCACGTAGGCGATGAGCTTTCCGCCCTCGGCCTTCATGGGCAGCATCGACTCGTCGGCCGGGGACTTCACGCGCCACTTCTCCTTGCCGTTGGCGAGGTCGACCGCGACGATCTCGTTGGCGCCGGTGGTCGCCTCGGTCGGCAGGTAGAGCGTGGTGTCGTCGACGGCGACGCCCTGGCAGCCCGTGAGGTCGCGCTCGAGGATGGCCCAGCCGCACTCGGGGGCGAAGTCCTCGTCGAAGGCGACCTGCGAGCGGAACTTGCCGCCGGAGGTGAAGGTGGAGATGTTCCAGGCCTTCTTGTCCTCGTTGGTGCTGTAGATGACCAGCGGGCTGACCGAGTAGGTGCGCGCGACCCGCCAGCCCTTGTCGAACGGCTGGGTCCACTTCACCTTGCCGGTGCGCGGGTCGAGCTCCTGCACCTCGTCGTGCTCCTTGTCGGTGCCCGCACCGCAGGAGGAGACGGCGATGAGCTTCTCGCCGCCGGCGAACGCGGCGGGGAAGCAGGCGCTGCCGTAGCGCTTCTTGTCGAAGAGCTTGTCGCCGTTGGTCACGTCGTACGCCGTGCCGGACTGGGAGCGGCCCACCATCAGCGTCTTGCCGGTGATGGACAGTTCGACGGAGAGCGTGGAGTCGAACAGGGCGCCGTCGGCGACCTTCTGGGTCCAGCCCTTCTCACCCGTGTCGAGGTCGATCTCCTGCAGCTGGTTGCACTTGGCGCGGTCGCTGCTGCCGCTCATGTACGCGACGACGATCTTGCCGTCGGACGTCTGCTGCGGGGTGGTCGCGCAGATCTTGTTGGGGAAGGTGATGGCGTCCCAGGACGGCTTGCCGTCACCGACGTCGTAGGCGAGGAGCTGTTTGTACGCCGCCTTCACCGCCGTCTTGCCGGTGATCCACATGCCGGGGGCCTCGGCGCCGGAGCCGGGCGCGTCGGGCGCCTCCTTGTACCAGAGGACCCTGGCCTCGCCGGCCTGGCGGCCCTCGTTGAGGTTCTCCGGGTCCTCGCCGCCGTCGCCGCTGCCGTCACCGGGGTTGGCCGGTGCGGAGGCGTCCGGCTTGGCGTCGTCGCTCTGCTGGGCGACCGGCTTCTTCTGCCCCTCGCCGGAGTCGCCGTCGGTGACCGCCCACACCGTGCCGCCGACCACGAGCAGCGCGGCGACGGCCGCGCCGATGACGAGGGCCGGCTTGCCCTTGAAGGGGTTGCGGGAGCCGCCCGGGGGCGGGGTACCGGGCGCGCCGGGGTACTGCGGCTGCGGCGGGTAGCCGTAGCCGGGCTGTCCGTACGGCCCGGGCTGCTGGGGCTGGCCGTAGGGGCCGGGGTTGTACGGTCCGGGCTGGCCGTACGGCCCGGGCTGCTGCGGGGGCTGCTGGGGGTAGCCGTACCCGGGCTGCGGCGGGCCCTGCGGGGGCGGGGCCTGGGGCGGGCCCTGGGGCGGTGGCGGGGTCTGCGGTGCTCCGAAACCTCCGCCCTGCGGCGGCTGGTCCTGCGGTGCTCCGAAACCACCGTGCGGTGGCTGATTGGGCGGCTGAGTCATCAGTCGCTTCCCCCGTTTCGATCACTGATTTTTAGCCACGCCCTGAGGTACGCGATGGGCTCAGAGTCGTTTCATAAAGTTCTCAGACGGCTCTTTCTATCACCCGGTACCGACAGCACACCGGGCCGTGTCATCCCCTGTTCCCAAGGGAGGACCGGCCCGTGATGCCGTTGTTATGCGCCTTCACGCACCCTTCACGCGTCCTCGGCGAGTTCCAGCCAGCGCAGCTCCAGCTCCTCGCGCTGGCCGGCCAACTCCCGCAGCTCTGCGTCCAGTTCGGCCACCTTCGCGAAGTCCGTGGCGTTCTCGGCGATTTGAGCGTGCAGCTTGGTCTCCCGGTCGGAGACCTTGTCGAGCTGCCGCTCGATCTTCTGCAGCTCCTTCTTGGCGGCGCGCTGGTCGGCGGCGCTCTTCTCCGGGGTGGCGGTCCGCGGTGCCGCGGCGGGGGCGGAGGCGGCCGCGGCCTCCTCCATGCGCTGACGCCGCTCCAGGTACTCGTCGATGCCGCGCGGCAGCATCCGCAGGGCGCCGTCGCCGAGCAGCGCGAACACCCGGTCGGTGGTGCGCTCGATGAAGAACCGGTCGTGGGAGATGACGATCATCGAGCCGGGCCAGCCGTCGAGGACGTCCTCCAGCTGCGTCAGGGTCTCGATGTCGAGGTCGTTGGTGGGCTCGTCGAGGAAGAGGACGTTGGGCTCGTCCATGAGCAGGCGCAGCAGCTGGAGCCTGCGGCGCTCACCGCCGGACAGGTCACCGACCGGCGTCCACTGCTTCTCCTTGGTGAAGCCGAACGTCTCGCACAGCTGCCCGGCGGTCATCTCGCGGCCCTTGCCGAGGTCGACGCGCTCGCGCACCTGCTGCACGGCCTCCAGCACGCGCGTGTTCGGGTCGAGTTCGGCGACCTCCTGGGAGAGGTAGGCCAGCTTCACCGTCTTGCCGACGCGGACGCGGCCGCCCGCGGGCTGTGCCTCGCCGTCGGTCCGGGCGGCCTCGGCCATGGCCCGCAGCAGGGACGTCTTGCCGGCGCCGTTGACGCCGACGAGGCCGATCCGGTCGCCGGGCCCGAGCTGCCAGGTGACGTGCTTGAGGAGGACCTTGGGGCCGGCCTGGACGGTGACGTCCTCCAGGTCGAACACGGTCTTGCCGAGCCGGGAGGACGCGAACCGCATCAGCTCGCTGCTGTCCCGGGGCGGGGGCACGTCCTTGATGAGCTCGTTGGCGGCCTCGACCCGGAAACGCGGCTTGGACGTACGGGCCGGCGCCCCGCGGCGCAGCCAGGCCAGCTCCTTGCGGACGAGGTTCTGCCGCTTGGCCTCCTCGGTCGCGGCGATGCGCTCGCGCTCGGCCCGGGCGAAGACGTAGTCGGAGTAGCCGCCCTCGTACTCGTAGACCGTGCCGCGCTGGACGTCCCACATGCGGGTGCAGACCTGGTCCAGGAACCAGCGGTCGTGGGTGACGCAGACCAGCGCCGAGCGGCGGTTCTGCAGGTGCCGGGCGAGCCAGGCGATGCCCTCGACGTCGAGGTGGTTGGTGGGCTCGTCCAGGACGAGCAGGTCCTGCTCCTCGATGAGCAGCTTGGCGAGCGCGATACGGCGGCGCTCACCGCCGGACAGCGGCCCGATGACCGTGTCGAGTCCCTTGGGGAAGCCCGGCAGGTCCAGGCCGCCGAACAGGCCGGTCAGGACGTCCCTGACCTTGGCGTCGCCCGCCCACTCGTGGTCGGCCATGTCGCCGATGACCTCGTGCCGCACGGTCGCCCCGGGGTCGAGGGAGTCGTGCTGGGTGAGCACGCCGAGGCGCAGGCCGCCGGAGTGGGTGACGCGCCCGGTGTCGGCGTCCTCCTGCTTGGCGAGCATCCGGATCAGCGTGGTCTTGCCGTCGCCGTTGCGGCCGACGACGCCGATGCGGTCCCCCTCGGAGACGCCGAGGGAGATGCCGTCGAGCAGGGCGCGGGTGCCGTACACCTTGCTGACGTTCTCGACATTGACCAGGTTGACGGCCATTTCGCTCCTGACGAGGGGGATGGATCGACCCTCCAGGGTAGTCGGGCGGCGGGGTGCTCCGGCCGGGGTGTTCAGGAGGGGGAGGCTGCTTCCCGGCGGCGCTGGTAGCGCCACACGTCCATCAGCCGCTCGTCGAACGGCAGCTCGGGGTCGACGGGGCCGATCCGGTGCTCGGCCTCCACACAGCGCGGATCGTCGCGGTGGGCGAGGCCGGACACGGCGCAGATGCGGATCGGCTGCCGTTCGTCGTGGGTGAGGGCGACCAGCGCGTCCCCCACTTCCGGCTCGCGGCCCCGGTGGTACCCGAGCCAGCGGCACGCCGCCTCGCGTACGGCGGGGTCCTCGTCGCGGGCCAGGGTGAGCACGGCGGTGAGGCTCTCGGGGCGGACCTGGGACGGGCCGTCCTCGGAGTGGCCCAGGGTGTCCGGCACCAGGGCACGCACCCTGGGGTCCGGGTGGGCGAGGTGTGACAGTCCGACGGCCTCGATCTCCGGGGCGCTGTCGTGGGTCATCGCCTGGAGGATCACCGCCAGCACCTCCGGGTCCTCCTCCTGCTCGGCCCAGGGCACGAGTTCCCTGCCCCGTTCCCAGAAGGGGGCGCGTCCCGTGGCGATGTCGCCGAGGATCAGCGACAGCAGCAGGTCGGCGGCGAGCAGGCGGTGCAGCCGGTCGGGGTGGTTGAGCAGGTCCCTGCTCCACTGCCAGGTCTCCTCGTCGACCCGGCGGCCGAGCGTGAACACCACGTCCGACCAGACGACGTGGTCCCGGTCGGGGTGGGCGAGGGCCCGCGCGACCAGGTCGTCGAAGGGGGTGCGGATGCCGTAGCGGGCCTCCATGGAGGTGAGGACCGCCCGGTGCTCGTCGCGCACGGTCAGCCCGCCGAGAGTGAGCTGCTCGCACCACCAGCCGACCTCGCCGTCCTCGACCCGGATCCGCTCGATCGGCCCGGTGAGGCCGGTGAGACGGCGCAGCTCCGCCTCCACACCGGCCTGCGTCCAGTGCCGGGCACGGGCCAGCAGCTCCTCGCGGACCGGCGCCGGGAGCGGTATCCGGTGCGAGGCGAGGGCGTAGGTCAGCAGGTGGGACCCGCCGTCCACGGCCCGCAGCAGCGGGGTGGTGCCGTCGGGCAGCCGGCGCAGGGGGTCGGCGCCGGCCTCCAGCAGCGCTTCGGCGACGGGTTCGTCGTACGCGGCGACGGCCAGGCACAGGACCGGCAGGCCGTCGGCGAGGGTCTCGGGGTCGGCGCCCGACTCCAGCAGGGCTCGGACCTCGTCCGGGTCTCCTCGTCGTACGGCCGCGACCAGGTCCGCCACGCCTGCTCCCCCACTCCGGAAAAGGGTGAGCCTAAGGGGACGGCGGCGGCCCGGGCACGTGATTAACGTCCGGCGACCGTCGCCCCGGGCGCCGGGCCCGAGGCCGTGCGCACCGTCCGGCAGGTCCCGGACGCCACCAGGGCCTGCGCCACCGCCGCCGCCGACTCGGGGTCGCGGACGAGGAACGCCGTGGTCGGGCCGGAGCCGGAGACCAGGGCGGCGAGGGCGCCCGCGGCCCGGCCGGTGGCCAAGGTGTCCGCGAGTTCCGGGAAGAGGGAGAGGGCGGCGGGCTCCAGGTCGTTGGAGACGGCCGCGGCGAGCGCGTCCGGGTCGCCCTTGGCGAGGGCCGCGAGGAGTTCCTGGGAGGCGACGGGCTCGGGGATGTCCGTGCCCTCGCCGAGCCGGTCGAACTCCCGGAACACGGCCGGGGTGGACAGGCCCCGCCCGGCCATGGCGAACACCCAGTGGAAGGTGCCGCCGACCTCCAGGGGCGTCAGCCGCTCGCCGCGCCCGATGCCGAGGGCGGCACCGCCGACCAGGCTGAACGGCACGTCGCTGCCCAGTTCGGCGCAGATCTCCAGGAGTTCCTCCCGGGAGGCGCCGGTCTCCCACAGCGCGTCGCAGGCCACCAGGGCGCCGGCGCCGTCCGCGCTGCCGCCCGCCATGCCGCCGGCGACGGGGATGTCCTTGGCGATGTGGACGTGGACGTCGGGGCTGCGGCCGTACCGCTCGGCCAGCGCGATCGCCGCGCGCGCCGCCAGGTTCGTGCGGTCCAGGGGGACCTGGTCGGCGTCGGGGCCCTCGCAGGTGACGCGGAGCGCGTCGGAGGGGGTGACGGTGATCTCGTCGTAGAGGCCGACCGCGAGGAAGACGTTGGCCAGGTCGTGGAAGCCGTCGGGGCGGGCGGCGCCGACCGCCAGCTGGACGTTGACCTTGGCGGGGACGCGGACCGTGACGCTCACGCGGGCTCCTTCTCCTGGTGCTGGTTCGCCTTGTGCTCGGCGATACGCGCGAACTCTTCCACGGTCAGCGACTCGCCCCGGGCCTGCGGCGAGACCCCGGCGGCGACGAGGGCCTCCTCGGCGGCCGCGGCGGATCCGGCCCAGCCGGCGAGCGCGGCCCGCAGCGTCTTGCGGCGCTGGGCGAAGGCGGCGTCGACGACGGCGAAGACCTCGGCCTTGGTGGCCGTCGTCTTGATCGGCTCGGTCCGGCGGACCAGGGAGACCAGGCCGCTGTCCACGTTCGGCGCCGGCCAGAACACGTTCCGTCCGATGGCGCCGGCGCGCTTGACCTCGGCGTACCAGTTGGCCTTGACCGAGGGGACGCCGTAGACCTTCGAGCCGGGCGCGGCGGCGAGCCGGTCGGCGACCTCCGACTGGACCATGACGAGCGTGCGGTCGATGGTCGGGAAGGTGTCGAGCATGTGCAGCAGGACCGGGACGGCCACGTTGTAGGGGAGGTTGGCGACCAGCGCGGTCGGGGCGGGGCCCGGCAGCTCGGTGACGTGCATCGCGTCGGAGTGGACCAGCGCGAACCGGTCGGCGCGCTCGGGCATGCGGGCCGTGATGGTCGCGGGCAGCGCGGCGGCGAGCACGTCGTCGATCTCCACGGCCGTGACCCGGTCGGCGACCTCCAGCAGCGCCAGGGTGAGGGACCCGAGCCCCGGGCCGACCTCGACGACGACGTCGTCGGGGTGGACCTGTGCGGTGCGGACGATCCGGCGGACCGTGTTCGCGTCGATCACGAAGTTCTGTCCGCGCTGCTTGGTGGGGCGTACGCCGAGGGCTGCCGCGAGTTCTCGGATGTCGGCGGGGCCGAGGAGGGCGTCGGGGGTGGGGCTGGTCACGGGACAAGGGTACGGGGGGTTTCGTTCCCGCCCGCCCGTGCCACCGGCCTAGCGGTGCAGCCGGCCGACCGTGCCACCGACCTACCCGCGCAGCCGCCCCCCGCAGTGCGGCCAAGGGCTGGCGCCCCGCCGCACGTAGAGCTTCTTCGCCCGGTACGTCTGTTCCGCCGCCGGGGCGTCCTGGGGGCGGCCCCGGCCGCCCAGGGCCTGCCAGGTGTGGGTGTCGAACTGGTAGAGGCCGCCGTACGTGCCCGACGGGTCGACCGCGTCGGGGCGGCCGCCGGACTCGCAGGCCGCGAGGCCCTGCCAGTCGAGGTGGTCGGCGCCCTGCACGGACTCGGGGCGCGGCTTGGTGCCGACCTTCACCACCTGCGGGCGGGGCTCGCGCACCACCTCGGACCTGACCCGGCGCGGCTTCTGCTTGACGCCGTTGACCGTGCGCAGGGAGTAGGTGACCCGGCGCAGCCCCGGCTCACCCGCACGCTCCACGACCTCCGTGCCCTTGAACAGGGTCGGGTCCTCCGTGCGCCGCACCTGGAAGGGGATCACCTCCTCGCGGACCTCCTTGCCTCCGGTGATGCGCAGCACCGTGACGGTCTGCCCGTCGCGCGGGAAGCTCCCCTGCGGGACGGACGTGGTGTCCTGGCCGCGCAGGGTGATCCCGGCCTCCTCCACGGCCTCCCGCACGGTCGCCGCGTTGGTGCGGACGGTCCGGGCCCGGCCGTCCGCCATGATCGTGACCGTGCGCTCGGTCCGTACGTCCAGGGCGAGTCCCTCGCGCCCGATGCGCCGGGAGCGTGAGGTGGAGACGTACGCGCCCTCCTGCCGCACTCCCAGCTGCCGCAGCGCCCCCTCCACCGTGTGCGCCGTCGTCCACACCTCGCGCCGGTGACCGTCGAGGGTGAGCCGCACCGGGCGGGCGTAGTGCACGGCCACCTCGTCCCCGCTGGTGATCTCCGTGCCGGGGCCGGGGGCCACCACGTCGTGGGCGCCGATCTCGACGCCCTCCTCCGCGAGCAGCTCGGTGACGTCGTCGGCGAAGGTGTGCAGCGTGCGTGCCTTGCCGTCGACGTTCAGCTCGATCGCCTTGTCCTTGGCGACGAACGCCGTGGTGCCGCCCGCCAGGAAGGCGACGACCAGGGCCTGCGGGAGCAGCCGCCGCATGGAACCGTCCGGGCGCTTGGAACCGTCCGGGCGCTCGGCGTACCGCGTCTTGCGCCGGCGCGCGGACCTGCGGTGCGAGCCGGTGCGCGACGCGGCGCGTGCTCCGGCCCGCGCCCCGGTCGTACCCGACTCGGGCAGCGGCTCGTCGCCGGGAGTGCCCTGCCGGGGGAGTTCGGGCAGGGTCGGCACCTCGTAGGCGGGCCGGTACGTGTCCCCGTAGGCCTCTGGTGTCCCGGGAGCCCCTGGTTTCCCGGAAGCCCCCGGCGTCCCGTACCCGAGCATCTCGGCGCTGTGCAGATCGGCGGGCGGTGCGTCGAAACCGCCGTACACGGGGTCCGTGCAGGCCGGGCCGGCGTGGGCCGGGCCGTACATCTCGTACGTCTCGTACTGCGAGTTGCTCACGCCGACACGCTCCAGGGGCCGGAGGGGGTCCAGAGGGGTCCGGATCGGGCCCCCAGAACCTAGCGGAGCGGCCGTCACTCTCCAAAGCGACGCGACTACGCACAGTCGTGCGGCCGGGGTGGCGCTGAGGTCGCGCGAAGGTGCCGGCGTGGTGCCGCAGGGGTGCTGCGGCGATGCCTCGGGAATGCCGCGGCTCAGTAACCGAACGCGCGTGCCGTGTTCGCCCCGAGTGCCGTGGCCAGCGCGTCCTCGTCGATGCCGCGCACCTCGGCCATGGCCCGCACGGTGATCGGCACGAGGTAGGGGGCGTTCGGCCGCCCGCGGTAGGGCGCCGGGGTGAGGAAGGGCGCGTCCGTCTCCACGAGGAGCAGTTCCAACGGGGCGACCGCCACCGCGTCCCGCAGGTTCTGGGCGTTCTTGAAGGTGACGTTGCCGGCGAAGGACATGAAGTAGCCCGCGCTCGCGCAGATCTCGGCCATCTCGGCGTCGCCGGAGTAGCAGTGGAAGACGGTCCGCTCGGGGGCGCCCTCCTCCTTGAGCACGCGCAGGACGTCGGCGTGGGCCTCGCGGTCGTGGATGACCAGGGCCTTGCCGTGCCGCTTGGCGATCTCGATGTGGGCGCGGAAGGACCGCTCCTGCGCGTCCTTGCCCTCGGGCCCGGTGCGGAAGTAGTCGAGGCCGGTCTCACCCACGCCCTTGACCTGGGGCAACCCGGCCAGCCGGTCGATCTCGGCGAGCGCGTCGTCCAGCGCCGCCTGCCCGCCCGGCTCGCGCGCGCCCTGCCTCGACCAGCCGTCGGGGTCGCCGTGGACGATGCGGGGCGCCTCGTTCGGGTGCAGGGCGACCGTCGCGTGGACGGCGTCGTACGCGGCGGCGGTCTCGGCCGCCCAGCGGGAGCCCTTCAGGTCGCAGCCGACCTGCACGACGGTCGTCACTCCGACCGACGCCGCCTTCGCCAGCGCCTCCTCGACCGTGCCGGACTGCATGTCCAGGTGGGTGTGGGAGTCGGCGACCGGCACCCGGAGGGGGTCCGGCAGCGGGGGCGCGGCGTGCTTGTCGGGGTCGTTCGCAGGCATGCCCCCGATCCTACGAAAGGGGTACGCCCTCCCCGATGGGGGAGGACCGGGGAGGGCGTCGGACAAGGGAGCCGGACGGGTCAGCTCGCCTTGCGCTGGAAGGGGTGCAGCAGGTCGGACAGGTGCCAGTGGTGGCCCTCGGGCCGGTCCTGCTCGGACTCGGACTCGGACTCGGACTCGGCCGCCGCGGCCGGGGCCTCCACGGGCCCGGCGGGCGGCGGCACGCGGTGGGGCCGGTGCGCCGCGTTGCGCGCCGACGCGACCCGGCCGGGCCGCATGATCCGCACGACGTGACCGTCACAGTTCTGGCACGTGGGCTTGCTCAACGGGGAGGGCACGACCTGGCCGTCCGCGACGTAGAGGACGAACTCGTGGCCCGCGGCGTCCGTATGGTGCTCTATCTCGTACGACTGCTCCCAGCCGTACCCGCAGCGCATGCAGGCGAAGGAGTACGACTCGTTGACGACGGCGCTCGCACCGGCGCGGAGCCCGGTCTGCCCTGCGATCTCACTCATGCCAGCTCCTGTTCCGCTGTGGCGTGAGGACGATTCCGTCCCCGCACCCCAGTGGACTCCTCAGCCGGACCGAAGGCAGCAGACCTGTCGACTGTTGGCGCTGTTTTGGGCGTTCCTTGCCCGAGACCCCCGTCGCCTTTGCCGACCCATGGGGCGCACGCTCATCCGACATGCGCCCTGCTCAGAGGGTGTTTACGCCCCTGGCTGCACGGCACCACGCGACTGTCAGCCGGCGTTCTTCGCGGCGACCACCGCGTCGAACACGACCCGCTTCGGCACACCGGCCTCGACCGCCACCGCGGCGATCGCCTCCTTGCGCCGCTCCCCCGCTTCCTCCCGGACCCGGACCCGCCGCACCAGTTCCTCGGGCCCGACCTCCTCGGGCCCCTTGTCGGGCGCCCCCTCCACCACCACGGTGATCTCCCCGCGGACACCCTCCGCGGCCCAGGCGGCCAGCTCCCCCAGCCCGCCCCGCCGCACCTCCTCGTACGTCTTGGTCAGCTCCCGGCACACCGCGGCCCGCCGCTCGGCACCGAACACCTCGGCCATCGCCGCGAGCGTGTCGTCCAGCCGGTGAGGAGCCTCGAAGTACACGAGGGTCCGCCGTTCCCCGGCCACCTCCCGCAGCCGCCCCAGCCGCTCCCCCGCCTTGCGCGGCAGGAACCCCTCGAAGCAGAACCGGTCGACGGGCAGCCCGGACAGCGCCAGCGCGGTCAGCACCGCGGACGGCCCGGGCACGGCGGTCACCCGGACATCCCGCTCGACGGCGGCCGCGACGAGCCGGTACCCCGGGTCGGACACGGACGGCATCCCCGCGTCCGTGACGAGCAGCACCCGCGCCCCGTCCACCAGTTCCTGAACCAGCTCGGGCGTCCGCGCGGACTCGTTGCCCTCGAAGTACGACACCACCCGCCCCTTGGGCGTGACGCCCAGCGCCTGGGTCAGCCGCCGCAGCCGCCGCGTGTCCTCGGCGGCGACGACATCGGCTCCGGCCAGTTCCTCGGCGAGCCGGGGCGGGGCGTCCGCGATGTCGCCGATGGGGGTGCCTGCGAGTACGAGGGTTCCGGTCACGCCCCCATCCTCCCAGGGGCGGAGGTTGGGGACGCATACCGGCCATGCACGGGACTCACACAGAACGGTTCCCTACGATGGCGCGGTGACCAGTACCGCGTCCTCGACGGACACCCGGCAGGGCCAGGCGCCGCACGAGCAGCGGCCGCCCTGGCAGCAGCGGCTGCGCCGCTTCGGCTACCAGGGGCAGCCCAGAAGCGACGCCCGTGACGTCCGTGACCGGCTGGTGCCGCCGTACACGGAGCCCTCGCCGCGGCTGTGGGCGGCGCTCGGCGTCCCGCACGCCCTCGCGGGCCGGCTGGTGCGCTGGTCGGGCTGGGTCGGCCCGCTGCTGGTCACGCTGCTGGCCGGGGTACTGCGCTTCTGGAACCTGGGCAGCCCCAAGGCGGTGATATTCGACGAGACGTACTACGCCAAGGACGCGTGGGCGCTCGTCCACCGCGGGTTCGAGCTCAGCTGGGACAAGAAGGCCAACGATCTGATCCTCTCGTCGGGCGGGAACGTCACGCTCCCGACGGACGCGGCGTACGTCGTGCACCCGCCGATCGGGAAGTACGTCATCGGGCTCGGCGAGCTGATGTTCGGGTTCGACCCCTTCGGCTGGCGGTTCATGACGGCCCTGCTCGGCACGCTGTCGGTGCTGCTGCTGTGCCGGATCGGCCGCCGGCTGTTCCGCTCGACGTTCCTGGGCTGCCTCGCCGGCGCGCTGATGGCGCTGGACGGCCTGCACTTCGTGATGAGCCGCACGGCGCTGCTCGACGGCGTGCTGATGTTCTTCGTGCTGGCCGCGTTCGGCTGTCTGCTCGTCGACCGGGACAAGGCCCGGGAGAAACTCGCCGCCGCGCTCCCGGCGGACGCCGACGGCCGGGTCCGCCCCGACCGGCACACGGCCGAGACAGCCCGCCTCGGATGGCGGCCCTGGCGCTGGGCGGCGGGCCTGATGCTGGGCCTGGCCATCGGCACGAAGTGGAACGGCCTCTACGTCCTGGCCGCGTTCTGCCTGATGGCGGTGGTGTGGGACGTCGGCTCGCGCCGGGTCGCCGGTGCCCGGCACCCGTACAAGGCCGTCATCCGGCGTGACATGAACCTCGCCTTCATCGCCACGGTCCCGGTGGCGCTCGTCACCTACCTCGCCTCCTGGACCGGCTGGATCCTGTCCGCCACGGACGGCTCCGGCGGCTACTTCCGCAACTGGGCCGCGACCGACGGCAAGGGCGGCAGCTGGACCTTCCTGCCCGACTGGCTGCGCAGCCTGTGGCACTACGAGCACCAGGTGTACGAGTTCCACGTCGGGCTGTCCTCGCCGCACACGTACCAGTCCAACCCGTGGAGCTGGCTCGTCCTCGGCCGCCCGGTGTCGTACTTCTACGAGTCCCCGGCGCCCGGCAAGGACGGCTGCCCCGCCGACGCCGGCGAGAAGTGCGCCCGCGAGGTCCTCGCGCTCGGCACGCCGCTGCTGTGGTGGGTCGCCTGCTTCGCCGTCCTGTACGTGCTGTGGCGCTGGTTCTTCCGCCGCGACTGGCGCGCCGGCGCCATCGCCTGCGCCATCGCGGCCGGCTACCTGCCCTGGTTCATGTACCAGGAGCGCACGATCTTCTTCTTCTACGCCGTCGTCTTCCTGCCGTTCCTCTGCCTGGCGGTGGCGATGCTCCTCGGCGCGATCATCGGCCCGCCCCGCTCCTCCGACACCCGCCGCGTCGCGGGCGCCACGGCCGCGGGCGTCCTGGTCCTGCTGATCGCCTGGAACTTCATCTACTTCTGGCCCCTGTACACGGGCCAGGCGATCCCGATCGACGACTGGCGGGCGCGGATGTGGCTGGACACGTGGGTCTAAGACTTGTCCCGTAACTGGTCTTCGAATGGGTATGGGCCAGGTCGGTCGCCGTGCGGCACCCTCGTCTACCCGGCGATGGCGAGGTTGTGCAGGTGGGCGATGCCGCTCATGGCGTGGTGTACGCCTTCACCTTTGAGGCGGCAGTCGCGCAGGATCTTCCAGGTCTTCATGCGGGCGAAGGTGTGCTCGATTCGGGCACGGACCTGCTTGTGGGACTTGTTGTGTGCATGCTTCCAGTCCGGGAGTTCCTCGCCGTTTTGGCGCCGGTGGGGCATCACGAGGCCGGTGCCCGGGTAGCCGCCGTCCGCGATGGTCATGGTGCGGCCGACGGCGGCCTTAACGCCGGATTCCTCCCATGCCTTGCAGTCGGCGCGGTTACCGGGCACGGGCCGGCCGACCACGACGACCAGACGGCTGTCGGCGTCGATGACGACCTGGTGGTTGGTGGAGTACCGGTAATTCTTGGACTGCTCGGCGACCGTGTGGTCGCGGGTGGGCACCAGGGTGCCGTCCACAATGAGCACGGCGTCCTTGCGGAACGGCTTGCGCGGCCGGAGCGCGAGCAGGGGACCGAGATGCCCGATGATGCGGTCGGCTGCGGACTTTGAGATCCCGAACAGCGGGGCGAGCTGCCTCAGTGTCAGGTTCGTGCGCCAGTAAGCGGCGACCAACAGAACCCGGTCCTCCAATTGCAGCCCCCAGGGCCGGCCCTTGCGGACCGGGTCCGCGCCCTCACGCCGCAGCGCGGTGATCAGCTTGCGGAACTGCCGCGGGCTCAGCCCGGTGAAAGGGACTATCCAGGACGGTTCCGACGCCGCAATCACACCTGCCACAACAAGATCATGGCATCGTACCCAGCGAGCCATGGGGGGACGGCCGACAGAGGTCGGACCAGGGATACCCTCGGACGATGTCGAATCGGGCGGTAGCAGCTGGAGTAGGTCTGGCGCGGGTGATGGCGCACTGCGGGGGCAGCCCATCAGCAGCCGTGCACTATCTGGCGGGTGCCATCGCCTCCGCACCTGAGAACCCCGAGCCCTATGCGGTTCTTGCCGAGTTGTGGAGGGACAAGCCGTCGGAGCTGGCCGAGGTCGTTCAGGGTGCCGACTCCTTGAGGACGGTACTGGCGCAGTCGTACATCAGCTTCCTCCAGGACGACATGGACGGCGCGGCGCTGGCGATCGGATCGGTCACGGGTGTGCGACCCGACATCGCCTGGGCCGAAGCCCCCTGGTTCAGCGATGCACGATTTCTCGGTGTGGTGAGTGCCGATGCGCTGGCCGAGGCCGCAATGCGGACGATGGACTACGGCCGTGATCTGGACACCGAAAGCATGCGGGAACGATTTCGGCCCTGGTTCGAAGCCATCGACGTGGTCTCTGCCCGCCAGCCGTTGCCGGAGGCGTTGGCCAAGATGGCGATCTTGCTGCGGGCATGTGGTCTCACCGATGCGTCGTTTGCCCTCTGCGACCAGGCGGACTCCGTTGAGCGGATCATGCTGACGGAAGTTGTGCGAGCGGGCACGTGGCGCAAGCTGGATGATCTTCAGCAGACCGTGGCGGCGTTCGAGCGCGCTCTTGCCCTGGAACCGGCCAACTGGTCGCTCTATCTCGACCTGGCCGATGTGCGTGCTGAGCAGGGCGACTTCACGTCTGCGGTCCGGCTGATCGATCAGGGGATGAGGTACGAACCGACTGAGCTCTCACTTCGCGCGGCCGGGGCTGCCTACCGTGCACGACTGACCGGCTCGCGTGCCGACCTGAATGAACTCATCGAACTGGCGCCGAATCTACCGAACGACTCGTACCGGGACCTGCTGATTGATCACGCGTGTGCTGGTCCCGCGCTGCCTGCCGAACTCGTGGCCGCGGCCCGGCGCATCCAGAACAACTGAGGCTCTGCTCATCACGAGCAGCAGCTCCGGCCAGCAAGTGCCGAGCAGCCGACCCAAGCCGGAGCTCCCCAGTGCAGGAGGACCCACCTGTTGCAGTCGAAGATCAGTTACGGGACAGGTCTTATAACGGCTAACACAATGAGGTGGATCGGCGCTGATGGCCGTTGCTGACAGGGCAGTTGAGCGTTCGGTCTGTCGTGGGGATGTCGCCGTGGATCGTGTCGGATGAGCTGTGGGACCGCCTGGAGCCGTTGCTGCCGCAGCGTGAGCGCCGCTTTCGGTATCCGGGCCGCAAGCCGTTGCCGGACCGGGACACGCTGTGCGGGATCCTCTACGTGCTGCACACCGGGATCCAGTGGGAGTACCTGCCCCAGGAGCTTGGCTTCGGCTCAGGCGTGACGTGCTGGCGACGCCTTCGGGACTGGAACGAGGCCGGCGTGTGGCAGCGGCTGCACGAGGTCCTGCTAGCTGAGCTGAACGCAGCGGCAAAGCTCGACTGGTCCCGCTGTGTGGTCGACTCCTCGCACGTGAGGGCGTTAAAAGGGGGAGTCACACGGGCCCGTCGCCGGTCGACCGGGGTCGGACCGGCTCGAAGCACCACCTGATCACCGAGGGACACGGCACCCCGCTCGCGGTCCTGCTGACCGGCGGCAACCGCAACGACGTCACCCAGCTCACGCCCTTGCTCGACGCGATCCCGCCAGTCCGCGGCCGAGTGGGCCGTCCGCGCCGCAAGCCAGACTCGCTGTTCACCGACCGCGGCTACGACCACGACATCTACCGCGACCAGGTCCGCGAGCGCGGCATCGTGCCGGCCATCGCCCGCCGTGGCACCCGACACGGCACCGGGCTGGGTACCTTACCGCTGGGTGATCGAGCGGAGTTTTGCGTGGCTGCACGGCTTTCGACGCCTGCGGATCCGGTGGGAACGGCGGGCGGACATGCACGACGCGTTCCTCAAACTCGCCTGCTGCCTCATCGCTCACCGACAACTCGGCTCATTGTGTTAGCCGTTGTTAGTGCCCCCGTCAATCATTTCGTTAGCGGTTCTTAGAGGTCATGTCATTTGGTCGGTTCGGTAGGCTGCGGGCTGTGGTGGGGATTGTCGAGCGGCTGGTGCCGGACGAGTTGTGGGAGCTGTTCCAACGGGTGGTGCCGGAGGCTCCTTCGCCTCCACCGACGCTACGAACGCAAGGCCGACCACTTCCTCGCCTTCACCAGCATCGCCTGCGCCCTCGCCTGCTACCGCAGGCTCATGCCCACGCGGGGCGACAAGACTCAGGTGTTCGCCGCGCCATAATGCAGGACGTCGCCTTGCGGAAGCAGGTATCCGATGTCACGCCTCTGCGGCAGCTTCCCCGCCAGGGTCGATGCGTCAGTGCAACCGGAGACCTCGAAACCGATAACCCCCAGGCTGAAGGAGGCGCTCTTGAAGGTTTCGGCCCCGATGGCAGCCAGCCATTCGTCCATAACGTCAGACCTGAAGAACGGCCGACCGTCCCAGTAGGCAAGGCCCGCCTGATCCAGCGCACCGACGGGGACGTAGAAGTCCAGCCAGTCGCTGCTTTCATCGCCGCCCCGGATCGCCACACAACCGCAGACGACCAGTTGGCCCGTCGGCAGGCAAACCTGACCGTACAAGTGTCCGAACTCGGTCAGTGATCCCACCGTGCACGGCACGGGATCCTGCTCCTCAGGTTCGCGGTCTCTCCGCCCGAAGCACCCGTGGACGTCTGCGGCAGACCACAGAGCACTCAGGATGGCTTGAATCCGGGCATCATCACTCGACCCGACCTCTATGGCCAGCTCGTAGTAGCCGCCGGACCAGTTGCTCTGGCCTCGGAAGGTGGCAGGACTCGTCATGGCGTGATCATGCGGCAGAGCCATCCGTCAATGCCACCCGCATTCAAGCGCGCGGCCGAATCAATTGAGATGACCTCTTACTAAGTGGTGTCCCGCAACGACTGCCGAGTGTGATGATCTTGGTGTGGCTGGTGTGATCTCGGCGTCGGAGCCGTCCTGGATAGCCCCGTTCACCGGGTTGAGCCCACGCAAATTCCGGAAGTTGGTGGCCGCGCTGCTACGAGAGGGTGCTGACGCCGTCCACCGGGGGCGCCCCTGGGGCCTGCCCTTCAAAGACCGGGTGTTGTTGGTAATCGCGTACTGGCGAACCAACTCGACGATGCGCCAGCTGGCTCCGTTGTTCGGCGTCTCGAAGTCCGCTGCCGACCGGGTCATCGATCGGTTAGGCCCACGGCTTGCTCTGCGGCCCCGCCAGCGGTTCCGCAAGGGCACTGTGCTGGTCTTGTCATCCCGCACCGCCGCGCCCCGGGAGAGACTGGCCTTCCAACCTGGAATGAGGCACACAATCACTCGCACAAGCAGGTCCGCGCTCGCATCGAGCACGTCTTCGCTCGCATGAAGCACTGGAAGATCCTGCGGGACTGCCGCCTCAGAGGCTCCGGGGTCCACTACGCCATGCTTGGCGTGGCACGCCTTCACAACCTGCTCCAGGAGGCGTGAGAGGCAGCAGGTTGTCGCTTTGCCCAAGGCCGGTTGTCTGACCCTTGTGGCAGGGTGCACAGCTGTGGAAACGGATGAATTCTGGAACATCATCGAGACAGCGCGCTCGCGCACCGGGGACGGCCGCGCTTTCGACGAGGTGTTGGTCGACCTGCTGGCTGACCGCTGCAAGCGGGACATCCTGGAGTACCAGGAGTGTTTTGACGAGCTGCACGGTGCCATCGGGCGCTGGGACGTGTGGGCCGCTGCCTATCTCATCGGGGGTGGCTGTTCGGACGACAGCTTCATGGACTTCCGCGCTGGCCTGATCGCCTTGGGCCGCCAGTGGTACGAGCGAGCGGCCGACGCCCCGGACAGCCTGGCTGAGCACCCCACGGTCATCACTGCTGCCCCCAACGGCGACTATGTCCTCTTCTGCGAGTCGGTCAACTACGCCAGCGCGTACGCCTTCAAGCGGATCGCTGGTGACGAAGAGGACTTCTACGAGGCATGGGATCAGCACTGTGCTGCGCGGCCTGGCCCCGAGCGCGACAGCGTTGACATGGGCGAGGACTTTGACTTCGACGATCCGGGCGAGATGCACCGCCGCCTGCCCCGACTTGCCGCGCTGTATCTGACGCCAGGCGAGGCTTAGCCGTTCACAATCTCCAGGGCTATGAACCTCCCGAGGCCGTCCGCTCTCCTCCAAAGATCATTACGGGACAGGTCTTAGGGGATGGAGTTCCGACACCCACGGTCCCGTCGCCCACGGGTCGTCCTCGGACTCGGGGCCGTCCGGACCCGGTTCCGGGGAGGTCGCCCACACGGTCGTCTGCTCCACCAGGTCCACCCGCCACTCCGTCCGGCGAATGGCGGCGACCAGCTGCCCCAGGACGACGACCGGATCCACGCGCTTGGCGTCGACTCCGTCGAACACCGGGGGTTCCGCGTGGAGCGGGGATCCGCCGTCCGTCTCCTCCAGCGACTGCACCACCGCTGCGGCGTTCGGTGCGCGGAAGTAGTCGGTCAGAACACCCATCGCTCTTCTCCCGGTCTCCGTGTCTCGGGAGGCAGTAGATCAGACAGAGCGGCAGTGTCAGTGGCCGGTCCTAGGATCGCGTCGCACGCAGTGATCAGGAGTGCTGCCGGCCAACCAACCGACCGAGCGGAGAGCGCAGTTGTCCTCAATACATGACTTCGCGACCTGGGAGCCGCTGCTGCGGCTGGTGCGGGATTCCCACGCGGAGCAGCTTGCCGCGCCGGGTGGTTGCTTCACGGGCCAGATCAGTCTCGGCAGTTGGACCCTGCCCGCGCAACAGCCGCGCTCAGTGCCAGGGCGAGCCCTGCAAGTGGCAGACATGCAGGACCAGTTCACCGCCGTGGCACGGGTCCAGGCCGCCCTCAGGGCCGACGGCGCGAGCGGCGTTTCGTACATGGTCGAGACGGCGCCGGACGGGAAGACCGTGCTCCATGTCATCGATGCGGGGCCCGCCGTGGAGCACGGTGTCAGAAGCCCTTTCGTGGGAGCCCTGCTCCTGGTCGAGGGCGCCGTTCCCGAGCCCTGGCGGCGCCTGCCCGAGGAGTTCCCGGAAGCGGCGCCGGCGCCGTCGGCGGACCCGGCGCTGCTGGAGCGGACCCTTCACGAGCGGCTCCCCGACACCATCGGTGCCACCGAGGAGGAGATAGCCGCAGCGGAGGCGCGCCTCGGTGTCACGCTGCCCGACGAGCTCAAGGCCCTCTACCGCGTCACCCGTGCGCGGTGGCAGGACTGGAGCGGCGACTACGCGGCGCAGGAACGCGTCAGCAAAGCGGTCGGCTGTGAGCTCTTCCCCCTGGACGGGCTCTACATCGCGGACGCCCGGTCCCGTCCCTGCCCTTGGCAGTTCGCCGCCAAGGACGCGGTCGTCACCGCACCGGACGCCGCCGTGCAGGGCCTCGTCGGCTCGCCCGGCTGGATCGCCTTCGGCGACAACGGCGGCGGCGACCGGCTGGCCCTCGACCTGACACCGGGCCCGGGCGGACACGCCGGGCAGGTCATCATGATCGACCACGAGCGGAGCATCGGGGCCGCACTGCGCGCCGACTCCCTTACCGACATGGTGGTCAACCACCGCGACGACTGGCGCTCGGACGATGACTGGAACCGTCCGCCGGTGGTGGCCCAGGTGAGCACCCACAGCCCAGGCGACATGGTGGCTGCCGCCCGGCCCGAGCTGGAGGTGCTCCGGATCGGTGGTCGGAAGGGCGAGCCGGTCGGCCTCTCCCCGGTCGCCGGCCTCCCCCGCCTGCGGACGCTCACCGCCTCCCCGGGCACGCTGGCCGATCCACTGGAGATCGCCGGGCTGACGGGTCTGGAGTACCTGAGCCTCGGCCCCGAGGAGTGGCGCGTCCTGCTCAACGCGGGCGCCGTCCCCCGGAGCCTGTCGGCCGCCGCCATCGATGTGCAGGGCGAACAGCACCCGTTGCCGGTCCTCGACCTCGCCAACGAGCTCCTCGCCCTGTGGGGCCGCCCCCTGATCACCCGGACCGTCCTCGAAGGCGACCTGGACACCGACCGGACGGCCGGGGGCACCCGGTGAGCGACGGCGGAGTGGAGGAGATGTGGGCGCCGCTGCCCGCGTACAGGGTCGAGACCGGTACCGAACCGCTGGACCGGCCGGCCCGGAACTCGTTGGGCGGGTGGCCCTACTTCGACGACGACCAGGAGTGGCCGCGTTGCTTCTGCGGCGAGCGGATGGCCCTGTTCTTCCAACTGGACCTGCCGGACGACATCGAGTTCTTCGGCGGAGAACACCTGTCGGTCTTCCACTGCGCCCACCACAACGACGCGTCCGACCCGGTGACGGCCGACGGCCGCCTCGGGCCCCGGTTCTGGGAGGCTCCGCAGCCGCCCTTCCCGGGCTCGTTCTGGCGGGTGCTGCTCCAGCGTGACCCGGGGGTGCCGGAAGCGGAGCCCGAACCGGCCGTGCGCGCCCTGGCCCTGACCCTGCGGCCCTTCGTGGACGCGCACGGGCCGTTCGACGTGCATTTCAAGGTGGGTGGTACGGCGGCCTGGGCACAGTGGCCCGAGCGGTATTGGTGCGCGTGCGGCACGGAGATGGCGTTCCTCTGCCAGGTACCCGAGTATCAGGAGTTCGGCGTCCATCCCGGAGCCCCGGTGCAGCCCTACAGCATCCGGGACGACGCCTACCTCCTGTTCCTCGGCAACGAGGTCTACCTGCTGGCCTGCCCGGCGCGTTGCGATCCGGCGGCCGTCTTTCCGGTGAACCAGCACTGACGCCGGGGCGCTGGGGGCGCGTGCCGAAAGCAGATCCTGACCATGGGACGATCTTGGTTCGCCGCACATGGAGATCTGACGGACGAACCATGGGCTGTGCTGGAAGCGTCGTTGCCGAGGGGTGAGAAGTCCGGCCGGCCGCGCCCAGTCAGACGGTGGTGAACCGCAGCTCCGGGCGCTCCCACGCAACCTTCGGCGGCGACGGGGCGACCCCGCTAAGGACCTCAAGATCACCCCGTGGCGGGTTTCTGGCGTATCTGGGTCATGCCCTCCGTCACTGTGAACGACGGGGATGTCAGCGGCCCGACCACGCCATAACCCATGGTGACCTGGGCGGACTCCAGGACGCTGTGAAGAACGGCGCAACATCTACCGCAACCCGTAGCGCAACAGGGGGCCTTGTGAAGTGAGGGGCGGCCGGGCGAACTGGTCACGGTGTGGGACACTTCCTCGCTTTCGCGGGCATGGCCGCCATCCTCATCTGCTACAGGCGTCTGGCCCTGTGACACCGTCCGCTCCCTGGCCGGCCGGGAAAAACTGCTTGCCCGCACCGGTCGGTCGTGGAACAGTGTGCCGCGCTCTGCGCCCTTGCAGACACACTCACAGTGAGGAACGAAGCCAATGTTCTCGGCGTCCCCCAGCGGCCGCCGTCGGCCCTGAGCGCTGCTCCGCAGCAGCCTCAGCCTGCCACGCTGTTCCCTACGGCGGCCCCACGACGCGGTGCCTGACGCATCGCCACGCTCCCGCGCCCCGAACTTTCCCAGTTCGTTAGGGGCTACCCCTGAGACTTCGTGAGGTCAACACCCGCCATGGACATCCAGGTCCAGAGCTTTGCCGTCACCAACCTCCGCCGCCGTCCCGTGGTCGTCGAGACCGGCGGCTTCGTCGCCGGATTCACCCCCGATACCGACAACCCCTACCTGAACTACGCGACCCCGCTACCCGGCGCCAAGCCGATGGAGCAGGACGTCGCGGCGCTGATCGGGATCTTCCGGGAGCGGGGCCTGCCGCCCCGGCTGGAGTTCGCACCGCAGGCCGCCCCCGCCGTGGCACCGGCCCTGCGGGCGGCAGGCTTCGGCACCGAGGCGGTGCACGAATACCTCGTCTGCACACCCCACACGCTGATCCTCCCCCAGTCCTCCGACTCTCCGCGTGTGGAGAGCCCGACCACCGACGAAGAGTTCGCCGAGCTCGATGCCGCGCTTGCCGAGGCATTCGGTGGCGTCTTCACCCCCTCCGCACAGGGTGCGGCCCGACTGCGCCGCACCCAGCAGAGCGGCGGAGCAGTGCGCTTCGTCCGCGACCCGCAGGGCGGCATCGTCGGCGGGGCGTCCTGTTCCCCGTCGGCTGAGGGCACCGCAGAGCTGTCCGGCGTCGGCACCCGCCCCGCCTACCGGGGTCGCGGCATCGCCGCCGCAGTAACCGCCGCGCTGACCGAAGCGATGTTCGCCCAGGGAGCCGGATCAGTCTGGCTGGAGTACTCCGGAGAAGGATCCCGCCGCGTCTACGAGCGCGCTGGCTACCGACCGCAAGGCACCCGCCTCTACCTCTCCTTGCCGCCTGCGCAGCAACCCTGACCGCGCCAACCCGCTCGGGGGGCGACCGTCTGCCCCCCGGACCGTGTCCGCGCCCTCGCGCCGCAGTGCGCTCACAACTTGGTGAAGCATCGCAGGCTCAGCCCGGTGAAGGGGCCTGTCCAAGACGGCTCCGACGCCGTGATCACACCAGCCACGGAAAGATCATCTCTGCCGTGAGCAGCGATATGAGACGACCGTCAGGTGTACAGAATGCGCACGGCGAGCAGCGTCTGCCAGGTCCAGCCGATCGTGAGTGAGACGCGCTGGATCAGTCCGCCCAGATCCACCCAGCGTTGATGCTGGCTGAACGCGGCACTGGCCAGCGCCATCGTGGTTGCGAAGAGCACACCGCTGGCGATCGAGTAGAGGGCCCATCCCAGCGAGTTGGACAGGGCGAAGACGAAACAGGCTACGGCAAGGGCGAGGAATCCGATGAGGGAGAACAGGTCATGCAGAGCCCCGACACGGGTGGGGTGCTGAAGCTGATCGGGGGTGCCGACTGGGTAACCGCTCACCGGATCCGTGCGGAAGACACCTGCGCCCAGCAGGCCGACCGCCCACGCGCCGATCAGTAAGGCACCCCAGCGGGAAGGCCCATCACGCCAGAGGCCCACGGCGAAGATCAGCGATAGCAAGCCCGCGAAGAGGAAGTTGACGGTCTGCGCCCACCCGGCGCGGCCGAGGGCGAGCGAACTGACGGGATGGCGGAGCGGTCTATAGCCCACACGGCCGGCGCCTTCTACGAGATACGCGATGGTGAAGAGAGGTCCAGCAGCCATCCCGCAGGCAAGAAGCACTTGATTGCCCATCCTGTCAACATAGGTTGACAGGATGGGGTGCGTCAACTCTGATTGACAGGAGGTGGCATCGTCTGGCGGCCGACCCCAAGTGATCATTTACGGGACGCCCCTTAGTTCATCGATCCGCCAGCCAATGACTCCCGTTGATCCCTCAAGACCTTCGACATCGGTCACGAGCTGATCAGGGGCGTTCGTGATACGTTGACGGACCGGCACGCTGTTGCACTCCACGGTCTGGCGCACTGGGCGTTTCGCAGTCACGGCGAGACGAACTTTACCTACCCCAGCGCAGACAACCGCTAGCGTGTAGGACTTGCCATTCGTCAGCGCCGAGCGGGCATGGATTCCATCGCTTACGCGCTCCAACCCTGACTCTACGAACTGGCCGTTGGTGTCGTCCACATCGGCAATTCCGAGCGCCTCTTCCACCTTCTTTTCCAGGGCTTCCGTCTGATCACTGGTTGCAGAGGGTGTCGTGCTCGGCTTAGGGTCCTTTGCCTCTCTGTCCTCGTGGTCGCCACTGCATCCAACGACGAGCGCAGCCGAAAGGATCGAGGCGAGCAGGACTGCACCGTGGCGCGAGTGCCGTAGGCCGTGCGTCATGACCTGGTTTCCCAGTAACGCCATCCGACCTTCTTGGTCGGCATCTTTGTAGTACCGGACCCGAGCTTCTTCTTGCCGCAGCGGTTGGCGCTCGTTTCGTATTTGGTCCAGTTGTACTTCTCACCCCACGTGCCGTACTGCACATTCCCATAGCGCCCGTTTTTGATATCTCGGGAGTATTTGTGGCCTGTCGAGATGCCGACCTCGCCAATCACCTTGGCCCCAAACTCCGTCTTTGCTTTCGCAAGGAGGACACCGGCCTCGGCCGAGACGCTTCCGCTCACCTCGGCACCGATTTTGCCGGATTTCAGGACCTCGACGGTGATCGTCCCACCCGGTCCATCCTTGTAGGAGGTGCCGTTCCACCAAGACGGGATGTGATAGTTCTGCTTGCGCCCGGAGAGCGTATACCACTTCTTGTAGGGGTTGTCGCAGCGCTGGGTTCCTATATCACCCTCGTCAGCCACTTCCGGCAGCGCGTTGAGCTTTGTCTCGATCGCAAGCTCTTGGGTCGACATCTCAGGACCCTCGACCACGCTGCTGCTCGTCTCCTCGGTAGCAATCTCGTCCGGCGAAACTACCTCAGGAGCTGGACCAGCCGGTTCCTCGACCGCATAGGAGGCAACGGTCATCGTTGCTCCAAGGGCCAAAACCGTGGCCGAAACGAGTAAGCGTCGCACCGGTGCTCTACGCAAGTTGATTCCCTTCCCTTGCCGCCCGAATTGGCGGGATGAGTGGAATATATAGGATGGTTGCCGCGTTGGTACGTCGTAAGCTGATCCACTGAGGGAAACTTGAGGTTGGAGAGGCGACTGCTTCAGAATCTCAACTTACCCGCTGGCCGAATCCATGCACCCTTCATGGCGAAAACAGCACCCTTTGCCGCCTGCTGCCGCAGATGGGTTTCGCAGGTTTTATTGTTCCTGAGCGGAGGTTGTGCAGTCGGTCCAGGGGCGAAAGGTCAGAGATTTCCAGGACCATGCAGTCATGCGTCAAAGAGTCGCATTGTCCCCGCAAGCCCTCCAGTGCAGTGCGTCGGCCAACGCATGCTCAACACGTCGGTGGCACGGCACAGGTGATCCGCGCGGCCTCGCGCCTCTGCAGCGTCGAACCGCGACTAGCGCGACCCCGCAGGAGGAAGGACTCGGAAGCCGCCTCGGCCTACAACAGGACCGTCCGAAACTGCTTGGCCACTCATGGCGGGTGATCCGCAAGTCACTGGCACCGAGCCCGCCCAACCTTGATCCGGGCCAGCGCGGCCCGTCCTACTGCACGGGACCTACGCTGACACAAAGACCCTGGTAAGAGCCGTGACCTGCTAGCCATAGGTGACTTCATCCACTTATGCCCCCTGCACACCGGCCAGGTCATCCGATCGATGACTGGCGTTCACGCATGTGGCTGGACACCTGGGTCTGACCTCTGTTCGGTCAAAAATCGAAACTCACGTCCCGGTTGACACCCCCTGCGCATAGAGTGCACCCGGATCGAGCTTTCTGAACGCGTTCAAGAGGGCGCGTGAGGCTCAACGGGGAGGGGACCGCCCAATGGGCAAGGGGGTCAAGGCCGCTGTCATAGGCAGCGTGTTCGCGGTGATGGTGGGTGGGGCCGGGTACGGCGCCTACAACATCGTGAGCGCGCTGGACGGTGACGGGGGCGGCACCAGCGGGGTGGCCGCGGAGAAGAAGTCGGGCCCGCCCGACCAGGACGAGGTCAAGGAGACGACGGCCGCGTTCTTCGCCGCCTGGGAGAAGGGCCAGGCCGCCCAGGCCGCGTCGTACACGAACAACGACGCGGCCGCCGAGCAGCTGCTGACCGCATTCGGCGACGACGCGCACATCACGGACGTGCGGATCACGCCCGGCGCGGCGAAGGGCACCACCGTGCCGTACACCGTGAAGGCGAAGGTGTCCTACGGCGGGAAGTCCAAGCCGCTGAGCTACGGCAGCGAGCTGAAGGTCGTGCGCGGCCTCACCACCGGCCGGGCGCTGGTCGACTGGCAGCCGTCGGTCGTGCACCCCGAGCTGAGGCGGGACGACACCCTCGTCACGGAGACGTCGTCCACCCCGCCGATCGAGGCCGTGGGGCGTGACGGCTCCGAGCTGACGAAGGAGAAGTACCCCTCTCTCGGCCCGATCCTGGACGCCCTGCGCGACAAGTACGGCAAGGAGGCCGGCGGCACCCCGGGCATCGAGCTGGTCGTCCGGCACGCCGGCGGGAGCGCCCCCGACACCCCGCTGCTGACCCTCGCCAAGGGCAAGCCGGGCAAGCTCACCACCACGATCAGCCCGAGCGCGCAGGCCGCGGCCGAGCAGGCGGTCAAGCGGTTCGCCCAGTCGTCGGTGGTGGCCGTCAAGCCCAGCACCGGCGAGGTGCTGGCGGTCGCCAACCACCGCACGGACGGCTTCAACGCGGCCTTCCAGGGCGAGGCGGCACCCGGCTCCACCATGAAGATCATCACCGCCGCGATGCTCATCGACAACGGCGTGACCTCCATGAACGGCCCCGCGCCCTGCCCGGACACCGCCGTGTGGCAGGGCCAGACGTTCAAGAACCTGACGGGCATGGAGCCCAACGAGAACGCCACCCTCGCCAACAGCTTCATGCGGTCCTGCAACACGGCCTTCATCAAGCTCATCGACGAGAAGCCGCTCACGGACGCCTCGCTGACCCAGGAGGCCGAGCAGCACTTCGGGCTCGGGCAGGACAACTGGAAGACCGGCATCGGCTCCTTCGACGGCAGCGTCCCCGCGGTCAGCGGACCGGACCGGGCGGCCGGCGCCATCGGCCAGGGGCAGGTCCAGATGAGCCCGCTGAACATGGCCTCGGTCACCGCGACCGCGATCACCGGTGCCTTCCGCCAGCCCTACCTCGTCTCGCCGGAGCTCGACGGCCGGCCCCTCGCCCGGGCCGAGGGCCTGAAGGCGAGCACCGCCGCGCAGCTGAAGCAGATGATGCGGCTCACCGCGACCCAGGGCACCGCCCAGCAGGCCATGGCCGGACTCGGCGGCGACATCGGCGCCAAGACCGGCTCCGCCGAGGTCGACGGCAACGCCACCAACAGCTGGTTCACCGGATTCCGCAACGACGTCGCGGCGGCGGCCATGACCGAGCAGGGCGGCCACGGCGGCGACGCGGCCGGGCCGATTGTCGCAGCCGTGCTACGAACAGGTGGCTGATCTCACCTCCGCGTGACGGGACTCTAGGGTGGTGGCCGTCGTTGGGACAGCTGAGGGCAACGGGGACCCTGGGGATTCACCGGAGGAACGGACAGAAGTGGGCAACAGAAGGCGCGTCGCCGAGCGACGGAAGACGAAGCCCGCCGTGATCGGCGGGATGATCGCCGTGGTCGTCGTCGGAGCCGGCGCCGGCGCCTACGCGCTGTACGGCGGCGGTGCCGCGGCCGACGACGGGGCGCGCGCCGCCTCGGATCAGAAGGCCAAGGTGAAGACGGGCCCGCTGTCGCCCTCCGAGGTCACCACCACCGCGCGGGCCTTCCTCACCGCCTGGCAGTCGGGGAAGGTCCCGCAGGCCGCGGCGGCCACCGACGACGCGGCCGCGGCCCGGGCCCTGCTCACCGGCTACGGCAAGGACGCCCGCATCAAGGACGTCACCCTCACCCCGGGCCGGCCCACCGGCGCCAAGGTGCCCTTCTCCGTCAAGGCCACGGTGTCCTACAAGGGCACCGAGAAGCCCCTCGCCTACGACAGCGCGCTCACCGTCGTCCGCCGCACGAGCGACGGCAAGCCGCTGGTCGACTGGCACTCCGCGGTCGTCCACCCGGATCTGCAGGACGGCGACGAGCTGGTCACCGGCGAGGCGGGCACGCCCCCGGTCAAGGCGCTCGACCGGGACGGCGGCGAACTGACCAAGCGGAAGTACGCCTCGATCGGCCCCGTGCTGGACGGGCTGCGCGAGAAGTACGGCAAGGAGGCCGGCGGCAAGGCCGGCATCGAGCTGCGGGTCGTGCGCGGGAAGGCCGCCAAGGCGAAGGACCTGTCCGACAAGACCCTGCTGGAGCTGAGCGAGGGCACGCCGGGCACGGTGAAGACCACGCTGGACCCGAGGCTCCAGGCGGCGGCCGAGCAGCAGGTCGCGAAGAAGGCCCGGTCGTCGGTGGTGGTGATGCGTGCCTCGACCGGCGAGATCCTGGCCGCGGCCAACGCCTCGCCCGGTTTCAACACCGCCTTCCAGGGTTCCCTGGCGCCCGGCTCCACGATGAAGGTCATCACCGCGTCGATGCTGATCGAGAAGGGCCTCGCCTCGGCGGACAAGAAGCACCCGTGCCCGAAGTACTTCACGTACGGGCACTGGAAGTTCCAGAACGACGACAAGTTCGAGATCAAGAACGGCACGTTCAAGGCGAGCTTCGCCCGCTCCTGCAACACGGCCTTCATCAGCCAGGCGCCGAAGCTGAAGGACGACGACCTGACCAAGCAGGCCCAGCAGGTGTTCGGGCTGGGGATGAACAACTGGGCGATCGGTGTGCCGTCCTTCGACGGCGCGGTGCCGGTGCAGTCGGCGGCGCAGATGGGCGCCTCGCTGATCGGGCAGGGCGGGGTCCGGATGAACCCGCTGAACATGGCGTCGGTGTCGGCGACGGTCAAGTCCGGCACCTTCCACCAGCCCTACCTGGTCTCCCCGGACGTCGACGGCCGCAAGCTGGCGACGGCTCCGCGCAGGATGTCGGCGGGCACGCTGTCCCAGCTGCGCGAGCTGATGGCGTACACGGCCGCAGCGGGCACGGCGGCGGAGGCGATGGCCGGGGTCGGCGGCGACGTCGGCGCGAAGACCGGGTCCGCCGAGGTCGACGGCCAGAAGAAGCCGAACGGCTGGTTCACGGCCTACCGGGGCGACCTGGCCGCCGCGGGCGTGGTCCAGCAGGGCGGGCACGGCGGCTCGACGGCCGGCCCGATCGTGGCGGCGCTGCTGAAGATGGGCGACTGAGCCCGGAAGGTCGGTGCCCGAAAGGTCAGCGCCGGAAGGTCAGTGCGTGACCGGTTCCGCGGCGGCCATGTACGTCCGCCGCAGGAACCGCAGCAGGGCCTGTCGCTCGAACTGCACCACCGACACCCCCTGCGCGGAGTGGAACTCCACCACGGCCTGCACCCGGCCGCAGGGCCACACCCGTACCTCGCCGCTGCCCGTGGGGGCCCGCAGGCCCTCCTCCAGCAGCGCCCGGTCGAAGGTCCACTCACGTCCGCCGGTCCCGGGCAGTGCGATGCGCACCGCGCGGGGGTCCTGTTCCGGGTCGTACCGGAGGGTGACCGGAACCGCCTCCAGCTCGTCGGTCAGCGGCACGTCCGCGTCCGTGACGATGTGGGCTCGCGCGTACTGCTCGACTACGGACATCGGACGGCCCTTTCACCGTGCGCAATCTGTGCGGAGACTGTGCGTCCACTCCCTCTCCAATGTCGCATATTTTCCGGATTGCGCCCCCGGAGACCGCACATATCACGGATGAGATAAAACGAGCATCACGCTCTTGCAAACCGTTCGCATCAAGCCACATCATCGAACGGTGCATGTACCTGATGGCTTCCTCAACGCCCCCACGTCCGCCGCCACCGGTGTGATCGCCGCGGGCGCCGTCGCCGTGAGCCTGCGCGGCGCGCGCCGGGAACTCGACGAGCGCACGGCGCCGCTGGCCGGGCTCGTCGCGGCGTTCATCTTCGCGGTGCAGATGCTGAACTTCCCCGTCGCCGCGGGGACCAGCGGCCATCTGCTCGGCGGTGCGCTGGCCGCGATACTCGTCGGCCCGTACACCGGGATCCTGTGCGTCTCCGTCGTCCTGCTCATGCAGGGCATCCTCTTCGCGGACGGCGGCCTGACGGCGCTCGGCGTGAACATCACCAACATGGCGATCGTCACCGTGGTCGTCGCCTACGCCCTCTTCCGCGGCCTGGTGAAGGTGCTGCCCCGCACCCGCCGGTCGGTCACCGCGGCCTCCTTCGTCGCCGCGCTGGTCTCCGTCCCGGCCGCCGCCCTGGCCTTCACGCTGATGTACGCCGTCGGCGGCACCACCGACGTCTCGATCGGCAAGGTCGCCACCGCCATGGTCGGCGTGCACGTCCTGATCGGCATCGGCGAGGCCGTGATCACCTCCCTGACCGTCGGCGCGGTCATCGCCGTACGCCCGGACCTGGTGTACGGGGCACGCGGCCTGACGCGGAAGCTCAAGCTGCGGGTGAACGGGGAACTGGTCGACGCCCCCGCCGCCGAGCCCGAGCCGGTGCCGGCCGCCGCCCGGACCTCGCACCGCAAGGTGTGGGCCGCGGGGCTCGTCGCGTCCCTGGTCCTGGCCGGGTTCGTCAGCTTCTACGCCTCGGCCGACCCCGACGGCCTGGAGAAGGTCGCGGCCGACCACGGCATCGACCGGAAGACCGAGGAGCACGCGGTGGCCGGCTCCCCGCTCGCCGACTACGGCGTGAAGGACGTCGAGGACGCCCGCCTGTCCGGGGGGCTGGCGGGGGTCATCGGCGTGGGCGTGACGGTGGTCGCGGGCAGCGCGGTGTTCTGGGCGGTGCGCCGGCGCCGCACGGCCGACGTCTCCCCGTCGGAGACGACGAGCACGACGAGCGCGACCAGTACGACCAGCACGACCAGCACCACGGGCGTCTGACATGGGTGCGGGACACGCGCACAGGCTGTACCGGCACGGGCACTCGCCCGTGCACGGTCTGCCGCCGCACACCAAGCTCGCCGCCGTGTTCGCCTTCGTGGTGGTCGTGGTGTCGACGCCGCGGGAGGCGATGTGGGCGTTCGGGCTGTACGCCGTGCTGCTGGGCGTCGTCGCGGCCGTCGCGCGCGTGCCCGCCGGGTTCCTGCTGCGGCGGCTGCTGATCGAGGTGCCGTTCGTGGCGTTCGCGGTGCTCATGCCGTTCGTCGCGGAGGGCGAGCGCGTCGAGGTCCTCGGCATGTCCCTGAGCGTGAACGGCCTGTGGGGCGCCTGGAACGTGCTGGCCAAGGGCACGCTCGGGGTCGCGGCCTCGGTGCTGCTGGCCGCCACGACCGAACTCCGCGAACTGCTGCTGGGCCTGCAGCGGCTCAAGCTCCCGCCGCTGCTCGTGCAGATCGCGTCCTTCATGATCCGCTACGGCGATGTCATCACGGACGAGATGCGGCGCATGCGGATCGCCCGGGAGTCACGCGGCTTCGAGGCGAGGGGCGTGAGGCACTGGGGCGTGCTGGCCAAGTCCGCGGGCGCGCTGTTCATCCGCTCCTACGAGCGCGGCGAGCGCGTGCACCTGGCCATGGTCAGCCGCGGCTACGCCGGTGCCATGCCGGTGATCGACGAGGTGACCGCGTCCCGGGCGCAGTGGTCGTACGCCCTCGCCCTCCCGGGCGCGGCGCTCGCCGTCTGTCTGCTGGGATGGACCCTGTGACTGCTTCTCTCGAGGTCTCGGGCCTCGCTTTCGCCTACCCCGACGGGCACCAGGCCCTCTTCGGCGTCGACTTCTCGATCGCGCGCGGCGAGCGGGTCGCGCTGCTCGGGCCGAACGGCGCCGGCAAGACGACCCTCGTGCTGCACCTCAACGGCATCCTGACCGGCGGCACCGGCACGGTGAAGGTCGCCGGGCTGCCCGTGGGCAAGCAGCACATGGCCGAGATCCGGCGCCGGGTCGGCATCGTCTTCCAGGACCCGGACGACCAGCTCTTCATGCCGACGGTCCGCGAGGACGTGGCGTTCGGGCCGGCGGCGGCCGGGCTGAAGGGCCCGGAGCTGGAGCAGCGCGTGGACCGGGCGCTGGAGCGGGTCGGCATGGCGGAGTTCAAGGACCGGCCGCCGCACCACCTCTCCTTCGGGCAGCGGCGCCGGGTGGCCGTGGCGACCGTGCTGGCGATGGAGCCGGAGATCCTCGTCCTGGACGAGCCGTCCTCCAACCTCGACCCCGCCTCCCGCCGCGAGCTGGCCGACATCCTGCGCTCCCTGGACGTGACCGTGCTGATGGTCACGCACGACCTGCCCTACGCCCTGGAGCTGTGCCCGCGCTCCCTGGTCCTCAGCGAGGGCGTGATCGCGGCGGACGGCCCGACCGGTGAGCTGCTGTCCGACGAGGAGCTGATGCGGGTCCACCGTCTGGAGCTGCCGTTCGGTTTCGATCCGCGTTCCGTGCCGGCGGCTGGAGCCCGTCCGTGACAATGGGCGCGTGACGAACGAGGAGAGCGACGGTCCGCTGCTGCTGGACCAGCAGCTGTGCTTCGCGCTGTACGCCGCCCAGCGGGCGGTGACGGCCGCCTACCGTCCGCTCCTCGACGACCTCGGCCTCACCTACCCCCAGTACCTCGTCCTGCTGGTCCTCTGGGAGCGCGGCGAGACCACGGTCAAGGACCTGGCCGCGGCCCTGCGCCTCGACTACGGCACGGTCTCGCCGCTGCTGAAGCGGCTGGAGGCGGCGGGCCTGCTGCGCCGGGAACGGTCCGCGCGGGACGAGCGGTCGGTGCTCGTGGCCGTGACCGGGCGCGGGGAGGAACTGCGGGAGCGCGCGGGGCGGGTCCCCGGGGCCCTGCTCGCGGCGACCGGGCTCGACGAGCCGGAGGCGGTACGGCTCCGGCAGGAGCTGTGGCGGCTGGCGGAACGGGCCGGGGCGGCGGCGGACCGGGCCCGCTGATCTCGGGTTACCCCCGGTTGCTACCCCCTGGTAACAACAGTCGGGTTACCGGCCAGTACCTTGTGCACGATGTACTTGCGCGCCTTAGTTCCCGGGGAAGGCCCACCATGACCGACGGCACCGCTGTCGCCACCGACGACACCCGTCCCACGAAGATCATGTACGTCGCCGAGGCCACCGCCCACGGCGGCCGCGAAGGCTATGTCACCAGCCAGGACGGACAGCTCGACCTCAAGGTCGCGATGCCCCCGCAGCTCGGCGGCGACGGCAACGGCACCAACCCGGAACAGCTCTTCGCGGCCGGCTACAGCTCCTGCTTCCACAACGCCCTGATCCTGGTCGGCAACCGCGAGGGCTACGACCTCACCGGCTCCACGGTCTCCGCGAAGGTCGGCCTCGGCCCCAACAGGCAGCGCGGCTACGGCCTCGCGGTCGCCCTCAGCGTCTCCCTCCCGGTCGTCGACCCCGACCTCGCGACCAGGCTGGTGGACGCCGCCCACGAGGTCTGCCCGTACTCCAACGCGACCCGCGGGAACATCGACGTGACGATCCTGCTTGGGTGAAGAGGAGCGAGTCGGCGAGACCAGGAGGAGTACGGACGTGGACGTGCACGGCACAGTGGCCGAGGGCTTCGAGCCGGTGAGGGACGCGTTCGTACGGAACTTCGCCACGCTCGGGGACCGGGGCGCGGCGGTCGCCGTCTACCGGGACGGGCACAAGGTCGTCGATCTGTGGGGCGGCACCAAGGACGTCGACGGCACGACTCCCTGGGAACGCGGCACCGCCCAGGTCGTGCGCTCGGCGACGAAAGGGGTCGCCGCCGCCGTCCTCCTGCTGCTGCACCAGCGCGGACAGCTGGACCTGGACGCGCCGGTGGGCCACTACTGGCCGGAGTTCAAGGCGCGCGGCAAGGAGCGGGTGCTGGTCCGGCACGTGCTGAACCACCGGGCCGGGCTCCCGGTCCTGGACCGGCCCCTCACCCCCGAGGAGGCCCTCGACCCGCTGCGGGGCCCGGAGGCCGTCGCCGCGCAGGCCCCGGTCTGGGAGCCCGGCACCGACCACGGCTACCACGCGCTGACGTACGGCTGGCTGGTCGACGAACTGGTGCGCCGGGTGACGGGGCAGGGCACCGGCGAGTGGCTCGCCGAGGAGATCACCGGACCGCTGGGCCTGGACCTCTGGCTCGGCCTGCCGGCGTCGGAGTCCGGCCGGGTCGGACGGGCGGGCCGCGTCGAGGGGCCGGAGCCGGCCGGCGGCCTGCGCGCCCGCCCCAAGCGCTCGGTCACCGAGGCCTACCAGGACCCGGACTCCCTCACCCGCCGCGCCTTCGCCGCCATCACCCCGTTCCCGGAGCAGAACGACCCGGCGTACCGCGCCGCGGCCCTGCCCGCGACCAACGCCATCGCCACGGCGGACGGACTGGCTCGCTTCTACGCGACGCTGATCGGCGACACGGCCGGTGCCGCCCGCCTCTTCACGCCGGAGGCGGTGGAGCTGGCCCGGGCCGAGGAGTCGGCGGGCCCCGACCGGGTCCTGGTGGTCGGCACCCGCTTCGGCCTCGGCTACATGCTGCACGGCAGCGCCTCGCCGATGCTGACCCCGGGTTCCTTCGGCCACCCGGGCCGCGGCGGCGCCCTCGGCTTCGCCGACCCGGAGACCGGCATCGCCTTCGGCTACGTCACCAACGGCTTCCGCAAGACGGTGACGGCGGACCCGCGGGCACAGGGGCTGGTGCGGGCGGTACGGGGTGTGCTGGGGGCCTAGCCCCTGCGCCCAGCTCGGGCCGAGACAGACCCGGGGCGTCAGGCCGTGATCAGCCGGGCGACCCGCAGGCCGTGCTCGGCGGCCTGCTCGTGCCCCGTCTTCATCGACTCCTCGGCCAGCCCTCGCAGCGACTCCATGTTCGGATCCCAGAACGCGTGGGTCAGCTCCGCCTCGGCTATGTGCAGGTCGAGGCCGAAGACGTCGGCCAGGATCCTGCGCAGGTAGGGCGTGGCGTGGTCCCAACCCTCCTTCGGGCTGCCGGGCCCGTAACCGCCGCCCCGGCTCAACGTCAGGATCGCCGGCTTGCCCTTGAGCGGCCAGTCACCGTGCACGCCCAGCCGGGGGTGATTCAGGATTAGGTCGAGCCAGGTCTTGACCTGCGCCGGGACATTCCAGTTGTACATCGGCACCGCGAACAGGAACGCGTCGGCGTCGAGGAGTTCCGCGCCGAGACGGTCGAGGAGCTCGCGCGCCTCGTCCGGGGCCGGTACGGAGGGGTTGACGACGGCGCCGGCGAGCGCGGTCCACGCATCCCCGGGCAGGGGCTGGGCGCCGAGGTCGCGCCGGGTCACGACCCCGCCCGGGTGCTGGGCGAGCCACGCCTGCTCGGCGGTGTCGGCGAGGGCGCGGCTCGCCGAACCTTCGGTACGGATGCTCGCGTCGAGACGGAACAGGTTCACGGTGCGGTACCTCCACAAAGTTCTGCTGTGACGCAGATAGTATGTCTAGCAGAACATCTTCTGGCAAGAATGTCTGTCGGCATGCCGAATGCTGCTACGGTGATGGGATGTCCTCTGAACCCCGCGGCCGAGCGAGCAGCAGCGCTGAATGCCCAGACCTGGACAACGACCTGGTGTGGGCCATTCGCATCATTTCGGGGGCGCTTCGGCGTGCCGCGGACGAGTCCGCGGAGGCACTGCCCGGCGGAGCACGCGCCTACCTGGTGCTCATGGCGTTGGCCGCGACCGAGGAAAAGCCCCCCACGCAGCTCGAACTGGCCGGCCGGGTCGGCCTCGACCGAACGGTGATGACCTACCTTCTCGACGACCTGGAAGGGCTGGGTCTGCTGTCGCGACGCCCGAATCCGCGGGACCGGCGGGCTCGCCACGTGATCCTGACGGACGAAGGCCGAGCGCAGCTGCAGCGCGTGCGAACCGATGTCGCGGCCACTGAATCACAGCTTCTCGCGGAGTTGAGCGAAGAGGATCGGGGCCAGTTTCGAGACCTCCTGGCCCGGGTCGCGCTCACCGCTCAGCGGGGCGCTCCAGGAGAGTGAGGGGCTGCTCCTGCCGGACCGCGCCCCGCCGCCACGAGCCCGCCCGGGCACACCTCGGTACTCAGCCCGACGCGAGAGCGTCCGAGCGCATCCTTCAGACGTGGATCGGGTGGGAGGTCCGCCCGGACGCCTGGTCGATCTCCTCGTGCGCCTTGGTCAGCAGTTGCATGGCGAGTTCGTTGAGCGCCCGGGCCCCGGCGATCTCCTCCCCGACCCTGGGCTGATTGGCGTCGGACCGGTGCCGGCTCGCGTGCCCGTGCGCCCGTACCTCGGTGCCGTCGGGCAGGCGGACCAGCGCGGCCGCCCGGGTGTGCTGGTCGTCCTCCATGAACTCCAGCTCCACGTGCCATCCCATTGTGGTGTGCATCATGACGATCACCTCCGGAACACCTAGTTCCAGGGTGCTCCTCGCACCGGTCGAACGCACCCGCCTGACACCGCCTATCCGGCGTGCAGCATCAGCCCGATCCCGACGACGAGCAGCCCGGCCGCCGCGATCCTCGGCACCCCGAACCGCTCCTTGAAGAACACGGCCCCGATCGCCGCGCCCACGATGATGGACGATTCGCGCAGGGCGGCGATGGGCGCCAGCTCGGCCCTGGTCTGGGCCCACAGGACGAGGGCGTAGGCGGCGACGGAGAGCGCGGCGCCGAGCAGCCCGATCGCGGCGAACGGCCGCAGGGTCGCCGCGGTCCGCCCGCGCCACCGCCACACGGCGTACGCCGGGACGGCCGCCCCCTGCACCGCCATCAGCCAGGCGATGTACCCGAGGGACGACCCGGCGGCGCGCACACCCAGCCCGTCGACGACGGTGTACGCCGCTATCGTCAGCCCGGTCGCCAGGGCCGCCCCGATCGCCGCCCAGTCGGGCCGGTGCCCGCGCAGGCCCCACAGGGCGACGCCGGTCAGGCCCGCGCAGGACACGGCGACACCGGCGGCGGCCCATCCGTCCGGCACCTCGTGGGCGAAGAGCGCGGCGAGCAGGGTCACGACGAGGGGCGCGGTGCCGCGCGCGATGGGGTAGGCCTGCCCGAAGTCCCCCAGCCGGAAGGACTTCATCAACAGGGCGTAGTAGGCGATGTGGATGGCCGCGGAGGCCAGCAGGTAGGGCCATGCCCCGGCCGCCGGGAACGGCACGAACAGCGCCAGGGTCAGCCCGATGGCGAGCCCTCCGCCCGAGATCAGCGCGAAGCCGGCCAGCTTGTCGGTGATCTTGTGGGCGATGGCGTTCCAGCTGGCGTGGGTGACGGCGGCGAGCAGGACGGCGGTGGTGACCAGCGGCGTCACGAGGTGCGCTCGCGCACGTCCACGAGCGTGCCGCCGGCGTGGGTGACGAGGTCCCGCGGCACCATCGGGAAGACGGTGTAGGGCGTCCCGGCGGCGGCCCAGACGACGTCGTGCGCGAGGAGGGAACGGTCGGCGAGCACCCGGGTCCTGGTCCGGTGCCCGAAGGGCGGTACGCCGCCGATGGCGTACCCGGTGGTCTCCCGCACGACGTCGGCCCTGGCCCGGGTGACCTTCTCCGCCCCGAGCTCCTTCCGCACGAGTTCGACGTCCACGCGGGAGGCCCCGTCCATGAGCACCAGTACGGGCACGCCGTCCGCGGCGAAGATCAGCGACTTGCAGATCTGGCTCAGCTCGCACCCGAGCGCGGCGGCGGCCTCGGCGGCGGTACGGGTGGCCTCCGGGAACCGGCGGACCCGGCCGACCAGTCCCTCCAGCCCGAGACCGCGCAGGGCCTCGACGAAGTGGGGGTGTGCTCCGGAGTTCTCGGCGTCAGTGGCGGCTGTCGTCGTCATGGAGGGCACGGTAGCGGTGCGTGTACTGGCCACGCGAGGCTGTTTCAGCCGGTGCCGTCCTCCGGGCGGACGTCCGTGAACTCCCACCAGGCGAGCGGCAGCCAGTCTCCGTCGACGAAGCCGTCGACGGATCCTCCGGTGCCCTGGATGGCCACGCGCGTCCCCACCGGATAGACGGTGCCGGACAGCCCGGGGACCGCTACGAGCAGCGTTCCGATACGTCGTGACAAAGCCCTAGATCCTTTCCTCTGCACATGCAAATCGTCTCATCCTGCACCAGCCTGGTATATGACCCAGGGCACACAGACGGAGGTGCTTGACGATGAGGGCTGTCGTGTACAAGGGCCCGTTCGAGGTAGCGATAGAGCAAGTGGAGGACCCGCGGATCCAGCACCCGAGCGATGTGATCGTCCGCGTCACGTCGACCGCCATCTGCGGCTCGGACCTGCACATGTACGAGGGCCGTACCGCCGCGGAGCCGGGCATCGTGTTCGGCCACGAGAACCTCGGGGTCGTCGAGGAGGCAGGAGAGGGGGTCACCTCGCTCAGCCGCGGCGACCGGGTGGTCATGCCCTTCAACGTGGCGTGCGGATTCTGCAAGAACTGTACGGCCGGCTTCACGGGCTTCTGCCTGACCGTGAACCCGGGCTTCGCCGGCGGCGCCTACGGCTATGTCGCGATGGGGCCCTATGTGGGAGGCCAGGCGGAGTACGTGCGGGTGCCGTACGCCGACTTCAACTGCCTCAAACTCCCCGAGGGCACCGAGAAGGAGACCGACTTCGTCCTGCTCGCCGACATCTTCCCGACCGGTTACCACGGCAACGAGCTGGCCGACGTACGTCCCGGTGACACCGTCGCCGTGTACGGCGGCGGTCCGGTCGGGCTCATGGCCGCCTACTCCGCGATGCTGCGCGGCGCGAGCAAGGTGTTCGTGGTCGACCGGGTGGCGGAGCGGCTGCAGAAGGCGGAGGAGATCGGCGCCGTGCCGATCGACTTCACCCAGGGCAACCCGGCGGAGCAGATCAAGGAGCAGACCGAAGGCGGTCTGGGGACGGACAAGGGGATCGACGCGGTCGGTTACCAGGCTCAGGCGCAGAACGAGGACCGCGAGGAGCCCGCGACCGTGCTGAACTCGCTCGTCGAGACGGTCCGGCCGACGGGCGCGCTCGGGGTGCCGGGCCTGTACGTGCCGCGCGACCCCGGAGGACCGGACGAGCAGGCCAAGCAGGGCATGCTGGTGGTCTCCGTCGGACGCCTCTTCGAGAAGGGGCTCCGCATGGGCACCGGTCAGTGCAACGTCAAGCGGTACAACCGCCACCTGCGTGACCTGATCATCGAGGACCGTGCGAAGCCGAGCTTCGTCGTCTCGCACGAACTGCCCCTCGACGAGGCGCCGACGGCGTACGAGAAGTTCGACAAGCGAGTCGAGGGCTACACCAAGGTCGTCCTCCATCCGCACGCGTGACGGAAAGGCCGGTGAGGGTCCCCGTCCCCACGGAGCCTCACCGGCCGGTTTCTCGGCGTGCCGTCAGGCGTGTACCAGCTCCTTGTCCTTGTCGTCGGCCGTGCGCAGGCCCTCGCCCTCGACGTCCACGTTGGGCAGGACGCGGTCGAGCCACTTGGGCAGCCACCAGGCCTTGCGGCCGAGGAGGGCCAGGACGGCCGGGACGATCGCCATGCGGACGACGAACGCGTCGGAGAAGACGGCGATCGCGAGGCCGAAGCCGATCATCTTGACCATCGACTCGGACGAGCCGATGAAGCCGGCGAAGACGGCCATCATGATGACCGCGGCGGCGGTCACGACCCGCGCGCCGTGCCGGAAGCCGGTGACCACGGCCTGGGCGGGCTTCTCACCGTGGACGTAGGCCTCCCGCATCCGGGTCACGAGGAACACCTCGTAGTCCATGGCCAGCCCGAAGACCACGCCGACCATGAAGATCGGCATCATCGACATGACCGGGCCCGTCTGCTCGACGCCCATGAGGTCCGCCAGCCAGCCCCACTGGAACACCGCGACCACCGCGCCGAGCGCCGCCATCACCGACAGCAGGAAGCCGAGGGCCGCCTTCAGCGGGACCAGGATCGAGCGGAAGACCACGATCAGCAGCAGGAAGGCCAGGCCGACGACGAGGACCAGGTACGGCACCAGCGCGTCGTTGAGCTTCTCGCTGACGTCGATGTTCATCGCCGTGCTGCCGGTGACCAGGACGTTCGCGTCGGTGTCGGCCTTGATGCCGGCTCCGGCGTCCCGGATGCCGTGCACCAGGTTCTCCGTCGTGACGGAGGACGGCTTGGAGCCGGGGATCACCGTGATCGTGGCCGTGTCGCCCGCCTTGTTGGGCTGCGCCGGAGTCACCGTCACGACGTCCTTGAGACCCTTGATCTCGTCGCCGGTGGCGGTGAAGGCCGCCTTCGGGTCGTCGCTGCCCTTGGCGTCGACCACGACCATCAGCGGGCCGTTGAAGCCGGGGCCGAAGCCCTCGGACAGCAGGTCGTAGGCGCGGCGCTGCGTGGTGGAGGTGGGCTGGGAGCCGTCGTCGGGCAGGCCCAGTTCCAGGGACGCCGCCGGGACGGCCGCCGCGCCGAGGCCGACGACGCCGAGCAGCAGGACCGCGATCGGGCGGCGGACGACGAAGCTCGCCCAGCGGGTGCCCAGGTTGGGCTTGGCCGGCTTGTCCTGCTTCTTCGACCGGCCGAGCAGCTTGCCCTTCTCCCCCGCCGGCTTCACCCGGCGGCCCGCGTATCCGAGGAGCGCCGGGACCATCGTCAGCGCGATCAGCACCGCGATGGCCACCGTGCCCGCCGCGGCGATGCCCATCTTCGTCAGCATCGGGATGTTGACGACGGACAGGCCCACCAGGGCGATCACCACGGTCAGTCCGGCGAAGACCACCGCGGAGCCCGCCGTGCCGACGGCCCGGCCGACCGCCTCCTCGCGGTCGCGCCCCTCGGCCAGTTCGGCGCGGTAGCGGGAGACGATGAACAGCGCGTAGTCGATGCCGACCGCCAGGCCGATCATCATCGCCAGCGTCGAGGTGGTCGAGCCGAGGTCGAGGGCGCTGGCCAGGGCCGTGATCGAGGAGACGCCGATACCGACGCCGATGAGGGCCGTCAGCAGCGGCAGCCCGGCCGCGACCAGCGAGCCGAAGGTGATGACGAGGACGACCGCGGCGACGGCGATGCCGATGATCTCGCTGCTGCCGGTGTGCGGGACCGCCTGGAGCGCGTCGCCGCCGATCTCGACGGTCAGCCCGGCCTCCCGCGCGTCCTGGGCGGTGTCCTGCAGGGCGTCCTTCGCGGCGTCGTCCAGCTCCATGCCGGAGACCTTGTACGACACCTGCGCGTAGGCGATCGTGCCGTCCTTGCTGACGGCCTTCGCCCGGTACGGGTCGGTGACGGAGGCGACCTCGGAGCCGTCGGCCAGCTCCTTCACGGTCTCCTGGACCGTCGCCTTGTTGCCGGGGTCGGTCATCTTCTCGCCGCTCGGCGCCTTGAAGACGACGCGTGCGGTGGCGCCGTCGGCGCTCATGCCCGGGAAGCGCTGCTCCAGCAGGTCGAAGGCCTTCTGGGCCTCGGTGCCGGGGATGGAGAACGAGCTGTTCCCGGCGGCGGGGGCGCTGGCCGCGCCGACACCGGCGAGAGTCAGCAGGGCCACCCATATCAGGGCGACCAGATGCCGTCGCCGGAAGGAGATCCGGCCGAGTTTGTAGAGGAAAGTGGCCACGAGGGCGTACTCCCGGTCAGGTCGTGAGGTCTTCAGGGCAGGGGTGATCAGCCCGACGACGTGAGCGGAGACGTCAGGTGGGGGCTAGCTCAGGGGACTAGTGAGTGGGAACGCCGAGGGCGGGGAGGACCACGGCGTCGATGTACGAGGTCAGGAAGGCCCGCGTCGGGGGCTTGTCGTCCAGGACCGCGCAGGTGACGAACGCTCCGAGCATCATGTGCACCACGAAGTCCAGCGCCGGGCAGTCCGGACGGACCTCGCCCCGGTCGACGGCACGCTGCAGCACGATGCGGAAGTCGGCGACCTCCGGCTCGATGATCTGGCTGCGGAACTCGCTGTGCAGGTCCGGATTGGCGTGCATCGCCATGGCCAACCCGCGCATCAGCGCGCCGTTCTGCTCCATCTCCGCGTCGTCCGCGCGCTCCATGAGGGCGTGGAAGTCGCCGCGGAGCGACCCGGTGTCGATCTCGCCGAGGTCCTTGCCCGGCTTGGTGTGCCGGATCGCCTTGACGACCAGCTGCGCCTTGCCGCCCCACTGGCGGTAGAGCGTGGCCTTGCTGGACCGGGTGCGAGCGGCCACGGCGTCCATGGTGAGGGCGTCGTAGCCGACTTCGCGGAGCAGGTCGAGCACGGCCTCGTACAGCTCGGCCTCACGCTCGGGGGTGATCCGACTGCGACGCGCGGTGGCGACCTCAGCCATCTCTCTCACCCTTCCTGCTCCGAACGACACGGTTTCGTACGTGACGAATGTAGCGCAGGTCGCTATGAAAACGAAACGGTTTCGTACGTGTCCTGGGTCACGAGCCGACCCGGCATCCTCTTTGTCTGGACTTGCTCCACTCCGTCCCCCGGCAAAGCATGAAGACGTGACCTATCTGCGTCTGCCGCACCTCCATGACGACCTGCTGTGCTTCGTGGCCGAGGACGACCTCTGGCTCGCCCCGCTCGACGGCCCCGGCCGCGCCTGGCGGCTCACCGTCGACCGCACCAAGGCGGGCCACCCCCGTTTCTCGCCGGACGGCCGGCACCTCGCGTACACGAGCTGGCGCAGCCTGGTGCCCGAGGTCCACCTCGTCCCCGTGGGCGGCGGCCCGGGCCGGCAGGTGAGCCACTGGGGCAGCGCCGACACCCGGGTCTGCGGCTGGACCCCGGACGGCGAGATCCTGGCCGTGGCCTCGCACGGCGAGCCCTTCTCCTACTTCACCTGGGCCTACAAGGTCTCCCCCGACGGCGACCCGGGCCGCAAACTCCCCTGGGGCCCGGTCGCCGACATCCAGGTCGCCGACCTGGACGGCGAGCGCAGGACCCTCCTCCTGACCGGCACCCCGCCCCATGAACCGGCCGCCTGGAAGCGCTACCGCGGCGGCGCCACGGGCCGGCTGTGGCTGCACGGCGAACGACTGCTCGAAGGCCTCGGCGGTCATCTGCACTCACCCCTGTTCGTCGGCGGCCGGATCGCCTTCCTCTCCGACCACGAGGGCGTCGGCAACCTCTACTCGTGCGCCTACGACGGCTCCGACCTGCGCCGCCACACCGACCACGACGCCTTCTACGCCCGGCACGCGGCGAGCGACGGCACCCGGGTGGTGTACCAGTGCGCGGGCGACCTGTGGCTGGTGGACGACCTGTCCCCGGGCTCCGAGCCGCGCCGGCTCGACGTCCGGCTGAGCGGACCGCGCGCCGGGCGGCGCCCGTACCAGGTGGCGGCCTCCCAGCACGTCGACGGGGTGTCGGTCGACGAGACGGGGCGGGCCAGCGCCGTCGTCGTACGCGGCAGCCTGTACTGGCTCACCCACCGGGACGGACCGGCCCGCACCCTCACCGACACCCCGGGCGTCCGGGTGCGGATGCCGGAGATGCTCGGCGGGAGCGGGCGGGTGGCATACGTGACGGACGCGGAGGGCGAGGACGCCATCGAGATCGCCTCCCTGCCCCGGGCGAGCGGCGACCGGGCGCCCCGCAGGCTGGCCCGGGGCGCGCTGGGCCGGGTGCGCGAACTGGTCTCGGACCCGGAGGGCGAGCTGCTGGCGGTCGCCTCGCACGACGGGCGCCTGCTCCTCGTCGACGTCACGGAGGAGGGCGACGGCGAGGTCACCGAGCTGATCCGGTCGATCAACGGGCCCGTGCGCGACCTCGCGTTCTCCCCGGACGGGGCGTGGCTGACCTGGTCGCACCCGGGCATCGGGCGGACACTGCGGCAGATCAAACTGGCCCGGATCAAGGACCGGTTCGTCGTCGACGTCACCAACGGCCGCTTCGAGGACGAGAACCCGGTCTTCACCCGCGACGGCCGCTACCTGGCGTTCCTGTCCTGGCGCGGCTTCGACCCCGTCTACGACGTGCACACCGGCGACCTGTCCTTCCCGCTGGGCTGCCGCCCGTACCTCGTGCCGCTGTCCTCGGCGACGCCCTCCCCCTTCGCGGTGAACCCGGAGGGCCGCCCGGCCGCCGGTGGCCTGGACCCGGTGGAGGACGACGAGAACGGCGACAGCGGGACCGTCACCGTCGAGGTCGAGGGCCTGGAGAGCCGGGTCACGCCGTTCCCGGTGGCCGCCTCCAAGTACTCGGCACTGCACCCGGTGGCGGGCGGCGGCCTGGTCTGGCTGCGCTGGCCGATCTCGGGCGCGCTGGGCGAGACGTTCGCCAACCCGGACGACACCAGCGGCCGGCCGACCCTGGAGCACTTCGGCATCACCAAGGCCAAGAAGTCCGAACTCGCCGTGCACCTCGACTGGTTCGCGGTCAGCGGCGACGGCACCCGGATGGTGATCGTCGACGAGGGCGAACTGCGCGCGGTCCCAGCCAACGAGCCCGGCGACGCCGACTCGACGGTGTGGATCGACGCGCGCCGCATCCTGCACACGGTCGACCCGGCCGCGGAGTGGCGGCAGGCGTACGAGGAGGCCGGGCGGCTGATCCGGGCCTACTTCTGGGACCCGGGCATGTGCGGCATCGACTGGGACGGGGTGCTGGACCAGTACCGCCCGCTGGTCGAACGGGTGGCCTCCCCGGACGAGTTCGCGGACCTGCTGCGCGAGGTGCTGGGCGAGCTGGGCACGTCCCACGCCTACGTCTCCCCCGCCCGGCGCAACGAGGGCCCGCCGCACTACCAGCGCCGCCAGGGCCTGCTGGGCGCCAACTTCGTACGCCGCGACGGCGGCTGGATGGTCAAACGGATCCTGCCCGGCGACTCCTCCGACTCCAAGGCCCGCTCCCCGCTGGCCGGTACGGGCATCCGCGAGGGCGCGCTCCTCACCCACGTCGACGGCCGCCCGGTGGATCCGGACGCGGGCCCGTATCCGCTGCTGGCGGGCTCGGGCGGGACGACGGTTGAGCTGACCTTCGCCCCGGCGGAGGGTGACGGGCCGCCCCGGCGGGTCGCCGTCGTGCCGCTGATCGACGAGCGGCCGCTGCGCTACCAGGACTGGGTGGCGAAACGGCGTGCGGTGGTGCGCGAGTTGAGCGGGGGCCGCTGCGGCTATCTGCACATCCCGGACATGGGCGGGTCGGGCTGGGCGCAGTTCAACCGCGACCTGCGCATGGAGGTGTCCCGGCCCGCGCTGATCGTGGACGTGCGCGGCAACGCCGGCGGCCACATCAGCGAGCTGGTCATCGAGACGCTGAGCCGCACGATCCTGGGCTGGGACCTGACCCGGGACGCCCAGCCCGTGTCGTACACCTCGAACGCGCCGCGGGGCCCGGTGGTGGCCCTGGCGGACGAGGCGACCTCCTCCGACGGCGACATGATCACCGCCGCGTTCAAGCTGCTCAAGCTCGGCCCGGTCGTCGGACAGCGCACCTGGGGCGGTGTGGTCGGCATGACCGGCCGCCACGAACTGGGCGACGGCACGGTGATCACGGTGCCGATGAACGCGGCCTGGTTCGACGCCTACGGCTGGTCCGTGGAGAACAAGGGCGTCGCCCCCGACATCGACGTCCTGCGCACCCCGCTGGACTGGGCCGAGGGGCGGCACGCCCAGCTGACCGACGCGGTGGAGCTGGCCCTCGGGCTGCTGGAGACCAACCCGCCCGCGACGCCGCCCACCTACAGCGACGTACCGGACCGCTCCCGTCCGAAGCTGCCGCCCAGGATGTGACCCACAGGGGAAAGGGGCGCCCCGCACGGGGGCGCCCCAGTCCGCTCAGCACGCGTCGTCAGGCGTCGTAGTCCTGGTCGAAGCGGTCATCCTGCTCGCGCTCACGGTCACGGTCACGCTCGCGGTCGCGCTGCGGCTGCGAGGGGTCCATGTCCTCGTCACGCCGGCGGCCACGGCCCTGCATCTGCTCGCGAGCCTGGTCCGCCTTCTGACGGGCCTGGTTCTGCCACTGCTCGGACTTCTCCTGGAACTGGTCCTTCATACCCATGTGGGTTCACTCCCGTTGGGGGTGAGGGGATCTGGCTCGTTCAGATTCACACGGGTCGCGACCCTGCGCATATCGATCACTTACGCAGCGTAGTCCACTGCTGCTCATCGGCCGCTCCACCGGCTCCGACCAGGCCCGTGCGCATGCCCGTGAGCCGGTCCGCGAACCGCCGCATCTCCCGCTGTCCCACCGTCCCGATGACTGCGGGCAGGTATCCGCGCACGCCCTGCATCCCGCGCAGCCACCACTGCCCGTACACATGGCTCGACCGCCGCTCGATCCCGGCCACCAGCCGGTCCACCGCCGGGCCGAGCGGGTAGGTCTTGTTCGACGGCCAGGGCAGCCGCTGCCGCAACTCCCGCATGACGTCGTCCTGGTCGGCCCCGCGCACCATGTCGGTGTCGGTCCACGACAGGTACCCGACGCCGACCTTCACGCCCCGGTGCCCGACCTCGGCGCGCAGGCTGTGCGCGTACGCCTCCACGCCCGACTTGGACGCGCAGTACGCGGTCATCATCGGCGCCGGCGTGATCGCCGCGAGGGACGCGATCTGCAGCAGATAGCCCCGGTTCTCCAGCAGCATCGGCAGGAAGGCGCGGGCGGTCACCGCCGAGCCGACCAGGTTGACCTCGATCACCCGCCGCCAGGACTCCGGGTCGGAGTCGACGAACGGACCCCCGGTCGCCACACCGGCGTTGGCGACGACGATGTCGACCCGGCCGAACCGCTCCTTGACCTCCTCGGCGACCCGGGCCATCGCCTCGTGGTCGGTGACGTCGGCGTGCCAGTGGTCGCTGTCGCTGTGCAGCCGCCCGGAGACCTGCTTGAGCACGTCCGGCTCCAGGCCGACCAGGGCGATCTTCACGCCGCGCGCGGAGAGCTTGCGGGCCAGCAGCTCCCCGACGCCGCGCGCCGCCCCGGTCACCACGGCGACCTTGCCTTCGAGGCTCACCCTGCTCATGCGCTCTCCTCGGATACGACCTGGATGTGTGTGGTGACGAGCTCGCGTATCTTCCCGGTGACCAGCTCGGGCGCCTCGACCGGGGTCATGTGGCCGATGCCGGGCAGCTCGGTGAACCCGGTGCAGCGCGGCAGCGCCTCGCACAGGGCCCGGGCCTGCGCCGGCGGGGTCAGCCGGTCCGCCGTACCGACGACGACGGCCGTGGGCACGGTCAACTCCCTTACGCCCTGGTCGAGATCGAGCAGGTCCAGCACCTGCGACCAGGCGTGGCGGACCGTGCGGGGGCAGGCGTGCACGATCCGGGCGCACGCCTCGACCATGTGCGGCGCCGAACCAGGGCCCATCGTGCCGTACTTGAGGATCCGGCGGGCCAGGGGCGTGACCGGCCCGAGCGGAGCGCGCGAGCCGAGGATCCGCCGGGTCAGCCAGGTCCGCACCCGCCCGGGCCGCATGGGGACGACGGTGGAGGCGGCGACCAGCCGCGAACTGCCCGTGCTGCACAGCAGGACGGCGGCGGCATGCTCCCGGAAGGCGGCTCGCCCGGAGGCCGCCATGACGGTCATGCCGCCCATGGAGTGCCCGGCGATCACGGCCTGTTCGCCCGGGGCGAGGGTGGCGCCGAGGACGGCTTCCAGGTCGTCGGCGAGGGCGTCGGTGCCGCACGCCGGGCTCGCGGGGCTGCGGCCGTGCCCGCGCTGGTCGTAGGCGATGACCCGGTGGTCGGTCGCGAGGTCACGGATCTGGGCCGCCCAGAAGGCGGTGGAACAGGTCCAGCCGTGGGCGAGGACGACGGCGGGGGCGCCCTCAGGACCATGGATCTCGACGTGCAGCCGGGCGCCGTCCGCCGAGACGGCGGTCAGTTCGCGCGCCGGGACGGGCGGGGCGTAGGGACCGGAGTCGACGTGCAGGAGGCGGCTCACGCGTCCACCCCGGCCTTCTCCGCGGCCTGCTGCTCGCCCGTCCCGGCCACGGGCGCCCGCAGGACGTCGTACTCGGCGAGGTCCACGCGCCGTGTCGCCCGCCGGAACTCGGCCGTCGTGCCGGGCCAGATGGTGGTGTTGCGGCCGCTCGCGTCGAGGTACCAGCTGGTGCAGCCGCCGGTGTTCCACACCGTGCGCTTCATGCGCTCCTGCACCCGGTCGTTCCAGGCACGCACGGCGCCGGGGCGGGCGTCGAGGGCGACCCGGCCGCCGAGCACGTCGAGCTGGCGGACGTAATCGGCCAGGTAGTTCAGCTGGGACTCGATCATCAGGATCATCGAGGAGTTCCCGAGGCCCGTGTTGGGCCCGATGATCGTCATCCAGTTGGGGAAGCCGGCCGCGGAGGCGCCGCGCAGGGACTCCATGCCGCCCTTCCAGGCCTCGGCGAGCGTCCGCCCGTCCGCGCCCACGACCCGCTCGGCGATGGGCATGTCGGTGACGTGGAAGCCGGTGCCGAAGACGATCGCGTCGGCCTCGGCCTCGCTGCCGTCGGCGGCGACGAGGGTGGAGCCGCGGACCTCGGCCAGCCCGCTCGCGACGACGTCCACATTCGGCTGCGCGAGCGCCGGGTAGTAGTCGCTGGACAGCAGGATCCGCTTGCAGCCGATGCGGTAGTCCGGCGTGAGCTTGGCCCGCAGCGCCGGGTCCTTGATGGCCCGCGCCATGTTGCGCTTGGCGAGCTGCTCCACGAACCCGAGCTCGTTCGGATGCTTGGTGAACGCCTGGACCTGCAACTCCCGGATGCCCCACAGCAGCCCGCGCCTGAGCTGCGAGGTGAAGGGCAGCTGCCGGTGCAGCCACCGCTCGGCACCGCTGATGGCCCGGTCCATGCGCGGCATGACCCACGGCGGGGTGCGCTGGAACAGCGTGAGCCGGGAGACGTCCGGCTGGATCGACGGCACGATCTGGATGGCCGAGGCCCCGGTCCCCACCATGGCGACGCGCTTGCCGCGCAGGTCGTAGTCGTGGTCCCAGCGGGCGGAGTGGAAGACCTTGCCGGGGAAGGAGTCCAGGCCGGGGATGTCCGGCACCTTCGGATCGGACAGCGGCCCGGTCGCCGACACGACGAGGTCGGCGGAGAGGTTCCCGCTGCTGGTCTCGATGTCCCAGCACAGCCGCTCGGCGTTCCAGCTCATCCGCTTCACCTCCGAGTCGAAGCGGAGGTGCGGCCGCAGCCGGAAGGTGTCCGTCACGTGCTCCAGGTAGGCGCGGATGTGCTCCTGCCCCGAGAAGGTGCGCGGCCAGTCCGGGTGGGGCGCGAAGGAGAACGAGTACAGATGCGACGGCACGTCACACGCGCACCCCGGGTAGCTGTTGTCCCGCCAGGTGCCGCCGACGCTGCCCGCCCGCTCCAGGACGACGAAGTCGGTGACGCCCTCGCGCCGGAGCCGCACGGCGGCCCCCAACCCGCCGAATCCGGACCCGACCACCGCGACCCGCACGTGCTCGTGCTCGCGCTCGCCCATGCCGACACCTCCACACACCACGAGAACCGCGCCAGTGAACACTGGCGCAATGGGAGAGTAGGGCAGTACCGTACTGATGGGTAGGGGGCGGGCGAGGAAAGTTACCCGCGGTACGCCTTAAGGTGCCCAGATGTCAGAGAAGCGTGAATACCGCATGGAAGAGCTGGCCCGCCTGGCCGGGATCACGGTGCGCACCCTGCGCTTCTACCGCGAACGCAAGCTGATCCCGCCACCCCGCCGCGAGGGCCGGATCGCCTGGTACGACGACGACCACCTGGCCCGGCTCCGCACGATCACCGCCCTGCTGGAACGCGGCCACACCCTCAGCGGCATCGCGGAGCTGGCGGAGGCCTTCGACCACGGCCGGGACGTCGGCGACCTGCTCGGCGTCGGCGCCCCCACCGAGGAGGAACCGGTCCACCTCACCCCCGAGGAACTCGCCGACCACTTCGCGGGCGAGGCCACCCCCGAGAACCTCGCGGCCGCCATGGAACTGGGCTACCTCGGCGCCGACGGCGGCGAGATCGTCCACATCAGCCGCCGCCTCCTGGACGTCTCCTCGGCCCTGGTCCGCGAGGGCATCCCCCTCGCGGAGGTCCTCGCGGCGGCCAAGGACGTCCGCACCCACGCCGACGCCCTCGCCGAACTCTTCACCGACCTGGTCCTGCGCCACGCCTCCGAAACCGACCTGCCCCGCCTGCGCCCACTGGCCCGGAGCGTGGTGGAGGCGGAACTGTCGTTGGCGCTGGACCGGCGGATGCGCAGGCGCTAACGCTCGTAGACGACGGTCACCGGCGCGTGGTCGGACCATCGCTCGGCATGCGTCGCGGCCCGCTCCACGAACCCCTTCACCGCCCGCCCGGCGAGCCCCGGGGTGGCCACGTGGTAGTCGATCCGCCAACCGGTGTCGTTGTCGAAGGCCCGCCCCCGGTACGACCACCACGAGTACGGCCCCTCGACGTCGGGGTGCAGCGCACGTACGACATCGACGTAGCCGCCGTCCGCGGGGTCGAAGACCTGGGACAGCCACTCCCGCTCCTCGGGCAGGAAGCCGGAGTTCTTGGTGTTGCCGCGCCAGTTCTTGAGGTCGGCCTTCTGGTGGGCGATGTTCCAGTCGCCGCAGACCAGCACCTCGCGCCCGTCGGCGGCGGCCCGCTCCCGGAGCTCCTTCAGATGGGCGAGGAACTCGCCCATGAAGCGCTCCTTCTCGTCCTGCCGCTCGGTGCCGACCTCGCCCGAGGGCAGGTACAGCGAGGCGACGGTGACCCCCGGCAGATCCGCCTCCACATACCGCCCGCTGCCGTCGAACTCTTCCGACCCGAACCCGATCCGCACCCGGTCGGGCTCACGGCGGCTGTACAGCGACACCCCGGCCCGCCCCTTGGCGGCGGCCGGCGCGTGCACCACGTGCCAGCCCTCGGGCGCGCGGACGTGCTCGGGCAGCTGCTCCGGCTCGGCGCGCACCTCCTGCAGGCACAGCACGTCGGCGTCGGTCGCCGCCAGCCACTCCACGAAGCCCTTCTTCGCGGCGGCCCGCAACCCGTTCACATTCACAGAGGTCACAGTGAGCACCCGGGCACGATACCGGCACTCTGGACCGAGTCCAGTTCCGGATCGCATACGGTGGTTGGCATGCACATACGCCGGGTCTCCTTCGACCACCCCGACGCCGTGAAGCTGAACGACCAGGTCCAGGCCGAATACGCCGTCCGCTACGGGGACGACGGCGACGCCACGCCCATGGCCGCCGCGGACTTCGATCCGCCGAACGGCATCTACCTGATCGCGTACGACGAGGACGGCACGCCCGTCGCCTCCGGCGGCTGGCGCGCGCAGGACGCGAACGACGAGGGCAACCAGGACGGCGACGCCGAGCTCAAGCGCATGTACGTGGTCGAGCAGCTGCGCGGCAGGGGCCTCGCCCGCCGCATCCTGGCCGCCCTGGAGGAGGACGCCCGGGCCGCCGGCCGCGTCCGCATGGTCCTGGAGACCGGCACCAAGCAGCCGGAGGCCATCGCCCTGTACACGTCCAGCGGCTACGAGCCGTGCGCCAAGTTCGGCTACTACCGCCACTACGAGTCGAGCCGCTGCTTCGCGAAGAGCCTCTGACAGTTGTGACCCTGAACACACGTCAGAGCCCGGTCGGTTTCCCGACCGGGCTCTGAGCTGCGTGGACCTGAGGGGATTTGAACCCCTGGCCCCCTCGATGCGAACGAGGTGCGCTACCGGACTGCGCCACAGGCCCTTGCAACGAGTGAAACTTTAGCACCCCGATCGGCCTGCTTGGAAATCCGTTCCCGAGGGGCGGTCACCTGCGGGTTCGCGGGGCTACTCGTTGGCGGCCCGGGGGCGCTCCCCGTCCTCGTACTGGTCGAAGAGCGGCGTGCGCCCGCGCTCCCGGGCCCGTCGCGCCGAGGCCGCGCGGCGGGCGTCGGTACGCCCGTCGTCGTCCGTCCTGTCCTGCGGCCGGGGGTCCTCCTCGGCCGGGTCCGCGGCGTCGGCCTCGCGCTCCGCGTCCGGGGCGACCGCGCTGGAGCGGGCCGAGCTCCACGTGTCGGGGGCGCCGAGGTCCACGTCACCGGTGGCCCGGGGCGCGACCGGGGCGGTCACGTACGTCGGCAGGGGCACCGGCACCGGCTCCCAGCTGTCGCCCTGGCCGGGCCGCCGCTGCCGCTCGCGCTGCTGGTCGACCCACTCGGCGTGGTCGGTCTGCTCGACGAGGGCGCGCCGGTCCGCGGCGAGGGCCGAGAGGCCGGGGTCGGTCACCGGCTCGGGTCCCTCCTCCGGTTCGTCGGTCTCCTCGTCGGCCGAGGCGCGCCGGCGGGGCTGGCGCTGCCGCTCCCGCAGCCGCTGGGCCGCGGCCTCGGCCCGGCGGCGGTCCATCTGGTAGGCGAAGCGGCGGCGCTCCTGGGTGCGCAGGTACGCGATGTACACGCTGAGCATGACGGCGGGCACGCCGGGGGCCCACAGGAACGCGAGCCCGCCGACCGCGGCGACGATCGCACCGAGGGTGAAGGCGAGGAACAGCATGGTGGTGGTGCGCCGGCGGCGCGCGAGTACCTTCGAGCGCCGGGCTCGTGCCGCGGCCGCCTGGGCCTGCGGTGACAGGCCGCGCCGGGCCGCGGGCACGCGGCCGCCCCCGCGCTCGGGACCCGCCGTGTTCGGCGCGTGCGGCGCCTGGCGGGCCGGCTGCTCGGGGGCGGGCGACGGTACGGGTGCCTGGGTCTGCGGACGGGTCTTGGACACGGCGAAGGCCCGGACGTCCACCGACTCGGTGACGACGTCCAGGTCGTCGGCGTCCTGCTCCCCCTCGTCGGTGGAGCGCGCCCGCAGGTCCCTGGCGTACCGGCGCTCCATCCCCGCCCGTCCGGACAGCAGCCGGATGGCGGTGCTGAAGCGTTCCGTCGGACGGGCCTCGTTCAGCTCGTCCTGCCTACGGAGCCACATCGGCACCAAGTAGGCGGCCCAGGCCCCGACAATGACTGCGTAGATGAGGCCGCTGCTGCTCACGTCTCACACCGTAGAGGGGTTTGCGTGAGGCCATCCGCCAATTGAGCCGGTGTGTCGCACGATCTGGCTGATATTTCGAACTTTTTTGTGATCGATGCGATCAGCAGACCGTCCGGGGCGGGAATTCATTGCCCCGAGCCGGTCATCGGGCGATCAATTTCGAACACGTATTCAATTTCCGGGGTGATGCCGGATTCCCGGATTACTCTCCGATCGTGCCCGGTGCCAGCGCCTCAGCAACCCGTCCGGCACCTCTTCCGCCGTCAGCGCGAAGACGAGGTGGTCGCGCCAGGCCCCGTCGATGTGGAGATAACGCGGCCTGATCCCCTCCTCCCGGAATCCGAGTTTCTCCACGACGCGGCGGCTGGGCCCGTTCTCCGGGCGAATGCAGACCTCGATGCGGTGCAGTCCGACCGTGCGGAAACAGTGGTCGACGACGAGCGCCACCGCCGTCGGCATCACCCCGCGCCCGGCCACCGCCTCGTCCACCCAGTAGCCGACGTGCCCCGAGCACATCGAGCCCCAGGTGATCCCGGCCACCGTCAACTGCCCCACCAGCCGCCCCTGGTACTCGATGACGAAGGGCAGCATCCGGCCCGCGTTCGCCTCCGACCTGAGGTGGCGGACCATCTGGCGGAAGGTGGGGCGGTGGGCGAGCGGCCCGCCGGGCGAGGGCGGCGGGATGGTCGCCTCCCAGGGGCGCAGCCAGTCGCGGTTGCGCCGGTTGACCTCACGCCACGCCCGCTGGTCGCGCAGCTTTATCGGCCGGAGGACGATGTCGCCGTCCACCAGCTCGACGGGCCAGGATGGGCTGTTCAGCTCGCACCCCCACTACTGGGTCTGGGGTGGTCGCCGCCGCGGAGCTGCTCGACGGCGTGCACCAGCAGCGGCTCCAGGACGGCCAGGCCGTCCTTCACGCCGCCGCTGGAACCGGGCAGGTTGACGATCAGTGTGCCGTCCGCCACTCCGGCCAGGCCCCGGGAGAGCGCCGCGGTCGGCACCTTCTCCCGGCCGAATGCCCGGATGGCCTCGGCGATGCCCGGCACCTCGTGGTCGATCACGCGGCGGGTCGCCTCCGGGGTGCGGTCGGTGGGCGAGATGCCCGTGCCGCCGGTGGTGACGATGACGTCGTAGCCGGCCTCGACACCGGCGCGCAGGGCCGCCTCCACGGGGTCGCCGTCGGGGACGACCTGCGGACCCTCGACCTCGAAGCCGAAGCGCGTCAGCCCGTCGGCGATCAGCGGGCCGCCCTTGTCCTCGTAGACACCTGCGGCGGCCCTGTTCGAGGCCGTGATGACGAGAGCGGCGTACGGCGCGGACAGTGCACCGCCGATCGAAGCGTCCAGTGTCATGCCCGGCTCCAGTCGCCCGACTTGCCGCCCGTCTTCTCCTCCACCCGTACGTCCGTGATGACCGCTCCCTTGTCGACCGCCTTGACCATGTCGATCACGGTGAGCGCGGCGACGGAGACCGCGGTGAGGGCCTCCATCTCGACGCCCGTGCGGTCCGTGGTCTTCACGGTGGCCAGGATCTCCACCGCATCGTCCGCGACCGACAGGTCCAGTTTCACACCGGACACCGACAAGGGGTGGCAGAGCGGGATCAGGTCGGGGGTGCGTTTGGCGCCCATGATCCCGGCGATCCGCGCGGTCGCGAGGGCGTCGCCCTTGGGGACGCCCTCGCCGCGCAGCAGCTCGATCACGCGCGGCGAGACGAGGACGCGGCCGCTGGCGCGGGCGGTGCGCGCGGTCACGTCCTTCCCCGACACGTCGACCATGCGGGCCGCTCCGGCGTCGTCGAGGTGCGTGAGCCGGTCCTGCGTGGGGCCGTCCTGCGTGCGTGGGTCCTGCGTGCTCATGCTGTGTGGCGCTCCCGGTCCGGGCCTGCTGTGCGCGACACGGTACCCCCAACCAGCGCCTATCGGCCGAGCAGGACCACCTCGACCTCGGAGCCGGGCTCGACGGACTCCGTGTCCTCGGGGACGACGATCAGCGCGTCCGCGTGGGCGAGGGCCGCGACCAGGTGCGATCCGGCACCGCCGACCGGGGTCACCCGGCCGTCCGCGTACGTGCCGCGCAGGAACTGGCGGCGGCCCTTCGGGGAGGTCAGCGCCTTGTCGGCGGCCAGGGTCGCCCGGGTCGTCGGCCGGTGGACGTCGTCGAGTCCCATGAGGGTGCGGATGGCGGGGCGGACGAACAGTTCGAAGGACACGTACGACGACACCGGGTTGCCGGGCAGGGCCAGCAGCGGGGTGTGGTCGGGGCCGATGGATCCGAAGCCCTGGGGCTTGCCGGGCTGCATGGCGAGCTTGCGGAACTCGATGCCGCTGCCGGGCTCGTCCTCGTCGCCCACGTGGGACAGGGCCTCCTTGACCACGTCGTACGCGCCGACGCTCACACCGCCCGTGGTGACCATCAGGTCGGCGCGGACCAGCTGGTCCTCGATGGTGGAGCGCAGGGTCTCGGCGTCGTCGGCGACGGCGCCCACCCGGTAGGCGATGGCGCCGGCGTCACGGGCGGCGGCGGTGAGGGCGAAGCTGTTGGAGTCGTAGATCTGACCGGTGCGCAGTTCCGTGTCGGGCTGGACGAGTTCGCTGCCGGTGGAGAGCACCACCACGCGCGGGCGCGGGCGGACGCGGACCGTGCCGCGGCCGATCGCGGCGAGCAGGGCGATCTGGGGCGGGCCGAGGACCGTGCCGGCCTCCAGGGCGCGGTCGCCGGCCTTCACGTCGCTGCCCTTGGCCCGCACGTGCGCCCGGGCCTCGGCCGGGCGGTACACCTGCACATGCCCGGTGGCGCCCTCGGGGCCGAGGCTGCGGGCGCGCATCCCTCGCACCGGGCCCTCGCCGAGCCCGCCGTCGGTCCACTCGACGGGCACGACCGCCTCGGCGCCGGGCGGCAGCGGGGCGCCGGTCATGATGCGGGCGGCCTGGCCGGGGCCCACGTGGAGCGGCTCGGCCTGGCCGGCGGCGACGTCCCCGACGACCTCCAGGGCCGCCGGAAACTCCTCGCTCGCGCCCGCGACGTCCGCGACCCGCACCGCGTAGCCGTCCATGGAGCTGTTGTCGAACGGCGGCAGGGACACCGGCACCGTGATGTCGTCGACCAGGACGCAGCCCTGGGCGTCGAGCAGGTGCAGTTCGATCGGCTCCAGGGGGCGGACGGTGGCGAGGATGTCCTCCAGGTGCTCGTCCACCGACCAGAGGTGGTCGGGGCCCGAGTGGTCCTTGTCCGTGACGCGGGGCGCGGCGCTGCTCAACGTGTTACATCTCCTCGGCTACGTAACTGCGAAGCCAGGTCCGGAAGTCCGGGCCCAGGTCTTCACGTTCGCACGCGAGTCGGACAATGGCACGCAGGTAGTCGCCGCGGTCGCCGGTGTCATAGCGGCGGCCCTTGAAGACCACGCCGTGCACCGGGCCGCCGATCTTCTCGTCGGCCGCGAGCTGCTGGAGGGCGTCCGTGAGCTGGATCTCGCCGCCGCGGCCCGGCTCGGTCCGGCGCAGTATGTCGAAGATGTGCGGGTCGAGGACGTAGCGGCCGATGACCGCGTAGTTCGACGGGGCGTCGGACGGGTCCGGCTTCTCGACCAGGCCGCTGACCTTGACGACGTCGCTGTCCTCGGTGGTCTCCACGGCCGCGCAGCCGTAGAGGTGGATCTGCTCCGGGGCGACCTCCATGAGCGCGATGACGCTGCCGCCGCGCTGCTCCTGGACCTCGACCATGCGCTGGAGCAGCGGGTCGCGGGGGTCGATCAGGTCGTCGCCGAGGAGGACGGCGAAGGGCTCGTGGCCCACGTGCGGGGCGGCGCACAGGACGGCGTGGCCGAGGCCCTTGGGGTCGCCCTGGCGGACGTAGTGCATGGTCGCGAGGTCGCTGGACTCCTGCACCTTGGCGAGACGGCCGGCGTCGCCCTTCTTCTGGAGCGCCGACTCCAGCTCGTAGTTCCGGTCGAAGTGGTCCTCGAGGGGGCGCTTGTTGCGGCCCGTCACCATGAGGACGTCGTCGAGACCCGCCGCGACGGCCTCCTCGACCACGTACTGGATCGCGGGCTTGTCCACGACCGGCAGCATCTCCTTGGGAGTGGCTTTGGTGGCCGGCAGGAACCGGGTGCCGAGGCCTGCTGCGGGAATGACAGCCTTGCTGATCCGAGGGTGCGACTGAGTCATGCCCGCCACCCTATCCGGTGCCTTTGGATGGAATCTGCGGCTCCGGTTCATAGGCGCTCATATGAGCGTATTGCGACGGTACGGGAGCAACCATTGAGGCACATCGCACGTCCGGGCGAGCCTGACAAGCGGAGTTTGCGGCGCGAGATCCTCGCGGTGAGGAACAGGTTGACGGCGGATGACCTGCGGGAAACGTCGGCCGCGCTGGCCGGGCGGGCCCTGGAGCTGCCCGAGTTGGCGCGGGCCGGCACGGTCGCCGCGTATGTCTCCGTGGGGAGTGAGCCCGGGACGCTCGCGCTCCTGGACACTCTGCGCGCCCGGGGCGTGCGCGTACTGCTGCCGGTGCTGCTGCCCGACAACGACCTGGACTGGGGCGCGTACGAGGGCGAGGGCTCGCTGGCGCGTGTCCAACACGGCGGCCGGATGGCCCTCTTCGAGCCCGCGGGCGAGCGCCTGGGCCCGGATGCCGTGACGACCGCGGACGCCGTGCTGCTGCCGGGCCTCGCGGTGGACGCGCGCGGGATGCGGCTCGGGCGGGGCGGCGGCTCGTACGACCGGGTCCTGGCGCGGCTGGAGCGGGCGGGAACGCACCCGGCGCTGGTGGTGCTGCTGTACGACTCCGAGGTCGTCGAACACGTCCCGGAAGAGCCGCACGACCGGCCGGTGCACGCGGTGGTGACGCCGTCGGGGGTGCGGCGGTTCCGGCCGGAGCCCTGACGCGGAAACGGCCCTCCACGCGCGCGTGGAGGGCCGTTTCCGTCTGCCGGAGTCAGTGGCTCACGGTTTCAGGACCAGCTTGTCGGTCGTGCCGTTCTCGACCGCCCGGTCCGAGAAGGACCACGGCAGCAGTTCGCCGTCGGCCCACTTGTCCGTCTGGTCGACGTAGTGGGCGCTGTACGCGTGCCCCGAGGCGCCGCTGAGGTTGATCCAGCGGGACTTGTCGAGGTCGCCGAGGTTCACGACCATCCGCATGGACGGCACCCACACCACCCCGTAGCCGCCGGCCGCGTTCCAGCCGGTCGCGTTGACCGTCGCCTCGCCACCGCTGAGCTCCCAGGGGCCGCGGTTGAGGGCGTACTGGAGGAAACCGGGGCCTTCGGTGCCGAGGGTCTGGTTCTTCAGGAACAGGCGGTGCAGCCGGCCCCAGCTCCAGGTGTCGATGTCCTTGCCGAGCTTGGCGGTCAGCTCCCAGCGGGCGTCGATCATCGCGCGCTTGAACAGCTGGTCGCGGTCGGCGGCGCCGGGGCGGGTGCCCGCCTTGGGCGTCTCCCACCACTCGTTCTTCGGCTGGTCCATCAGCTTGCGGACCACCTCGAACCAGCGGTCGCCGCCGTCCGGCTGCGCCTGGTCGGGGTCGCGCTGGCCGCACTCGCGCACCTTCTCCGCCTCGTCGGCGGGCCCGGTGGTGTTGACCGGGTCGACCCACAGGCACTGGCCCTTGACCCGCAGCTCCTTGGGCAGCTTGTTGCCGAAGGCGAGCTTGAGGATGTTGCGCCAGACGGCGTTGAAGTAGGCGGCGGCCGCCGAGTCGGCGTCCTGGGTGTAGTCCCAGCCCTCCAGGAGCTTCTGCGCCTCGCGCACGTCCTTGTCGCCGGTGTCGATCTTCAGCAGCGTGGGCACCAGCAGCCGGGCGATCTCGCTGCTGTTGTCCAGCTGCATCTGGCGCATGTCGTCCGTGGAGATCTTGCCGCCGTCCTTGATCTTCGACTGGATCAGGTCGGTGATCCGCTGGCTGCGCGTGCCGTAGCCCCAGTCCGTGGTGAGCGTGTAGGGGTACTTGTCCGGGTCGATCACGGCCTGGTTGGCGGTGACGATGTAGCCGCGCTCCGGGTCGAACTCGTAGGGCAGCGCGTCCTGCGGGACGTAGCCGGTCCAGCGGTACTTCGGGTCCCAGCCGGGCGCCGGGAGGGAGCCGTCGTCGCCCTCCGCGCGCAGGGGGATCCTCCCCGGCAGGGTGTAGCCGATGTGGTTCTCGGTGTCGGCGTAGACCAGGTTCTGCGAGGGCACATCGAACAGGGCGGCGGCCTTGCGGAAGTCGGTCCAGTTCTTCGCCCTGTCCATGGCGAAGACGGCGTCCATGGTGGTGCCCGGCTGCAGGGCGGTCCAGCGCAGCGCGACGCCGTAGCCGTCGCCCCGATCGGGCGCCGCGGTGTCGACGGTGGCCTTCTTGCCGACCTTCACGAGCTCCTCGTCGCGGTCGGACAGCAAGGGCCCGTTGTTGGTCTCGCGGACGACGATCTTCTTGGGCGAGCCGCCGGCGACCTTGATGGTCTCCTCGCGCGTCTCGAAGGGCCTGACCTTGCCGTCGTACAGGTAGCCGTCGCCGGTGATCTTCTCCAGGTAGAGGTCCGTGACGTCGACGCCGGAGTTGGTCATGCCCCAGGCGATGTCCTGGTTGTGACCGATTATCACGCCGGGCATGCCGGCGAAGGTGTAGCCCGTGACGTCGTACTGGCAGGTGCTGGAGACGCTGCGGCAGTGCAGGCCCATCTGGTACCAGACCGACGGCAGCGAGGGCGACAGGTGCGGGTCGTTGGCCAGCAGCGGCTTGCCGGTGATGGTGTGCTTCCCGCTGACCACCCAGGAGTTGGAGCCGATGCCGTCGCCGTTCACGCCGACGGCCGGCGGGAGGTCGTCCAGGACTCTGGTGAGGCCGCCGAGCTGGCTGTCCAGGCCCGAGGTGCCCGAGGCGGTGCCGCTCGTGCCGGACGCGCCGGAAGCGGTGCCCTGGGTGCCCGCGGCGCCGGCGGAGGTGCCGCCGGTCCCGCTCGTGCCGGAGGTACCGGACGTGCCGCTCGTGCCGCCCTGTTCGAACGCTCCCGTCAGCTCGCTGTACTGGCCCTCCTGCACGATCGCCTTGTTCCGGCTGTACGGGTACTGCGGGTACAGGTCGGCGATCTGCTTCGGGCCGAGGCGGCTGGTCAGCAGGGCGCGGTCGATCTCGTCCTGCATGTTGCCGCGCAGGTCCCAGGCCATCGCCTTCAGCCAGGAGACCGAGTCGACCGGGGTCCAGGCTTGCGGCTTGTAGTCGTTGGTGAAGCCGAGCGCCGCGTACTCCAGGGAGATGTCCTTGCCCTCCTTGCCCTGGAGGTAGGCGTTGACTCCCTTGGAGTAGGCCTGGAGGTACTTCTTCGAGGCGTCCGACAGCTTGGTGTCGTACTCCTCCTTGGCGATCCGGGCCCAGCCCAGGGTGCGCAGGAACTCGTCGTTGTCGACCTGGCTCTTGCCGAACATCTCCGACAGGCGCCCGGCGGCCATGTGACGGCGTACGTCCATCTCGTAGAACCGGTCCTGCGCCTGGACGAAGCCCTGCGCCATGAACAGGTCCGCGTCCGAGTTGGCGTAGATCTGCGGGATGCCGTAGTTGTCGCGTTTGACCTCGACGGGTCCCGAGAGGCCCTCCAGCGTGAGGGTGCCCTTGGTCTGCGGGAAGGAGGCCCGGACGGTGCTGATGGACCAGTAGGCCCCGAAGGCGACGCCCCCGATGAGGGCCAGCACCAGGACGAGGACGATCAGGCGGGCTTTGCGCCCTTTTCTCCTGCCGGACTTGCCGGGCTGCTGACCCGTGGAGGCGGTGGTGTTCGGGGGCATCGCTGTCCTTGCTGTCCTAACGCGAGCGGCAGGTTCGGCTGTGCTTTTAACTGAGCGCTGGAGCAACGATAGGCGCAGGGCCTTGCGCCCCTTGACGCGGAGTCGGGAACCGGCACGGACGGACGTTCGATCTTGCCCTCCGAAGCGTCAAGAAATCGTCAAGAGTTAGGTAAGGTAACGAAGTAGTTGGCGCGGTGCGCCACAGCTTCATGTGCGATGTACGTGAGCCCCCGCGTGTGCGCGAGGGCCAGGGAAGGATTCGGCCGCTGACTGTTCACCACCTCAACCAGCTCCTGCTCGTCTGCTCGCTCGTCCTGCTCGTCGCCGTCGCAGCGGTACGGATCTCCTCGCGCAGCGGGCTCCCCAGCCTGCTCGTCTACCTGGGCATAGGCGTCGCCATGGGCCAGGACGGCATCGGGGACATCCACTTCGACAACGCCGAGCTGACCCAGGTCATCGGGTACGCGGCCCTGGTCGTGATCCTGGCCGAGGGCGGTCTGGGCACGAAGTGGAAGGAGATCAAGCCGGCCCTGCCGGCCGCCACGGCACTGGCGCTGGCCGGTGTCGCGGTGAGCGTGGGCATCACGGCGTCGGCCGCCCACTACCTGATCGGCCTGGAGTGGCGGCAGGCGCTCATCATCGGTGCGGTCGTCTCCTCGACCGACGCGGCGGCCGTGTTCTCCGTGCTGCGGAAGATCCCCCTGCCCGCGCGCGTGACGGGCACGCTGGAGGCGGAGTCCGGCTTCAACGACGCCCCGGTGGTCATCCTCGTGGTCTCGCTGTCCACGGCGGGCCCGGTCGACCACTGGTACGTGCTGCTGGGCGTGATCCTGCTGGAGCTGGCGATCGGCGCGGCGATCGGTCTCGCGGTGGGCTGGCTCGGCGCCTGGGGTCTGCGGCACGTGGCGCTGCCCGCCTCCGGCCTCTACCCGATCGCGGTCATGGCGATCGCCGTGGTGGCGTACGCGGCGGGCGCGCTGGCGCACGGCAGCGGCTTCCTCGCGGTGTATCTCGCCGCGATGGTGATGGGCAACGCGCGGCTGCCGCACTGGCCCGCCACGCGCGGGTTCGCCGACGGGCTCGGCTGGATGGCCCAGATCGGCATGTTCGTCCTGCTCGGACTGCTGGTCACGCCGCACGAACTGGGCGACGACATCGTGCCCGCGCTGGTCATCGGGCTCGTGCTGACCATGGTGGCGCGTCCGCTGAGCGTGGTGCTCTGCCTGACGCCGTTCCGGGTGCCGTGGCAGGAGCAGACGCTGATGTCCTGGGCGGGGCTGCGCGGGGCGGTGCCCATCATCCTGGCGACCATCCCCATGGTGGAGGGCGTCGACGCCAGCCGCCGGATCTTCAACATCGTCTTCGTCCTGGTCGTCGTCTACACCCTGGTCCAGGGGCCGACACTGCCGTGGCTGGGCCGCAAACTGCGCCTCGGCGACGGCTCGGAGGCCGCCGACCTCGGCATCGAGTCGGCCCCGCTGGAGCGGCTGCGCGGGCACCTGCTGTCCGTGGCGATCCCCCAGGAGTCGAAGATGCACGGCGTGGAGGTGGCCGAACTGCGCCTGCCGCACGGCGCCGCCGTCACGCTCATCGTGCGCGGCGGCGAGTCCTTCGTCCCGCTGCCGACGACGATATTGCAGCGGGGGGACGAGCTCCTCGTGGTCGCCACGGACCCCGTCCGGGACGCGACCGAGAGCCGGCTGCGGGCGGTCGGGCACGGCGGCAAGCTGGCCGGCTGGCTGGGCACGGACGGGGCGAGCCGCTGAGAGGCGTTTCGCGCCGTTTGTGTTTGTAAGGCGAGCGGGTTGCCGGTGCTCTCTTTCACAGGTGCACCGGCACGTGATCCCTGTACGATGAAGGCCTACCCAGATCGAACCACCTCTGCCTGACGCAGAGCTGGCGCGACCGTATGGCGGTCGGGTCGCCCCTCCTCACCGGGCCCCGGCATCTACCGCAGTTCCGCGCAAGAGGACAGCTCTCGGCGCCGCCCGCTGACCGGGCCGCGCTACCAGGCGGCAGAAAGGCACGGGCCGTGGCGTCCACGGTCACCTCGAAGAAGTCGAAGAACTCGATGACCTCGAAGAACTCGACGGCTTCCGCCCGCCCGGGATACGGACGGCTGCTGCGCACCCGCGGCGCCTGGACGTTCCTGCTCCCCGGTTTCGCGGCACGCCAGCCGTTCGCGATGCTGACGATCTCCATCGTGCTGCTGGTGCAGCACACCACCGGCTCCTACGGAGCGGCGGGCGCCGCCGCTGCCGTCACCGGCGTCTCCATGGCGCTGTTCGCCCCCTACAGCGGCCGCCTCGCCGACCGCTACGGGCAGCGTGCCGTACTGATCCCCGGGGTGCTGCTGCACGCGCTGTCCGGGCTGACCCTGACCACGCTCGCGTTGTCCGACGCCCCCCTGTGGGCCGTCTTCGTCGCGGCCGTCCCGACCGGCGCCTCGGTGCCGCAGATCGGCCCCATGGTGCGGGCCCGCTGGGGCGTCACGCTCAAGGACTCGCCGCTCATGACCACCGCGGCGGCCTTCGAGTCCGTCACGGACGAGCTGACCTTCGTCGTCGGACCGCTGCTGGCCACCGCCCTGTGCACGGCCGTCGACCCGGCCGCCGGCCTGGTGACGGAGGCCTCGCTGACCCTGATCGGCGGTCTGCTGTTCGCCGCGCAGAAGAGCACCCAGCCCTCGGTGTCGGGCGGCGGGCACGCGCGCGTGGAGCACGCTTCCGCGCTGCGCGTTCCCGGGGTGCGCGTGCTGATCGTGACCTTCCTCGGCATCGGCACGGTCTTCGGCGGGATGCAGGTCTCCCTGGCCGCGTTCACCGAGTCGATCGGCGAGCCGGGCCTGAACGGCGTCCTGTACGGCGTCTTCGCCGCGGGCAACATGCTGTCCGGGATCGTCTGCGGCGCGATCGCCTGGAAGGCGGCCCCGCAGCGGCGCCTGGTCATCGGCTACACGGCGCTCGCCCTCACGGCGTCGGGCCTGTGGGCCGCCCACTCGGTCCTGGTCCTGGCCGGCCTCGGCCTGCTGGTCGGCATGTGCATCGCGCCCGCCCTGATCACCGGCTACACCCTGGTCGAGAGCCTGGTCCCGGCCGGTGCCCGCACCGAGGCCTTCACCTGGCTGACCGGCGCGGTGGCACTGGGCCAGGCCGCCGCCGTCACCGTCGCCGGACAGCTGGAGGACCGCTTCCGGGACGGCGCCGGTTTCCTGGTGCCGATGGGCGGCACGGTGCTCGCCCTGGCGACCCTCCTGGCCCTGCGTTCCCGGCTGTCCCCGAGGGCCCACGGCCGGACCGTCGCACGTGGCGTGGGTCACCGCGTGCCGGTGGCAGTGGACTGAACGGCCGGAATACGTCAAGATGGACCGTCGTTAGCACTCATCGAGTGAGAGTGCCAGGAGGAAGACAGTGCCCACCTACCAGTACCAGTGCACCGAGTGCGGCGAGGGCCTCGAGGCGGTGCAGAAGTTCACCGACGACGCCCTGACCGAGTGCCCCAGCTGCAAGGGCCGCCTGAAGAAGGTGTTCTCGGCGGTCGGCATTGTCTTCAAGGGCTCCGGCTTCTACCGGAACGACAGCCGCGGCTCCTCGTCGAGCAGCTCGCCGGCGTCGAAGTCATCGAGCTCCTCCTCGTCGTCCTCCTCCGACTCGTCGAGCTCGTCGAGCTCCTCGTCGAGTGCGGGCAGCAGCTCCACGAGCAGCAGCACCACCGCCGCGTAACGCCTGATCTCTGCGGGACCCTGTCGCCCTTCCGGCGGCAGGGTCCTCGGCGTTTCCGCATGCGGTTATGGTGCGGGCATGGCGAACAAGGCGAACGCGGGTGGCGGGGCGAGCACGGTGAACGCGGGTGGCGGAGCGGGCAGGGCGAACGCGGGTGGCGGAGCGGGCACCGGCGGCGGGCCGGACGTGGAGGGCGCCGGGATCGGTGTCATCGGCGGCTCGGGGTTCTACTCCTTCCTCGACGACGTGACCGAGATCCAGGTCGACACCCCGTACGGACCGCCCAGCGACTCCCTCTTCCTCGGCGAGGTCGCCGGCCGGCGAGTCGCCTTCCTGCCGCGGCACGGACGGGGCCACCACCTGCCTCCGCACCGGATCAACTACCGGGCCAACCTGTGGGCGCTGCGGTCCGTCGGCGTGCGCCAGGTGCTCGCCCCCTGCGCGGTGGGCGGTCTGCGTCCCGAGTACGGGCCGGGCACGCTCCTGGTGCCGGACCAGCTGGTCGACCGCACGAAGTCCCGCGCCAACACCTACTTCGACGGGCTGCCGCTGCCCGACGGGTCGGTGCCGAACGTGGTGCACGTGTCGCTGGCCGACCCCTACTGCCCCGCCGGGCGGGCCGTCGCGCTGAAGGCGGCGCGCGGCCGGGACTGGGAGCCGGTGGACGGCGGCACGCTGGTCGTGGTCGAGGGGCCGCGCTTCTCCACCCGTGCCGAATCGTTGTGGCACCAGGCGCAGGGCTGGTCGGTGGTGGGCATGACGGGCCACCCCGAGGCGGCGCTCGCCCGTGAGCTGGAGCTCTGCTACACGTCCCTGACCCTGGTCACCGACCTCGACGCGGGGGCCGAGACCGGGGAGGGCGTCTCGCACGACGAGGTGCTGCGGGTGTTCTCGGCGAACGTGGACCGGTTGCGCGGGGTGCTGTTCGACGCGGTGGCCGGGCTGCCGGAGGTGGACGAACGGGACTGCCTGTGCGTGAGCGCGCTGGGCGGGATGGATCCGGGGTTCGCGCTGCCGTAGGGCTCTGCGGGTGGGAAGTGGCGGCGAGGCCGCGGTTCGGGTGAGGGAGCGGGAGTCGCCGTTGGGGCGAGGGAGCGGAAGTTGCCGTTCGGGTGAGGGAGTTGTCCACAGGGCGGCGGTACGTCCACAGGCCTGAGCGGCCGGGCCGGCGAAGCCTCATCGTGGGGAGCGCAAGCCGGTCCCTCGTCGCAGGTGGTGGTCTCCGTGTCCCTCGCTCGGTCCTCGTACGTGCCCTCGTCTCCCTCGTGGTCCCTCCCCGCGTGCCCGCCCGGGGCCGAGGTGCCCGCGACCCGCGAGGTGCCGCGATTCGATCCGGTACGGGTGGGCGGGCGCTGCCGCTCCGGCCGGCTCACCCGGCACCGGCGCCGGGCCCTGGCCGTCGGGCTCGCGGTCACCGCGACCGCACTCGTGGCGGCGGGGCCGCGTGACGCCGAGGGAGCCCGCGGGCATCCCCGGACCCGCCCGCCCGCGCACACGACCACGGTGCCGTCCGGTGAGCGGCCCGCGCCCCCACGCCGCGCCGCGGGGGCGGTGACGGCCCCGGTCCGGATCGCCGACGCGGCCACCGTACGGCTGCTGCGGCCCGGCGACCGGGTCGACGTCATCGCCGCCGAGGAGACGGTGACGGGCGGCGACGCCCGGGTGGTCGCGCGCGGGGCCAGGGTGACCAAGGTGCCGGAGCCCCTGGAGGGCGCTTCCGACGGCGGTGCGCTGGTCGTGCTCTCGGTGCCGCGCGCCACCGCCGCCCGGCTGGCCGGCGCGAGTGCCACGGCGCGCCTGGCGGTGACGTTGTGGTGATCGGCTTGTGCACGGTCCCGTCAAGTCCCTCGTTCGAGGGACCCAGGTGCTCAGTTCGGCGCAGTGTTGACGTAGGTTGCGGAGCGTTTTGTTCCACAAGCTGCTTGTGCGAGGAGAGGCCCCGAGGTGAGCGAGAAGAAGGATCCGAGTGTCTGGGAGGGCTTCAAGGCCTTCCTGATGCGCGGGAACGTCGTCGATCTGGCGGTGGCGGTGGTGATCGGCGCCGCCTTCACCAACATCGTCAACGCCGTGGTGAAGGGGATCATCAACCCGGTCGTCGGCGCCATCGGGACCAAGAACCTCGACCACTACAGTTCGTGCCTCAGCTCGACGTGCGAGGGCGAGCAGGGCATCCAGATCCTGTGGGGCTCCGTCCTCGGTGCCACACTGAGCTTCGTGATCACCGCGGCGGTCGTCTACTTCCTGATGGTCCTGCCCATGGCGAAGTACCTGGCCCGGGTGGAGGCCCGCCGGAAGGCCAAGGAGGGCACGCAGGAGGTCATCGAGGTGACCGAGCTGGAGGTGCTCAAGGAGATCCGGGACGCGCTGGTCGCACAGCGCGGTGCGGGACACGACCGGTCCTAGGTCCTGTCGCTCGGATCACGCCGCGGGCACGGGGCGCCGCCCGGCTGCTTCAGAGGTGGTGGGGCGGCTTCTCGTCGAGGAAGCGCCTGAGGTCGGCGGCGCCGCCGCCGGAGTCGGTGCGCTCGCCCCAGCCCCGGTCGGTGTCGTCGGAGGACTGCTGGTCGAGCGGGTCGTCGAAGACCAGCGCGGGCTTCGGCTCGCGCGGCTCGGATTCGGGGGCGGTGCTCATGCGTCCAGGGTACGGTCGCGGAGAAAAACCCCGCGCCTTCTGTTGTGCTGGGAATCATGACCTCCGGCACCACTCCCCCGCCCGCCCCCTCCGGCGCTCCCGGCGGCCGGGGCCCCCTGCGCAGGCTCCGGGCCCGCGGCCGCGACGAGGCGCATCGGACGGCCTCGCCGCTGGAGCTCTTCTTCGACCTGTGCTTCGTCGTGGCCGTCGCCCAGGCGGGCGTCCAGCTGGTGCACTCGGTGGCCGAGGGACACGCGGGCGAGGGGATCGTCGACTACGCGATGGTGTTCTTCGCCCTGTGGTGGGCGTGGATGAACTTCACATGGTTCGCCTCGGCGTACGACAACGACGACGTCCTCTACCGGGTCGTCACGCTGGTGCAGATCGCGGGTGTGCTGGTCCTCGCGGCGGGGGTCTCGCGGGCGTTCGAGGAGCACGAGTTCCTCGTGGTCTGGCTGGGCTACCTCGTCATGCGGCTCGCCCTGGTGGCGCAGTGGCTGCGGGCGGCCCGCTCCAGCGAGGGCCCGGAGCGCACGACCGCCCTGCGCTACGCCGGCGGCGTGCTGCTGTGCCAGGTCGGCTGGCTGGGGCTGCTGTTCCTGCCGGAGGGTGCCCGGCCCTGGTGGTTCCTGGTGATGGCGCTGCTGGAGATGTGCGTGCCGCCGATCGCGGAGCGGGGATACACCACGGCCTGGCATCCGCGCCACATCGCCGAGCGGTACGGGCTGTTCACCATCATCGTGCTGGGCGAGACGATCGCCGCGGCGACGATCGCGGTGAAGTCGGGCATCGACGAGAACGACGCGCTGGGCGAGCTCCTCCCCATCGCGGCAGGCGGTCTGCTGGTCGTCTTCGCCGCGTGGTGGCTCTACTTCGTGGTGCCCGTCCACGGCCATCTGCGCTCCAACCGGCAGGCGTTCCTGTGGGGCTACGGGCACTACCTCGTCTTCGCCTCGGCGGCCGCGATCGGCGCCGGACTGGAGGTCGCGGTGGAGCAGACGGTCGGCAAGGCACACATCTCCACGCTCGCGGCCTCGGCCGCCGTGACCCTGCCGACGGCCCTCTATCTGCTGATGCTGTGGGCTCTGCACTCGCGCCACTTCAAGGCGGGCTTCACCCAGCAGCTGGTACTGCCGACGACGGCACTGCTGGTGATCTGCTGCAGCTTCCTGGGCGACTGGGCGGTGTTCGCGGCGGGCGTGGTCTGCGCGCTGTCGGTGGCGGCGGGCGAGACACTGGCCGTCCGCGGGGCGCGGGTCAGGGGATCGGCGGCGCCGGCCGGCTGAGCGGAGCGCGGGGCAGGGGGCGGCGGCGCCGGCCGGATGAGCGTGCCGCCGGCCCGGGGCGGGCGGCGGGCCGACGACGTGGCATGCCTGGGTGCGCCCGCGAGCCGGGGCGACTGGAGAAGACTGTGCGCCATGACAGTTGAGGCTCTGGTTGACGCTCTGACGGATGTCTCCGGCCTGCGCGTGGGGCACGCGACCCGCGCCGGTGACGGCTGGCTCACCGGCACCACGGTCGTGCTCGCCCCGGAGGGCGGCGCCGTGGCCGCCGTGGACGTGCGCGGCGGCGGTCCCGGCACGAAGGAGACGGACGCGCTCGATCCACGCAACGTGGTGCGCAAGGTCGAGGCGGTCGTGCTGACCGGCGGCAGCGCGTACGGGCTGGACGCTGCGTCGGGGGTGATGGCGTGGCTGGAGGAACGGGGGCGCGGGATCCGGGTCGGGGCGGACCCGGCGCATGTGGTGCCGGTGGTGCCCGCCGCCTGCGTCTTCGACCTGGGCCGGGGCGGCGACTTCCGGGCCCGGCCGGACGCGGCCACCGGCCGGGCCGCGGTCGAGGCCGCCGCGGCGAGCGAGGCCGGCGCGCCGGTGGCACAGGGGTGCGTGGGCGCCGGCACGGGCGCGGTGGTCGGAGTGGTGAAGGGCGGCGTCGGCAGCGCGAGCACCGTGCTCGGCTCGGGGATCACGGTGGCGGCGCTGGTGGTGGCCAACGCGGCGGGATCGGTGGTGGATCCGGAGACGGGGGTGCTGTACGGGGAGTTGTTCCAGGGGCGGGTGGAGTATCCGGAGGCGCGGGTCCACGAGGCCGCGCGGCGGCGCCTGGCCGGGACGGCCGCGCGGAGCGCTCCTCCCCCGCTCAACACCACGCTCGCGGTGGTCGCGACGGACGCGGACCTGACGAAGGCGCAGGCGCAGAAGCTGGCCGGTACGGCCCATGACGGAATCGCCCGCGCGGTGCGTCCAGTGCACCTCCTCAACGACGGGGACACGGTGTTCTCCCTGGCGACGGGAGACCGCGCCCTGGACGCCGCGAACCCGCTCGCCCTCAACGAGGTCCTCGCCGCCGGCGCGGACGTCGTGACCCGGGCGATCGTGCGGGCGGTGCGGGCCGCGGAGACGGTCGACGGGCCGGGCGGGACGTGGCCGTCGTACGCGGAGTTGTACGGGCCCCACTGAACCGGCCCCGCGGAACCGGCCCCACTGCACCGGTCCCGCCGAACCGGCTCGCGGCGCACAGCGGATCGACAGCGGAACGGGACTTTGTCGCGGTTCTGTCACGTGACGGCGTTCACCGCGCACGGACGGAACCCGACCGGCCGCCCGCCCCCTCTTCCCTCACGTACTGGAGCGGATCTCGCACATCACACGAACTGGGAGCAGCCCGTGACAACGCCGGACATTGCAGCGCGGCGCACACTGGGGGCCTGTGCCGCCCTGATGGTCGGCGCCCTGACGCTCACCGCCTGCGGTGGCAGCGCCAACGCCAAGGACGACGAGAAGGGCGGCAAGGGCGCCACCAAGACGTCCGTCGCGAAGATCGCCATCTCGGCGAAGGACGGTTCGACCGGCGCCTCCATCAACACCACCGGCGTGAAGGTCAGCGACGGGAAGCTGACCGACGTGAAGATGACGATGGCGGACAGCGGGCAGGCCGTGCCGGGCTCGGTCTCCGCCGACGGCAAGGTGTGGAAGCCGAAGGAGCAGCTGGAGCGCGGCACGAAGTACCAGATATCGGCGACCGCGAAGGACGCGGACGGCCGCACGGCCGCGGCCAACTCGATCTTCACCACGGTGACGTCGGCGAACAGCTTCATCGGGACGTACACGCCGGACGACGGCACCACGGTCGGCGTGGGCATGCCGGTGTCGTTCACCTTCGACAAGGCCATCACCGACCGCAAGACCGTGCAGGCGCACATCACGGTCACGTCCAGCAGCGGGCAGAAGGTCGTGGGGCACTGGTTCAACGGGCAGCGGCTCGACTTCCGGCCCGAGGAGTACTGGAAGGCCGGCTCCAAGGTCACGATGAAGATCGACTTGGACGGCGTCGAGGGCGCGAACGGCGTCTACGGCGTGCAGAAGAAGACGGTCACCTTCACCGTCGGGCGCGCACAGGTCTCCACGGTGGACGCCAACACCCAGACGATGACGGTCGTGCGGGACGGCAAGACCATCAAGACGATCCCGATCTCGGCGGGCAGCCCGCAGCACACCACGTACAACGGGCAGATGGTGATCTCGGAGAAGTTCGTCCAGACGCGGATGAACAGCCGGACGGTCGGGCTGGGCGGCGAGTACGACATCCCGGACGTGCCGCACGCGATGCGCCTGACGACGTCCGGCACCTTCATCCACGGCAACTACTGGTACAACAAGGGCAACCCGCCCTTCGGCCGCCAGGGCACCAGCCACGGCTGCGTCGGCCTCGCGGACGTCCAGGGCGCCGGGGGCAACACGCCCGCCAAGTGGTTCTACGACAACTCCCTCATCGGGGACGTGGTGATCGTGAAGAACTCCCCCGACAAGACGGTGTCGCCGGACAACGGGCTCAATGGATGGAACATGCCGTGGAGCCAGTGGGTCGCGGACAGCGCCTCCTGATCGACTTCGAGTAGGGCCCCAGCTGGGGATTCTGACGGACCGACCGGGCCGCGCGGGAACTTTTCGCGCGGCCCGCGCGTTTTCCCGGACGTACGTTTTCTCGGTTCCCGGACATGATGTCCGACCGAGGGGCTACGGTATGCACCCACAAGGTGACATGCAGCAACGCCGGGAGAAACCTTGAGCGTTCCGTACGAGACGGCAGCGTACGAACCCCACGACTCGCCCGAGTCTCCGGAGGAGCACCTCGCGCGACTCCTCGGCCGTGCCCTGAACTCCTTCGAGTTGCCGGACGAGACGATAAGGCTGCTGGACTGCGCGCTGGCGCACGACGGTTCGCTGCACTCCGCGCACCACAGCGCGGGCCTGCACCGGGAGACGTACCGGCACACGTGGCTGCTCGCCGACGGCTCGGCACTCACCCTGTGGGAGCTCGTCCACAACACGGCGCCGGGCAGCGAGCCGCAGCACGAGGTGTACGTGGACGAGGAGGAGCTGCGCGCCGCCACCGCACGGCTGCCGCTGCCCCCGGACGCCCCTGACTTCGAACTGCCGGTGACGGTGCAGCTGTCCCCGGTCGCCCCACCGCGGCACGCCTACGCCCGGGACGACTCCGCGGACCACGCGCGCCGTTTACTGCGCCGGGCGGAGAACGCGGACCGGCCGGGCGCGGACACGGCGGCCCTGCTGGCCACGGCGTCCGGTCACCAGATCACCCAGGCCTTCGGCCGCCCGTGCCGCGCGGGCCGGGCGGGGCTGGGCTTCTCGCTCTACGAGCACGCGTTCCTGCTGCGCGACGGCGCGGAGATCTCCCTCTGGGAGGTCGAGCACACGGCGACGCCGGACGGGCGGCACATGTGCGAGGTGTACGCCAGCGAGGACGCGGCGCGCGAGGCGATGGAGCGGCGGGCGGCGCAGCTCTCCTGAACGGGTCCTAGGCGCTTCTGTCGCCGAGCTGCCGGACCAGTTCCGTGAAAGCGTCTCTCTCCTCGGAGGTCAGCTCCACGGACTCCGACCGGGGCCCCGTCTGCCGCTGCTGCGGGAGGGCGGGGAGAGGGTGGCCTTCGGGCCATCGGGAGACGTGCTCGGGCATGCGCCCCAGTAGACACCACGGCCCGGGACTTCGGTCCCGGGCCGTGATTTTCGTGATCTATCTCGCAGGTGGCATGAACGGATCACAGTGCCCCAAAGGGGCCCAGCTCCCTATGCCGCCACCGGCTGCTTCTGCTCCGCCGCCTGGGCCGCGGCGCCCTCGCCGGAGGCCGGCGTGACGCCGGGGGCCTGCTTGCGCATGCCCTTCAGGACGATCACCAGGGCGGTGGTGACGCAGACGCCCGCGGCGATCGCGATCAGGTAGAGGAACGGGTTGCCGATCAGCGGGACCACGAAGATGCCGCCGTGCGGGGCGCGCAGGGTGGCGCCGAAGGCCATCGACAGGGCGCCGGTGATCGCGCCGCCCGCCATCGAGGCGGGGATGACGCGCAGCGGGTCGGCCGCGGCGAAGGGGATCGCGCCTTCGGAGATGAAGGAGGCGCCGAGCACCCAGGCCGCCTTGCCGTTCTCGCGCTCGGTCTGGTTGAAGAGCTTGCTGCGCACGGTCGTCGCCAGGGCCATCGCCAGCGGCGGGACCATGCCGGCCGCCATCACCGCGGCCATGATCTTCATCGCCGAGTCACTGGGGCTGGCGACGGCGATACCGGCGGTGGCGAAGGTGTAGGCGACCTTGTTGACGGGACCGCCGAGGTCGAAGCACATCATCAGGCCGAGCAGGGCACCGAGCAGGATGGCGTTGGAGCCGGACAGGCCGTTCAGCCAGTCGGTCATGCCCTTCTGCGCCTCGGCGATGGGCTTGCCGATGACGACGAACATCAGGAACCCGACGATCGCCGAGGAGATCAACGGGATCACCACCACCGGCATGATGCCGCGCAGCGCCGCCGGGATGTTCACCTTTTGGATCGCCATCACCACGCCGCCGGCGATCAGACCGGCCGCGAGACCGCCGAGGAAGCCGGCGTTGATGGTGAGTGCGATCGAGCCGCCGACGAAGCCGGGCACGAGGCCGGGCCGGTCGGCCATGCCGTAGGCGATGTAGCCGGCCAGGACCGGGACGAGGAAGCCGAAGGCGACGCCGCCGATCTGGAAGAGCAGGGCCGCCCAGCTGTCGGCCTGCGTCCAGATGAAGTGCTCCATCACCGACGGGGCCTTGTCGACCTTGTAGCCGCCGATCGCGAAGCCGAGGGCGATGAGCAGACCGCCCGCCGCGACGAACGGCACCATGTAACTGACACCGGACATCAGCCACTTGCGCAGCTTGGTGCCGTAGCCCTCGCCGGAGTCGCCGGAGCGCTCCACGGGGCTGGCCGGGGCGGAGCCGGAGGTGACCTCGCCGCGGGCGGCCTTCTCGCGGACCTCGGCGATGAGTTCCGCGGGGCGGTTGATGCCCGCCTTCACGCCGACGTCGACGGTCGGCTTGCCGGCGAAGCGTTCCTTCTCCCGTACGGGCACGTCGTGGGCGAAGATCACGGCGTCGGCCGCCGCGATGACCTGCGGGTCGAGGCGGGTGAAGCCGGCCGAGCCCTGGGGCTCGACGGTGATCTCGACGCCCGCCTCGCGGCCGGCGTTCTCCAGCGACTCGGCCGCCATGTAGGTGTGGGCGATGCCGGTGGGGCAGGAGGTGACGGCGACGATCCGGAAGGGGCGCTCCTCGCCACCGGCCGTGCCGTCACCACCGGCCGTGCCGTCACCACCGGCCGTGGCGTCGTCGGTGACCGTGGCGGCGGCGGAAGAGGCCGCTCCCGCCGACGCCACGGTGTCTTCGGCCCCCGCTTCGGCGGGTGCGTCGGGTTCGTCGCCGCGGATCAGCGCCGCCGCGGCCGCCGCGTCGTCCACCGCGCGCAGGGCGTCGGTGAACTCGCTGTTCATCAGCTGCCGGGCCAGGGACGACAGGATCGTCAGGTGGGCGTCGTCGGCGCCGGCCGGCGCGGCGATCAGGAAGATCAGGTCGGCGGGGCCGTCCGCGGCGCCGAAGTCGATGCCGGCCGCGCTGCGCCCGAAGGCGAGCGTCGGCTCGGTGACGTGCTCGCTGCGGCAGTGCGGGATGCCGATGCCGCCGTCGAGGCCGGTCGGCATCTGGGCTTCGCGGGCGGCCACGTCGGCGAGGAAGCCGTCCAGGTCGGTCACCCGGCCCAGGGCCACCATGCGCTCGGCGAGGGATCGCGCCGCCGCTTCCTTGGTGTCGGCGGACAGGTCGAGATCGACCAGGTCCGCGGTGATCATGTCGCTCATCGCGGGCTCCTTAGCACGCGTATCGCCCGGTCAGTGGGGTGGGCGGGGGTGGGGACGGGGGTGCGGTGGGGGGTGACGGGGGTGGGGGCGGAGGCGGGGGTGCGGGCGGGGAGTAACGGGGAGACTCGCCGCTCACGGGCCGGTCCGGGCAGCTCGAAGTACGTCATGACACCGGCTCCTTCAACACGCGGTCCGCCGGGATGTCCGCCGTGACCGTCACCGCGGCCGGGTCCAGGTCACCGGGCTTGGGCATGACACTGCCGGGCAGCTGGACGGCCGCCGCGCCATGGGCGACCGCGGAGGCGAGGGCCTCGGGGCCGCTGCCGCCGGCGATCAGGAAACCGGCGAGGGAGGAGTCGCCGGCGCCCACGTTGCTGCGGACGGCGGCCACCCGGGCGCTGCCGAACCAGGTGCCCTCGTCGGACACCAGCAGCTGTCCGTCCGCGCCGAGGCTCGCGAGGACGGCCCGGGCGCCCCTCTCGCGCAGTTCCTCGGCCGCCTTCACGGCGTCGCCGACGGTGGCGAGGGGGCGGCCGACGGCCTCCGCGAGTTCCTCGGCGTTCGGCTTGACCACGTCGGGCCGCTCGCGCAGGGCCGCGAGCAGCGCGGGCCCTGAGGTGTCCAGGGCGATCCGCGCCCCGGCGGCGTGCGTGCGGGCGACCAGTTCGGCGTACCAGGAGGGGGCGAGGCCGCGCGGGAGGCTGCCGCAGCAGGCGATCCAGGAGGCCTCGCCGGACTGCTGCCGTACGGTCTCCAGGAGCAGTTCCCGCTCGGCCTCGGACAGTTCCGGACCGGGCGCGTTGATCTTCGTCAGGACGCCGTCGGCCTCGGCGAGGGCGATGTTGGAGCGGGTGGCTCCGGCGACGGGGACCGGCGCGACCTCGATGCCCTGCGCGTCGAGCAGGTCGGCGACGAGTGCGCCCGGGGCGCCGCCCAGGGGCAGGACCGCCACCGTGCGCTGCCCGGCCGCGGCGACCGCGCGCGAGACGTTCACGCCCTTGCCGCCCGGGTCCATCCGCTCGCCGGTGGCGCGGATGACCTCGCCGCGGTCGAGGGACGGCACCTCGTAGGTGCGGTCCAGGGACGGGTTGGGGGTGACGGTGAGGATCATGCGCGCACTACTTCCGTGCCGCCGCGCTCGATCGCGACGGCGTCTTCGGGGCTCAGCCCGCTGTCGGTGATCAGCAGGTCCACATCGCTCAGGTCGCCGAAGCGGGCGAAGTGCTCCTGGCCGTGCTTGGAGGAGTCGGCGAGCAGCACCACGCGGCGGGCGGCGGCCACAGCCGCGCGCTTCACGGCGGCCTCGGCGAGGTCGGGGGTGGTCAGGCCGTGCTCGGCGGAGAAGCCGTTGGCGGCCACGAACAGCACGTCGGCGCGGATCTCGCCGTAGGCCCGCAGCGCCCAGGCGTCCACGGCGGCGCGCGTGCGGTGCCGTACGCGCCCCCCGATGAGGTGGAGCTGGATGCCGGGGTGGTCGGCGAGGCGGGCCGCGATGGGCAGGCTGTGCGTGACGACGGTGAGCGAGGCCTCCAGCGGGAGGGCGGCGGCCATCCGGGCCACCGTCGTGCCGGCGTCGAGGATCATCGTGCCCTCGCTCGGCAGCTCCGCGAGGGCCGCCTTGGCGATACGGTCCTTCTCGTCGGCCGCGGTCGACTCCCGCTCGGCGATGTCCGGCTCGAAGTCGAGGCGCCCGACCGGGATGGCCCCGCCGTGCACCCGGCGGACGAGTCCGGCGCGGTCGAGGGCCTTCAGATCCCGGCGGATCGTCTCCGCCGTCACCTGGAACTCCTCGGCCAGCGACACGACATCCACTCGGCCGCCGTCACGGGCGAGCCGGAGGATCTCCTGCTGCCGTTCCGGTGCGTACATGTCTGTTCGCCTCCGCCTCGTGCCCGAACGTGTGGTTTCAGCGGGAGGCTACGCCGAGATTTCCGCAAAGTAAACAGGTTCGGACCCAATCGGGCGTGATCGGAAACGCAGACGGGCCGGCACCCTGCGGTGCCGGCCCGTTCCCCCGTCGTCAGACCAGCGCCGGTTCCTGATGCCCAGCCGGTGCCTGCTCCCCCTCGACGTGCTGCGCGGGCCGCTTCGGCAGCGCGAACATCAGCAGGAAGATGGCGACCATCACCACGGCCACCCAGCCCAGCGCGTTCCGGAAGGCGTCCGCGAAGGCCGGACCCACCTGTTCCGGCCGCAGGTGCTCGGAGATCGTGCCGAAGAAGACCACCGAGACCAGCCCCAGCCCGAGCGCGTTGCCCATCTGCTGCACGGTGTTGATCAGCCCCGACGCCGAACCGGCGTGCTCGCGCGGCACCTCGGAGAGGATCGCGTCGGTCAGCGGTGCCACGATCAGGCCCATGCCGACGCCCATCACGACGAGCGGCAGGGCCATCTGCCACGGGGTCACGGCGAGGCCGTAGTGCGCGGACTCCCAGACGTAGAGCAGCACCCCGGCCGCCATGACCAGCGCGCCTGCCTGGAGCACCTTGCGCCCGAAGCGCGGCACCAGCTTCTGCACCGACATCCCGGCGGCCACGGAGACCGCGATCGAGAACGGCACCCCGGTCAGCCCGGCCTTCAGCGGGCTCCAGCCCAGCCCGACCTGCATGTACAGCGTCCACACCAGGAAGAACACGCCGAGCCCGACACCGAAGACGGTCTGCACGGCGATCCCCGCCGCGAAGCTCTTGACCCGGAACAGCGACAGCTCGACCAGCGGGGAGCCGTCCCGTGCGCTCTTGCGCCGCTCGTACGCCACCAGCGCCGCGAGGACGACGAGCGCGCCGGCCATCGACCCGTACCCCCACACCGGCCAGCCCAGCTCGCGGCCGCGGATCAGCGGGTAGAGCAGCATCAGCAGGCCCAGCGTCACGAGCGCGACGCCCACCAGGTCCAGCTTCAGGGCCCGCGGCGCCTTGGACTCGGTGATGAAACGGCCGCCGAGGATCAGCCCGGCGACCCCTACGGGCAGGTTGATCAGGAAGATCGAGCGCCAGCCCCACCCGAACAGGTTCCACTCGGTCAGCAGCGCGCCCAGCAGCGGACCGGACACCGCGCCGAGTCCGACGACCGCCCCGAACAGCCCGAAGACCTTGCCCCGCTCGTGCGCCGGGAAGGTCGCGTGCACGATCGACAGCACCTGCGGCACCATCAGCGCCGCCATGCCGCCCTGCAGGAAGCGGGCGGCGACCAGCATCTCCGGGTTCACCGCGAGGCCGCAGAGCGCGGAGGCCACGGTGAAGCCGCCGATACCGACGAGGAAGATCCGCTTGCGGCCGTGGATGTCGCCGAGCCGCCCGCCGGTGATGAGCCCGGCGGCGAACGCGAGGGCGTATCCGGCGGTGATCCACTGGATCTGGCTGAAGGAGGCGCCCTCCTCCCGCTGGATCGACGGGATGGCGATGTTGACGATCGTGACGTCGACGAGGTCCATGAAGGCCGCGGTCATCACGATCGCGAGGGCGAACCAGCGACGGCGGTCCGTGCCGCCGCCCGCGGTGGTACTGAGGGTCTGCTCGGTGGAGGTCATACCTCGAAGCTAGGGTGCCATTAGGTCAGATCATGTCCTACTCGTACGGCATCCTCATCGGTATGACGACGGACACACCGGCCCGGCTGCTGACGCTCCTCTCCCTCCTCCAGACGCCCCGCGAATGGCCCGGCGGCGAGCTCGCCGACCGGCTCGGGGTCTCCCGCCGCACGGTCCGGCGCGACATCGACCGGCTGCGTGAGCTGGGCTACCCCGTGCAGGCCACCAAGGGCGCCGACGGCGGCTACCGGCTGGTCGCGGGCAAGGCCATGCCGCCGCTCGTCCTGGACGACGAGGAGGCGGTGGCCATCGCGGTCGGGCTGCGCGCCGGGGCCGGGCACGCCGTGGAGGGCCTGGACGAGGCGTCGGTACGGGCGCTGGCCAAGCTGGAGCAGGTGCTGCCCGGCCGGCTGCGCCACCGCGTGACCACACTTCAGGCCGCGACGACCCCGCTGACCAGCGGGGACGGGCCGAGCATCGCGCCCGAGACGCTGACCGTCATGGCCTCGACGGTGGCCGGGCACGAGCGGCTGCGGTTCGCCTACCGGGCGGCGGACGGCACCGAGTCGCGGCGTCTGACCGAGCCGTACCGGCTGGTGTCGACGGGGCGGCGCTGGTACCTGGTGGCGTACGACATCGACCGGGACGACTGGCGCACGTTCCGCGTCGACCGGGTGAGCGAACCGTTCGCCACCGGGGCGCGGTTCATGCCGCGCGAGCTGCCGACGGGGAGTGCGGCGGAGTACCTGCGGCAGTCGATGCAGCGGCACCAGGAGTCCTACGACTTCGAGGTCGAGTTCGCCGCGCCCGCCGACGTCGTCGCCGCTCGGCTGCCGAGGTGGCTGGGCACGCCCGAGCCGCTGGACGAGAGCAGCAGCCGCCTGCGGGGTTCCGTCGGGGACGCCGTGCAGTGGGTGGCGTTCCGCCTCGCGATGCTGGAGTGCGACTTCACGGTCCGCCGACCGGAGGAACTCGTGACGGCCGTACGGGAGCTGGGGGCCCGGCTGAGCAGGGCGGCGGGGGGAACCACCGACGGGGCATGACCTGCCTGACCCGCGGCGTCACGGCCCGACTTCCCGCGTCACGGCCCCCACGGGAAGTCCCGTAGCGCCGCGAGGTTGCGCAGCGCCAGTTCCGCCGGGCTCCCCGGGCCCTCCACGGGCCCGTCCCCCTCGGCCCAGCCCTCCAGCGCGGCCCGCACGGCGGCACTCGCGACGGCGGCGGCGAAGCGCGGTTCGGGCACGGTGGCGCCAGGTCGCGGGGTGGGGGCACCTGGGCGCGGCATGGCGCCCCCGGCTTCCGGGGCGGGGGCCCCGGAACCCGGCACGCCGGCCCCAGTCTCCGACGCGCGAGCCCCGGATCGCGGCACGCCGGCCCCAGTCTCCGACGCGCGAGCCCCGGATCGCGGCACGCCGGCCCCAGTCTCCGACGCGCGAGCCCCGGATCGCGGCACGCCGACCCCCGCCTCCAGCGTCCGGGCAACGTTGTCGTCACCGAGGGCACGCGCAGAACCCCCGGCCGTCCCGACACGTGTCACCCGTTCCACCAGGACCTCCCCCAGCAGGCGTTCCGAGTCCTGGCACACCTCCGCCCACACCCTGCGCAGGGAGGGGTTCGCCTCGGCCAGGCGCAGGAGTGTGCGGACCCACTCCCAGGAGGACGCCGAGACGCCGACCCCCGGCGTGAGGGTGTGGCGCACCCCCTCCTCCAGGGCCTGGAGCACGCCCGCGTCGGCGGGAGCCGCCCGTACCGCCGCCACCCAGCGCTGCGCGCCGGCCGCGTAGAGCGGGGCGACGGCCTCCTCCTTGGTCGCGAAGTACCGGTAGAACGTCCGCGGGGCGATGCCCGCGGCCTGGGCGATGTCCTCCGCGCGGGTGGCGCGCAGGCCGTGCCGTACGAAGAGACCGGCCGCCGCCCGGGCGATCTCCATCCGCGTCTCGGCCTTCCGCCGCTCGGTCAGCGAGGCCTGCGGCGGGGTCGGGGTGGTGCTGCTCACGCCCTGCAGGCTATGCCCATGTGACACAATCTGCCATCTGGCGGGCCACCCCGTGGTTCAGGTACGGGGTGGCCCGCCCTCCAGCACTCTGCCCGTGACCAGCACTCCGTCGTGACCAGCACTCCGCCGGCGAGGACTCCCGGCACGAAGAGAGCCGGGCCCCGGCGCCCGGGGGGAGGGACGCCGAAGCCCGGCCTTGGGAGAGTCCCGGCGCCGGGGGGAGTGCGACGGGACTTGGCTCTGAGGGGCCAGGGGCGTGGCCCCGGGCCCGAACTGGTGGGCCCGGAAGTCTTGTTCCCGGAGCCCTGCGGGTTGAAGCGGCGTTACAACGCCATGTTTGCGCGGTCTTTCGCCACCCGGCGTACGCGGTCGCCACCGGGCGTACACTGCCCGTCACCCACAGGCCATGGGCACGAGCGGTGCGCCCGGACGCTCACCGTGCTCGCCGACGTCACGCCGCCGCGTCGAACCCCGTGCTGCGGGCCAGCTTCTTCAGCTCCAGCAGTGCGTGCTTCTCGATCTGCCGGATGCGCTCGCGGGTCAGGCCGTGCTCCTTGCCGACCTCGGTCAGCGTGCGCTCGCGGCCGTCCTCGATGCCGTAGCGCATCTTGATGATGGAGGCCGTGCGCTGGTCGAGGCGGCCGATGAGGTCGTCGAGCTCCTCGCTGCGCAGCAGCGTGAGCACCGACTGCTCGGGCGACACCGCCGAGGTGTCCTCCAGGAGGTCGCCGAACTGGGTCTCGCCCTCGTCGTCCACCGACATGTTCAGCGAGACCGGGTCGCGGGCCCAGTCCAGCACGTCGGTGACGCGCTCCGGCGTCGAGCCGAGCTCGGCGGCGATCTCCGCGGGCTCCGGGTCCCGGCCGTGCTCACGGTTGAACTCGCGCTGCACACGGCGGATCCGGCCGAGCTCCTCCACGAGGTGGACGGGCAGGCGGATCGTGCGGGACTGGTCGGCTATCGAGCGGGTGATGGCCTGGCGGATCCACCACGTGGCGTACGTGGAGAACTTGAAGCCCTTGCGGTAGTCGAACTTCTCGACCGCGCGGACCAGGCCGGCGTTGCCCTCCTGGATCAGGTCCAGCAGCGGCAGGCCGCTGCGGGGGTAGCGGCGGGCCACGGCGACGACCAGGCGGAGGTTGGAGCGGATGAAGACGTCCTTGGCCCGCTCCGCGTCGGCGACCAGGGCTTCCAGCTCCTCGCGGGTGGCGTCCGCCTTGGTCTCCTCGTACCCGTCGAGGACCTGCCGCGCGAACACACCCGCCTCGATGACCTGGGACAGCTCGACTTCCTTGGCGGCGTCGAGCAGCGGTGTGCGCGCGATCTCGTCGAGGTACATGCCGACCAGGTCGCGGTCGGCGATCTCGCCGCCATGGGCGCGAACACTGCTTGCCGCGTCGACCGTCTCGCCGGTGGCGGACTGACGACGGGCGACGGCACGGGTTGCCATGCGTGCTCCCTTGCGATGGTGAGGTCAGCGGGTGGTCCTTCGGACGCTGGACTCCGTCTCCGGGACTCTCCGGACTCTCCTCGGGTGCCCTGCATCCGATGGAAACAACGACTGGAATCAGGACAGAATTCCCAACCCGCCCCCCGATTTTTCTGATCATGCAGTACCCTGTCCGGCCACGCAGGGAGGCGAGATGCCGTCGGAACGTACAGAGGTGCAGGTCAGGCCGGGAGTCGAGGAGGACCTCGAAGCCCTCACGGCCCTCTACAACCACTACGTACGTGAGACAGCGATCACATTCGACACCGTGATCTTCACTCCGGAGGAGCGCCGCCCTTGGCTGCTCTCCCACCCTGAAGACGGGCCGTACCGCCTGAGGGTTGCCGTGGACCGCGACACACAGGGAATTCTGGGCTACGCCACATCCAGCCCCTTCCGGGCGAAGCCCGCCTACGCGACCTCCGTGGAGACGACCGTGTACGTCGCCCCGGACGCCGGCGGCCGGGGCATCGGCACCCTTCTCTACAAGGCGCTCTTCGAGGCCCTGTCCGGCGAGGACCTGCACCGCGCCTACGCGGGCATCGCACAGCCGAACGAGGCGTCGGCCCGGCTGCACGAGCGCTTCGGCTTCCGGCACGTCGGCACGTACCGGGAGGTCGGCCGCAAGTTCGGGCGGTACTGGGACGTGGCCTGGTACGAGAAGCCGCTGTAGACCCGGGGGCCTCAGCCGAACTGCACGGACCGCTTCGCCAGCCCCATCCAGAAGCCGTCGATCACCGACTTCTGGGCGCCCAGCTCACCGGCCGCGTCGGCCGCGCCCATGGTGACGAACAGCGGGGCGAAGTGCTCGGTGCGCGGGTGGGCCAGCCGCCCGGCGGGCGACGTGCGGGTGAAGTCGAGCAAGGCGTCCACGTCCCGCGCCTCCAGCGCCCGCCGGCCCCAGTCGTCGAACTCGGCCGACCAGGCGGGGGTGCCGCCCTGCCGGAGCGCGGCCAGGTTGTGGGTGAAGAAGCCGGAGCCGACGATGAGCACGCCCTCGTCGCGCAGCGGGGCGAGCCTGCGGCCGATCTCCATGAGCCGGACCGGGTCGAGCGTCGGCATGGAGACCTGGAGGACGGGGATGTCGGCCTCCGGGTACATCTCGACCAGCGGGACGTACGCGCCGTGGTCGAGGCCGCGGTCGGGGACGTCCTGGACGGGCATGCCGGGGGCGCGCAGCAGCTTCCGTACGGACTCGGCGAGCTCAGGTGCGCCGGGAGCCTCGTACGTCACCCGGTAGTAGTGCTCCGGGAAGCCCCAGAAGTCGTAGACGAGCGGGACGGTCTCGGTGGCGCCGAGGGCGAGCGGGGCCTCCTCCCAGTGGGCGGAGACGATCAGGATCGCCTTGGGCCGGGGCAGTTCGGCGGACCAGGCGGCCAGCTCACCGGGCCAGACCGGGTCGTCCGCCAGGGGCGGGGCGCCGTGGCTGAGGTACAGAGCGGGCATGCGCTCCTGGGTGGCGGCCGACATGCTGCGGCTCCTTCCAAAACATGGTTCCCTAACAAAACTGTACGGGCCATTTGTTTAAAGTTCAAGGAGGGGCCACGTAGAGTGGAACACATGAAGGCACCCGCATCCGCACCGGCAACCGGCTCCACCGCGGAGCCCCAGGAACCGCGCTGGCTCACCGACGAGGAGCAGCGCGTCTGGCGCTCGTTCATGGAGGGCGCCACCCTCCTCGACGACCATCTCGACCGTCAGCTCCAGCGCGACGCGGGCATGCCGCACGTCTACTACGGCCTCCTGGTCAAGCTCGCCGAGGCGCCGCGGCGGCGGCTGCGGATGACCGAGCTGGCGATGCTGGCGAAGATCACCCGCTCCCGTCTCTCGCACGCCATCGCGCGCCTGGAGAAGAACGGCTGGGTGCGCCGCGAGGACTGCCCCGACGACAAGCGGGGCCAGTTCGCCGTGCTGACGGAGGAGGGCTACGAGGTGCTGCGGCGGACCGCGCCGGGCCATGTCGAGGCCGTGCGCCAGGCGGTCTTCGACCGGCTCACCCCGGAACAGCAGAAGTCCCTCGGCGAGATCATGCGGATCATCGCCGAGGGACTCCAGCCGACCGAAGCGGGCGCGGACCTGCCCTGGCTCCGCTGACGCGGGACCGGGAGCGGGCCTGCCCCGGCTCCACTCACGCGGGAGCGAGCGCGGACCTGCCCCGGCTCCACTCACACGGGAGCGAGCACGGACCTGCCCGGGCTCCACTCACACGGGAGCGAGCACGGACCTGCCCCGGCTCCACTCACACGGGAGCCGGGGCAGGTCCTGGATTCCGTAGGTGCGGGGCGTCCCCTTCCCCGTGCCTACGGATGGCCCGAAGGGGTGTTTCCCGGTACGGCCGTCAGTGGGCGACGACCGGGATCTGCACCTCGTCCGCCGCGCCCTCGTCGGAGCCGGTCACCGCGGCCATGTTCGGGCGGCCGGCGTTGACGAAGGTCAGGGCGATCGCGGCGGCCACCACGAGGATGCCGACGGCGAACCAGATGGCGCTGGTGTAGCCCCGCACCATGCCCTCCAGCTGGACCAGCTGCTGCTGGGACCGGCTGGTCGCCCCCACGATGTGGTCGGCGATGTAGGAGGTGGTCGCCGAGGCGGCGATGGTGTTCAGCAGGGCCGTGCCGATCGCGCCGCCCACCTGCTGCGACGTGTTGACCATCGCGGAGGCGACACCGGCGTCCCGCGGCTCGACGCCCTGGGTGGACAGCGACATGGCCGGCATGAACGCCGTACCCATGCCGAGGCCGAGCAGCAGCATCGCGGGCAGCAGCAGGGCCGCGTACGAGGAGCCGATCTCCAGCTGCGTCAGCAGCAGCATGCCGAGCGCGGCGACCAGGAAGCCCGGGCCCATCAGCAGGCGCGGCGCGACCCGAGTCATCAGGCGGGTGCCGATCTGGGTGGAGCCCGTGATCATGCCCGCGATCATCGGCAGGAAGGCGAACCCGGTCTTGACCGGCGAGTAGCCCTTCACGATCTGCAGGTAGTAGGTCAGGAAGAGGAACAGGCCGAACATCGCGATGATCGCGAGACCGAGGGAGAGGTAGACGCCCCCGCGGTTGCGCTCGGTGACCACGCGCAGCGGCAGCAGCGGCGCCTTGACCTTGGACTCGACGACCACGAAGGCCAGCAGCAGCACGGCCGAGGCGACGAACATGCCGACGGTCACGGAGTCGCTCCAGCCGTCCGACTCGGCGCGGGTGAAGCCGTAGACGAGGGCGACCAGGCCGAGGGTGGACAGGATCACGCCGGGGATGTCGAGCGGGGAGCGGTTGCGGCCGCCCTCCGGCTCACGGATGACGAAGTAGGCACCGGCCGCGGCGAGGACGGCGAACGGGATGTTCACGAAGAACGTCCAGCGCCAGTCCAGGTACTCGGTGAGGAAGCCGCCCAGGATCAGACCGACGGCACCGCCGCCACCGGCGATCGCACCGTAGATGCCGAACGCCTTGGCGCGCTCCTTGGCGTCGGTGAACATCACGGCGAGCAGGGAGAGCGCGGCGGGCGCGAGCAGGGCGCCGAAGACACCCTGGAGGGCGCGGGCGCCGAACATCATGGCCTCGTTGGTGGCCGCGCCACCGAGCGCGGAGGCCGCGGCGAAGCCGCCCAGGCCGACAAGGAAGGCCTTCTTGCGGCCCCACAGGTCGGCTATCCGGCCGCCGAACAGCAGCAGACCGCCGAAGGCGAGGGCGTAGGCCGTGACGACCCACTGCCGGTTGCCGTCGGAGATGCCGAGGTCCTGCTGGGCGGAGGGCAGGGCGATGTTCACGATGGTGGCGTCCAGGACGACCATCAGCTGGGCGAGCGCGATGAAGACGAGCGCTTTCCAGCGGCCCGGATCCGGTTCGGCCGGGGTGTTCACAGAAGCCTTTGAGGCTGTTTCAGACATGGAGGTACCCACTTCGGGACTTCGTGACGGAAAAAAGATGACGAAAGGGAACGGCTCGTGCCTGTGGGGACGGCCGTAGGGACTGTTGCCGGGTCCTCAGACTCCGGTTTCAGACGGTCGGGGAGGACTGAACTAACAGGTCAGGTCGGTCAGGGGCTGCTCGGTCAGGGGCGGCGCAGGTCCTCCATGGTCACGGCCGCACCCGGCAGGGTGGAACGGGCGGGAGCCCGTAGCCCGTCCAGGAACAGCTGGAGATGACGGTGGACGAAGCGGTCGGCACGGAAGCAGTCCGTACCGGCCGGGGGCCTGCTGAGCTGGGCGACGGCGATCATGACGTCTCCGACGTCCACGTCGGAGCGGAGCTGTCCGGCCGTCCTGGCCCGGTCCATGACCTCCGCGATCAGTGACTCGACCCGTTCACGCGCGGCCTCCAGGTCCGGGTGGTGCTGGTCGAACGTGCTGGAGACCATCGGGCACAGGGCACTGATCCGCTCGTCGGCGGCGGCGTGCACGAAGCGCTCCAGCGCCTCGAACGCGTCGCCGCTCTCGGTGAGCGCGAGCTCGGCCGCGGCGGCCGTACGGTCCATGACGGAGCAGACGACCTCGCGGACCAGCGCGTCGCGGTCCGGGAAGTTGCGGTACACCGTGGCATTGCCGACGCCGGCCCGGCGGGCGATCTCGTCGAGCGGCACCTCGGGGCCGTGCTCGACGAACATCTCCCGGGCGGCGGTGACGATCCGCTCCCGGTTGCGCAGGGCGTCGGCGCGCGGCCGGGGCGCCTTGCGCTGTACGGGGGTGGCGGTCTGCACGGCGTACTCCTGGTTCGTGGTGAGTGGTACTGAGATCTCGAACTGTCGGGCCGGGATCCGGGGAAGGCCTCCCCGTTTCGCTCGACACATGGCTAAACGGGGAGTGGGTCCCCGGTATTTCCCACCGTCGGGGAATTTATCTGTGACCTGGCCCACATGCAGGAGCTGCGCCCCGGTCCGGCGGAGCTACCCGCCGGAAACCCACGACCGGTCTTCTCCAGCGCGCGCCTCCACACCCCGCGACGCAGGGTGATCGCAAGGGTGCAGTCGGACACCGGCGGCTGCCACGGCGCGGGAGGTCCCTTGCAGGTCACGTCCATGCAGCCGCAGCCCCGGCGCCCCCGGACGGGCAGCGCGGGGCCGCTCGGCCGCCGGATATCCCGGCGCCGCCTGGCCGCGCTGGCCTGCGTGACCGCCCTGACCTTCACGGTGAGCACCTCGGCCGGCACGGGCCGCCTCGCCCCGGGCAGCACGGCGGCCGGAGCGGGCCCGATCGCCCTTTCCCGCGACTCCGCGCACGGCCCCTGCATGATCCGCGGCGCCCGCGAGGTCCAGATGTCCGAGGGCATCCCCACCTCCGACGGCTACGCCCGCTCCACCGGCACCGTCCGCGCCCTCACCCTGATGATCGACTTCTCCGACGCTCCCGGCGAGGGCAGGGCCCTGAACCGCTTCCGGGAGTTCTTCCCGCAGACCCGCCAGTGGTTCCGCATCAGCTCCTACGGCCGCCTCGACTACCGCCCCGAGACCCCGATCCCGTCCTGGCTGCGGATGCCCAAGTCCTTCCGCGACTACGGCATAGAGCGGGGCGCCCCCTTCGACCCGGGCTACCGCGGGCTGGTCCGGGACATCGTCGCCGCCGCCGACCCGAAGGTGGACTTCCGCAACTACGACCTGCTGAACGTGCTCGTGACCCCCAATGCCGGCCCCTCCGCCCTGGACACGGTCCTGTCCGTCACCTTCGCCGGCAACCCCGAGGCCCCGCGTGCGGACGGCGTCCCCCTCGCCAACGCCTCGTTCGTCTACTCCCGCCAGGACGACGGCTCCGGCTCCTACGGCCGCACCGGCTACCGCGTCCTCCCCCACGAGAACGGCCACGTCTTCGGCCTGCCCGACCTGTACACCGCGGAGGGCGGGGGCGCGGTCGGCCACTGGGACATCATGAGCGAGGACTGGGGCGCCAACAACGACTTCCTCGGCTGGCACAAGTGGAAACTGGGCTGGCTGGACGCCGACCAGGTGCACTGCGCGGCCTCCCCCGGCACCACGGAGTACACCCTGACACCGCTGGCCCGGGCCGGGGGCCCCAAGCTGGTCGTCGTCCCCCTGAACACCAGAACCAGTTACGCCGTCGAACTGCGCACTCGCGCGGGCAACGACGAGACCGTGTGCCGCCCCGGCATCCTGATCTACAAGGTCGACGCGGAGGTCGACACGGGCATGGGCCCGGTCACGGTCCACGACTCCCGCCGCGACAGCGGCGGCTGCACCCGGGCCCCGAACGTCCATGCGGAACTCTCGGACGCGCCGTTCAGGGCCGGGGAGACGTTCAGGGACGCGCGGAGGGGGGTCGTGATCACGGTGGTGGGGGCGAAGGCGGGGCCGGACGGGGGCTATCGAGTACGGGTGACCAGGGAGTAGGGCCGGATCAGCGGCCGACCGGCGGTCCCTCCGCCGAGCCGAGTCCGGATTACCGTAGGCGTGCCGCGACCGCCGTACCGGAGAGCCGATGCCAGCGAAGCCCATGCCCGAGACCCCCGAGGGGTCCGCCCGACCGGCTGACGAGAACGGGGAGCGGGGCGGGGCGACGGCCGCGCGGCGATCTGTCCGGGCGGAGGGGACGGCCGGAGGACGGTCTGCGCGGGCGGAGGGGACGGCCGGAGGACGGTCTGCGCGGGCGGAGGGGACCGCCGGAGGGCGGTCTGCGCTGAGCGCGGAGCCGGACACGTCGCAGTCACCGCAGCCACCGCAACCACCGGTACCGGCGGAGGAACCCCCGGTGCCCACGGAGGAACCACCAGTGCCGACGGAGGCGGTCACTCCGCTCATCCGCGGGATCGCGGTACTGCGGGAGCTGACGGAGGCGGACGGCACGCTGAGCCTGAGCGGCCTGGAACGCGCCACCGGCCTCGCCCGCTCCACGGTCGACCGCATCGCGGCCACGCTCGCCCGCATGGGCTACGTCCGCGTGGACGGCCGGGACGTACACCTCGCCCCCCGCCTCATGGAACTCGGCAACGCCTACCTGGCGGCCCTGCGCCTCCCCGCCCTCCTCTCCCCGCACGCGGACGCCCTGGCCGACGAACTGGACGAGTCGGTCTCCCTGGCGGTCGCCGACCGCGACGGCATCCGCTTCATCCACCAGGCGACCCGCCGCCGCGCGATGTCCCTGAGCTTCCGCATCGGCGACCTGCTCCCCGCGGAACGCACCGCGCCGGGCCCCCTGTTCGCGACGGAGTGGACGCCGGCGGACTGGCAGCGCTGGCGCGAACGCAGGGCGGCGGACCCGAGGGACCTGTCCTTTACGGCCGTACCGCCGCGCACGTACGGGGCGGACGCGAGGTACGACGAGGACTTCGTACGCCGCGTGGAGGAGGCGTCCGCGAACGACTGGGCCGTGGACGACCAGCTGATCGAACCGGGCCTGGTGGCGATCTCGGCACCGATCCGCTCCCCTCACACGGACGGCGAAGCAGCCGCTGGGGAGGGCCGGATCGCATGCGTGGCCAGCATCGTCAGCCACACGAGCCGCCACACGGCCCACCACCTGCGGACGACCCTCCTCCCGAGACTGCGGTCGGCGGTGACGGAGATGGAGGAGGAGCTACGCCGCACTCCACCCCCCGAGCCCGGCCCGCCCCCCTCGAACCTGGCGCTGTGGACGGGCGAGTCCAAACTCCGACTCGGCCGCGACTTCATCGAATCCCTGGCGCGCGGCCTGACGGTCCTGACGGCGTTCGGCGAGGGCAGGCCGGAGCTGACGCTCACGGAGGTGGCCCGGGCGACGGGCCTGGCCAGGGCGACGGCCCGGCGGGCCCTGATCACCTACGAACACCTGAACCTGGTGACGACCCGGCAATCCCGCACCTTCACCCTCACCCCCCGGGTGCTCTCCCTCGGCTACCCACCCCTCTCCCGCACGTCCCTCCCCGAGATCGCCCAGCCCCACTTGGCCGACCTCACGTCCCGCATCCACGAGTCGACGTCCCTGGCGGTGCTCTCGGACTCCGGCGAGGAGATCCAGTACACGGCGAGGGTGACGACGGGCCGGGTGATGAGCGTGAACATCACGGTGGGCACGCGCCTCCCGGCGAAGGCGACGGCAGGCGGCCGAGTCCTCCTGGCAGACAGGACCGACGACCGGACAAGCCAGCACATTCTGGCCTCGGTCCGCTCCGACGGCTACGCCTTGGTCGACGAGGAACTGGAGGAAGGCCTCCGCTCCCTCGCGGTCCCCATCCGCGACCGCGCCGGCCGGGTGGTGGCAGCCCTGAGCACGGCGATGCACGCGGCCCGCCGCTCCCTCCGCGAATGCGTCACGGACCTCCTCCCCGAACTCATGTCGACAGCCACCCACATCGAATCGGACCTCCACACCGCCACCCGCTTCACCCACGTCCCCCTGACCTGACCCCCACACCCACCCGACCCGCATCCGGTACGCTGACGCCTGTGGTCTTCCCGACCACAGGCACGCCGCTCCTTGCGTCCGCTGCCACTGCCTTCGTAGCTCAGGGGATAGAGCACCGCTCTCCTAAAGCGGGTGTCGCAGGTTCGAATCCTGCCGGGGGCACCAGGTCAAAGGCCCGGCACCTCCGAAATTTCGGAGGTGCCGGGCCTTTGACATCCACTTCTGACATCAACGCGCGCAGTCACTCGCGGATGGGGCGTCTCCGGAGCAGCCGGTCCATGTGGCTCATGGCTTCGCGCTGCGTGTCCTGGACGACGTGGGTGTAGACATCCATGGTGATGCTGATCTGAGAGTGACCGAGGATCTCCATGACAACGCGGGGCGCGACCCCGGCCGCCGTGAGCAAGGTGGCCGTCCCGTGGCGAGCGTCGTGCAGCCGGATCACGCGGAGGCCGGCGGACTGGGCGACGCGGGTGAAGGAGCGGTACAGGTTACGCGGCTCGACGGGGCGGCCGGTGCGGGTGGCGAAGACGTAGTCCGACTCCTGCCACCTCTCCCCCGCCTTGGCGCGAGCGTCCGCCTGCCGTAGGCGGTGCCAGCGTAGGGGCGCGATGCAGAGGGCAGGCAACGGCACCGCCCGGCGACGGCGGCTCTTGGGGTCGTCGTCGTACAGAACGCCACGGCGGCGCTGGACCTGGTGGCGGACGTAGAGGACGCGGTTGTCCAGGTCGACATCCGACCAGCGCAGGCCCACGATCTCTCCCCGGCGGAGTCCCATGGCGATGGCGAGGACGAAGGCCGCGTAGAGCGGATCCTTGCGGGAGGCCGCGAGGAAGTCGAGCGTCTCGTCGAGGGCCCATGGGCTCAGGTCGGGCTTATCCGTGCGGGGCGGCTCGACGAGCTTGGCGACGTTACGCGTGATCAGTTCCTCGCGGCAGGCTGAGGACAACGCCGAACGCAGAACTCGGTGCGATTCCTTGGCCGTTGCGGAGGTGGTCTCCTTCTCCAAGCGGACGAGGAAGCGGCGGACGTCGGCGACGCCGAGCGATTCGAGCCGCTTGGAACCGAGTAGGGGCACCAGATAGAGCCGGACGTGCGCCTCGTACTTGTCGAACGTGCTGAGCTTCCGCCGGGGCTTAATGACGTTGTCCAGCCAGTACGGGAGCCAGTCCGAGAGCTTGGCCGACTTGGTGGGCACGGGCACGCCCTGGTCGACCTTGTCGAGCAGTTCGCGGCGCTTGGCGTCGCACTCGGCCCAGGTCTTGCCGTAGGCGAACTTGCGGGCACGTGTGCCGTCCGGCTGGAGGACGTAGACCGCGCACTGGAAGCGGCCGTCCTTCCGCTTGGTGATGGTGCCCGCCCCGTTGGGGTTCCGCTTGCGTTGCTGGGCCATCAGGCGGCCGCCTCCAGTTCGTTGGTGATGTACTCGCGAACGGCCCGCGCGGGTATGCGACGACACCGACCGATGGTGATCGAGGGCAGGCGACGAGAGCGGATGAGGTCGTAGACGGTGGAGCGGCCGAGCTTGAGCCGCTCCATCACGTCAGGCACCGTCAGCAGTTCGTCGTCATGCATGGGTCGGCTCTCCTTCAGTTCCGGGGGCGGGTTCAAGGGATGCGGCAAGCCAGGCTTCGGTGTCGGACAGGCCGGTTCCTGCGAAGACCCAGTGCGCGAGGACGTACGTCGTGTCGGGCTCGGGGCCGTTGGCTGCTGCGGCTTGGGCTCGGCGCCATTCGGCGCGTGCGTCGCGGAGGGCGCCGAGGGTGGTGGAGTAGCGGCGGGACTTGGTGGAGAAGTGGCCGCGGAAGCCGAGCATGTGGGCCCAGGCGCGCAGGCGGAGGTGTTCGAGGTCCTTGCGTGCGCCGAGGGTCCAGGCGGTGCGGATCATGCGGCGGGCGTGGTCGCTGATGTCAAGCTGGGCGAGTTCGGCGGCGAACTTGAGCGGGCGGTCGAGGGCACCCGTCGCTGCCTCGGCGCCCTTGGTGGCGTACTTGGCGATGTAGGCGGCAACGGCCCGTTCGGTCAGCTCCTGGCCGTCGTTGAAGTCGGCCGAGCGGATGGTGCGGACGTCGAGTTGGCGGCCGAAGGTGAAGGTGTGGGTGCGGCCGTCGATGACCGGGCCGTCCACGCGGACCTTGGCAGCGGCAGCCCGGATGGCGTCCGTGAGCAGCTCGGCCGTGGCCCAGGGAGGAGGCGGGGTGTCGCCACCGCTGGGGCCGTCGATGCGGATGACCGCGTGGAAGTGGACCGCTCCGCGCTTTTGGTACTCGGCGACCTTGGCGAAGGACACGCGGGCGTGCTCGCGGAAGCGCCGCTGGGACAGGCCGGCGCGCTTGGCGACCTCTCGGCGCAGGTAGGTCGAGAAGCGCCGCCAGAGCGGACCGGCGTGGGCGTTCCAGAGGACGGCGGCTTCGTAGTCGTAGGTGTCCGGGTCGAGCGGGGTGCCGAGTGCGTCGTCATCCTGGTCGTGGTGGGTGCCACAGCGGCAGGGACGCCCGCTGGAAGGGCGGTTGTGGACCGGGCCGAAGCTAGGCGCAGTGAAGGTGGCGAACACGCGCGGGTGGGCGGCGACCCGTTCCGGGATGCCCTTGCCGCCGCGCAGGCCCGAGGTGATCAGGTGGAAGGTGTCGCGGCGGTAGACCTCGGCGCAGGCGGCGCAGCGGGTCGTGCGGCGGTTGTTGCAGCGGACGAGGAGTTGCCCGGCCGGGAGGCTGGTCGAGTCGAGGCGGTGGAGGACGTTGCCGATCTCGCCAGTCGTGGTGTCGACGTCGTACTCGGTGCGGTGGCCGTCGAGGCGGATCGGGTTGGTGCAGCCGCCGAGTCCGGAGAGTTGACGGAGGATACCCGGCAGGGTGCCCTGCGCGGCCAGGTTCGCAAGTTCCGGGACTGGGGCCGGGGTGGTGCGGGTGAAGATGGCGATTCCCCTTCTGACTGGCTCGGTCGGGAGGAACAGGCCCCGGGGCGGCGAAATGCTTGGTCGTGTGCCGCCGCCCCGGAGGCCAGCGCGCCTCAGCGGCGGTGGTGGTCGCGGAGCATGGAGCGCAGGACGACGGCGGCCACGGCAACGGAGATGGCCGTGACGGCGACGGCCGCCAGGAGCGCGGTGAGGACGACCCCGCCGACGACCAGGGCGACGACGGTCTGCTGATCGATGGAGACCGAGGGCAGCGAGCGCCGAACGGGTGCTGTCTCGGTCGGGGTGTGGGTGTGAGCGGGCGGCGGGGTCGGGCTGTCGGGGTGCTTCGGGAGAAACACGGGCCAGGGACTCCTTATCTACTCGTCTAGGTGTGTGAGCCGTTTATGACGCTCACGCCGGAGCGCGTGCCGGACTCGATGGCGGGTGCGAGGAAGGTGCGGGAGAGCCAGAAGCCGAAGAGGGCGATCAGGACGACGATCCAGACGCGGACACCGAGGAACCTGACTGCTCCCCAGGCGAAGAAGCCGAGGACGACGACCAGCGGCAGGCTGACAGTCACGGGCAGACTCCCTTTCAGCGGACGGGGCAGCGGTGGGTGCGGGCGGCAAGCTCAGCGGCGGCACGGCCGTCGTAGTCGGTGGAGAAGCCGCAGCGGGGGGCGGTGCAGGCGGCGGTGTGCTTCTCTCGGCCCCGGCCGTCGTAGTAGGTGCCGACCTGGACAGGGCCGATGCGGACGACGTGGCGGAAGCGGCGGTTGGCGGTCACGCAGGTCTCCTTTCAGAGGTGGGTGGCGATGGCTTCGGCCATGGGTGCGGGGACGCCGAGGCGGGCGCGCAGGGTCGCGGTGTCGATGGGCGTTCCGGTGCGGGTGTGGTGTTCGGCGGCGACCTTGCGGGCGTGCGCGACGAGGGCGGCAGGCACAGGTGGGGCGGGACGCTCAGACCGTTCCGGTTCGTTCGCCGGTCGCTGGCGCGGGGGATGCTCGGAGGCCGGGTGGACGGGTGGCTCGGGGAGGAGTTCGAGTTCCTCCGCTTGGTCGTGGACCTCGTCGTCGTCCGTGTCGGGTTCGGCGGCGTGGTCGATCGTCTTCGGTGCGGAGTGTGCGAGCAGGGTGCCGCCGAGGAAGGCGACCGCAGGCCACCCGGCCACGAGGATGCGCAGCCAGGCCGGGACGTGGTTCATGTCGAGAAGGCCGGCGGTGGCGACGTTGGCGCCGAGTGAGGCGGTGAGCGCGATGAGGAACCAGCACCACCCGGCCGCTTTCGCTTCCCCGGACCGCAGTCGGCGCCAGGCGGCGACGAGCAGCAGGTCGACGCTGATCGGGTAGGCCCAGGCTTTCCATCCGTCCTGCCCGGCCGCCGAGGCGATGTCGTGCAGGTGGGCGAAGGACAGTGCGGCGGCGATGACGGCTTGGATGAGCACCGCGTCCACGCGGGCCAGTTGGGCGCGCATGATGCGGCTCCTTCCGGATTCAGGCATGCGAGGGGTAGGGACTTGGCGTGAGACGGTCACGCCGACCGGGTTGGTGGAGGAGGTCAGCCGGTTGCCGGGCGAGGTTCGGTGATCGGGGCCGGGGACTCGACCGGCCGTACCGTCACCTCGGGCTGGAAGGGCTTGAGTACGGGCAGGTCCGGCACCAGGTGGGCGTACTCGCGGCAGGTCTCGGCGGCATCGCCGAGGGGCAGGTACGGCGTCCGGATGCGCGACCAGCCGCCCGAGGTGTCACCTGCCACGGCGAGGCCGGGTCGTTCGGGGGCGATGGCACAGGCGGCCATGACCGCTTCGGGGGCGATGTCGCCGAGCGCCATCTTCGCGGAGGCTTCGTCGTTCACTCGGTGGCAGACGCGGCCGGTCAGCTGGGCTCGCAGCATGGTGGCGCCCTTGCCCAGCTCGGCGCCGAAGCGCTGCCCGCAGACCTCCAGGTAGATACCGGCGGCGCGGCCGAGTTGGGCGAGCCGGATGAGCTGGGTCACCATCTCGTCGCGCCGTTCCTCGTCCTTCCTGCTGGCGACGAGGAACAATTCGGCTACCTCGTCCACGAACAGCACGAGGGGAACGGGGCGTTCGGACTCGGGCAGTCCCCAGATGTCGGAGGTGATCTCTTCGGCCGGGGTGTCCGGGGCGATGCCTTGCCGGGCCTTGATCAGGTCGTAGCGGTCCTCCATTTCCTTTACGAGCACGGGCAGCAGGTCGGCTGCCTGTTCCGGTTCGGTCGCCAGCGCGGAGAGGCGGGAGGCGAACGGCGCCAGTTCCACTCCGCGCTTGCAGTCGATCCCGACCAGGGCGACCGGCTGAGGGGCGAGTCCGGCGATCAGGTGCCGCAGGTACATGGACTTGCCCGACAGGGTGGCGCCGAGGGTGAGTTGGTGGGGCACGGTCCGGTAGTCGCGTATGAACGGCATGGCGTCCTCCCGCAGAGCCACCGGCACCTGAAGGAACCCAGCGTCCACCTTGCGCGGCATCCGCACTCGCCGCAGCACGTCGAAGCCGACCAGCCGCAGCTCAACCACACCCGGCTTGACCGTGGTCACGTACACGGCGTGGACGCCCCAGGCATGCCGCAGCCGTTCCGCCGAGGCGGCGACGTCTGCCGGTTCCTGCCCCGGAGCAAGCCGGAGCCGAAGCCGCAGCCCGGTCGAGGTGGGGCGGATGATGCCCCGACGCGGGGGTACGGGACGGACCTCACGGCGAGTGGTGGCCTTGACCGCCAGCATCCGCAGCCGGGACGGGGTCACGGTCAGGCCGCAGGCCTCCATGACCGAGCTGTACGAGCTGAGGAGTCGGGTGGTGGATATCGGCAGGCCGACCGTGGACCAGTACACCCCGGGGTGCTTGGCCCGGGCGTAGGCGGCCCCGCCGCCGAGTGCGGCGACAGGACCACCCACCTCCAGGAGCGTCGTCAGATCGGTCATCAGGCAGCGGCCCCAGAGGAGGCCGGGAACGCGGCCGGTGTCACGGCGGCGGCACGGTAGGCGATGCCGTGCCGCTGCTGCCCGTTGAAAACGCTCTCCCACGGCCGGGCAACCAGCCCGGGCAGCGAGACCGGAGACCCGAGCGTCAGCCCCTCGGACACTCCGCTCTCAGGAACGGTGACCTTGATCAGCGACGACTCGCCGTCCTCCAGGTAGACGACGCCCATGGTCATCAGGGCCTCACCGCTGGTCGCGTCCTTGGCGATCTCGCCCGTCTGCCGGTCGCGGACCTTGGGCTCGGGCGCCTCGGTCAGCAGGATCGTCGCGGCGGAGGTCTCTACACGGATGGTGCGCAAGGCTTCTTCCCATCTACTCGTCTATACAAGATGCGGTGTTCGAACCCGATCTCCGGGAACGACGACCACCTTGCCACACAACTTGCCCACTCGTCTATACGAGTAAGCCTGTTGGGGTGTACGAGTTCGGGCAGGCAGCCCCGCGCACCACCACCGATCAGGCGCTCACGTCGCCGGGAGCTGGTACGACAGGACGTACGCGTCCGCCGCCATGACCGTGTCACAGACCTCCACGGCCCGCCCCTCCTGGTCGAACGCGGTCCGGATCAGGTGAATGACCGGCACACCGGAGGCCAGCCGTAGCGTCCGGACCTCATCGGGCGAGGGCATCCGGGCACGGATCTCTTCCTCGAAGTGGTCGAGGCGGTGGCCCAGCTCCTCAAGCCGGGCGTAGATGCCGCCGGGCCCGGGGTTCGGCTCGGCGATCGGCGTACCGCGCGCGATGTCGAGCGGCAGGTACGAGGTAGCGAACTCCACGGGCCGCCCGTCCAGCAGGTAGCGGCGACGCCGGGCCAGCACCCGTCGCACGGACCCGAGCCGGGTGGAGACGTCCTGGCTCGCCTTCTCCTCCTTGACCTCCAGGCTGTCCACCTGCGGGTGACTGCCGGCGGCGTCGGCCTCCACGATGAACGCGGACTTCCCCTGCTCGCGGTGGCGCCGGGCGAACCGGTCGGAGGCGAGCCGTCGTACAGGCGGGCGTGGTCGCACGAAGACGCCCTTGCCGTGCTCGGCGTGCACCAGGCCCTCGCCCTGGAGGACCGAGAAGGAGTTTCGAACCGTCATACGGGAAACCCCGTAGTGCTCGACAAGTTCGGCCTCGGAGGGCAGCTTTTCGCCCTCCTTGAATCGCCCACGGTCGATGGCCTCGCGCAGCTGGTCGGCGATCTGCCGAAAGACCGCACGGTCGCTCGTGGGATCGAGATCGCCGAGGAGGCCGGAAGGAAGAGACGGCACGTGTACTCCTTTAGGTATCTAGACGAGTGGGCGAGCTTTGTTGCTACGGTGGAGAGCCTAGCCATCCGAGAGGGCCGAGGAACGTGAGCACCGAACGTCCGCACTCCGTGAGCGTCGCCGGAGTCATCGTCGACGACCAGGACCGCGCCCTCTTGATCAAACGCCGCGACAACGGCCACTGGGAACCCCCGGGCGGCATCCTCGAACGCGAGGAAACCATCCCCGAGGCCCTCCAGCGCGAAGTTCTCGAAGAAACCGGCATCAAGATCGCACTTCCCGCGACCCTGACCGGTATCTACAAGAACATGAAGGGCCTGATCGTCTCCATGGTCTTCCGCTGTGAGGCCGCCGACGGCACGCCCACCACCGGGGACGAGACCCGCGCACTGCGCTGGGCCACCCGCGAAGAAGTCATCGAACTCGCCGACGAGGCATACGCGATCCGCGTCCTGGACGCATTGGACGCGGTATCCCCGCCGGCCATCCGCGCCCACGACGGCGTGAAACTCGTCTAGCCCGAACCCGCTGCACATGGCGGCCTACCAGCACGAAGGAACTTGTATGCACGAGTATACGAGCACCGCCCGGGTCTGGGGACTCACTTGCCCAGGATTTCCGGAAGAGGTCAGCCGGGCGCGACGCTGGACACGGGACATCCTGCGCGGATCTCCCCTGGCCGACGACGCCGAACTGATCGTGAGCGAGCTGAGCGCGAACGCGATCCTTCACACGGCGAGCCGTGGGGCAGGCAGCTTCCACCTGGCCCTGGCGGTCTCCCCCAAGGTGGTCGCCCTGTCGGTCACCGACGAGGGAGGGACGGGCACCGCCCCGAAGGTCAAGCAGCCAAGCGAGGACGCGGTACACGGCCGCGGCTTGGGCATGGTCAGCGTCATCGCACACCGGGTCGTTGTCCACGGCAGCCACAGCGGCTACACCGTCACCGCCGAACTCTTCACGGACACCCAGCCGGGAGGACACCCGTGCTGATGGACAAGCCCCAGCGGGGCTTCTGGTGCGAGTGCTGGACGCAAGACGTCAACGACGAGAAAGGGTGGCCGGCACTCCGGGCATCCTTCGACGCCTACTCGGCACCGCAGGCCGACAGATGGGTAGCGGTCGCCCTGCGCACGATCTCGCCAGCACTCGACCCGGACGCCTCCGACGAGGCTTGGGCCTGGCTCTACGACGGCCGCATCGATACACGACGAGCCCTCTTACGCATGGAACCCTGCACGGTCTCCGTGATCCACGCCAGCACCCGCATCACCTGGACGATCCGGCCAGTGGTCTTCCTGCCGATGGCTCACCGTCAGGGCGTCGATCTCCCAGCCTGCACATACGACTTCAAGCCCCGCGCCACGGACTGAGTTACAACTTTCTCTACTGGTTCAAGCCCCGGCTGCGCTCCGCTCCGCCGGGCGCGCTTCCCGGCTCCGCTCCGCCGCCGCTCCTGCCTTCGGCCCGCTCCGGCGGGCTGCGCCGACGCGCGCCCACGTGTGGATAGGGCCGGTAGCCGTGAGTCGATCACCGCACATGACGCCCGCGGTCAGAACAGTGCCTCCGGCGGGGGATCGGCCGGCACCGGGATGGAGGGGGCGCCGTCCCCGACTGCGGGTCCGTAGTGGCGTGCGCGGGGAGCTCCCATCCCGTCCGCCATCGACCCAGGCAGAGCCGAGCAGACGCGGCGCATGGCGTCCAGGTCGTTCGTACAGTGGCGCGCTCCACCTGGACGCCATGCACCACGCCTGCTCCACGGTGTGTGGGTCGACGGCGGACGGGATGGGAGCGAAGGATGTTATTGGGGTGAAGGTAGGTCATGAGCGCACCGTCACGGCATGGCCAACGACTGGCGGCTAGGTGAGGACGTACAGCAAGATGGCTCCTCTGTGCAGGGGGAGGGCCAGTGGATCCTGTCATGCTGAACAGTGCTGCTCGGATAGGTGGGCAAGCAATCGGTGCGCTTCGTCAACCGAAGATTCGCCTTGTGCGCCTTGGCAGTCGAGAGGAGCGGCGGGAGGTGTACACGCGTTTCGCAGTAGCCGCGATCGGCGACTTGCAGGCGAGAGTCGAGCTTGTTACGCACTTCCGCCTGCTCATGGCTGAGGGGGAGGTAGGCATCCTTGAGGCGAGACGAGCTCTTCGCAGGGAGATGGGCGCCTATGCCAGAGGGGCCCACGCGGAGCGTATGTACGCACAGTTCGAGGTCGAACTCGTCGGCACCGAGCCGATCCTTCCTCTTGCCCAGCGCCTGGACCAAGCCGTCAGTCGGGCACACCAGCTCGGAATCGAGACGAGCGATGAAGACTTGGGAAAAGCGGTCCACGAGGCACAAGATGCGGTCAACGCCTTCATTGAGGCATGTCGGGCGGAATTGTGGTACGCGCCGAGGTGGTGGCATCTCCATCGTCATGTGGCGCGATGGTTGCGCGAAGTCGGCGCTCGATGCTTGCGAATGGTGAAGCTGCTACTCCCCGGGAGAAGGGGCCGTACCGCTCCGCAACTTGCCACGGATACCGAGGCACAAGCATCCGTCAAGCACCAGGTCACCCCTGACATCAGCGGTTGACACCAACAGCCGCGTACGGGGCCGGATCAGGACGGACTATGGCGACTAGCACTGGGCCGCTGGACTATGAATCAGCAGGCTCGCTGGGGCCCCTCGATCGACCTGATAAGGATGAGGCTCGAAACCTGTCCCAGACGGGGCGCCGCCCTTAATCGGTGGGGGGGGGCGCCCCGCTGACTTGATCGGCCATTGAGATTTGCTGGCCTATGGTCGCGTCTGCGCCAATTCGGTACTGCGAGGAATGGTTCGATAGACGGCGAATGGAATGAGAGAAAATCCCGGATGCTGGGGCAAATCGATAAAACCCATCCTCCCCAGGTTTCGCATCTGGGCGTTCATAGCCTCGGCGAATTCTCCGCGATTAATACTTCCGTCTGAATTGTGAAAATCCGTATCCGGTAGCTCGACTTCTTCAGTCCCGTAGCTCCCGATGCTACCGACGAGTGTCCAATTCTGACGTTCAGTGCCGTAGCGGGCGAAGAGAATTTCTGCTTCAGTGTCGAGATACTGGCGACCCTCTTGGAGTCGAGCACTCACCAGAGCGCCCTTGGCGGGGGTCAAATTGATATGTAGGCCCGGAGTGAATACACCCTTTGAAATCTGCACGAAAGACCGCAGTGTGTTTCCGTCCGTCCCATCGATCGCGGGGAAGTCCGGGATTGCGTCCTCCAGCTGGTCGCCGCCCCCGTCGCTCTTCTTTACGGGCTTAGGTCGCTGCTGGGCCTGCCTACCCTTTCCTGCTCGCTGCGGCTCATTTGATGGCGAGGCTCCGATGCCCTTGAGTCCAACATTTACGTACCCGAAAGCAGCAAACACGGAGGCCGCATACCTTGTGTCAAACAGGGAGCCAGGGGCGGTGATTCTAACGAGAGAGCCTGGAGGATACTTGGTCTTCAGGTTGCCTGATTCCCAAAGGTCCACCTCCGACGCTTCCTCTGAGATGTCGTGCAACAGGAGTTCAGATTCCAATGCTTCTTCCAGCGTTGGAAATAGTGCGTCGCCGAGAGATTTGTTGGTGTAGCTCTCGCTGCCGGTTCCCTGTAGATGTTGAGCCGCCGAGCGTGGACCGACGGTTGTCCTTTTCTCCTTGCGCTCCGTCTCTCGTGATTCTTCCGCGATTCCGCCGTCGAGTTGAGCGAGCAGGGCGCGGACTTTATCCGTGTCAACGTAGAGGAACTCGCGCAGAATCATCGGCTCTCCCGGCATTGCATCGTCTTCAGTGGGGCTCGATCTAGTGCAGCCCCGACATGACGAGATTGAACACCCGACCTGGCGCAGATTTCTCAGTTTTCGCTAAGTCCAGCCCCTGCCGTACCTTCCGTGTCAGCTCCAGAAGGCCAGGTAGTGAGCACGACCGCTCAGGCCCCTGGGCCGTCCCTGGGCCGTCCAAGGCCGACAGACGGCACCCACAGGTGACCACCCCCAGCCCCGCTCCGGCCTGGGCTCCGGGCGATGATCTGCCACACTGGGAGGGTTATGCCTGCACGCGGGGAACTGGCATCCCCAGCCGGTGGGGCTCGTGTCGGCCCGCTCACGGCTTCGGGTCAACCTGCAACGGGCAGCGGCTCATGACGGTGCCAGATCAGATATCGGTCCTCCCGACGTAGCTCCGCAGAGCCCCACTCAATGCGCATGACGCCCTTCTCCATGGAGCAGGCGTAGGCGACGAGGACGAGCCGCACGTCTTCGGGAAGCAGCTCCAGGTCTGGGTGCACCTCGGTGTCCTCAAGCTCCCCCAGGCCCAAGTCGAATGCTTGCTGCATGGCCGGCGGGCCGTGGCGGCGGATCAGGTCTGCTCGGAAGCCTGTGGCTCGACGGAGACGTGCAGCCGTGACGGGCACGTCCTTCTTCGCGTAGCGGAGGGGGTAGATAAGTTGCCCGCGGACGAGCATCATCGTGCGGCCTTGCAGGCGCACTGGTTCCCCAAGCTCCGAGATGCCGGCGGCCAGTTCCTCGTATTGCACCGCGTAGAGGCCATGCCCGTATGCTTCGAGCGTCTGGGTATGGACGCCCTCCTGCCCTGTGCGTGCTCGATCATGAGCCCGGACGAGGCAGGCTGGGATGATGTCGGCCAGTTCGCTGGCTATGTCTCCGAAGGTCTCACGTGCCCACTGACTGGCTGAACCCACAACGTACCGCCCTTCCTTGGTGGTCTTGCAGGCACCGAGCAGCGTCCAACTGAAACCGTGCTGCGGCCAGGCGAGACACACAAGGTCGCAACCAGCGCACGAAGGAGCGCACACCGCCCGAACAGGGTTCACCGCACGTACCGCTCGCGTGCCGACAGCAGCAGACATCCGCCCGGCCAGATCCCCCGCAGTGACGGCAATCCTGACGGCAACGACGGCGGACAGGTGCGACCGGCAACAGCCCAGCACGGTGTCGGCGTAGGCCGATCGGGTGGACTTACCAAGGCGTGCCCGCATCTTCTAAGCGCCGGCTCCCACATGCTTGGTTTGCGTGCCTATGAAGCCGAGGAACTAGAGCCATGCCGCTGGCTAATACGCAGCCAAGATCGAAGCGGCCGTCACACGGACGAGGTGGGCGTGTGCGGGGGTGCCTATGGCGAGATGAAGACGGCTCGTGGCACCGCCCTGAGGGCGTGAGGACATACCTTCACAGGTGGTTGACGAGTTGGCCCGCCAGATCGTGGAAGCCCCTGACATCCACGGCTGACATCAACGCCGCCGAACGAGAACGTACGCCAGCGTCCCTGTCCGGCTGCCGTACCAGCCGACGACCACAGCCGGAGCAGGCCCGGATCGAACTCCTAAAGCGGGTGTCGCAGGTTCGAATCCTGCCGGGGGCACAACGCGTTACCGCTCTGACCTGGAGTTTCTTCCCCAGGAAGGGGTTCTACTCGGCCTCGGGCTCCTCGTCCGGGGCCGTTTGCGTGAGCGGACGGTGAGTTGATCCCCGAAATCTCTCCAGCGGATAAGCATCATCCGGCACGGACTCCCGGCCCGGTCTTCTCCGGGACATCGGGCTCTGGCTCCCCTTCGGGCACCCAAGGAGCGCACGAGCGGGCACGGAAGAAGTGCCCTTCTGTCGAAAGTGGTTACGCCTCTCCGGAGCCCAGGGCGGTTTCCGCGTCGTGGCCGCCCCAACTGTCGGGGGTGCGCCACAGGACCTGAACCCCGAAGACACCGAACACGGTGTCGGCCGACCAGTCCTCGGCGGGCGGTTCGGAGAGCACCAGGTAGAGGCGGTCGGCAGGAGCGGGCAGTGTGTGGTTGATCTCCAGCAGGCGGGTGGCTCCCGCGCGGAGGTCGGCGCAGGTGGAGCGGCCGGCACCGAGAACCTCGTGGCGACCCGGCGCTGGAGGGCCTCCCGGGCTTCGTGCAGGGCCTGGGCCCAGCCGGCGCGTGCAGGTCCGTCTGGAGGCGGTTCAGGTCCAGGTCGCCGTCCTTGAGCATGCGGTGTCATCATCTCGGCCGTTCGGGGGATACGCGGGCGGCCTCAGAGAGGTATCCCACCCTGCGGGGGCATCCCTTGCTGGGACGAAAGGGAGACATGATGCCGCTCTATCTATCGAGGTTCAGCTACACGCCGGAGACTTGGGCGAGACTCATCGGCCACCCCGAGGACCGCGCAAAGGCCGCTCAGTCGTACATCGAGTCCGTCGGCGGCAAGCTCCACGGCTTTTGGTACGCGTTCGGCACCCGCGACGGTTACAACCTGTGGGAGGCCCCTGACAACGTCTCCATGGCTGCGGTCGCCCTGGCGATCAGCGGAGGCGGCGCACTCAGCTCGTTCGAGACGACCGTTCTCCTGACCATTGACGAAACCATGGATGCCCTGCGCAAAGCCGGACAAGTCCAGTACCGGGCTCCCGGCGCGTAGCGGTCCAGACGGCTGGCGGCTGCCGGGTTCAGACATCGAGACGACAGCGGGGTACAGCAACCGTCCGCGTCCAGTAGTGATCGAGCTCCGTAGAGCTACAGATCAGAAGGCTCTGACATCTACAGCTGACATCAACGACACCGGACGGGGGCGTAGAAGGGCAACCCGGCGCGGCCGGGAGGCCGCAATCCGCACGGCCGTCTCAGTCCCCCGGCGCCCCGGCCAGGGACAGCTCCCAGTAGGTGGCGTACCGGCCGCCCCGGCGCAGCAACTCCTCGTGGGTGCCCTGTTCGACCATCCGCCCTGCGTCCAGGAAGGCGACTCGGTCGGCCCGGCGCACAGTCGCCATGCGGTGTGCCACCAGCACCACGGTCCGGCCCGCCATCAGCTCCTCGATGCCGGCGTGCACGGCCGCCTCGTTCAGCGGGTCCAGGGCCGAAGTGACCTCGTCGAGCAGCACGATCGGGGCGTCCTTCAGCAGCGCGCGGGCGATGGAGACGCGCTGTCGCTCGCCGCCCGACAGCAGCGCCCCGCCCTCGCCCACGTCCGCCGACCAGCCGCCGGGCAGCCGCTCGATCACCTCGTCGAGGCGGGCCGCGGCGGCCGCGGCCCGTACCTCGGCGTCGGTGGCGTCCGGGCGGCCGAGGCGCACGTTCTCCTCGATCGTGCCGTCGAAGAGGTAGACGTCCTGGAAGACGATGGCGATCCGCGCCATCAGCGCCGCGGTGTCCATCTCCCGTACGTCCACGCCGCCGATCCGGACCGCGCCCGCGTCGACGTCGTAGAAGCGGGCGAGCAGGTGCAGCAGCGTCGTCTTGCCCGCGCCCGACGGCCCGACGACGGCGAGTCGCCCGCCCTCGGGTACGGAGAGCGTCACCCCGTCGGCGATCACGCGGTCGCCGTGCCGGAACGTGACCGCGTCGAACTCGATGTCGTGGCGGGACGGTTCGCGCGGCGCGCGGGGCTCCGGCAGCGGCTCGGTGGTGAGGACGTCGTCGAGGCGGGTGAGTTCGGCGCGGGCGGCGCGGATACCACCGCTCATCTCGGCGAGGGACAGCAGGGGGTCGGCGCAGCGGGCGGCGAGCACCAGGACCGCGAGCACCTCGGCCGTACCGATGTCCCCACCGAGGGCGAGGTACGCACCGAGTGCGAGCAGCGCGGTGAACACCGCCTGCACCGTGACCGCGAGACCCAGCACACCCGGCAGCGCCGAAAGGGCAGAGCGACGCGAGGCGCGGCGCAGTTCCTCCAGGGAGTCGTCCAGCAGACCGAATCGCTCGCCGGTGCGGCCGCCGGCGCGCAGTACCGGCTGGGCCTGGAGGTACTCGATGACGCGGCCGGTGGCCTCGCGCTCGCGTTCCACTCGTTCCGTGTCGGTTGCCGTCGTCGCGCGGGCGGTGCGCAGCTGGACCGCGGCCACCAACGGTACGGCGGCCAGGGCGGCGAGTCCCAGCTGCCAGTTGACGGCGAGCATCACGGCGACGATCGTCAGCGAAGTCACCAAGGCGGTGATGAACGGCGCCAGCAGGTGTGCGATCACGCTCATCGCCTGCAGCACGCCCTGGCTCGCGAGGACGGACACCTCGCCGGTGCGGCTGGGTTGATACCAGCCGATGGGCAGCCGGGCGAGGTGGTCGCCGAGGCGCTCGTACATGCCGTGCAGCATCGTCGTGCCCACGCGGAAACCGGAGCGGTCGCTGACGTACCGCAGCACCGCGTAGACCGCGACCGCCGCGCCGAAGGCGGCCAGCCAGGGCCGGGCGTCCTCGGGTGTGCTGCCGAGGAGCGCGCGCAGTACGGGCACCAGCAGGGCGTACGACAGTCCCTCGGCGAGGGCGGTCGCCGTCATCAGGGCGATGGTGCGGCGCACCGGCCCGGCGTACTCGTGGCCGAGCACACGCAGCAGTGTGCTGATCATCGGGCCTCTTCCCCTTCCATGGCACTGGCTTCCACGGCACTGGCTTCCACGGCATCGGCTTCCATCGCACAGGCGTGGGTCTTCCAGAATTCGGCGAACGCTCCGTTCCGTGCGAGGAGTTCCGCGGTCGTGCCCCGCTCCACGATCTCGCCGTCGCGCAGCATCACGACGGTGTCGGCGTCGGCGATCGTCTCCAGGCGGTGGGCGATGACCAGCGTCGTCCGCTTCTCCCGGGTCTGCGCCAGCGCCTCGCGCACCGCCTGCTCGGTCTGCGGGTCGGCGAAGGCGGTTGCCTCGTCGAGGACCAGGACGGGGGTGTCCGCGAGCAGGGCGCGGGCGATCGAGACGCGCTGCGCCTCGCCGCCGGAGAGGCGGGCGTCCTCGCCGATCACCGAGTCGTAGCCGCGGGGCAGTTCGAGGATGCGGTCGTGGATGCTCGCCCGGCGGGCGGCGCGGACGACGGCGTCGCGGTCGGCGTGCGGGACGGCGAGGGCGATGTTGTCCGCGACCGAGGCGCGCAGCAGCCGGACGTCCTGGAAGACGAAGGACACCCGCCGGTACAGCTCCTGGCTGTCCACCTCGCGCAGGTCGACGCCGCCGAGGAGCACGGAGCCGTGCGTCGGGTCGTAGAACCGCGGCAGCAGCTGCACCAGCGTGGACTTGCCGCTGCCGGACGGCCCCACCACGGCCGTGATCGTCCCCGGCTCCAGCACCAGGTCGACACCGCGCAGTACCTCGCGCCCGGTCCCGGCGCCCTCGTACGCGAAGCGGACGTCCCGCAGCTCCACCCGGTGTCCCTCGGGCGCCACCGGCCGTACGGGCTCGGGCAGCGACGGCTCGGCGAGTACGTCCCGGATGCGGCCGACGGCACGCCGCGCTGCCTGCAGGTCGTCGAAGCCGTGCCCGAGCGCGGCCACGGGTGCGGTCAGCCCGAGGCCGAGCAGCATGAAAGGCAGCAGGTCGGCCGGGGCGAGCCCGCCCCCGGTGATCCGGTACGCGCCGCCGACCAGCACCGCCAGCAGCACGAACGGCGGCGACAGCGCCACCTGCATCCCGGCGGCGGGCCCGGAAAGGCCGTGCACCATCCGGTAGAAGCTCCGGGTGAAGTCGTCCACCGCGTTACGGAACTTGCCGTGCGCCCGCTCCGACCCGCCGAACGCCTTCACCACCGCGATGCCCTGCACGAACTCGACCACCGACGCCGAGATCCGCCCCATCGCGGCGTCGAACTCCTTCTGCTCGCGCAGCCGCGTGGGAGTCATCATCAGCGGCACCAGCGCGACCGCCAGCAGCACGGGGACCAGCGTGATCAGCGTCAGCCGCCAGTCCACGGTGAAGAGGTAGCCGAGCGAGACCAGGGGCACCACGAAGGCGGAGACCAGCTCGCCCGGCGTGTGGGCGATGAACGGGTGCACGGCGCTGACGTCCTCACCCACCAGCTTCGCCAGCTCCCCGGTCCGCCGCCGCGCCAGCCGGCCGATCGGCACCCGCCCGAGCCGTGCGGCGAGTTGCCGGCGCAGCGACAGCTGCACCCGGGTGTCGAGGAGGTGTCCGACGCCGGACGAGGCGGCCGTGAACAGCAGCCGTACGAGCAGCCCTGCCGCTCCCGCGAGCACGACGTGGCGCACGTGCCCGTCGTCGGTCGGCCCCGGCGCCAGCAGCGTACGGCCGAGCTCGACGACCGCGAGCAGCGGCGCCAGGCCGGCGACGGCGCCGATGACCTGCAGGACGACGACGACGGCGAAGCCGCCCGCGTACGGGCGCAACAGACGGGCCACGCCCGGTGGTGGCGGCGCGGTGGTTCCGGTGGAAGTCATGCGCTCACCTTCGCCGCGGCTGCGGCCCGCTGGATTGGAGAAATGTTCCGTCCGGACGGTCAGTCCGGACGGTCAGTCCGGACGGTCAGTCCGGACGGTCAGTCCGGGTGTTCCGTCCGGACGTTCCGTTCTGGCGGGCCCGTAGCATGGACGCATGTCGACTGCCGTGCGCCAGCGCGTCGTTGCCCCTGTGTGGGAGGTCACGCGCCCGGCCCGGCCCGGCCGTGTACCCGGCGTCGTCCTGGCGGGGCTGCGCGACCGCGGCCCGGATCCGGTCGACCACCGGCTCGACCCGCACCCCGTGCTGACACTGGCGCTGGCCTGCGGCGAGTCGGGGCTCGGCATCGACGAGTCGACGGGGCGGCAGCACCGCGGCAGTCTTGTCACCGGGCTCGGGTTCGGCGTCGGAGGTGCGGCGCGGGTGCGGGCCGCGAACGTCGAGTGGGTGCAGGTGCGCCTGTCCCCCGCCATCGCGCGGGCCGTGCTGGGCGTGGGCCCTGCTGAGCTGGAGAGCTCGGTGGTGGCCCTGGACGACCTATGGGGAGAGCGGCGGGCGGCCCGGCTGCGCGAGCAGCTGGCCCAGGCCGCCTCGTGGGAGGAACGCTTCGCGCTCGTCGAAGCGTTGCTCGCCCGGTTGACCGCCGCGGGGCCCGCCATCGAGCCGGAGCTGGGCTGGGCCTGGGACCGTATCGTCGCCGGGCACGGCCAGGTGCGGGTCGAGGGGCTGGCCGAGGAGCTGGGCTGGAGCCGCAAGCGCCTGTGGTCCCGCTTCCACGCGCAGCTCGGCCTGCCGCCGAAGCGCGCCGTGAAGCTCGTCCGCTTCGACTGGGCCGCCACCCGCCTGGCCGGGGGCCAGGAGGCGGCCGGGGTCGCGGCCGACTGCGGCTACGCCGACCAGTCGCATCTGCACCGGGACGTCGTGGCGTTCACTGGTGTGACCCCCGCGACCGTGGCCGGCCAGTCGCTCATCGCGACGGCCGACATGGCGTGGGTGGACCACGTACCGCGCCTTTCGGCGCGATGGGGCAATGCCCCAGCCTCCCGTTTCGACGGGGCGCACCGGCCACCGCCGCCGACCGGCGGAGACAACCGAGGCGGACGAGTTCCCGGGCGGAGTACGGATGTAACGGACGTACGGTCCCGCCACCGGCGCCGGCAGCCCACTCGCCCCGCCGATGCCGGCGACTCCGGCTGACGGCGGCTTCGTGGGGCGGTGCGACCTGGCGGGCGGTGCGATCTGGCATGGCGCACGAACGACCACCCATATCCCCACATCTTTGATCAGGAATTGCGTCTCCCGGCCAGGAGCCGTACTCACTGCCCGCAGATCCACCTGGCCGGTGAAGGCGGACGCCGGCCGCTGGCGCTGGGACCCGAGATCAGCGGGCCCAGGCTTCGACAAACGCGCCTACGTCTTCCACGGAACCGGTCACCCTGGCGAGGGGATGCAGCACGTCTCGGCGCGGCGATTTACGCTTTGTGGGTTACCCAGAGCAGTTCCGCCGGCCAGCGGTGTGCCCAGTCGGATGGGTCCGTTTCGTTGTAGCCGTTGCGTGTTCCGAGTTCGGGCCGCGGCTCGATGAGGTCGTCGATGATGAGACCCGCGCCGCGCAGGACCCTGACCCAGTCGCCGTAGGTGAGCTGATAGCTGGTCGCGCCGTCGTCTTCGGCGATGGTGTTCAGGCCGAAGTAGTCCTGCTGCAACGTCGTGGTCACGCGGGCGGCGGCCTCGTCGTAGCAGGCTTCGAACCATGGGCTGGCGACGTTGAACACCAGGCGCCCGCCTCGGCGCAAGACGCGTGCGGCCTGCGGGACGGCCAGGTGCGGGGGCGCCCAGCTGAGCCCACCGAAGTCGCAGAACACCAGGTCGAAGCTGTCGGCGGCGAAGGGGAGTTGTTCGGCGGCGCCTTGCACGAGTGGGTAGCGGACCGCTCCCATCGCGCGGGCGGCAGCGGTCAGTTGGGCTTCGGACAGGTCGAGCCCGATCACGGTGGCGCCCTCGGCGGCGAGCGCCCTGGACCACTGGCCGGCGCCGCAGCCGAGTTCGAGGACGCGCTTGCCGGTGGCGTCGCCCAGGGCGTGCAGGTGCGCGTCGGGGATGGAGTACATGCCCCACAGCCGGGGTGTGGCGCCGATTCGCGGGTCGTGCTCGTGCTGGTAGGCGCTGCTGATCCGGTTCCAGAACCGGCGGTTGGCGGGGATGCTGTCCACGTGCCGACTCCAGCACTGCCTGCCGGGGGCGGTCAACACGATTAGGGCCTGTCGTTTGGATCAGGTCGCAGGAAAGCGACGGTTCTGTTCGGTGCCGGTGAGCGGGGTCTGGTGCGTGCAGCTGCAAGGCGGAGGAGGGAGTCGACGCGGAGCGTCGGCGAGTGACGACAACGCGGCAGATGTGCGTGCCAGACCACGCGTCTGCGGCGTGATCCAAACGACAGGCCCTAGGGCACTGGCAGGCCCTCGCCTCCGTCCGGCCCTGGCTCGACCCATGATCTGTCTCGTCCTGATCAGTCAGGAAGAGCCGATGGTTCAGCGTGTGGTCGTCGCCAGGCGCAGGCCCAGGGCGACCAGTACGCCTCCGCTGACCGCGTCGACGCGGCGCCGGACCCTGGGCCGGCGGAACCAGGCTCCGGTGCGACCCACGACGGCGGCCAGGCCGAGGTAGAACGCCGTCTCGACGAGCACCTGCACCGCGGCCAGCAGCGCGGTGGTGGCGAACAGTGGACGGCTTGCCGGAACGAACTGCGGATAGAACGCGATCATGAAGAAGGCGGCCTTCGGGTTGGCCAGCATCACCACTGTTCCTTCGCCGAAGGCCGTCCACCATCCCCCTCGGCTCACGGGCGGCGCGATCGGCGCGTCCGTGTCCGCCGGTGCAGGCCCGGGGCCGGTCCGGCCACGCCACACCGTGCGCCAGGCCTTGATGCCGAGGTAGACCAGGAACACCGCGCCGACCAGGCGCAGTACGACGAACGCCAACTCGGAGGCCGCCACGAGGGCGGCCAGACCGGCGCCGGCGGCCAGTGCCCACAAGTACAGGCCCGCTTCGAGCCCCAGGACGGTGGGGACAGCCGCCCGCCATCCGCGGAACGCCGCCTGCCGGAAGATCAAGAGCATCGCCGGCCCCGGTGACGCCGAGATGAGCAGCACAGCGACCACGAACGGCGGTAATAACGCAACAAGGTCCATGAGCTGAGCGTGGCAGCGTCCACTGGCCCGCTCAACCACTCACCCACCGAGGGCTGCCACGGCCCCTCCGCTCACCGAACCGCGCCGAGCTCGTGGACCGCTCCCGGCAGGGCCGACCGCAGCCGTCGGTCGTGGGTGACGATGATGAGTGTGCCCTGGTAGGCGGCGAGGGCCGTCTGGAGTTCCTCCACCAGGGCGGGTGAGAGGTGGTTCGTCGGCTCGTCCAGGAGGAGCAGGTCGTGTGTGCCCGTGACCAGGCGGGCGAGTTCGAGGCGGCGACGCTGGCCGGTGGAGAGGGCCCCTACGGGTCGGGTCAGGTCGGCTTCGCGGAAGAGACCCAGGGCGAGCAGCGCGTCGGCGCGGTCCTCCCCGAAGGCCGCGAGCAGCGGGCGGCTCTCCTCCTCGGGGGAGGTCGGGGCTGCCACTTGGCGCAGGAACCCGATCCTCGCGGGCCGGCGCACCGTGGCGCCCGGCTCGGGGGTGAGTTCGCCTGCGAGGACCTGGAGGAACGTCGTCTTGCCCGCGCCGTTGGGGCCGGTCACCACCAGTCGGCCGCCTGCGGGAACGTGGAGCGAGTCGAGGACCAGGCGTCCCGGTACGCGCACGTTCGCCACCTCCACCGCGCGGTCCGCCGACCCTTCGATGTCCGCCGAGAACCGCAGCGGCTCGGGGGGCGCCGACACCGGGTGGTCGGTGAGGCGCTGCAACCGCTCGCGCGCGTTGCGGATGCGGCTCATGGCGCCGTGGGCCCGTGAGCGGGCCCGGAACGCGCCCGCGCCGCTGAACGCCCACGGTCCCTTCCGCGGGATCGCGTCGAGGCGTCCGATGTGGGAGTCGGCCAGCCGGGACTGACGGGCCACCTCGGTGCGCCAGTCCTCGTACTCCCGCTGCTGCCTGGCGCGTTCGGCGGCCTTGGCGGTGAGGTAGCCCGTGTAGCCGTCGCCGTAGCGGCGTACGGAACGGGTGTGGTGGTCGACCTCCAGAATCGTGTGGGTGACCCGGTCGAGGAAGGTCCGGTCGTGAGTGACGGCGACGAGTGTGCCCCGGTGGCCGCGCAGCCGCTCCTCCAGCCAGGCCACGGCCTCGTCGTCAAGGTCGTTGGTGGGCTCGTCGAGCAGCAGCAGTTCGGGGGACGCGGCGAGCGTCGCGGCCAGGGCCAGGCGGGAGCGTTGGCCGCCGGAGAGGGTGCCGAGCCGCCGCGAACGGTCCAGGCCGGTCGATTCGCCGAGGTGGCGCAGGGCGACGTCGACACGGCGGTCGGCGTCGTATCCGCCGCGCGCCTCGTACTCCGCCTCCAGGGTGGCATACCGGTCGTAGGTCGCTGGATCAGCCCCGTGGAGCTCGGCAGCCGTCGTCCGCAGGCGTCGTTCCAGAGCGCGCAGTTCGGCGAGCGCGAGGTCGATGGCGTCGCCGACGCACGCCGTGTCGGGCAGGTCGAGGGTCTGCGCCAAGTGCCCTGTGCCGCCCGGTGCGACGACGCCGACCTCTCCGTTGTCGGGCTGGACGGTGCCGGCGAGCAGGTGCAGCAGCGTGGACTTGCCCGAGCCGTTGTCCCCGATGATCCCCGCTTTCTCCCCTGGCCGGAGGGTGAAGGACACGCGGTCCAGGACGAGGTGATCGCCGTAGCGCTTGCTGACGTCGGTGACGGTGAGCTGGGAGGCGGCGGTGGGGGCGGAGGGTGCTTCGGGAGTTCGGAACAAGTGGTGTCTTCTTTCGTCGACGACAGGGTGTGAGGGTCTGGAGCTGAGCGATGAGACGAGACGTGCCGTCTCGGTTGTCGTGCTGCGGAACGTTACCCCATGCACCTCACTCACGCAAGACGCTGCGTCTCGCACAGAGAAAGACCGGCTCGGGAGGGGTCTCCTCCCGAGCCGGCCCTATGTGTCGGCCCTATGTGCGCCCTCTGGTGGCCCGGCCGCCCGCGGCTATCGGACGTCGACGAAGTCGCCCGTCGCGTTGACCGCCGGAGTCGTCGCCGTGCCCGCGAAGCTGTAGCGGAAGTAGCCGTCGGTGGAGGCGGTGACGGTCGTCTTGAGGTTGCCCGTCGAGTTGGACTTGATCGTCTTCACCGTGGTGTAGGTGTCGCTGCCCTTCTTGCGGAACTGCAGCTTCACCGGCTGGTTCGTGTAGCCGTGGTACAGGTTGTCCTCCCAGTTGGCCCGGGAGAGCTTTCCGGTGACCGTGATCGTCTTGCCCTTCTTCACCGGCTCGGGCGAGGCGTCGACCGTCAGCTTCGAGTGGCGCTGCACCTTGAACGTGGTGGCCGCGTCCCGGTGGATGTAGTCGTAGTCATGGGCGGAGACCAGCGTCCTGAGGTTCCAGGTGGCCGCCGCGTTGTTGTCGACGAAGCCGGTCGCCGCCTGCGGGTCGAAGGTCAGCGTGCCCGTGCAGGTGGACGTCGTGGCGCTCACCTCGACGCACGTGATCTCGCCGTCGTCGTACCAGATCTGCGCGTAGTTCGGCTTCGGGCCGGAGGCGCTGATGTACGTCGTCTCCTTGATGCCGGAGTCGTCCGACGCGGTCACGGTGACCTTGGCGGTCACCGCCTTGGTGGTACCGACCACGACCGGCTTGCCGCCGTTGACGACGACCTTGTCGATCGTGATGTCCCCCGAGCCGCCGTCCTCCGCCTGGGCGGTGGTGCTGCCGATGGCGGTGGCCACCAGGGCGACGCTGGTGCCGAGCAGGGCAAGGCGCGTGGATGCGCGCATGCATGTCCCCCATGAAGTTCTTGTGAAGTTCTTGATTGGTCGAAGGGAGAGTAATGCGTTGGCCAAGGGTTCACCACCCAGTTGTTCCAGCACCTCGGCGCGGAAATTCGTGGGAGATCCGAGCGAGGTTGAGGGAGACTCGGGGGCTGACCGATGAGTTCTGCCGGGTGTGCCGGTCTTCATCGGTGTCATCGATCCACTTCCGGCCGGCGGCCCTTGGCTGCGAGGCGACTGCGACCAGGAACCCCAGCGAGGTGCTGTCATGTCAGCTGTGACCCGAGAACGTCCGGCCGTGCGGGCGGGCCGCACACCGACGGTGGTGCGGCTGCTCGTGCTGGCCACGTTCGTGGTGATCCTCAACGAGACCATCATGATCAACGCGATCCCGCGGTTGATGGAGTCGTTGCACATCACCGAGCAGTCGGCGCAGTGGGTGTCCACCGCCTTCATGCTGACCATGGCCGCCGTCATCCCGGTCACCGGCTGGTTCCTCCAGCGGGTCACCACCCGCCAGGCCTACGCCATCGCCATGGGCGTCTTCCTCGCCGGCACCACCCTGTCAGCCGTCGCGCCGACCTTCGAGGTGCTGCTGCTGGGCCGGATCGTGCAGGCCGCGGGCACGGCCGTGATGATGCCCCTGCTGATGACCACGTTGATGATCGTGGTGCCCGAGCAGGACCGCGGCCGGGTCATGGGCAACGTCACCCTGGCGATCTCGGTGGCGCCGGCGCTCGGGCCCGCCGTGTCCGGGCTGATCCTTCAGGTCGGGTCCTGGCGGCTGCTGTTCGTGGTCGTCCTGCCGATCGCGGCTCTGGTGACCGTGTTCGGGCTGCGCAAGGTGGAGAACATAGGCGACCCGCAGGTGAGCTCCATCGACTGGCTCAGCGTCGGCGTGGCGGCGCTCGGCTTCGGCGGACTGGTGTACGGCCTGAGCCTCTTCGGCGACAGTGACGGCAGTGTCGGGCTCGCCATCGGCATCGCCGTCGCGGGAGCCGCGGCCATCGCGGTGTTCGTACTCCGCCAGCTCAAGCTGCAGCGCACCGGTGTGCCGCTGATGGACCTGCGCACCCTCGGGCACCGCACCTACGGTCTGTCCCTGGCCCTGATGTCCATCGGGTTCCTGGCGATGCTCGGGTCGATGATCCTGCTCCCGCTGTACCTGCAGAACCTGCGTGGGCTCAGCCCGCTGGAGACCGGCCTGCTGCTCATGCCGGGCGGTCTGGTCATGGGACTGCTGGGACCGACCGTCGGGAAGGTGTTCGACAAGTTCGGCAGTCGTCCGCTGGTGCTGCCCGGCTCGATCGGCATGGTGCTCGCCCTCGCCGGGTTCACGCAGGTCTCGATGACGATGCCGTACTGGCAGGTGCTGGGGCTGCACGCGCTGCTGATGGTCAGCCTGGCGGCGACGTTCACCCCGGTGTTCACGCTCGGCATGGGGGCGCTGCCCCCGCACCTGTACTCGCACGGCAGCTCGATGCTCGGCACGTTGCAGCAGGTCGCGGCGGCGTTCGGGACCGCGCTGGTGGTGACCGTGATGTCCGCGCGCGCCAGCCGTCTGGCCGCCGACGGCGTCGCCGCCGTGCCCGCGCAGGTGAGCGGCATGAAGCTGGCCTTCGGCGTCGCGGCCGCCCTCGCCGCGCTGACGATCGCCGTCGCGGCGAAGCTGCCGAACCGGATCGCGGACGCCGGCGCGGAGGAGCACGGTGGCGCGGAGGCGGGTGCCGACCCGCAGGAGCACGGCGGCGCGGGCGCGGATGCCGGCACGCAGCAGCATGGAGGCGCCTACGCGGACGCCGGCACGCAGCAGGACGGCGGCGGCGCCTACGCGGACGCCGGCACACAGCAACACGGCGGCGGCGCCTACGCGGACGCGCCTGCCGGTGGACGTCCCGGCCGAGGTGAGCCCGTCACCGCGGACGAGACCTGACGGGCACGGGCGTCCGGCGCGGGCGTCCGAGCGTCCGGCGCAGCCCCAGCACGCGGGGGGACCCGCGCGCGGGAAGACCTGGAAGATTCTTCGCCGCCTGGAGGAGAGAGCCATGGGCAGGGTCATCTGTGACATCACCGTCTCGGTCGACGGGTATGCGGCGGGGGTCGACCAGAGCGAGGAACGGCCGTTCGGTGACGACGGCGGTGACGGCTCCGGGGACAGGCTGCACGCCTGGATGTTCGAGACTCCCGACGAGAACCGGGCCGAGGTCGAGGCGATGACCGCCGCCGGGGCGTTCGTCATGGGGCGGAACATGTTCGGCCCCGTGCGGGGTGCGTGGGACCGGCGGTGGAACGGCTGGTGGGGTGACGATCCGCCGTTCCACGCGCCGGTGTTCGTGCTGACCCACCACCCGCGTGAGCCACAGCCGATGCGGGGCGGCACGACGTACCACTTCGTCACCGACGGGATCGCGTCGGCGTTGGACCGGGCGCGTGCGGCGGCCGGTGACGGCGACGTCCTGGTCCTCGGCGGAACGACCACCATCAACCAGTACCTCGCCGCCGGTCTGGTCGACGAGCTGCGGCTGCACATCGTGCCGTTCACGCTCGGCGCCGGCACGCGGCTGTTCGAGGACGTACCGCCGCTGAATCTGGAGCAGGTGACGTCGCGGTCGGCGAGTCAGGTCACCCACGTGCGTTACCGCGTGCTGCCCTGAGCAGCGGGGGCGCACGGTCGACGAACTCCCTGGCACGACGCCGGGCGGGACAAGTCCTTTCGGTGCGCGGGAAATTCCGTTGCCCGGGCCGGAGGGTGGTGGACACCATTCCGGTATGACGAGCAGTTTCCCCGCCGACGGCCGGGCGGGTATCGACGCGGCGTTGGTGAGGCGGCTGATCGCCGCGCAGTTCCCGCAGTGGAGCCGGCTGAGCGTGCGGCCGGTCGAGGTCGACGGCTGGGACAACCGGACGTACCGGCTCGGCGACACGATGACCGTGCGGCTGCCCACCGCCGAGCACTACGTCCCCGCCGTCGCCAAGGAAAACCGCTGGCTGCCGGTGCTCGCGCCGTCGCTGCCGGTCCCCGTTCCGCCGGTCCTGGCACAGGGCCGGCCGGGTGAGGGCTACCCCTACGACTGGTCGGTCCGCGGCTGGCTGGACGGTGACGTGGCCCGCCCCGAACGCATCGCCGACCTGCCGCGGTTCGCCGAGTCGGTCGCCGAGTTCCTCCTCGCCCTGTGGGCCGTCGACCCCACCGGCGGGCCGCTCGCCGGGACGCACAGCTTCTACCGGGGCGCACCCCCGGCCCACTACGACGAGGAGACGCGCCGCGCCCTGGCGGCACTCACCGGACGCATCGACACCGACCGGGCCGCCGCGGTGTGGGACGCGGCGGTGCGGGCGACCTGGCGGGGGCGGCCGGTCTGGTTCCACGGCGACATCGCCGCCAACAACCTGCTGGTCAGGGACGGCGAACTGGCCGCCGTCATCGACTTCGGCACCTCTGGCGTCGGTGATCCGGCCTGCGACCTGGTGATCGCCTGGACGATGTTCACCGGCGACAGCCGCGAGGCGTTCCGCCGTGCCGTGGGCCAGGACCGCGCGGCCTGGGCGCGGGCACGCGGGTGGGCCCTGTGGAAGGGCCTGATCTGCCTGGCGCAGGACATCGACACGGACGCCGAGCAGGCGGCCGTCCACCGCCGGGTCATCGAGGAGGTCCTGGACGACCACGACGCGGATTCGCCGTAATCGCCGGTCCAGCACATGAATTGACGGTTAATCAGGGTTGACGGGGAATGGGCTGTTGACTTTCGGGAATATCGTCACACAACCAAACCCAATTCCCGGCGGTCACACCACATTGCAAGAACCATTTCCTCTCACGGAGGTTTTGCAATGTCCTCTTCCCAGGCCGGCCGCCGCTCCTTACGTGTTTCGTCACGTGTCTCGTCGGCGCTGACGCTGCTGATCGGCGCGGGCATGGCCGCCCCGCTCCTCCTCGGCGGCACCGCCGCTGCGGCGACACCCGCCGCCTCCGTCGCGTCCGACGGGCGGGCGATCGTCTACAGCGCCGCCGCCGGGCAGACCAACGACGTGACCGTCACCGCGACGATCACCGACGACTCCGAGCGGATCACCTACCTGATCGACGACGCCGTCCCGGTCGACGCGGGGACCGACTGCACGTACCCCAGTGACACGGACCGGACCAAGGTCGCCTGCACGGTCGGCACCCTGGACAGCCAGGATCCGTACCCCACCCTGCGGATGTCCCTCGGCGACGGCGACGACGCCGTCTCCTACGCCAACGCCACCGACCAGGCGTACTACTTCGCTTCACTCGACCTCGGCGCCGGCCGGGACACGTACACCGAGACCGGCGACGTCAGCGGCAACGGCGTCTCCGGTGGCGCCGGGAACGACGGCCTCACGGTCGGCGAGGTCACCGTGGTACGGGGGGACGCCGGCGACGACACCCTCCGCGGCGGCGCAGGATCCATCGCGCAGGGCGGCGACGGCGACGACACGATCCGCTCCTCGGGCCACGACAGCGACGCCGACGGCGGCGCGGGCGACGACACGCTCCTCGGTGAGGCCGACCGGCAGCACCTGTCCGGCGGCGACGGCGACGACCTGATCCGTGGCGGGGCCGGCGACGACTTCCTCTACGGCGGGAAGGGCCACGACATCCTCCACGGGGAGGACGGCGACGACACGATGTACGGGAACAGCGGGAACGACGAACTGTACGGCGGCCGGGGCACGGACACCCTCTCAGGCGGCCCGGGCAGGAACATCGTCCGCCAGGACTGACCACCTGGCCACCCAGTCCGGCTCCCATACCCGTGAGTACCCCTCCCCCGGTCCCGGTCAGCGGGCAGGATTCAGTTGACTCGTGGTTCGCCGACCGGCCGGGGGAACCTGCCATGCCGTACAGCTCCGTGGAGTGGCCCGAGCGCAGTCTGCTGGGGGCGGTGCCGCCGGAGGCCCGGGCCGAATTGCTCGACCTGGGCGTGCCGACACGGTTCCAGGCCGGGAAGGTCCTGCTCAGCGAGGGCGCCCGGGACCGGCACGTGCTGGTGCTGCTGTCCGGCTTCGCCAAGGTGACGGCCCGGGTGGAGAACGGCGAGGAGTCGCTGCTCGCGGTCCGGGTCGGCGGTGACAGCGTCGGTGAGATGGCCGCGCTGGACGGGTCCCCGCGGTCGGCCACGGTGACGGCGTGCGGCCCGCTGACCGCCCGGGTGGTGCAAGCGGGCGCCCTGCACGCGCTGCTGGCCCGGCGCCCGGAGGTGCATCTCGCCCTGACCGGGATCCTCGCGGACCGGCTGCGCTGGGCCAACCGCAGGCGTCTGGACTTCAAGGGCTATCCGGCGAAGGTGCGGCTGGCCCGGCTCCTGGTGGAACTCGCCACCCGGTACGGCCGTCCGGTCGAGGGCGGCATGGTGCTCGGCTGCCGGCTGACCCAGCCCGAGCTGGCCGCGCTCACCGGAGCGGCCGAGACGACCGTCCACAAGGGACTGCGCGACCTGCGCCGGGACGGCCTGCTGGAGACCGGGTACGGCTCCACCGTCATACGCGACCTGGACCGGCTCAGGGAGATCGGCGACCTGTCGCCCGAAGAGTGACCGTCAGTCGGAGAGCGACGCTCAGTGCAGCACCGGCCGCAGCACCACGAGCAGCCCGGCGCTGACCCCCATCACCGTCGTGCACAGCACCGCCGCCGTCACACACCGGTACTTGCGCACCGCCACCTGGGACAGGAACCGGATGGTCTGGGACAGTTCCCCGCGCTCCTTGTCCGGGTCGGCGTCCACCGCGTTCCGGGCGGGCAGGATGTCCGGGCCCGAGGCGAGGTGGACGAAGCTGTAGCGGTTGGCGCCTGCGGGGCGCAGCACCCGGGGGCGCAGGGTGGCGGCGAGGAAGCCGGCACCGCCGAACATGGCGCAGAGGAACAGGGCGAGCAGCAGGCCCGCGAGGAGACCCACCGGGCCGCCCTCAGCCGCGGCGCGCAGGGCCGGGGCGCTCCAGTACCCGGCCGTGCCGACCAGCGCGGCCTGGGCCGCCGCGAGGATCCCGGCCTTGGTGTCGGCGTGCTGGTGGGTGGTCTGCAGGGCGGTGAACATGAACTGCGCGGGACGGCTGTCGGGGCGGGCACCGGTGGACGACGGCATGCTGCTCCTTCTTGGGTCCTTCTTGGGTCCTTCTTGTGCCGGTGGGCTGTTCGGTCTGTGGCCGCTGGGCTGTGCGGCGCCTCCAGTACGCCCTGAAACCGGCCACGGAACCCGGGATTTCTCCGGGATTCGGGACGGTGACCGGCCACCGTCCGCCCCAACGACCCGAACCCGTCCGTAACTTGGGGCGACCGCTGTATGTTTCCGCACCTTTCCGCATCCCGTATTTCGACGGGGTTCGCGGCGGACGGCGCGTGTAGGACTGGCCTACCGGCGTCCGCCTCTGGGGGGAGCGGACGCCGGTGTCTGCCGGAGTGCGCCCCCGGCCCAGATCCCGGGGTGCGGCTCCACTTCAGTGAGCGGGGAGTTCAGGCATGGGAACGTTCGGTCGCAGACTGCTGCTGGCGGTCGACGCGAAGGGATACGGCGGCGTCGACGTGGTGACGCAGCGCGAGTGGCAGGAGGCGATCCGGCGGCTGCTGCGGGAGGCGGCCACCGAGGCCGGGCTCGACTGGGAGCAGTGGGTGACGCAGGTCGGCGGGGACTCGGTGTTCGCGGTGCTGCCTCAGGGGGCGTCCGAGCCCTGTCTCGTCGACCCCTTCATGCGTCACCTGGAGGCCGGTCTGCGTACGTTCAACCGCAACCGGCGCGACGAGGCCTGGCTGCGGCTGCGGGCGGCCGTGCACTTCGGCACCGCCTCGCCCGCGGCGAACGGCTTCGAGGGCCGCGCCCCGGTCGAGATCGGCCGGCTGCTGGACAGCAGGGTGCTGAAGGCCGCGCTGGCCTCGGCGCCGGAGGCGCACCTGGCGCTCGCGGTCTCCGCGACCGTCTTCAACGACGTGATCGGCGAGGCGTACACGACGATCCGGCCGCAGGAGTTCCGCGAGGTGCGTATCGCGGAGAAGGAGTACGAGGGGCGGGCGTGGGTCCGGGTGCCCGGATACGACGTGCAGGCCCTGGACCTCGGGGGTGCCGCGGGGCACGGCCACGGGGACGACCAGCCCGGCGCGTCAGGAAGCGCAGGGGGCGCGACAGTCTCCGACACGCGCCCCCCGAGTGCCCCAACTGCGCCTGGAGACACGGTAGTTCAGGTCATCAACGGAACCGTTCATGCCCAGGGTGCCGTCTTCGGGATCTCCAAGTGACCTGAGTGACGGCCAAGGATGAACGAGGAACACGAGGAACACAGCGAGCAGCGCGCCGCGCCCCGGAACGAACCGGAGGCGCTCCCCTCAAAGGACGCGCCGGACCCCCCGGCCGAAGCCCGAACGCACCCGGCGGCGGAACCGGAGACAGAACCGGAACCGGAGACGGAACCCAAACCGGAGACGGAACCCAAACCGGCGGCGGAACCGAACCCGAACTCGAAGCCGGAACCGCAGGGCACGAGCGAGCCCGAAGCCCCGCAGGACGCGCCGGAGACGGCGGCGGACCCGCAGGCCCCCGCCACCACCCCTCCCGGGCAGGTCCACCACAACAACGTCAACCAGTACTTCTACGGAGAACTCAACGCCTCCGGCGCCCAGTTCGGCCTGGGCACCGCCGGCTCCGACAACGCCCGCCGCCGTGCCGTGGGCCGCCTCGACGCGGGGGAAGCGGACGCGATCCTCGCGCCGTACGTCAAGCCCGCATGCTTCGAGCGGGCGGCGCTCGCCCTGGAGCAGGACGGGGTCGTGGTCCTGGTCGGGCCGGCCGGCACGGGCAAGCGGTCCGGGGCCGTGGCGCTCGTCGACGCCCTCGCGGACGGATCGGAGTACGTCGTGCTCTCCCCCGGCCGCAGCCTCGACGACCTCGCGAGCGGGAAGGTCGCGTTCGAGAAGGGCGTCGGCTACCTCCTGCTCGACCGGATGGGCGAGGACAGCTCCCAGACGGCGGACTTCGACTGGCGGCGGGTGCGGGACACCGTCCGGGAGCACGACGCCCACCTGGTCGTCACCACCGTGCGCTCCGGCGACGGGGGTGCCGTGGAGTCCGTGGAGCATGTGCCCTGGCAGCTCCCGGACCTCGCGGCCGTGCTGCGGGTGCGGCTGGTGCGGGCCGGGTGCGCGCGGGACACCGTGGAGCGGGCCGTGTCGCTGATGCCCGGCGGCTGCCGGATCGCGGAGGTCGCCGCGGCCGCCGAGCGGATCTCCCGCGGGGCCGCGCCGGACGAGGTCTGGCAGGACTACGGCAGCAGCGCGGCGCAGCCCGTGCGCGACTGGTTCGCGGGGGACCGTACGCCGCAGGAGTGGGCCGAGGTCACCACGCTGGCCTTCGTCAACGGCGCCGGCTACCGCGACTTCGAGACCTGCCAGGAGCGGCTGGAGGAATGGGTGGCCCCGGCCTTCCCGCAGCCCGTCACCCCGGAGGAGCAGGCCGCGGCGGCCCGGCGTGCCGTCGACCGGCGGCAGTCGCTGTCCCGCAACGAGCTGGTCGCGGTGGAGGAGCGGAAGAACGGCGCGCTCACCCGGACCGCGCTGGTCTTCCCGCACCCGCAGTACCGGCAGTGGGCGCTCCAGGAGCTGTGGGCCGGCCGCTCGACGCCCTACTGGAACGGCGTACGGGACTGGCTCACCGAGCTCGTGGCCGCGCAGCCGGGGCTGGGGCTCCAGCTGTCCGTCGCCCAGGGGCTCGCGCTGCTCACCCGGCCCGCCTTCGACGAGGTCGCCGACAACTACCTGCACCCCTGGGCGGGCGGTGCCGCCGGGCCGGCCGGGCAGTCGACGGCCACGCTGGTGCTGCAGTGCATGTGCCTGGACGAGAGCCTCGCCGCCACCGCGCTGGGCGTGGCACGCGGCTGGGCCCGCTCCTACGACCCGGCGCTCAGGTCGAGCGCGGCGGCCGCGTTCAGCGGGGCGCTCGGCGTGCGCTTCCCCACGGACGCGGTCACCATCCTGCTGCGGCTGATCCGCAGCGGCGGCCGGTCCGTGGACGCCGCGTTCGCCCTGGCCGGGCTGGTCGCGGTGCTCGCGGAGTGCGGGCAGGACACGGGCGCGGTGTTCCGGCCGCTCGCGTACCGGCTGCGGGCCCAGCGCGAGACGCTGACCGGGCGGCACAAGGACAACGTCCTCCGGGCCGCCCTGACGGTCCTGCGGGCGCGTGACGCGCGGACCGGGCGGCTGGTGTGCGCGTCGCTGATGGAGCGGGACGAGCGGCAGACCGCCACGATCGGCGAGCTCTGGGCGGGCGTCCTGGACAACCTGCCGCGCCGGGGCCGGGCGCTGGCGGCCCTGAACGCCACCCTGCGCGAGCTGCCGGCCGTGACGGAACGGCCCGAGCGGGTCGCCGGGCGGTTCGGCCGCTCCCTCGGCGCGGCCCTGCCCCCGGACGACGGTCCGCCGCTGGCCGCGGCCCTGCGGCAGGTCGCCGCCCGCGCCGACGAGGCGGTCACCGGCCTCGTCGAGACCTTCCTTACCGCCGTACTGAGCACGGAGGACTGACAGGCATGGCTGAGAATTACCCGCTCGTCGAGCAGCGGGAGTACGGGCGGGCGGAGAAGCGCGGCGGCCTCTGGCGCAAGCGGATGACGCGCGGCGACGACGAGCTGCCCACGGTCGCCGCGCACCACGTGCGGGTCTTCCGGGTCGGCGAGGAGTACGTCGAGGACCACGGGCAGCTGCGCGCCGACGACCCGGTGGTCGTCGAGGCCAGCTCGGTCACGGTCGTGGACCGGCGCATCGAGGTCCCGGTCGTGGTGGAGACGCGGATCCCGTCGGCCGAGGCGGGCGACTTCACCGTACGGGCCTCGTTCTACTGCACGGTCACCGACCCGTGCGCGGTCGTGCGCGACGGCGTCACCGACGTCGAGGCGCTGCTCCTCGCGCATCTGCGCGAGGTGCCCGGGCTCACCGAGGACGGCAGCGACCTGCCCTTCGTCGACGCCGCCGCCGTGCGCGCCCGGATCGACGCACGGCTGACCGCGTACCACGAGATGCGGCCCTCGGTCGTGTCGGGGATCCGGGCCCGGCGCGGGGCGGTCGAGGTGCTGACGCCCGAGGAGATGTCCGCGTACGTCGAGGAGATGGAGAAGGCCCGCCGGAACCGCGAACGCGACCGCCGGCAGGAGGAGATGGAGCAGCAGGCGGCCCTGGACCGGGCCCTGCGCGAGGCCGAGCTGGAGCTGAAGCGGGAGGAGATCCGCAACCTCCAGGCGATGCGCAAGGAGCGCCACCGGCAGGAGGAGGAGACGCTGCGCACCGCGTTCGAGCGCGGCGCCGGTGCCGAGCAGCAGGACTACGAGCTGGAGATCGAGCGCCGGCGCAACCGCTTCACCCGGGAAGAGATCGAGCAGGACATCAAGCTGGTCGGCTCCGACCCGGTCGCCGCCGACTATCTGGCCTGGCGCAACGGCGACATCAGCGCCGACGAGCTGTCCCAGCGGCTGCACGCGGCCGAGGAGCGCTGGGACACGCGCAAGGACGACCGGCTCCGGCTCGGCCGGGAGTACGAGCTGACCCGCCGCGGCCTGGACCGGGAGGACCTGCGCTGGCAGGTCGAACGCGACGACCACCGCCAGGAGCTGACCCGCAAGGAGGAGCGGGAGGAGACCGCCGCCCGGCGGCACGAGGCCGCCCGGCGCTGGGACCTGGAGCACGAGGACCGGCTGCGCCGGCGCCAGGAGGAACGCACGGACGCCAAGGAACTCCAGCGGGACCAGCGGGAGTGGGCGAAGGAGCAGCTCACGGTGCGGGCCACCCTGGGCAAGCAGGCCATCGACCGGGGCCTGTTCGACAGCACGATGTACGACGCGGGCGCCTTCATCAACAGCGTCGGCGACGTCCCGTTCAACCAGACCGCGTCGCAGGGCGCCGCAGCCGGCGTCGGCGTCGGCGTCGGCGGGCCGGAGACGCCGAACGCGGAGCTGAAGGGCGAGGTGAAGGGCCAGCTGCGCGGGGGCCCCGGGCGGACGGCCCCCGCGGCCGAGCCCACCGCGGACGACGGCGACGACGCCGACGACTTCGACCCGGCGAACCAGGAGGGCAGCCTTGGCCACTGACACCCCGCTGCGCCCGGCCGACAGCGCCGCCTTCGACGAGGACCGGGGCAGCCAGGCGCGGCCGGTGCCGCCGGCCTCCGGGTGGGCGCCCCGGCTGCGCCGGCTGATCGGCATCGAGGAACCGCTGCTGGCCTGGGTGCCGGAGGAACGCACCCGCTACACCTGGTACGGGGCGCTCGTCGTCAACACGGCCCTGCTGGGCGCGCTCTCCATGGTCCTGGCCCTGTCCAGTTTCCGCTCCGACCTGCCCCTCGCGGCGGTCGTCGGGGTCGCCGTGATCTGGTTCTGGGTGGTCCTGGCGCTGGACAGCTGGCTGGTGTCCAGCACGCACGGCACCACGGTCCGCAAATGGACGCTGGCCGTCCGTTTCTTTCTCTCGGTGCTGCTGGGCCTGTTCATCGCCGAGCCGATCCTCTTCCAGATCTTCGACAAGGAGATCCGCCAGGAGATAGCCGTCGGCAACGAGCAGAAGGTCGCCGACTACCGGGGCATGCTCGTCTCCTGCAACCCCACCGACGGCGCCGCCACCACCGACCGCCCCGAGTGCGCCCGCTATCAACTGAAGGTGGCGGGCTCCCCCGCCGAACTGGCGCGCCAGATCAGGACCAACGGCGACCGGACGGCGGCCCTGCGCACCCAGGTCGCCGACATCAACAAGACGCTGGACGACAAGCTGGCCACGGAACAGCGTCTGTGCGGCCCGAAGTACTGGATCTGGCGGGGCGGCGTCCGGGACGTCACCATCACCTGCGAGCGAGCCCGCAAGGCCACGTCGGAGTACGAGAAGAACAGCAAGGTCAAGACGTACGAGAAGCAGCTTCAGGCCATGGTCGACCACGGCCAGGCCCTCTCCGCCCGCAAGGACAGGGCGGCGGACGACTATCAGCCCCTGCTCCAGAAGGCCATCGACGACAAGACGCGGCAGCGGGCCGCCGACCTGGACACCGACGGCATCCTCACGCGGGCCCACGGCCTGAAGGAGGTCGCCGCGTCGGACGGCTTCGCCCTCTTCCTGACGATCGTGCTGCACCTGCTGCTGCTCTGCCTGGACGCGATGCCCGTCCTGGCCAAGGTCCTCAGCGGCGCCACGACGTACGACACGCTCCTCGGCGCCCGTCACCGGACGAGCCGCCGGCTGTTCGCGGAGGAACTGGAGGTCCAGCACACCTGCGCCCGCCTGGAACACGACGTCCAGCGCCACCGCGTCCGGCTGGACACGGACGACCGCATGCGCCGCCTCGAGCACGAGCACCAGCGGGCCCAGGCGGAGCGGGCGGCGCGGGAGCGTGCAGAACTGGAGGAGAGGATGGGGCGGATCATGCGCGCACGGAGGAGCGTCACCAACTCCCTCTGATCCGGAAGCGGTTCGAAACATTCGAGTACCGGAACCCTGCCCTCCGGGCCGGAAGGGCAGGGTTCCTCCTCCGAACACGGTTACAGCTCACCCCGCATACGAGCTGAACAGCGGAAACCCTCCGCCCTCGAACACTGCCGAACCACGAACATTTCGTAACCCCCGCCGAAACTATTGACAGTTGACAGGGCCAGGCCAACACTCCCGATGACAGAGCTCCCCCATCGACCCACCCCACGAGGACGAGGAGGAAGCACCCCCATGAAGAAGTCATCAGGCCGCCTGCGGCTGCTCATCAGCAGTGTCTGCACGATGCTGCTGGTCGCGGCGGCGGCCCTCGCGCTGCCGGGTACCGCCCACGCCGACACGGTCGTCAACAGGAACCAGACCGGCACCCACAACGGCTACTACTACTCGTTCTGGACGGACGCACCGGGAACGGTGTCCATGACCCTGTCCGGGGCCGGCAGTTACAGCACCTCCTGGCGGAACACCGGCAACTTCGTCGCCGGCAAGGGCTGGAGCACCGGCGCCCGCCGCACCGTGACCTACTCGGGCACGTTCAACCCGTCCGGCAACGCCTACCTGACCCTCTACGGCTGGACGGCGAACCCGCTCGTCGAGTACTACATCGTCGACAACTGGGGCACGTACCGGCCCACGGGAACGTACAAGGGCACCGTCACCAGCGACGGCGGCACGTACGACATCTACAAGACGACGCGGTACAACGCCCCGTCCGTGGAGGGCACGCGCACCTTCGACCAGTACTGGAGCGTCCGGCAGTCGAAGCGGACGGGCGGCACCATCACCGCCGGGAACCACTTCGACGCGTGGGCGCGCGCCGGCATGCCCATGGGCAGCTTCAAGTACTACATGATCATGGCGACCGAGGGGTACCGGAGCAGCGGCAGCTCCAACATCACCGTGCACACGGGACCGTGACGATGGGCACCGGCTCACGCTCCCCGCGCGCACTGGTCACGGCACTGACGGTCCTCGTGACGGCCGCCGCCGCCACCCTCACCGCCGCCGCCCCCGCCGGCGCGGCACCGGCCGCGGCCTGCACCGGGTACGTCGGGCTCACCTTCGACGACGGCCCGTCCGGCAACACGACGAGACTGCTCGACGCGCTCCGGCACAACGGGCTGCGGGCCACGATGTTCAACCAGGGCCAGTACGCCGCCGCCAACCCGTCGCTGGTCCGGGCCCAGGTGGCCGCGGGGATGTGGGTCGGCAACCACAGCTACACGCACCCGCACCTGACCCGGCTGAGCCAGACGCAGATCGACTCCGAGATCTCCCGCACGCAGCAGGCCATCGCCACCGCGGGAGGCGGCACCCCGAAACTGTTCCGCCCGCCGTACGGCGAGACGAACGCGACGGTGCGGTCGGTCGCGGCCCGCCACGGCCTGACCGAGATCATCTGGCACGTGGACTCCCAGGACTGGAACGGCGCGAGCACCGACGCGATCGTCCAGTCCGCCGCCCGCCTCACCAACGGCCAGGTCATCCTCATGCACGACTGGTCCGCCAACACCCTCGCCGCGATCCCCCGCATCGCCCAGACCCTGGCCTCCCGAGGCCTGTGCCCGGGCGCGATCTCCCCCCAGACGGGCCGCGCGGTGTCCCCCGGCTGAGCCCCCGAGCCGGAAAACCCCCAGCCCACCCCACCCCAGCGCGACGGCCGAACCGGGCCGTCGCGCTGCCGTCGCGGTAGGCCGTCCTACCCGGACGCCTCGGGGGCCTCCGCGCTACGCCCTCCACCGGCCTCGTGCCGCTCCCTCGCCACCCTGAGCAGCACGTCCCGCAGCGCCTCCCGTGTGCGGCCCCGTGTCTTGACCGCGTGGCAGTTGGGGCAGAGGGCCACCATCTGGCTGGGGTGGTCGCGGCCGCCCTCAGCGAGGCCGATGACGTGGTCGACCTCGAGGATCGGGTGGTTGCGGTCGGTGACGTCGGCGGGCTGGCCCGCGCAGTCGGGGTTCTCACAACGGCCCTGGCTGCGGCCGAGGACCAGGTAGCGGGCGGCCCGGGAACGGACCGGACCGAGGGTGGTCCGGGCGCGGCGGCGACCGCGGTTCCTGGCCTCCTTCTCCTCCACGAGCCTGGAACCGCGTTCGTACTCCGCGGCGGTGAGGAGCCACTGCTCCGGTGCCCGGGCCGGAGCGGGGCGCGGTTCGGCCGGGTCGCCGTCGCCGTCGCTTTCGCCGTCGTCCAGGCCCACGTCGGCGAGGAGGGGGGCCGGGTCGAGGTCCTCGAAGAAGGTGTCCAGGAGGTCGTCGAGCACGGCGAGACGGGTCACGGCGGAGTCGCGGAACAGCTCGTGGAGGGGCTGGACGAGGCCGCCGCGGGGCTGGTTCTCGGCGAACCACCGCTTCACCCCCGCGTCACCGTGGGCGGTGGTCACCGGCCCGGTGAAGTCGCGCAGTTCCCATACGCCCTCGTGGTGGAGCGAGGCAATCGGGTAGTCGGCGCGCAGGCGCTCGCCCCTCCTTCCGTGCCTGGCCAACAGGTCCTTGACGGCTTCCTCCGTGTCGGACCAGGGCAGGAGTCGGGCCTCGCCGCGCAGGGCCCGCCCCATGGCCCACAGCAGCACGATCGGCTTGTACAGGGCCGGCCGGCCGGCGGAACGGTGCACCTTCAGGTGGGTGACGCGGTGGATCAACTCGTCGTGGGTCGACCCGTCGTGGGTCGACCCGTCGTGGGTCGGCCCGTCATGGGTCGGCTCCTCGACGACGTCGAAGCCGAGGCGCCCGAGCAGGCGGGCGGCGTGCTTCGCTCCGCCGGAGAAACCCGGTGTGTCGGGGGTCAGGGGCCGTTCGCCGGGCAGGAAGCCGTGAGCCGCGCCGACGATGGCCTTGGAGTCGTACTGCCCGCCTCCGTGCACCAACACGTAGCGGCGGGCCCGCCGGAACCCGTAGGCCGCCAGGAAGGCGTCGCGTCCGAGCCGGTCACACTCCTCGATCGCCTTCTCGATCTCGACGCGCGATATGTCCGCGAGTGCCATGGCGGGAACCCTACGCGACCGGACCGACAGAGCAGGGCTTCCGTACCTGAGTACGCGTGCTCATGACGCCCCCCTCTCCGGCCAGGATCCTGGCCGCATGAGGAATCGGGGAATGTTCTCGGCCGGGGCCGCGATCGTCGTCGGGGTGCCCGTTGCCGCTTGGGGGCTGATGGGGCAGCAGAACTACGAGGGGCTGCCGGCGAGTGAGCTCGACTACGCCTTTCAGCCGTGGGACATCGGGGACGGCGTCGCCGCCGTCGTCGGTGGTCTGGCGCTGGTGCTGGTGGGGCTGGGGCTGAGCGTGCTCGTGCGGGGTGCGCGGCGCGGGGCGCTGGATCCGCGCTGGTGGGGGGTGATCGGGCCGCTGGTGGCGGTCGGGCTCATGGTCGGTGTGGGCTGGCGGATTCTGACCGCGGGAAGTGTCGGCGCCAACATCGGAGCCGGGCTGCTGATCGTCTTCGGTACGCCGTTCGTGGCGGGGCTGACGCTGTGGGCCCTGGCGTGGGGCGTGTGGCTGGTGACCGACCGGAGCGGGGACCGTGGCCGGTCCGGCGGCGGGGAGCTGGGCGGGTTCGCCTCCCGGGGAGTGTGACGGCGGCGGCCGGTCTCCGTGGCCGAAACGCCACGGCGGGTCGCCGACGTGATCGGCAACTTGCGTATCTCCTGGGGAAGTTCACCTAGGTTGGTGGACCGGTGCCCCTTCCCCACCCCCAGGAGGCCCTGCCGTGCCCGACGACAGCCTGCGTGCCCGTATCGACACCTCCAAGCCGCACTCGGCCCGCTTCCGGAACTACTTCGTCGGCGGCAAGGACAACTACGAGGTCGACCGTGAGATCGGCGACCAGATCAAGTCGATCTTCCCGGGTCTGGTCGACGTGGCGGTCACGAGCCGTCGGTTCCTGGGGCGCGCCGTCCGGTATCTGGCCGGGGAGCAGGGTGTGCGGCAGTTCCTGGACGTGGGTACCGGGCTGCCGACCGCCGACAACACGCACGAGGTCGCCCAGCGCGTCGCCCCGGACTCCCGGATCGTCTACGTCGACAACGACCCCATCGTCCTGGCGCACGCGAGTGCGCTCCTCACCAGTACGCCCGAGGGCAGGACGGCGTACCTGGACGCCGACCTGTACGACCCCGAGGCCGTCCTGAAGGCCGCGGCGGGCACGCTCGACCTCTCGCGGCCGGTGGGTCTGATGATCCTCAACACGCTGGGGCACGTCGCCGAGTACGACCGGGCGCGCGAGCTGGTGCGGCGGCTCATGGCCGGGCTGCCGGCCGGGAGCCATCTGGTGATCAGTGACAGCACGGCGACGAGCGAGGGCATGATCGCCGCGTCCGAGGCGTACAACGCCAGTGGGGCCGTGCCGTACTACGTCCGGCCGGTCGCCGAGATCGCCGGGTTCTTCGACGGGCTGGAGCTGGTCGAGCCGGGGGTCGTGCGGGTACCGGAGTGGCGGCCCGGGCCTTCCGACGGGGTCGAGGCGGCGGCCGCTGTGGACGCGTACTGCGGTGTCGGGCGGAAGCCGTAGGTCCGTGGTTCGGTGCGGCACCTCGGGGGCCGGCCGCGCCCCCCGAGCGTGCGCGAGCATCCCCGGCCCTCAACCGTCAGGGTCGATCATCCGTGCCCTCACCCGTCCGGGTCGATCACCCGGGCCCTCCGCGGCCCCACGGCGATAATCAGGACATGTCCGCCCCGCCCCCTGTCCCCGAGCCGGTCAGCCGGCTCCTCGGTGATCTGATCGCGGTGGGGGACGCCTACTCGCTCGTCCTCGCCGGCGGGTACGCGGTGCTGGCCCACGGGCTCGTGGCGCGGGCCGGGCGGGACGTGGACGTCGCCACCGAGCACCCCGCCGGCATGGACGCCATCGCCGACGCGGTCCGGACCGGGCTGGTGGCACGCGGCTGGCTGGTGCGGACCCTGGAGACCGACCCGCTGGCCGCCCAGTTCCTCGTCACCGACGCGGCGAGCGGCGTGGAGTTCGAGGTCGGGCTGCGCAAGGAGGTGCTGTGGCGCCCGCCCGTGGTCACGGAGCTCGGGCCGGCCCTGTCCCTCGACGATGTCGTCGGCACCCGGGTGCGGGACCTGGCCGACCGCGGACTCGCCCGCGACCTGGTCGACGTACACGCCGCCTCGGCCCGCTGGAGCCACCCGGAACTGGAGGAACTGGGCCGCCGGCACGCCCCCGACACCTTCGACCTCACCGACCTCCAGGCCCGGCTGACGGGCACGGACTGGCTCGACGACAGCGCGTTCGCCGCCCAGGGCCTCGACGTCCGGGCCGTCACGGGGCTCCGCCGCTGGGCGCAGGAGTGGGCCGACGACATCGCGGAACGGCTCATCGAGGGCGAGGCCCCGGACGAGGAGTGACGTCCGGGACCCACCTCCGGGACCCACCTCCGGAACTGACCGGTCGGTACCCTGACCGGATGGGGAAAGGGGCAGGCGGGCGGGTCGGAGTCGTGGCCGCGCTGGTACGGGCGGCGTTCCTGGTGGACGGGGTGTACGCGGAGGCCAGCCGGTCGTACGGGCTGACGCCGCAGCAGGGACAGCTGCTCTGCGTGCTGATGCCGCAGCCGTACGGGATGAGCGAGCTCGGCGAGACGCTGGGGCTGGCGAAGTCGAGTCTGACCGGGCTCGTGGACCGGACGGTGCGGCGGGGGCTGGTCCGGCGGGAGGCCGATCCGAGGGACGGGCGGGCCGTGCGGGTGGGGCTGACGGAGGAAGGGGCCGCGCTCGCCGAGAGGTTCTACGCCGAGACCTGCCGCCGGATGGAGGCGCTGCCGTCCGGGCTCAGCGGCGCCGAGCGGGACCGGCTGGCCGCGCTGCTGTCACGGGTCGTGGTGGACAACGAGGTTCCCGAGGTCTTCGCGGAGACCGGGAAGACCATGGGCGCCAAGTAGCGGGACCTGGGCGGTGGTTCACTGCTCGGGCACCGGCGTCGTCGCCCGCTGTTCCCGCCGTCGTTCCCGCCGTCCCGCCGCCGTCAGCGCCAGCGTCACCGCGGCCGACGCCACCGCCATCGCCGTCATCGCCAGGGCCGGGGACGTCAGTTGGGCCACCGATCCCGCGAGTACCGCCGCGACGCCCTGCATCGTGAGCATTCCCGACGAGTGCAGCCCCAGGGCGTGGCCGGTCAGTCCTTCGGGGGTCAGGGCCACCAGCCGCTCCTGCTGCACGAGGCTCGCGCCGAAGCCGACGGACGCCAGCGTGACGGCGGCCACCGCGAGCGGCAGCGGCGGACGCAGCAGGAAGGGCACGTACGGGACGGCCAGGAGCAGCAGCAGCGGGAAGCCGAGGCGGGGACGGAGCCGTGGCGGTACCAGGCGGCCCACCAGCACGTCCCCGGCCAGCATGCCCAGCGCGGCGCAGGCGAACAGGGTGCCGGCGGCCTCGGGCGCGTAGGGGACGAAGAGGGATTCGCAGCCGACGACCAGGCCGTTGGGGATCCAGAGGGCCAGATAGACCCGGCGGCGGGGCGGGGACGACCAGAGCAGCACGTTGGCGCGCCAGGTCGCCGACACCGAGGGGCGGCCCGTCGCGCGGGGCGGGCGCGGGGTCAGGCACAGCCGGACCACGACGGCCGCCACGCCGTACAGCGCCGCCGCGAGCAGCAGGGACACCCGGGGTGAGAGGACCGCCACCAGGACACCTCCGGTGGCGAAGCCGAGGATCTGCACGACCCCGGCCATCATGTTGAAGACCGAACGCCCCAGCAGGTAGCCGTCCTTGGAGAGGATCTCGTTCACCAGCCCCCAGCGCGCTCCCCCGCCGAGCGACGCGGCCAGGCCCTGCCCGAGGAGGACGGCGAACACGGCCCAGACGGGCAGCGCGGGCAGGGCGAGGACGGCCGTGCCGGCGGCCAGGACGACGGAGACGCCGGTCAGGGCGGCCCGCGGGGGCAGGCGGTCGGCGCCCGACAGCAGGAACGTCGCCCCGAGCACCTGCGGCAGCGACTGCCCGAACATGCTCAGCGCCGACAGCAGCGGCGAGTCCGTCGCCCGGAACACCAGGACGCCCAGGGCCAGTCCGCCGACCGTCTGGGCCATGACGTTGGCCGACGAGGCGAGGAAGAGTGGGGTGAACTCCGGGGTGCGGAAGAGCTGCCGGTAGCCGCGCATGCGCAGAGTCTGTGAGGAGCGCCGATACCCCCGTTAGTGTTTCGCGGGGGCGCGAAAGGTGGTGGGGCGAGTATGGGTTGGTGGCAGATCAACGCCGACACCCTCGCCGCGAGCCGCTTCTGCGTCTCCCCGCTGGCCGAGACGTTCGCCGCTCTGAAGCTGCTGCACGCGGGCGTCGCCGCCCACCCCGGTGAACGCGTGTGGCTGGACGCCCATCTGCCGGACTACCGGGCCCGGCTGGCGGCCGACCCGGTGACGGCGCGGCTGGTGCGGGCCGGGCTCGGCAAGGACTGGATCGCCGACTTCCTCACCCCGACACCACGGGACGGCGAGACCTTCGCGGACGGCGTGGCGCGGGTGCGCGCGGCCGATCCGCGCCGGGCCCGTGCCCACCTGACCGTCTCCCTCGCCGGCCCGCTCCCCGCCGTACTGGACCGCGACGACCTGCCCGAGCGTGCGGCCGCGCTGCTGGAGTACGTCTGGGAGCGGGCCGTGCGCCCGGACTGGGAGCGGCGCCGGCGGGTCCTGGAGGCCGACGTGGTGGCCCGGACCGCGCGGGTGAGCCGGGGCGGCTGGGCGGCCGTGGTGGACTCGCTGCGGCCGGGGCGCACGCGGTGGCTCGGCGGCAACCGGCTGCAGGTGAACCTGCACGAGTATCCGCCGCGTGAGATCTCCGGCGCCGAGCTGCTCTTCGTGCCGGTCACCCCGAAGGGCGGCTGGGTGTCCTGGGAGGAGCCCGGCCGGTACGCCCTGATCTATCCGTGCGCGGGCGCACTCACCGACCCCGCCGCCCGGGAGGCGCCCGCGAGCCTCGGCGCGCTGCTCGGGCCCGCCCGGGCCGCGGTGCTCGTCCTGCTCGACTCCCCGCTCAGCACGACCCAACTGGTCGCCGTGACGGGACAGGGCCTCGGCTCGGTCGGGCGGCATCTGCGGGTGCTGCTCGACGCGGGGCTGGTGCAGCGGCGGCGGGCGGGCAGATCGGTGCTGTACGCGCGGACGGCGGCGGGACAGGTCCTCGTGGAGGCCCAGCACCGGCCCGACACCCGCCGCGGCTAGCATCCGCTCATGACGACTACCAACGGTTCCTCTCCCCTCGATGTCGAGATCGGTGCGCTCCAGGGCGGTTCCGCCGACCTGGCCCAGTACGCGGGTCGGGCGGTGCTCGTGGTGAACGTGGCCTCCAAGTGCGGCCTGACCCCGCAGTACAACGGGCTGGAGAAGCTCCACGAGCGGTACGCCGAGCGTGGCTTCACCGTGCTCGGCGTGCCCTGCAACCAGTTCCTCGGCCAGGAGCCGGGCAGCGCCGAGGAGATCGCCGAGTTCTGCTCCGCGACCTACGGCGTGACCTTCCCGATGACCGAGAAGGTCGAGGTCAACGGCGAGCACCGGCACCCGCTGTACGAGCGCCTGACCGGCTTCGCCGACGCCGAGGGGCACAGCGGGGACATCCGCTGGAACTTCGAGAAGTTCCTGATCGGCCGGGACGGCACGGTCGTCGCCCGCTTCTCCCCGCAGACCGAGCCGGAGTCGGCGGAGGTCGTGGCGGCGATCGAGGCCCAGCTGGCCTGAGACACCACCGCTTGACCTTGCCCCTGGGGCAGGCCCGAGCGTCCTCCTCGTCGGGCGGAGGAGCCGCCCGATGACGGAGGATGCCGTGGTGGACGTACCGGACCGGGACCTGCTCACCATCGGGGTGTTCGCCGCGCGCGCCCGGCTCTCGGCCAAGGCCCTGCGGCTCTACGACCGGCTGGGGCTGCTGGCCCCGGCGCACGTCGACGAGGCGACCGGCTACCGCTACTACCGCGTCGGCCAGGTGGAACGGGCCCGGCTGGTGGCGATGCTGCGGCGGCTGGACATGCCGCTCGCCCGGATCGCCGAGGTGGTCGCGGCGGGCGACGGGCCCGCGGCGGCCGAGTTGCTCGGCGCGTACTGGGCGGATGTCGAGGTGCGGGTGGCGGGACAGCGGACGCTCGCCGCGTACCTCCGTGGACGACTGTCGGGGAGGAGCTCCGAGATGTACGGAACGTTCACGGTCGAGACGGTGGAGACGCCCGCGCAGGTGGTGATCACCGAGAAGCGGCACACGCTGGCGGACGAGCTGCCGGCGTGGATCGGGGCGGCGCTGGGCCGGCTGGAGGAGGCGGCCCGGGAGTGCGGCGGCGTGGCCGGGGTGCCGTACGTCGCCTACCACTCCGAGGTGTCGATGGAGAGCGACGGCCCGGCGGAGGCGTGTGTGCCGGTCGCCGACGAAGCGGCGGCGCGGGCCTGGGCGGAGCGGCGGGGGCGGGCCTGGGAGACGGCGGTGCGGGTGGAGCCCGCCGGGCGGCTGGCGTACACCAGGATCACCAAGGCGCAGGTGGCGTACCCGCAGATCCTGGCCGCGTTCGAGGCGGTGGAGGAGTGGATGGCGGCGCGGGGGCTGGCCGCGACCGGTCCGTGCCGGGAGCTGTACTTCGCGGACTGGGCGGCGGCGGGGGCCGAGGATCCGGTGTGTGACGTGGCGTTCCCGGTGGGCTGACCCGCTCGGTCGGCCGTGGGCACAAGCGGAGCCCTCTCGGCAAGGACGGCGATGCTGGTCGAGAGGGCTCTGTCGGTGCTGCTTGTGCGGGTGTCGATCCCGGGGTCAGGCCTTGACCGAGGCCACGAAGGCGTTCCACGCGTCGGCGGGAAACGCCAGCTTGGGGCCCTCGGGGATCTTGGTGTCCCCGAGCTCCAGGGCCTCTTCGACGGTCGACCTGACCATCACGCAGGCGCCGTTGTTGTTGGTGTAGGAGGACGTCGTCCACGTTTCCGTGGCGCCCAGACGAATTGCCATGTTCGCTCCGTTGCCAGTTGCGTTTACGCCAACCCGTGCTGGTGGTTGGCGTGATCGACGCTACTCGCCCACATCCTCGTTCGGAGCAGCCATTCACTCGACCGGATGGCATATTCCAGCGGAGACTTCCAGTCAGGCGTGTCAGGGGTGTAAGATCCCGCGCTTTGCCCGGTGAAAGGTCCCCGTCCGACGGCAGGTCAGCGGGCGTATTCCTTCGCGAGGCGCTCGATGCGCTGCCGCGACTGGTCCACGTTGAGCGACTGGGCGCGCAGGTGCTCGTACATCACCGTGTACTTCTGCACGTCGAGCGGCTTCTCCAGGTACAGGTCGCTGGTGACGCCCTCGATGTAGACCACGCTGGAGTCGGCCGCGTCGGCGAACTCCAGGATCGAGTACTGGCCGTTGATGCCCGCGTGCGCGCCGACATCGAACGGCAGCACCTGCACGGTGATGTGGGGCAGCTGCGACATCTCGATCAGATGCTCCAGCTGCTCGCGCATCACTTCCTTGTTGCCCACGACCCGGTGCAGGGACGCCTCGTCCAGCACCACCCACAGCCGCAGCGGGTCCGTCTCGGCGGTGATACGGCCCTGCCGGCGCAGCCGGACCTCGACGCGCTTGTCGTTGTCCGCCTCCGACGCCTCGGGCGAACCGCCCCGGATGATGGCCTCGGCGTAGGCCCGCGTCTGCAACAGGCCGGTGATGATCTGGGGTTCGTAGACCCGGAGCGACTCGGCGTCCGTCTCCAGGCCGATGTAGACGGAGTAGGGGATGTCGCCGAAGGCGTGCCACCAGCCCTGCTGGCGCGAGTCCTTGGCCATCTGCATCAGCGAGTCGACGATCCGCTGGTCCTCGACCTCGTAGACCCCGCACAGGTCGCGCACGTCGCGCTGGCTGATGCTGCGCCGCCCGTTCTCCAGGCGGCTGATCTTCGACTGCGACACCAGCAGCCGCTCGGCCACTTCCTCGGCCGTCATGCCCTTGAGCTCCCGGAGCCTGCGGAGCTCCTGGCCCAGCCGGCGCCGCCTGACGGTGGGATTGACATTGGACGCCACGGGACGTGCACCTCCGGCTGCGTGCCTCTACTTTGCGTATCTGCTGTTGAGCAGACTGCCACCAAGGTGCTTCCTACCGCTGGGAAACGGTGGATATGCGACGGGTACACGCCAGTTCGGGCACGGCACGCCGAGCGGGGCGGCGAGAGTCCGCGCTCTCTCCGCCCCGCTCGGACAGCGGCTCCCGGTGACCGGGTTCTGGGGTCCCGTGCTGCGTGTGCCGGTCGTCGGTCGTACTGGTGCGGTGCCGTGTGCTGGTGGTGCGCTGCCGTGCTGCCGGCGCGGCGCGGCTCAGTGGGCCGCGGCGCGCGCCATGGTGCCGCGGCGCGGCTGCATCGGAACACCGCGGGCGGGTTCCGCTGCGGCCCGGGTTCCGCCGGCGGCCTGACGGCCGGGCGGGGCCGGGCTGCGGCGCGGCTGGGCCGCCACGCCGTTCTGGACGTCCATCACGGCGTGCGCCACGAGGCCGCCCATGGGGTCGTGCCTGATCAGGTCCCGCAAGCGGGAGCGGGACGAACGTCCCTCGTTGCCCGGGTACAGGTGCTTGCCGAGGCCGACCGCGTGGGCCAGTGCGGCGAGCGCCGCGGTCCGCGGGTCCGGCGGTACGCCGGTGCGGATCGCCGAATCCAGCCGGGCCCTGATCTCCCGGCTGATCTCGTTGTCCGTCGCCTGGTAGCGAGTCGTCGGCAGCACTCCGCACATCTGGCCGGCCACGGCGTGCACCATGCCGCACCGCTCCAGATGCGAGAGGTAGGTCTGGCGGAGCCCCAAGCGTGGCCCGCCGATCCAGTGGACGGCCCGTACGGGAGCGCCGCGCCTTCGCAGCAACTCCAACGCGCAGTCCAGAGTTGGATCTCCAGTCGGCCGTGGTACGACCACGGCGATACGATCCCCGTCTGGGGCTATCCGTCCGGCCAGCGCCAGCTCTACTAGCTGTGCTCCGGCCAGACCGAGGTCGAGCGACTGCGGCTGTGCAGTGGTACCCGTGGTCGGGTCCAGTGCCAGCAACAGAAGCTCCTCCGGAAGTGTTCTGCGGCTCCTGCCCATCCATGCCTCCCCGCGTGGATGAATGACAGGGTGACCCCTCTCACATTGGTCTGTCGAGGGTGCGTGACCGGTTCGTAGTGGAACCAGTAGGTATGTCGTTCTCGTCTACCGGATGGGTCCGGTCCGCGCACAGGACACTGGTACATGGTTCGGACAGCGCCGGAGAGCGGTGTCAGGGCGGCGGTTCACGGTTCGTACGCGCACGCGGGGAGTGCGGCGCGAGGAGGAGGCATCGGTGGCGGGCGAGTCCCCCGACAGGTCGAAGCAGCGCGAGTCGTCGGCAGAACCGACGTCGGGGAGCGCGGGTCCGGTTCCCGAGGCCAGGAGCGAGGCGACGGACACGCGCGAACCGCGCGACCCGCGCCTCGCGGTGGCCCGGGACGCGGAGAGGTCCTCTGGACGCGGGGGTGTCGACACGGCGACCCGCGTACTGTCCGCACGCACGTCCGACGACACCCCGCCGCCCGCGAAACGCCGGACGGACACCGATCGGGGCGAGACCGACTCGGGCGGCGAGGGCGCGTCGGCTGACGCCGGGCGGCGCGAGAGCGACTCGGGCGCCGAGGCTGCGGCGGACGGCGCCGGGCAGGGTGAGAGCGACTCGGGCAGCGAGCGCGCGTCGGACGACGCCGAGCGGGACGGAAGCGACGCGAGCGCCGAGGACGCGGCGGCTGACGCCGGGCAGAACGGTTCCGCCGGGGCTGCCGAGGGCGGCGCGTCCTCCGGCTCCGGGAAGGCTTCCGGCTCCGCTGAGCCGGAGGGTGACGCCGCTGCCGGTGACGGGCGGCTGCGGGACGCCGTGGCCGCGTGGGTCGCTTCGGCGGACGAGGACAAGGCGCCTGCTGCCGCCAAGAGCGCCGACAAGGCCTCCGCGGACGCCCAGGAGGCCGGGAAGCCCACCGGGTCCCCTGAGGCCGACAGGGACGCCGAGGACGGCCAGGAGGCCGAGCGCCCGGACGCGACCACGGACGTCGACGGCGCGGACGCCCAGGAGGGCCAGGAGGCGGCCGGAGACGCGAGGCAGGGTGCTGACGGCCGGGAAGCCGCAGGAGCGGTGTCCCAGAAGGCCGGGAAGGGCCCTGACGGGGCCGGTGCGCCTGAGGCGGACCGTTCCGGCAGCGCCGGTGGTTCGGGAGCTGCGGAGACCGACTCCGGCAGCGAAGCGGACCCTGCCGTGTCTGCGGCCGAGCCGAAGGCCGAGTCGAAGGCCGAGTCGAAGGCCGAATCGAAGGCCGAATCGAAGGCCGGGTCGAAGACCGACCCCAGGCCCGCCGGGACGACCGAGCCGGTGGACGACGGGAAGGCCGAACCGAAGGCTGACGCGAACGCCGAGCCGGAAGCCGGACCGAAGACCGACGGGACGACCCAACCGAAGACCGACGAGAAGGCACAGCCGCAGGCCGACGCGAAAGCCCAGCCGGAAGCCGACACGAGCGCCCAGCCGGAAGCCGAACCGAAAGCCGCCGAGAAGACCCAACCGAAGACCGACGAGAAGGCACAGCCGCAGGCCGACACGAGCGCCCAGCCGGAAGCCGAACCCAAGACCGGCGAGAAGGCGCAGCCGGAGGCCGACGCGGACGTTCAGTCGGACGTCGGTGCCGCCGAGGACGGCAAGGTCGGTAAGCCCGTCGACCCCCGTGCCCCCGGCGGCGCCGCAGCCGCTGCGAAGCCCGGCGCGGATGCAGACGCGGACGCGGACGCGGACGGTGGCTCCGGCGACGGTGGCGACGACGCCGAGCCCGATGGCGAAGCCTCTGGCGGCGTCGATCAGCCCACCGCCGTCTTCAAGGCCGTGCGACCGCCCGTCGATCAGCCCACCACCATGCTGAAGCTCGGCGGCACCGCCAAGGACGTTCCCGAGAAGGAGTCCGAGCGGACGAGCAAGTTCGTCGCGCTCAAGCCCCTCGACGACCCGTCGACCCGGAAGCCCTCGGCGTCCGCACAGGCCCCGCAGGCGCCCAAGGCCGCCCCCGCCGACGCGACCGCCCCCGTCCCCACCGTCGGCCCGGAACGGACCACGCAGCAGCCGCTGCCGCCGAAGCCGCCGCTGGATCTGCTGGCCGAGCTGACGAACACCCCGCCGCCCCCGGACACCCCGCTGCGGACGGCCGTACGGCGGGTGAAGATCTGGACGCCGCTGGTGCTGCTGCTGGTGGTCGTCTTCGCGGTCGTGCAGAGCGTGCGCCCGCTCCCGACGCCCACCCTCGACCTCACCGCCAAGGACAGCTACACCTTCGAGGGCGGCGACGTCGACATCCCCTGGCCCGCCCAGGGCCAGGCCGCGCTGGACGTGCAGGGCATCGGTACGTTCGGCTCGTCCGGCGAGCAGAAGCCCGTGCCGATCGCCAGTGTCGCCAAGGTCATGACCGCCTACGTCATCCTGCGCGACCACCCGCTCAAGAGCGGCGACGAGGGGCCGAAGATCGAGATCGACCAGGCCGCCGAGGACCAGTCCGACGCCGGCCAGGAGTCCACCGTCGACGTGACGAGGGGCGACAAGATCACCGAGCGGGAGGCTCTGGAGAGCATCCTGATCGCGTCCGCGAACAACGTGGCGCGGCTGCTGGCCCGCTGGGACGCGGGGTCCGAGAAGTCGTTCGTGCAGAAGATGAACGACGCCGCCAAGGACCTCGGCATGAAGAACACGACGTACACCGACCCGTCGGGCCTGAACAACACCACCGTCTCCACGGCGGTGGACCAGGTGAAGCTCGCCAAGGCGGCCATGCAGCAGCCCGCCTTCCGCGAGGTCGCGGCGATGATGTCGTACGTCGACTACAAGGGCACCAAGCACGACAACTGGAACCGCCTGGTCGGCTCCAACGACGTGACCGGCATCAAGACCGGCACCACCACCTCGGCCCTCGGCAACCTCGTCTTCTCGGCGAAGAAGGACGTCGACGGCGAGACGCGGCGGATCATCGGCGCAGTCGTGCGCCAGCCCGCCGGCGGGCCGGACAACACCATCCTGGGTGCCGCGCTCCACGAGGGCGACAAGCTGATCCGGGCCGCGCAGGGCGCGCTGGAGTCGGCGACGATCCTGAAGAAGGGCACGGTCGTCGGCTACGCGGACGACGGTCTCGGCGGCCGTACGCCGGTCGCCGTCACCGAGGACGTCACGGCCGTCGGCTGGGCGGGCCTGTCCGTCAAGCTGACGTTCGCCGCGGACGACCTGCCGCACACGGCGAAGGCCGGCACCAAGGTGGGCACGCTCACCGTCGGTGACGGCACGACCAGCGCCGTGAAGGTCCCGGTCGCCCTCCAGGAGGACCTGGTGGAGCCGGGCTTCGGGGCGAAGCTCACGCGCCTCGGCTGACCGGGCCGCGGGCCCGCAACGACCGCACCCCGCCGGTAACGGCCCGTCCGGGCGCCGCCCGGCGGGGTGCGTGCTAGCGTCCCGAACCGGGACAGGTCGCCGTTCGCGGCGGCCACGGCCGTGAACCGCGGGGAACGGAACACGGCCGGGAGGAAGAACGAGCCGAGAACAGAAGATCGGGACACGGGGAGTGCCTTCGAGTGGCCACTGCGGAGCCGACACGCGCCGACGACGCCGATCCGGGCCCGGTATCCGGCCCGCGAATACGTGTGCCCGCGGGGCCGGAGGGCACCTCGCGGGAGGAGACCGGCGCACCCGGCCGTGACGTCGTGTCCCGGCTGCACCCCGCCCTGCTGACCCTGCGTGAGCGCATGCTGCGGCATCCGGTCCTGTCCGTCACCGGGCTCGCCGGCATCCTCCACGTCGTCTGGTTCTTCACGTTCGCGAACAGCGGTGGCGACCTGGCCGCGCAGGACGCCTGGGCCGAGTTCGTCGGCCGGCACCCGGACTCGGCGTACAACCTCGCCTGGTACGGCGGCATGCACCCGGTGTCGTACAGCGTGGTGTCGCCGTACCTGATGTCGGTGCTCGGCGTGCGGACGACGATGATGATCGCGGGGACGGTGTCGGCCGGGCTGCTCACGCTGCTCCTGCTCCGCAGCCGCGCCGTCCGCAACCCCCTGTGGGCGTCCATGGCCGGGGTGTTCGGGCTGTTCTGCAACGCCGTGTCGGGCCGCGTGACCTTCGGCCTGGGCATGATGTTCGCGCTCGGGGCGGTCGCCGTGGTGTTCTGCTGGCCGTACCGGTGGCGTTACAAGCGCTGGGCGAAGGCCCTGTGCGCGGCGCCGCTGGCCGCGCTGGCCACGATGTCGTCCCCGGTGGCGGGCCTGTTCGTGGGGCTCGTGGCCGTGGCGCTGTTCCTGCAGAAGCGCCGCCCCGGTGCCTGGGCGCTGGGCCTGGCGCCGAGCGCGGTGGTGGCGGTGTCGGCCTGGCTGTTCCCCTTCTCCGGGACGCAGCCGATGACCTACGCCTCGGTCATCCTGCCGCTCGCGTTCTCCATCCTGGTCTTCGCGCTGGTGCCGCGGGACTGGAAGACGGTCCGGCTGACGGCCGCGGTGTACGGCCTGGGGGTCGTGCTGGTGTGGCTGATCAGCTCCCAGATCGGTTCGAACATCACGCGGCTGGCCATGCTGTTCGCGGGTGTCGCGCTGGTCGCCGCGCTCCCCTTCACGGTGCCGCGCAGCCGCAAGTGGTACGCGGTCGTGGTGGCCTTCGTCGGCTTCACGGCGTGGATCGGCTTCAAGTCGATCGACGACGTCGTCCACACGGCGCCGGCGGCGTCCTGGTCGCGCGAGCTGGCGCCGCTGGTGAACGAGTTGCAGGAGGTCGGCGCCGAGAAGGGCCGGGTCGAGGTCGTCCCCGCCCGCTCCCACCGGGAGGCCTCCGCCCTCGCCCCGTACGTCAACCTGGCCCGCGGCTGGAACCGCCAGGCCGACATGGAACGCAACCCCCTCTTCTACGACGACACGCTCAACTCGGCGAACTACCACGAGTGGCTGAAGCGCTGGGCGGTCCACTACGTCGTGCTGCCGAAGGACGAGCCGGACGGTGACGGCGGCGAGCGCGAACGGGCCCTGGTGCAGCGCGGCCTGCCCTATCTGAAACAGATCTGGGGCGACGCCAACTGGCAGTTGTTCAAGGTGACCGCCCCCACGCCGCTGGCCGAGCCGAACGCGGTCGTCGACCGGGCCGAGCAGGGCGAGATGGTCCTCCAGGTGAGGAAGGCGGGCCGGATCCTGGTCCGCATCCCGTACTCGCCGTGGCTGAGCATCGTCGACGCGGAGGGCAAGAGCCTGAAGCCGCCCCAGGAGACGGAGGAGTCCCGGGACCGCCCCGAGGGGGAGCCGAAGACGTACGTCAACGTCAACGGCTGCCTGACGGAGACGGAGGAGGACGCGCACGGCGACCGCTGGACGGAGCTGCTGGCCCCGAAGGCGGGCACGTACCGCCTGGCCGCGCCGTACCAACTGCCCCGGGGCACGCCCTGCCCGGAGGAGCTGCGCTGACCCTCAGCGCAGCCGGTCCACATACGTGTCGGTACCCGGCACCGTGGGGACGAACGGTGCCACCAGTTCCACCCTGCCCAGCCCGGACTCCGCCACGGCCGTGTCCAGGTCCGTGAAGCAGTGTTCCCAGCACTCCCTCGGGTCCGTCTGGAGGAACCACAGCAGGGTCAGGCGGGTGTCGACGCCCTCGACCTGCTTGACGTAGGTCATGCGGTCGCCGGGGAGGGGAGTGGGGCGGAAGACGGTCACCAGTGCGGCCGGGGAGCCCGCGAGGCGTTTCGGGAGGTGGCGGGTGCGCAGCCACTCCAGCAGTGCGGCGCGCTGCTCGGGGGTGTCGGACTCGACGACCTGGAGGACCAGGCCCGGGTAGGGGTGGTCGAGGGCGTGGACGTCCCGGGGTCCGGCCGCGCCGTCGCGGTACACCGTCGCCTCGTGGTCCTGGAACGCCGTGAGGACGTGGGTGCGGTCGTGGTAGACGCGGCCGTCGCGGTTGAGGCGCTTGTTGATGGCGACGGTCCAGCGCATGTGGTCGTCGTAGCGGCCGGCGGTGATCCAGTACGTGGAGAGGTAGCAGCCGGCGGTCACCGGCTGGGCGATCGCCGACTTCTCCGGGTAGCGCAGGAGTTGGAGGTCGCGGGTCGCGACCCAGCGGCGGCCGGCGTACATCCAGGGCATGGCCATCGCGCCGGCGTAGTAGTGGTCGTCCTCGTACCAGCGGTTGTAGGCGTACTCGTGGCCCGGATGCGGCTCGACCATGGTGATCAGGGCGTGGCCGGGGCGGGTGCCGTAGGGGCCGACGGCGGCCAGTTCTGCGTACAGCTCGCTGCGGGTGTCGTCGCTCATGCCCTTCCCCTTCGTTGGCGGCTGACCCATACTCTGACGGCCCGTCAGATAATGCGCCAGAGGTCCGGGGAGGTCCTGCCATGTCGCTGCCCGCGGGGAAGACCGTCGTGGTGTCGGGGGTCGGGGCCGGGCTCGGACGGCAGGTCGCGGCGGCCGTGGTGCGGGACGGCGGGCGTGCCGTGCTCGGCGCCCGCACGGCGGCGAACCTGGCGAAGACCGCCGAGGAGCTGGACCCCGACGGGGCGCGCACGGCGTACCGGGCCACCGACATCTCCGACGAGGCGCAGTGCGAGGCGCTGGCCGGGCTGGCGGTGGAGCGGTTCGGGCGGATCGACGCCGTCGTGCACGTGGCCGCGCTCGACGGCCACTTCGGCGGACTGGAGGACGCGGACTTCGAGGCCTGGCGCGCCGTCCTGGACGTGAACCTGCTGGGCACCCTGCGGATGACCCGGGCCTGCCTGCCGTCGCTGAAAACGGGCGGCGGATCGGTGGTGTTCATCGGGACGCAGTCGGCGGTGGCGGCCCCGTCGCAGGTGCGGCAGGCGGCGTACGCGGCGTCGAAGGGGGCGCTGACGAGTGCGATGTACTCGCTGGCCCGGGAGCTCGGGCCGCACCGGATCCGGGTCAACACCGTACTGCCCGGCTGGATGTGGGGGCCGCCGGTGAAGGCGTTCGTCCGGCTCACCGCGCAGGCGGAGGGCGTGCCCGAGGCGGCCGTGCTGGAGCGGCTGACCGAGCGGGTGGCCCTACCCGAACTGGCCGCGGACTCGGACGTGGCCGACGCTGCGGTGTTCCTGGCGTCGGACCGGGCTCGGGCGATCACCGGGCAGTCGTTGCTGGTCAACGCCGGGGAGCTGATGCGCTGAGTTCATATAGATGAACCAAGGCCAGCACACCGAACATTTTTACCTCCCTTTGACCATACGGTCACTTGTCGTGTTCACGCGGTAGCGCCCACGATGAGCGCCGGGCTGATCCCTGGGAGGGCGCACATGAACGGTCTCGACTGGGCCGTGCTCATCGGCTATTTCGCCGTGATGGTCGCGATCGGCGTCTGGTCGCACAAACGCGTGGACAACGTCAGCGACTTCTTCACCGCCGGCGGCAAGATGCCGTGGTGGCTCTCCGGCATCTCGCACCACATGTCGGGCTACAGCGCGGTGATGTTCACCGGGTACGCGGGCATCGCCTACACCTATGGCGTCACGTCCTTCGTCACCTGGTCCTTCCCCATCGCCCTCGGCATCGCCATCGGCTCGAAGCTGTTCGCCCCGCGCATCAACCGGCTGCGTTCACGGCTCCATGTGGCCTCCCCGCTGGAGTACCTGAAGAACCGCTACGACCTGAAGACCCAGCAGGCGCTGGCCTGGTCGGGCATGCTGCTGAAGATCGTGGACGTGGGCGCGAAGTGGGCGGCGATCGCCACGCTGCTGTCCGTCTTCACCGGGATCTCCCTCAACCAGGGCATCCTCATCACCGGCGGCATCACGGCGATCTACTGCACGATCGGCGGCCTGTGGGCGGACGCGCTGACCGAACTCGGCCAGTTCGTCATCCAGTTGCTGGCCGGCATCGCGATGTTCGTGGCGGTGTTCGTGCGGCTCGACGACCACGGCGGCTTCTTCGGCGTCTGGGACTCCCCCGAACTCCAGGGCCACGAGAAACCCTTGGTCGGCCCGTACGGCACGGTGTTCCTGCTGGCGTTCCTGTTCATCAAGCTCTTCGAGTACAACGGCGGCATGCTCAACCAGGCCCAGCGCTACATGGCCACCCCGAACGCCAAGGAGGCCGAGCGGTCGGCCCGGCTGTCGGCGATCCTGTGGCTGGTCTGGCCGCTGGTGCTGTTCTTCCCCATGTGGATGTCGCCGCTGCTGGTCGAGTCGCAGAAGCCCGACGGCTCCGACTCCTACGCCCTGATGACCGAACAGCTCCTCCCCCACGGTCTGCTGGGCCTGGTCATCGTCGGCTTCTTCTCGCACACCATGGCCATGTGCTCCTCCGACGCCAACGCCATCGCGGCGGTGTTCACCCGGGACTGCGCGCCCGTGGTGTGGCGCCGGGCGCGGGCGTGGAGCGAGGGGAAGGGACTTCGGGTCGCCCGCATCGCGACGGTCGTCTTCCTCGGCCTGTCCATGGCGGCGGCGACACAGGTCAACTCCCCCACCTTCAAGGACATCATCACGGTCGTCATCAAGTGGGTGGCCGGCCTGATGGGCCCGATGGCCATCCCGATGATGCTCGGCCTGCTGCGGCCCTTCCGCCGCTCCGGCCCGACGGCGGCCCTCGTCAGCTGGTCGATGGGCCTGCTCGCCTTCTGGCTGGTGAACTACCCGATCAACTGGAACGTCGAGGGCGGCGTCCCGCTCCAGTACCAGGTGTCGATCCCGCTGGCGGTGTCGCTGGTCCTCTACATCCTGGTCGGCTTCATGAAGCCTGAGGACACCCCGGAGCGGCTCGCCATCATCGAGAAGATCAACACGGACGGGGACGGGGCCGCGGCGGCCGCGATCCCGGCACCGGCGGGCGGCGTCGAGGACGCGGTCCGCACGCCGGTGAAGGACTGACCGCCTCTCCCTGTGCGCCGGTAGAGAGGGACGTACGCCTCCGCCACTCGGGGCGGAGGCGTACGCACGGCTCAGTCCTCCTCCTCCAGGGCCCCGGTGACCTTGCCCAGGTCGACGAACTTGAAGTTCGTGTTGTCGCGGACCTCCCCGTCCGCGTCCGTCTCGTCCGGGGTGTTGTGGCCGTCCTGGACGACGAGCAGGCCGTTCGGGTACCGGGAGCCGAGCGGGGCGTTCAGCACGGCGGCGCCGTCGCACTCCTCGGAGCCGTCGACGGTGCCGGCGGCGACCCGGAAGCCGCTCTCGTACTCGTTGTCGTCGGACACCTCGCGGTCGTACGCGGCGAAGGTGTCGTCGCCCTGGCTGGAGGCGAGCAGGTAGCCGTCGCCGGAGCCCTCGTCGAGGAGGGTGAGGCCCTCGACGTCGGCCGACAGGTGCGTACCGCCGTAGCCCGGGTCGGCGCCCGCGACGCACTCCTCGGTCGCCTCGTCGTACGTCGCCGGGACGCCGTACTCCCGCACCTTGTCGATCAGCTTCGGCCTGCCCCCGAGGTCGGCGGGCAGCCGCCAGATGCCGACGTCCTCCTGACCGGCGTAGAGCACCTTGTTCACCGGGTCCACGACCATGCCCTCGACCTGCGGGAGGTCGCCGGGGTCGGCGCACGGGGTCCAGGAGGTGCCGTTCGGGAGGGTGAAGGAGGCGGGCAGGTCGTAGGTGCGCACCTGCCGGTAGGTGACGGCTCCGGTGGCGGTCGTCCTCAGCTCCAGCAGGGCGAGGCGGGTGCGGCTGCGCTGACTGACCACCGCGTAGGAGCGGCCCGTCGCCTTGTCCGTCCAGGTGGCCAGGCCGTAGGGCGTGGCCTGGTCGTTGACCTCGTCCGGGGTCCTGGAGAAGACCAGCGGGGCGTTCGGGTCGGTGATGTCCGTCAGCGGCTGCGCGGCGCCCGGGGTGATGCGGTAGATGCGCAGGTGGTCGCGGCCCCGGTCGGTGACGACGGCGACATCGGCGCGGCCGGTCGGCAGCGGGAACCCGGAGATCAGGTCCACGTTGTTGAAGCGGCCCGGCTTGTCGTCGGGAGTGGGCGCGGGCGGCGCCGGGATCGACTGCACCTCCCTGCCCGCCAGGTCGTACACGCGCAGGCCGCCCTCCTTGGCGGTGGCGATCACCAGGCTGGCGTCGGGGTCGGCGGCGTTGCGCCAGATCGCCGGGTCGTCGGCGTCGGCGTTGCCGCCCGCGTCGTCGCCGTACAGGGCCGGGGTCTCGGCGGTGGCGGTCAGTCCCGGGAGCCCGGGGTCGTACGCCTGGGCCGAGGTGGGCAGGACCGCCACGGCCGTCAGGGCCGCGAGGATCGCGGCCGTCTGTGTCCCGCGCAGGTTGCGCACAGTGCCTCCACGAAGGGGGGATGAACGGACGAGACCCGGTGGGGCAGCGCCGGGGGGTGATCCCGGGATCGGGCCGTGCAGATCCTCAGGACCGAAGGTGACGGGGCGACCGCCGCACGGTGACGCGACCATGCCAGACCGATGAGCACTGGGAGCGGCCCGGGCGGGAAGAGGTCGCCTAGGCGCCCCGCGGGTACCGTGCCAGCCAGCCCGGGGAGGAGCCCGCCGGGCCGTGCAGGGCCGGGCCCTGGGTCATCTCCATGGCGAAGTCGTCGGCCAGTTCCAGGATCGTGGGACGGCCCTCCAGCTCGGCCAGCCAGGCCGGCGGCAGGGCCGTCTCGCCGTGCAGGGCGCCGAGCAGGCCGCCGGTCAGCGCGCCGGTCGCGGCGGAGGGCCCGTCGTGGTTGACGGCGAGGCACAGCCCGTGCCGGACGTCGGCGGCGACCAGCGCGCAGTACACGGCGGCGCCGACGAGCCCCTCCGCCGTCCCCGCCCCGCTCAGCTCGGCGACGCGCTCGGGCCCGGGCATGCCCTGCCGTACGGCGCCCAGCGCGTGCTGCAGCGCGTCGGACACGGGCTGGTGCCCGGGCCGGGCGGCGAGCAGGGCGAAGGCCCGCTGCACGGCACCGTCGAGGCTCTCGCCGAGGGCCAGGGCGTGCACGATCACGGCGTACGCGCCCGCCGCGAGGCAGGCCGTGGGATGCCCGTGGGTCTGCGCCGCGCACTCCACCGCGAGCTGGACGACGAGCTGCGGCTCCCACCCCACGAGCAGCCCGAACGGCGCGGACCGGGCAGCCGCCTCGGGCCCGGCCTCGCCGGGGTTCTTGGGCGCGTCCGGGGTCCCCATGGTGTCGTCGCCGAGTCCCAGCAGCAGCGCGCGACTGGGATCCCGTCGCGCGTACAGCCACTCCTCCCGCGCGAGCCACCCGTCGTCCTTGCGGCGCTCGTCGGGCCCCCAGTCCCGCTGGGTGGCGGCCCAGCGCAGGTACGCGCGGTGCAGATCGGTCGGCGGATGCCAGGCGCCGGTGTCCCGCCGCACCTGGGCCCGTATCAGCCCGTCCACGGAGAACAGGGTGAGCTGCGTGAGGTGGGTGACGGCACCGCGTCTGCCGTAGGCGGGGGCCAGGTCCACGAGGCCCTCCGCCCCGTGCGCCTCCCGGATCCCCGCGATGGTCATCCCGTCGACGGGCGCCCCCAGCGCGTCCCCGACGGCCACGCCGAGCAACGTCCCGCGCACCCGACTCCGAAAGTCCTGCTGCTCCGTACGGCCCCAGACGGCACCGGCAGTCGCACCCACCTAGTCCTCCCCAGGGAACCGTCCATACGTCCGACAGCTCTGCACTGTATTCGAAGGGGGACGGGGGGTTCAGGGGGCGGAACAGTGTGGGTGTGGGGTGAGTGGTTCTGAGTGGGCTGCTGTCAGCCGGCACACGGGTGGCGGCCCCAGGACCAGTCCGTCACAGCCCGGCCTCTGCCTCCACGGTCTCCCGGATGGCGTGGATCTCCGCGATGGCCTCGGTCGAGTCCTGTTCGCCCGCGTCCACGATGCGCTCCAGCTCGCGCAGGCGCTCGGCCCGAGCAGGGTGACGCTCGAGCGCGACGAACACACCCCAGGGGTGGGCGAAGGCGCGCAGGGGTGCCAGGCTCTGGGTCTGCTGGGCATTGGTCGTGGCCTCGAAGAGGTGCTGCGTGAGCGTGGGAAGCCGGCTGGGGGCGATCCGCGCGACGGCATCACGCAGCGCGTCCGGCGTCAGCTGAGGCATGGGGATCAGCGGCCCGTACGGGCCGTCGCTCTGAGCACTCACTGCGCTACGCCGCCTTCCGCTCGCCGGTCCGGCAGTCGCGGCACCGGCCCGGCCGCGCCGCCCGGAAGGCCCGGTCGCAGCCGTCGCACGTCTGGAGTGGGTGCGGGCGCGGGGCGGCGGCCGGGCGTGGTGGTGCCGTCGGGAGTGGCGGTGGGAGGAGGGTGGTGAGGCGGTGGGAGAGGAAGGCCGCCGGGTGCTGGATCGGGTCCTGGGGGAGGCCGGTCGTCAGGGTGCGCTGTACCGCCGTCGCGGGGACGCCCCGCTCCAGCCAGGCCGACACCTGCGGGGCCAGGCGGTGCACGTCCCGCTCGCTGAGCAGCAGGCGGGAGTCGAGTGCGCGCAGCCCGGTGAGGAGGTCGGCGGCGGGGCCGTCGGGCTTCGGGGCGGCGGGCTCCGGCCTGGGCGGCGGGGAGGCCGGGCGGCGCTCTCGGACGACCGGGCGGTGGGGCTTGTTGTACGAGACCGTGCGGGTTACGACTCGGCCCGATTGAAGACGCTCCTTGGCGCGCGTCAGGTAGCCGTGGGTCTCCAGCTCCCGCAGGGCCGCGGCGATCCGGATCTCGCCCTCGCGGAACTTGGCCGCCAGAGCCTTGATGCCGACCGGCGTCCCGGCGGGCAGCGACTGGATGTGGACCGCCAGGCCGATCGCCGTGAGCGACAGGTCCGGGTGCTGGGCGAGGTGGTTGCCTACCACCGTGAAGTTCTCGTCGTGGCGTTCCGTCACGTGCTGGACGCCGGAAGTGCCGGACTCCGGGCGTGCGGGCGCGCTAGGCTGCTGGTCAGTCATCGGGAAGGGCCTTGTCTTCCTTGGTGATCAGGCCCTCGCACTGGGATGCCAGTCCCGGCGGGGGCCGTATTCGTTTGTTCGGTTGTCTGTGCCGACGGTGCACCACCGACTCCCCGCCACGCCAGCCGAGTTGGTGATGTTCACTCCTGCGGGTGAGCCGCGGGGGTGGTGGGGGCGGGTTGGTTCTTTCCCGGGTTCTTTGGTCTTTGGCGTCGGGACCGGCCGGGTCATGACGGGCCGCGATCCGGCGACAGTTCCGCCCACACGGTCTTGGCGTGAGCCGGTGCCGCCTCCACGCCCCAACGGGCCGCGTACGCCGAGACGATCCGCAGGCCGCGGCCCCGTTCCGCGTCGTCCGCCACCGGGTCCGGGATCCGCGGCATCCGGTCGCCCCGGGCATCGGTGACCTCGACGCGGAGGGTGCGGTCCGGGTGCAGCTTCAGTCCCAGCCGGAAGTCCCTTCCCTGGACGCGTCCGTGCAGCACCGCGTTCGACGCCAGCTCCGCCACCACGTGCCCCGCGGCCTCGTACGGCTCACCCCACTCGTCGAGTTGGCGCTCGGTGAGCAGGCGGGCCAGTCGTGCTCCCCTCCGAGTGGCTGACAGTTGAATCGTGAAGTGGCGTACGGGGGTGGACATTTCGGCGAGGGATTTCTGACTCATGTCACCCAGCGTGGCCATTCGTCCCTACCCTGAACAGCAACGACCCCGGTACGGAGCGTGACTGTCCGGACACTTGGCGGGGGCGTCCGGCTCGTACGTCAGGAGGGAACGCGTGGAGGACGAGGAAGCGGCGGCCGCACTCAGGGCGGTCGGGCGGCAGATCAAGATGTGGCGCGAGGCCGCGGGCCTGAAGCAGGCGGAGTTGGGGTCGGCCATCGGGTACGGCGAGGAGATGGTGTCGTCCGTGGAGCGGGCGCGGCGCATTCCCAAGCCGGATTTTCTCGACAAGGCGGATGAGGTGTTGAGGGCGGGCGGAAAGCTTGCCGTGATGAAGGAGGACGTAGAGAAGGCGCGGTATCCGAAGAAGGTGAGGGATCTGGCGAATCTCCAGACGCAGGAGTACGCCCAGGCGTTGTACGCCATGAGGCGACCAGCCTTGAGCGAGGACGAGATCGAGCGGCACGTCGCCGCAACGCATGGCGCGGAAGGCCGTGTTCGATCGCGTGCCTCGACCGCTCATCACCTTTGTCCAGGAAGAGACCACGCTGCGGAGGCCTGTCGGAGGCAGAATGGTGCTGCGCCGACAGCTCGAACACCTGTTGGATGTCGCCAAGTTGCGGCACGTGTCGATCCAGGTCATGCCGACGGACCGGGAGGACCAGGCGGGGATGGCAGGTCCGTTCCGGGTGCTGAAGCTGCACGAGGGCAAGACCCTGGGGCACTTCGAGGCCCAGTTGCACAATCGCATGATCAGCGATCCCCGGGACGCCCAGATCCTCGACATGCGCTATGGAATGATCCGCGCGCAGGCCCTCTCACCCGAAGAGTCCCTGGCCTTCATCGGAAAAGTTCTGGGAGAAGTGAGGTGACCACAGAGCTCGTCTGGTTCAAGAGCAGCTGCAGCAGCAACGACGGCCCTGACTGCCTCGAAGCCGCGATATCCACCACCTCGCACCCTGCCATCCGCATCCGCGACTCCAAGAACAAGGACGGCGCCCGTCTGGCCTTCAGCGACGGTGCCTGGTCCGAGTTCCTGAGGTTCACGGCGGAAAACTGATCCTCAGCCCTCCGGGCGTTTGAGTCACTCAAGGCGTCCAGGAGATCATGGGCGCATGAGTCCTGCATTAAGTCGTGTCGTCGGCGTTGCGACCATGTTGGCCGGCATTGCCATCGCGTCATGGGTGGTCTTCGGGGCCCCTCATGACTGGCAAGGTGGCATGAGGTGGCTGCGTTACGGCCTCGCTCTGGGGTCCCTGGGAGCTATCAGCGCAGGGGCCAGGCTCATGTTTCCGGACACCCAGACAGCGTCGTCCGGCACCGAGTGAGGCCAGGAGTTGCTGGGGCGGATTCACTGAGCACTGACTCCGCCCCGGAGGGCTCGCAGCGCCCGAGTCAGCGGCCCGCCGACGGCCTCACCGTCGTGGCACTGCACAGGCTGCGGTCCCGCCGGGCATGCGGTGCCGGTTCTTGGCAATGAGCCGGTATGCGCCAGCTGCAAGCCACCTCGTGGGCGGAGTTCGCAGCAGCAGGTCAGTTACGCGCCACGGGCCGCCGAGATGGCGGAACAGGTCCGCGAAGGCCAAAGCACCGCCCGTCACTCGCCCGTCGCGGTGCACCCACAGCATCTCCCGCATGGCTCGCGGTCGGTCCGTACCCAAATCCTCGAGGTCGCTCTCCTGCCACGTCCGCACGTTCACCGGTCGGCGGGGCGTGGCGAGAAGGGTGGTGATAGTGCGGGTGCAGAACCCGCAGTCCCCGTCGTAGAGGAGAACTGGGAGCCGCGTATCGGTCATCGTTCCTCCTGGTGTCCTTCGGTCTTGAACCATGCGATCGCAGCCTCGTCCGTCTTGGACGGGGAGCCGTGGAGGCGGTGCATGAGGAGCCAGCGTCCGTCAGGTAACGCCCCGGCGAAGACTGACGAAGCGCGAGTGGCGCCGTTGTGCCACGTCAACGGTCCGGAGTGCTGCCACGTCGGCGCCGGATCGCCGAGGGCCCGGTCAGTGACCAGCCTGAGCAGTGCGGCCATGGTGCGCGGGGTAGCCCAGAGCCCGGCGGCGGGCAGGATCGCACCGTCGAGCGTCCAGGGTTTGACTGGGCGGCTTAGGAGCCCGCGCCGTACTGACCTGTGCTCAGGTGGCCGGGGTGTCATCGCCGAGGCCTCCATGCCCAGCGGTGCCAAGACGTACTCGCCGACGAGTTCCTCATAGGGGCGGCCGGCTGCGGCGACCAGAGCGGCGCCGAGAATGGCGTAGCCGAGGTTGGAGTACTCCTCTTCCTCCCCTGGCGGGCGGGTGACGAGGGCGTCCAGGTTCGGCAGGAGGGCTTGCAGTGTGTCGTCGCCGAAGGACCGGTAGGGGTCTCTGAAGTGGATATCGGGTGGCAGGCGCGGCAGGCCAGAGGTGTGGCGTACCAGATGATCGAGCGTGATCTTGGTGTCGGCGGCGGTCGGCAACCAGGTGCTGAGCGGGTCGTGCACGTTGAGCGCACCGGCTTTGGCCAGTTGAGTGAGGATGGTGCCGGTCACCACCTTGGTCAGGGAGCCCATCTCCGCGAACACGTCCGGATCGTGCCCTGGTGTGGTGTGCGATCGGATGCCCTCACTCGCCAGGACGCAGGTGGCGACCGTCAACGGGGCACTCCTTCCGCCTCGGGCGCCGACAGCGCAGCTGTATCGGCTGCGGTCACTCCGGCACGCGTGGCGCGCCATTGATGTGCCGCACGTCGGCGCACGAGTTGGACCCAGGACAGGGCACGATCCAGGGAGGCGGACAGGAAGACGAGGTCGCAGGCGACCATCGTCAAAGCGAACCCGGTCAACCCCATGAACACGGCGATCGAGATGTGGAAGCCGATGGACATCACAGCAGTCCAGGGCCGTAGGACCGGGATGAGGATTCCGAGCGGGAAGTAGACCATGAACAGAACCGTCGCGTATGTGCCCAGGTAGACAAGCCAGTCGTTTCCGTACACGAGGCTGGAAACGCCCGGCAGCTCGAATTCAGGCACCCGCATGATATAGAAGAGCGCTGTGCCGTCCTGCCATACGTCCCCCATCACCTTGTACAGCCCGCTGACCACGTAGACCAAACTTATCTGTGCGGCGATGGCCAGGACGCCCAGATTGTGGAGGGGCGTCGACAGCGCCCGGACCGCACCCGGCAGGCGGGTCTTCAGCCGGTCCACCAGTCCCACGGAGAGGCTGAAACGGTCGTAGCAACGCGTCAACAGAAGCATCGGAATCACTACGTAGGCGAGATTGTCGCCGCCGTCCAGCAGGGCGGGTTGACGCTGATAGACCGACCACAGCAGCGCCCAGTGCACCGCCAAGCCGACCCGACCGCCGATACCGAGCATCACCGCCAAGGCGGCCAACGCTCCCGCGTGGAATAGGATTTCGGACCAGGCGGACGAGTCGCTCCACGCGTAAAGATTGAATGTGCCAGCGATCTGCTCGGTGAAATCACGGTGCGGCAGGACCCCGTCCGGGCCGAACAGGTACCGGCGATCGGCGTACTGGCTCGCGTAGTACATGAAGCCCACGAAACCGAGCAGGCATCGGGTTCCCGAGGCGCCGAGGACGCTCACCGGACGGATGGACCATCGGTCGACCGTCGCCATGAAATTGCTCATCGCAGTCCCCTCACGCTGTTCCAGGGGAAGTCCTGGACGCTGACCTTTCCTTCCGCCTTGGAGTCGTTCCGTTTGGACCACGGAGGCAACTCGTGGATGTACATACGGATCTGTACCTTCTCGGGGTCGCCCTGGCACGCGGAGGACATGTGATCCAGGGCGAAGCGAGACACGAAGGTGACGGCCTCGCTCTGCGACCGCCTTTCGTGCGGCAGCAGTGGCATGACCGGCTTCTTGTCGTTTCTGGCCTCCTTTCGCAGTCGCATCAGCAGTTCGTCCCCGTTGCTGAGTTGCTGGACACTGGCTGTGACAATGCGCGACATCCGCGACGGAAAGAATCTATTGGCGCGCACCTGCTCCACGAACGGTGTCGTGACGTCGTAGAACTCGGTTGTCTTCCCGTCCGCGCACCGTGCACGGGCAAGGATCCCCCGGTCGTCCATCAGCGGATCGGGTGCGAAGAGCATCCAGTTCTGCGTGAAGTATGGGTCGAGGTAACCGGAGACCGTGTCGTAGTAGCGCAGCTTTGCGGGACTCAAGGGCGCCTGTGAAAGAGCGGACATGAGCATGTGGACGCCCAGGAGGGCGCCGCCGATGAGCAGCGCCGCCCTCCTGGCCTTGCGGTGCGTGTGGGTCACTTGTCGAAGGCCACGTCCACGGAGTCCACGCCGCCCTGCGGGGCTCCGTTGGCAGGCGGGGCCCCGAACAGGCTACCGATCTCGCTGATGTTGCCGAGGCTCTTGCCGGCACCCGACTTGGCAGCAGCCTTCGCGTGCACGGCGGCCTTCTGGGCCGCCTTGGTCACCGCGGACAGGATCGCCTGGGGCTCCTCGGCGTTGGCCGCCGCCGGCTGAACAGCCGCCGGTGCGGAGACCGGCTTCACCGGCGCAGCCTGGGCCGAGCTCTGGGCCGCAACGGCAACGGCAGCGCCGGCCACTGCGATACCCACGGCGGCAGCAGTCCTCTTCATCTTCATGGTTGCCTCTCCCGTTTCGTCTACTGATCGAACGCGCGGTCAACAGGTACGTCCGGGACAGTGACCGGCGATACGTTGTCGCCGCCGGCCAAGTTGCGCGTCACTGAGCGCGCCGCCTTTGCGGCCTTCGCTGCGACAGAAAGCAGCGCCTGTGGCTCGGCGTCATTTCTGCCCGCCATCTGCGCAACCGCGTTTTCGGACGCCAGTCGTGCATCAGGCGTCTCCTGGGCCCACGCCTGAGTGGACACCATGAGAGCGGCGCCGCATACAGTCATGCCGACGACCGCAGCCAATTTCCTGTTCACCGGACAACTCCCTTCCATAACAGACATTGAGCAGCTGTCTGCTTATGCCTGCCGGTGTTGACCCCTAGGAGCCTGGCACATGCGCTCCGGAGCGGGATATTGCCTCTTCAGGCGTTGCCGCATCAGGCATGTCGCGCATTCCCAGGAGAATGTCGCGATGCCTGTCCGCGACCACAGCCGCAGCCACCCGCGACTCCACGTCCAACTTCCGCACTATGTGTGTCAAATGCGCCCGAATCGTCCGCTCGGCAACCCCGAGTTCCGCCGCGAGCCTCCGGTTGGTCATGCCGGTAGGGAGCAGCGAGAGAACTTGCCGCTCACGCGAGGTCAGCGTTCCAATACGGATGGACATGTCTCCCTTGTGGGTTAACACGGATCCCCCGGGTGTAGAGATTTTGCCACTTCTTGGGTGCTCGGAGACTGTAACCAACCAGAACTCTTCAAACCCGCACACTGCGCGGAACGCTGTCCTCCCATTGCCTTGCCTGCGCGCCGAGGGAGCGATCAATCAACCGGTCGCCGCCCGGCGGCCGCTCACGCTGCACCATGAACGTCCAGGAAGATCGGCACGCAAGGCAGGCACCGCGCCGGGGTCTGCCAGCGCTGTTTCCCTGGCGCCCCCTCGGCACTTTGGCCAAAACTGATCTGCACCTGGGGTGAACCCTGCTCGGCAACCGCACATCCCGCCATAACAAAAAGAAGGCAGCTGCTGAGACAGGAGACCGGACGATCGTCCGCCTCAGCAGCTGCCTTGAGCACCTTGGCTTGTGTACTGCTTCAACCCTGGCCGAGGGGTGTTTCAGGCGCGGTCTCGCTGTCCTCCGTCTCGGCGGTCTCCTCGCCCTGCTTCTTCTGCGCGAGTTCCCGTGCCAGCCTTTCCGAGTACAGCCTCATTTCCGCTTCTTTGCGCTCGTCGAACACCGATGCCTCCTTGAATGCAGGGGTGTTGGAAGGAAAAACCCAGGGGGGGTGGGGACGGTCCGGCAGCCCGGCAGGGGCGCGCTAGGACCGGGGAAGGCTGGGAGCCGGGAGTGAGGGTGCCGGACGGTGGGGTTCGTCAGGGATCAGCCGCCGCACCATCGCACACCTCCCGGAAACAACTCGACCAGACCACATGCCTCTTGACTCGAAGGTTACCCCAGCGGCACGCAATTCGTCACGGTCGGATTACGCCCGCACACAGGTAATTCGCATGCTGTTCACCCCTCGAGGACAGAGCCCAGTACCGCGCGGTCGGTATCCGAAAAGTGCTGCGCCGCCTCGGAATCCAGCGCGCGAACGCGTTCCACATCGGCCCGGGCCTCCTCCTGCCGGCCCATGGCCGCGTGAAGGACGGCCCGGCGGCACAGCGCCCAGACGTACCCCGGCCGCAGCTCCACCGCCCGGTCCAGGTCGGCCAGTGCCTCCGCCGGGCGGCCGAGGTGGGCCAGGGACGCGCCCCGGCTCGCGTAGGCCGAGGCGTAGGCGGGGTCCAGGGCCAGGGCGACGTCCAGGTCGGCGACCGCCTCCTCGTCGCGGCCCTGGGCCCGCAGCGCGTCGGCGCGTTCGCAGCGGGCCCAGGCCCAGTCGGGGCTCTGGGCGAGGGCGTCGTCGAGGTCGGCCAGCTGGCGTGCGGAGTCGCCCCGGGCTCGCCACACCCGGGCGCGGCGGGCGAGCGCCCAGGCGTAGTCCGGCTTGAGGTCCAGGGCCCGCCCCAGGTCGGCGAGGGCGGCGTCCAGGTCTCCGGCGCGTGCGTGGGTGGCGCCCCGGGAGGCCCAGGCGAACTCGGCGGTGGGGTCGAGGCGGACGGCTTCGGTCAGGTCGCGGATCGCCTCGGCGTCGTGCCCGGCGATCCGGTGGTGTTCGCCGCGCAGGGCGACGTGCCAGGCGTCGCCGGGCTCCAGCGCGACGGCCCGGTCCAGGTCGGCGATGGCCGCCTCGTGGTCGCCGAGTTCTCCCCGGACCGCGGCGCGGTGCCGGTGGGCGAGGGCCAGTTCGGGGTCGAGGGCGACGGCCCGGTCGTACTCGGCGAGGGCCTGCGCGTGGGCGCCCGCGCCGCGCAGTTCGTCGCCCCGTACGACCCGGGCCCGGGCCTGGGTCGGCGCGTCGAGGGCCGCGTGGCGCAGGAGGAGCCCGAGCGCGGTGGTGACGCCCTCGGTGTCGAGGGCCGCCGTCAGGTCCCTGCCCCACCGGGCCGTCTCCTCGGCGTCCGCGTCCTGCCCGGCGTCCAGCAGTGCGCGGGCCCACCGTGCCGCCACGCCCGCACCGGCGTCGCACGCGGCGACGAAGTCCCGCAACGCCCGCGCCAGCGCGTCCCGTTCCCCGGCGCACAGCAGGTGGTACGTCTCCGCCAGCCGCAGTTCGCGCCAGGTCTCGTCCGCCCACAGTTCCCCGGTGTCCCGGCCCGCGCGGGTCTCCTCGCGCCAGTCCCGGAACGCCCGCGCCAGCCGCCGCTGTCGTTCCGCCCACCCGCGCGGCGACCGGCGCCGCTCGGCGCGCAGCATCGGTGCCCGTACGACGTCGTGGTAGCGCAGGCGGCCGCCGTCGCGGTCGGTGACGAACGGTAGGGACCGCAGCCAGTCGTAGACGGCGTCCGCGTCCTCGTCGGGGCAGTCGGCCGCCGCCCGGAACACGTCGCCGTCGAGCCATCTGGGCAGGGCGCAGCACAGGGCGGCGGCGCGCCGGGCCGGGTCGCGCTCCCACTTCAGGAAACGGTCCACCGCCGTGGCGCTCGGGTCGCCGACGTCGTCCGGGTCGGCGGGGCGGGCCTCGGCGAGGGTGGAGACGAGGACGGGGAGGCCGCCGGTGAGGCGGAGGACCTCCTCGACGACGGGTTCGGCGGTCACGCCCCTGGCGGCCAGCAGGCCGCGCGCCTCCGCCTCCGTGAAGGGAGCGAGGGGCAGGTCCGTCACGAAGTCCGCCAGGCCGCCCCAGCGGGAGCCGTCCAGGGGCCGCTGCCCCGCCGTGACCACCACGGTCGTGGCGGGCAGGGGGCCGTGGCGGTCGGTCGTCATCGTGGTGTGGAGCCAGGGGTCCAGGTAGGGGCCCGTCCGCTCGTACGTGTCGAGGAAGAGCGCGATCCAGGGCGCGGCCGCGTCGGAGAGCTCGCGCAGGAGGACCGGGGTGAGGACCTGCTCCGGGGCGAGGACCAGTTGGAGGTCCTCGTGGTCGCGGAAGCGGGCGACGAGGCTCGCGCGCAACCGGCCCGCGCCCTCGGCGACCTGGTCCGGGTCCAGCAGTCCCGCCAGCGGGCCGACGACCGGCACCATCCCGGCGGCCACCACCCCCGCCCGGGCCACCAGCCGCCCGCCCGCCGACGGCCCGCCGGTCTCCTCCGTCTCCGTGTGCAGGGCCGTGAGGGCCGCCAGCTCCGCCTCGTGCCGGCGCTCGCGGTGGGCGGCGAGCAGGCGGTCCAGGTCCTTCAGGCGGCTGCCCTGGGCGGCGAACTGGCGGCTGATCTCCGCCATCACCTCCGGCACGCTGCCGGCGCTGTCGTCGACGTACGCGGTCAGCGCGCCCCGTTCGCGGGCGATCTGCTCCAACTCCCTGAGGAGGAAGGTCTTTCCGACGCCGGCGTTGCCGTGCACGTGGAAGCGGAAGCGGTGGCGTTCGTCGTGCGGCGCGGTGTCGAAGTTGGCGCGGAAGGCGGACCGTTCGGCGGACCGGCCGACGAATCCGGCCCGGCTCCGCCGGCGTATCAGCTCCTGCACCGACGGTCTCGTCTGCGCCATCCGTTCCGTCCCCCTCGCCTCGCCGGCCGTCCCGCGTCGTCATTCTCGCTCAGCGGTTGGGGGGACAACCGCGGTCGTGCCCGGGAAGAATGATCGACATGGCCACCTCCACAACCTCACGCGGCGGGCTGTCCCTCGCCGCCTTGCTGCTCACCGCCACCATCGCCCTCTACATGGCGCTCGTCGCCTTCGGGAACATCACCGACTTCGGAACCAACCAGCAGTTCGTCCGTCATGTGCTGGCCATGGACACCACGTTCAAGGACGAGGACCTGATGTGGCGGGCCATCACGAACCAGGGGCTCCAGGACGCCGCCTATGTCGCGATCATCGTGTGGGAGACCGTCGCCGCGCTCGTCCTCATATACGGGAGCTGGCTGTGGGCCAGACGCGACGCGGCGCGTGCCCGGCGGATGTCGACGTACGGGCTGCTGATGGTGATGCTGCTGTTCGGGGCCGGGTTCATCGCGATCGGCGGTGAGTGGTTCTCGATGTGGCAGTCGAAGAGCTGGAACGGGCTGGACGCCGCGACCCGGATCTTCCTGTTCAGCGGGGTCGTGCTGATCGTCAACCAGTTGTCGGCCCCGCGCTCGGAGTCGTCCGCTACTTGACCACGGTCACGGTCGTGCCGACCGTGCCGAACGCCCACAGGGCCGAGCCGTCCGCCTTCCGCATCCGGACCCCGCCCGTCTGCGTGCCGGACGCGGCGGGCGGCGGCGAGGCCCCGTCGACCGCGTTGGAGAAGGCGACGGAGACGCCGGACTTCGCGGCGAAGTAGACGATGTGCTCGATCTGGACGCCGTCCGAGCCGGTCGTGGCCGCGTTGCGCGACGACACCGTGTACGTGCCGGGGTCGGGGCTGACCGTGCCCGGCCACACCGTGAAGGTGCGGCGGGTCGCCTCGCTCGCGTCGACCAGCCACACCCGCTTCTCACCGAGGGAGTAGACGATGCGCCGGCCGGTGCCGGAGCCGTCGGGCACCCGCGCCGGGGCCGAGGCGGTGGGAGTGGGCTGCACGCCCGCCGATGCCGTGCTGCTCGGCTTGGCCGAGGTGGCGGTGGGGTGCGGGCCCAGGTCCGCCTGCACGGCCAGGACCGTCACCGCGGCTATCGCTCCCACGGTCAGCCCGGTCACCCAGGCCCACGAAGGAAGTCGGGCAGGCACCGGCACGCATCTCCTCAGTCACGGGACCCCGCACACCCCGGGGTTCCGATCATCGTACTGCGCGCGTGCCGGTCCCCTGGCGGCTCAGGGCCCGCCGAGGGGTTTGCGGACCGGGACGGGGCCGGTGCCGACGCCGTGGGCGATGTGGCGCGGGGAGCGCACCGGCGCCGGGTAGGCGAGGTGCACCAGCCGGGACTGCTCCTGCCGCATGTGCGTGAGCGACTCCAGGATGTAGCCCACGAGCAAGACGAGCGCCGCGATGGTCATGATGGCGGCGGCGAGGACCGCCGTGGGGAGGCGGGGCACGCTGCCCGTCCGCACGAACTCGGTGACGACGGGGATGCCGAGGACGACCGAGACCAGGGCCAGCACGCCTGCGATCAGGGTGTGCACGAGGGAGGGCCGCTCGCGGCGGGCCAGGTCGAGGATGACCCGCAGGATGCACCAGCCGTCCCGGTAGGTGCGCAGCTTGCTCTCGCCGCCCGCGGGCCGGACGCGGTAGTCGACGGCGACCTCCGCCGTGGGGAGCCGCAGGTGCAGCGCGTGGATGGTCATCTCGGTCTCGGTCTCGAACTCGCGGGCCAGGGCCGGGAAGGACTTCACGAACCGCCGCGAGAAGACCCGGTAGCCGCTGAGCATGTCGGTCACGTCGTTGCCGAACAGGGACCGCACCGCCCCGGTGAGCAGTTTGTTGCCGGCCGCGTGCCCGGCCCGGTAGGCCCCGTCGACCGTCACCCGGCGGGCGCCGACGACCTGGTCGTACGGCCCCTCGAAGAGCAGGTCGACGAGGTCGCGGGCGCGGGAGGCGTCGTAGGTGTCGTCGCCGTCGACGATGAGCAGGGCGTCCGCGTCGACGTCGGCGAAGGCGCGGCGGATGACGTTGCCCTTGCCCTTGCGGGGCTCCGTCCGGACGATCGCGCCCGCTTCCCGGGCGATCTCCACGGTGCGGTCGGTGGAGGCGTTGTCGTAGACGTAGATGTCGGCTTCGGGGAGGGCCGCCCGCAGGTCGCGGACGACCTTGCCGACGGCCGCCTCCTCGTTGTGACACGGCACGACACACGCGATCGTCGGTTCCACGACCACTCCTCCCTCGGACCGATGTCTCATTCGGTAGGAAATCATGCGATATGAGCGCGTCTGTACGGTGAGGGCGCGCCGGGTCGTTACGCTCGCCGTGTGCCGGTCCTCGCATCTGTGACACTGCGCGTGCGCGACACCCTCCGGGGCATCTGGCGCGAGGCCGCCAAGTTCGGCGTCATCGGGGCCCTGGCGTTCGTCGTCGACAACGGCGGCTACAACCTGCTCGTCTTCGGGCTGCCCGGCGGCGCCGGGGGCGGGGTGATGCGGGACTCCCCCGTCCAGGCGTCGGTCGTCGCGACGGCCGCGGCGGCCCTGTTCAGCTGGGCCGGGAACCGCTACTGGACCTACCGCCACCGGCACCGCGAGCAGGTGACGCGCGAACTCGCCCTGTTCCTCGTCGCGAACGGGGTCGGGCTGGCCATCACCGCGGGGACGGTCTTCACCTCCCGGCATCTGCTCGGGCTCGACTCGGCGCTCAGCGACAACACCGCCCGCATCCTCGGCTGGGCGCTGGCGACCCTGTTCCGCTTCTACGCCTACCGGCGCTACGTCTTCGTCGCTCCCTGAGCCGTTAGCATCCGACATATGGGACAAAAGGGACGGTTGCCGTTCGCGCAGCGCTGGATGTGGAGTCTGGCCGCCGTCGCCGCACTCTGCTGTTTGAGCACGATCCTGGTCTTCGCCCCGGGCTATCTGAGCCCCGACAGCCTCGACCAGCTCCAGCAGGCGGAGCGCAAGAGGCCCCTGACCGACTGGCATCCGCCCGTACTGAGCCTGGTGTGGCGGGCGCTGATCGCGGTGACCGGCTCGATCAGCTCCATGCTCGTCCTCCAGGCCGTCGTCTTCTGGGGCGCGCTCGGGGTGCTGGCCTGGTGCGTGTGGGGGCTGACCGGGAGCCGGGGCGGTTCGCTCGCCGTGCTCGGCCTCGGGCTGACGCCGTTCGTGCTGACCTTCGCCGGGGTGGTGTGGAAGGACGTGCACGCGGCGTTCGCGCTGCTCGCCGCGTGCGCGGTCGCGTTCACCGGGCTGCGGCTGCGGGACAGGCGTCCGCGTCCCGCCGTGCGGTGGGGGCTGCTCTGGCTGGGCGTGCTGTTCCTGGCCTACGCGATGCTCGTGCGCAAGAACGCCTTCGTCGCCGCGATCCCCGTCTTCGTGATGCTGGTCCTCGCCCTGTGGCGGGCTCCCGGGCGCCGTACGTGGGTGACGTGCACGGCGGCGCTGGTCGCCGGGCTCGTCGTGCCGGCCGCCGCCATCTCCCTGTTCTCGCAGCCGCTGCAGACCAAACAGGGCGCGCAGATCATGATCGACGACCTGGTGCACGTGCTGAGGGTGGACGAGCTGCGGTCGGCGGACGTGTCACCCGGCCTCAGGGACCGGCTCGTGGCCGCCGCGCGGGAGTGCCGTCGCGTCGGGGCCCTGTCGGACGCCTACTGGGCCTGCTACGAACGCCCGGCGGACGGGCTGCGCGGGGACTCGGGCGAGATCACGTCCCTGTGGCTGCGCGAGATGAGCGGGCACGTGCCGCACTACCTCCAGTACCGGCTGCAGCTCTTCACCAGCCTGCTGTTCGAGACCGGCTACCCGTACCACCCCGGGGTCAGCCGCAACGACCAGGGCATCGAGGTGGCGCACCCCCGGCTGGAGGACATGCTCGACACGTACGTCACCGGCATGGCCACGGACGTGCGGTGGCTGTTCCGCGGCTGGTTCTGGCTCGCCGTGGCGCTCATGCTCGCCGTCCGGCCCGGCCGGGGAACCTTCGCGATGCCGGTCCGGGCGCTGGGCATCAGCTCGGCGGCCTACATCCTCGGCTATCTGCCGATCATGCCCGCCACGAACTACCGCTACGTCTACTGGCCGGCGATCGCCTGCGCCCTCGGCCTGCTCCTGCTCCTGCTGGGCCGGGGCACCCCTCCGCCGCGGTCGGCATCCCCCGGCGCCCCGGCCGACCGCGCCGTGACGGCACATCAGCCGGCGGACGCCGGGGGCCAGTAGCGAGCTGCGTCAGTCCAGCACCGGCAGCAGCTCCGGCAGGTGCCCGTCCGACGCCTGTGCCGCCCGCTGCCGTTCCTCCGGGACCTCGCCGTAGAGGGTGGTACGGGGCTTGGCGGGCCGCCCGGCCGCGTCCGCCACGGCGATCAGGTCCTTGACCGACTTGTACGAGCCGTACGACGAGCCCGCCATCCGGGAGATGGTCTCCTCCATGAGCGTGCCGCCCAGGTCGTTCGCGCCGGAGCGGAGCATCTCGGCCGCGCCCTCCGTGCCCAGCTTCACCCAGCTGGTCTGGATGTTGGGGATGTGCGGGTGCAGCAGCAGCCGGGCCATGGCCGTGACCGCGCGGTTGTCCCGCATCGTCGGGCCCGGACGGGCGATCCCCGCCAGGTACACGGGCGCGTTGGTGTGCACGAACGGCAGCGTCACGAACTCCGTGAAGCCACCGGTGCGCTGCTGGATACCGGCGAGGGTGCGCAGGTGCCCGAGCCAGTGGCGGGGCTGGTCCACGTGCCCGTACATCATCGTCGAGGACGACCGGATGCCCAGCTCGTGGGCGGTCGTCACGACCTCGATCCAGTCGGCGGCGGGCAGCTTGCCCTTGGTGAGGATCCAGCGGACCTCGTCGTCGAGGATCTCGGCGGCCGTGCCCGGGATGGTGTCCAGGCCGGCTTCCTTCGCGGCGGTCAACCACTCGCGGATCGACATACCGGTGCGGGTCGCGCCGTTGACGACCTCCATCGGCGAGAAGGCGTGCACGTGCATCCCGGGGACGCGCTCCTTCACCGCCCGCGCGATGTCGAAGTAGGCCGTGCCGGGCAGGTCCGGGTGGATGCCGCCCTGCATGCAGACCTCCACCGCGCCCACGTCCCACGCCTGCTGGGCCCGGTCGGCGACCTGGTCGAGGGAGAGGGTGTAGGCGTCGGCGTCGGTGCGGCGCTGGGCGAAGGCGCAGAAGCGGCAGCCGGTGTAGCAGACGTTGGTGAAGTTGATGTTGCGGGTGACGATGTAGGTGACGTCGTCGCCGACGGCCGACTTGCGGACGTCGTCCGCGACGCGCGCGAGGGCGTCCAGGGCCGGTCCGTCCGCGTGGAGCAGGGCCAGCGCCTCGTCGTCGGTGAGCCGGGTCGGGTCGTCGGCGGCCGTGCGCAGGGCCTCGCGTACGTCGGTGTCGATGCGCTCGGGTGCCATGCCCGGGGCGGCGGCCTCGCGCAGGGCGCCCCAGTCGCCGTAGACCTCGTCGAAGTCGTCCCGGCGGTCGGACGTACGGCCGTCGGTGTCGATGGAGGTGTGCAGGTCGGTGCGGCCGGAGGCGACGAAGACCTCCTCCGGCTCCTGCCACGGCAGCCCCCGCGGGAGGGCCTCGGGGCGGGCCAGGCCGGTCTCCGGGTCGGCCAGCGCCGCCACGTGCGGGCGCAGCCGCGGGTCCAGCCAGGGCTCGCCGCGCCGCACGAACTCCGGGTACACGCAGAGCCGTTCGCGCAGTTCGAACCCGGCCGCGCGGGACTTCTCGGCGAGCTGCTCGATCTGCGGCCAGGGGCGCTCGGGGTTGACGTGGTCGATGGTGAGCGGGGAGACGCCGCCCCAGTCGTCGATGCCGGCCCGGATCAGCCGCTCGTACTCGTCGTCGACGAGGTTGGGCGGGGCCTGGATGTTGCCGCTCGGGCCCATCAGAAGGCGGGCGACGGCGACCGTGGCGACCAGTTCGTCCAGTTCCGCGTCGGGCATGCCGCGCATCGCGGTGTCCGGCTTGGCACGGAAGTTCTGGATGATCAATTCCTGGATCCCGTGGTAGGCCCGGGACACCTTGCGCAGCGCGAACAGGGACTCTGCGCGCTCCTCGTAGGTCTCGCCGATGCCTATCAGCACCCCGGAGGTGAAGGGGACGGAGGAACGCCCGGCGTCCTCCAGGACGCGCAGCCGGACGGCGGGCTCCTTGTCGGGCGAGCCGTGGTGGGGGCCGCCCGGCTCCGACCACAGGCGGGTCGCGGTGGTCTCCAGCATCATGCCCATGCTGGGCGCCACGGGCTTGAGGCGCTGGAAGTCGGTCCAGGACATGACGCCCGGGTTGAGGTGGGGCAGCAGGCCCGTCTCCTCCAGGATGCGGATGGAGATGGCGCGGACGTAGGCGAGGGTGTCGTCGTAGCCGTGCGCGTCGAGCCACTCGCGCGCCTCGGGCCAGCGGTCCTCGGGCTTGTCGCCGAGGGTGATGAGGGCTTCCTTGCAGCCGAGGGCGGCGCCCTTGCGGGCGATGTCCAGCACCTCGTCCGGGGACATGAACATCCCGTGGCCCTCCCGGCGGAGCTTGCCGGGGACGGTGACGAACGTGCAGTAGTGGCACTTGTCCCGGCACAGCCGGGTCAGCGGGATGAAGACGCTCTTGGAGTACGTGATGACGCCGGGCCGGTCGGCCGCCTCCAGGCCCGCGTCCCGCACCCGGGCGGCCGAGGCCGACAGGTCCTCCAACTGCTCGCCCCGGGCCTGGAGCAGGACCGCCGCCTCGGCGACGTCGAGGGAGACGCCGTCCCTGGCCCGTTTCAGGGCGCGACGCAGGGAGTTCTCGGTGGGGCCGGTTCCGGAGGTCGCGGAAGTCGTCATCCTTCGAGCATACGAGTGCGCTGATCAGCCCGGGTGGCCCCGTCAGTGGAAGGCCAGCCACCCGATGCCCAGCGCGGCGGTGAGGCCGGCGGCGGCTGTCGCGGCCGGTCTGTTGCGGTGCAGGGCGAACCAGACCAGCGCGGCGGTCACGAGCACGGCCAGCGTGCCGATGGCGGCGCGCAGCAGCCCTTGGCTGTACCCGTACTCGTTGAAATGCCGGACAAGCCAGGACAGCCAGGCGATTCTCATGACGCTCCCCCCGTGGGCGACTCGACGCCGGGTGCAGCACGCCCTTCGGGCGCGGTGGTCAGCCGCGCTGGGGCCTGTGCCCGACCCGGTTCTTTACTCGCAGTATATGTAGGGAGAACTGGGCTGCCGGGAAAGGCAGTTGTCAGAGAGACCCGGCGAGGCCGTCCAGCGCCTTCAGCACCTCCGCCTCCCCCGCCGGCGGCAACTGCGCCACGACCTCCTCGATGCCGAGGTCGGCGTAGTGGGCGAGCTTGCCCGGGGTCGGGTGCACGGCGTACGGGACGACCTGGAGGGCCCGGGGGTCGCGGCCCGCCTCGGTCCAGGCGGTGCGCAGCCGCGGCAGGGCCTCGGACAGGCCGCGTCCGCCGATGGGCAGCCAGCCGTCGGCGTACGCGCAGATGTGGGCGAACAGTTTGGGCCCGGCGGCCCCGCCGAGCAGTGTGCGCGGGCCGACGACCGGGCCGCGCGGCCGCTGCACGGGCTTGGGATGCGCCTCGCTGGCGCGGACGCCGCCGAACTCCCCCTCGTAGGGAGTGGGTTCCTCCGCCCACAGGGCCCGCATCAGCCCCATCCGGTCCCGGACCAGCTCGCGCCGGGTGCGCCACTCCACGCCGTGGTCGGCGGCCTCCTCGACGTTCCAGCCGAAGCCGAGCCCGAGGGTGAAGCGCCCGCCGGAGAGGTGGTCCAGGGTCGCGACCTGCTTGGCCAGGTCGATCGGGTCGTGCTGGGCGACGAGCGTGATGCCCGTGCCGAGCCCGAGCCGCTCGGTGACGGCGGCGGCCTGGCCGAGCGCCACGAACGGGTCGAGCGTTCGGCCGTACTCGCGCGGCAGCTCGCCGCCCGCCGGGTACGGGGTGGTCCGCTCGACGGGGATGTGCGTGTGCTCCGGAAGGTACAGCCCGGCGAAACCGCGGTCCTCCAGTTCCCGGGCGAGCCGGGTCGGAGTGATCGTCTCGTCGGTGAGGAAGATCGTCACGGCGATGCGCATGAGTCATCCCTACCCCAGGTAGTGCCCCCTGTCCATACCGACTGGTCGGCATTGTGCCCACCGTCGGATGGCCTGTTCCGCTCCTGCCCGCCGCCGGGTTCCCTTCCCTTGCACGCCGGTTCACGGCTGAATACCAGGGTTGCGCGCACCACCCCTGCACCACCCATGTCATGTCAGCGGACGACACCTTGGGAGCAGCAGCATGTGCGAGGACCACCACGGCGGACCCGGCCGGCGCGCTCTGTTCGTGACGGGAGCGGCCGCCGCCCTTACGTTGGGAAGCGTGAGCTTCGCTTCAGCGGCCGGCCGGGGCCAGGACGACGGCGACCAGGAGACCAGAACGGTGCGGGGCACGCTGCCGCCCGGGTCGCCCGACTTCGTGTACGTGCCGGTCGAGGTCCCGGCCGGGGTCCGGGAGATCAAGGTCGCCTACACCTACGACCGACCGTCCGTCCCGGCCGGCACCACCGGCAACGCCCTCGACATCGGCGTCTTCGACGAGCGCGGCACCGAACTGGGCGGCCGGGGCTTCCGGGGCTGGTCGGGCGGGGCGCGCACGGAGTTCTTCCTCCGCGCCGACGAGGCCACCCCCGGCTACCTCCCCGGCCCGGTGCGCGAGGGCACGTGGCACATCGCGCTCGGCCCGTACACGGTCACCCCCCAGGGCCTGAACTACGAGATCACGATCACGCTGACGTACGGCGAGCCGGGCGAGACCGCCCGGCCGGTGTATCCGCCGGAGCGGGCCAGGGGCCGGGGGCGTGCCTGGTACCGGGGCGACTGCCATCTGCACTCCTGGTACTCCGACGGCCGCCGCACCCCCGCCGAGATCGGCGAACTGGCGCGGGCGGCGGGGCTGGACTTCATCAACTCCTCCGAGCACAACACGCACTCCGCGCACGCCCACTGGGCCGACGTCGCCGGGGACGACCTGCTGGTGATGCTGGGCGAGGAGGTCACCACGCGCAACGGCCACGTGGTCGCGCTCGGCACCGACCCGGGCACGTTCGTCGACTGGCGCTACCGGGCCCGCGACAACCGCTTCGGCCGGTTCGCCCGGCAGATCCGGCGCGCCGGCGGCCTGGTCGTCCCGGCCCACCCGCACGCCACCTGCGTCGGCTGCAACTGGAAGTTCGGCTTCGGCGAGGCCGACGCCATCGAGGTGTGGAACGGCCCGTACACGCCCGACGACGAGGTGGCCCTGGCCGACTGGGACAGCATGCTGGTGGCGTCCGTGCGGGACGGCCGCGACTGGATCCCGGCGATGGGCAGCAGCGACGCGCACCGCTCCCCGGACCCGGTGGGCAGCCCGCAGACCGTCGTCCTCGCCGACGACCTGACCCGCCGGGCCATCCAGGAGGGCATCCGGGCGGGACGGTCGTACGTCGCCGAGTCCGCCAGGGTCGAGCTGTCGTTCCGGGCGTCCGGCGGGCGCGGCGAGCACGCGGGCATCGGCGAGCGGTTGCGGGTGGCCCCCGACACCCCGGTCACCGTCCGCCTGGAGGTCACGGGCGCCCCGCGCTGCACGGTCCGTTTCGTCACCGACCAGGGCGTCCTGCACACCAGCGCCCCGCTGCCGGTGTCCGGCTCGGGCACCGTCGAGTGGCGGACGACCCCGGCGTACGCGGCCTACGTTCGGGCGGAACTGCGCCACGAGGCGGCGGCGGGCCCGGTGCCCGGGGCGTTGGCGGCTTTCACGAACCCGATCTTCCTGGGGCGCGGCTCGGCGTGAGGGCCGTACGTCACCCGGCGGGTTCGATACGGAGGACGGCGGTGGTGTCGCGGATCTCGACGATCTCCAGGCTCATGGCGTCGTTGATGGTCGCCACGGTTCCCCGGTCGCAGCGCAGTTCGACGCCGCCGCCGCCCGCCGACGACACGCCGCCGCCACCGGAACAGCCCGAAACGCTGTAGCCCGGCCCCGTCAGCGGCGCGGCCATCTCGACCCCTTCGCCGGTGATCGCCGTCACCTCGATCGGCCCGAGGCCGTACCTGGCCGGCACCGTCACGACGTCCCCCACGGCGACCTCGGTCTCGCACGTCCCGTCGGCGCACGGCCCGGTCGGCGAGGGCGACGGCCGGGCCGTCTCGGTGGGAGTCGGCGTGGGGCCGGTCGCCGGCGACCCGGAGCCGGACACGCCCGGCCGGGCCTCGGCCGCGGAGCCGTCCGCAGAGTCCGAGGAGCACGAGGTGAGAGCGGTGAACACACCGGCGGCGACGAGGGCGACGGCGGTGGATGACGTTCTGCGCATCATGCCCGCCATGAAACCCGGCCCCGGCCGGGACCCCTCCCGAGGGTCAGTCGCCGTCCGTGGCCGCCAGGTCGGCGACGACCGCCGCGTGGTCGGAGGGCCAGACGCCGTCGACCGGGCCGGCGCAGGCGCGGCGTACCGAGCGGACGTGGCCGAGGCCGTGGGGGCCGGGCGGGCCCACGTGGATGTAGTCGATGCGCACGCTGGGCTCGTGGCTCGGCGCGACGTACGGGTTGGCCGCGTCCCAGGTGGCGGAGGGGGCGGCCGGGTCGGCGTACTCCCAGGCGTCCAGGAGCACTTGGCCGGGCACGGCCGGGGCGGTCTTGTAGCCGCCGAGGAGGCGGACCTCGTCGGAGTCGGGCCAGGCGTTGAGGTCGCCGGTGACGACGGTGGGGAACGGGGTGTCGCCGCGGTGCCGGGCGATGAACGCGGCGAGCGCGGCGACCTGGCCGCGGCGGACCGCCGAGGCGTGGACCGCGGAGGTCAAGTGGGTGGTGAAGAAGGGGATGTCGTGGCCGGGGCCGGCCAGGCGGGCGTAGAGGGCCAGCCGGCCGTCGTCCGTGTCCGCCGGGGCGGGCAGCGGCAGCACGTCCCGGTCGACGACCGGCCACCGGCTGAGCACGGCGTTGCCTATGTCGACGGTGGGGTCCCCGATCCGCCGCCGCCAGCGCTCCGGGGCGTGCGAGGCGGCCCAGGCGCAGTGCAGGCCCAGCTCACCGGCCAGCCACTCGGCGAGGTTCTCGCCGTCGGCGGCCCACACCTCCTGCAGTCCCACGACGTCGGGGCGCAGCTCCCGCAGGGCCGTGAGGATGGCCTTCTGCCGGGCCTGCCACGGCCCGAAGCGCCACCACAGGTTCCAGGTCACGATCCGCATCACCGGTCACCCGCTCCCGTCCCGCCTCTTCGGCGAGCATCATTGAAGCAGGAACCATTGCAGAAACCGTGAGAGCTTCGTGTGAAGGAGTGCCCCCGCCGATGCCCCGCCGCACCGATCTGAGGTTCCGCGCCACCACGACCTTCCAGCGCCGGGTCAACCCGCTGCTGCGGCGCCTGCCGTTCCAGACGGTCCTGGAGACCAGGGGCCGCGTCTCCGGACTGCCCCGCCGGACACCGGTGGGCGGCCGCCGCGTCGGCGACTCCTTCTGGCTGGTGTCCGAGTTCGGCGAACGCTCCCAGTACGTGCGCAACATCAAGGCCGACCCGCGCGTGCGGGTGCGGATCCGGGGCCGGTGGCACGAGGGGACGGCGCGGCTGATGCCGGACGACGATCCGGTGGCGCGACTGCGGCGGCTGCCCCGGGTCAACAGCCTGGGGGTGCGGGCGTTGGGGACGGATCTGCTGACGGTGCGGGTGGATCTGCGCCCGGGCAACGGCTCCTGACGGCCCTCACCCCGGCCACACGATCGCCTGCACCTCGCTGTACGCGTGCAGCGCGTACGAGCCGACGTCCCGGCCGACGCCGCTCCGTTTGAAGCCGCCGAAGGGCGCCTCCATGTTCCGCCCCACGGTGTTGATGCCGACGCCCCCGGCCCGCAGCCGCCGCGCCACCCGGAACGCGCGGGCCACGTCGCCCGACCAGACGTAGTCGATCAGGCCGTAGTCCGTGTCGTTGGCGAGCGCGACGCCCTCCTCCTCGTCGTCGAAGGGGATGACGGCCACCACCGGCCCGAAGATCTCCTCCCGGGCCACGCGCATGTCGTTGGTGCAGTCGGCGAGGAGGGCCGGGGCGACGTAGAAGCCGGCCGGCAGGTCCGGGCGGTCGCCGCCGGTGACGACCACCGCGCCTTCCTTGCGGCCCAGTTCGAGGTACGACTCCACCCGGTCCCGGTGGGCCGCGGAGATCACCGGCCCGACCACCGTGTCCGGCTCCCTCGGGTCACCCACCTTCAACCTTCGTGCGTAGGCGGCCAGTTGTTCCACCAGCCGGTCGTAGACCCCTCGCTGCGCCAGCACCCGCGTCGGTGCCGTGCAGATCTGTCCGCTGTAGAAGGAGAACGTGGTCCCGATGCCGGCCACGGCCGAGGCGAGGTCGGCGTCGTCGAAGACGATCGCCGCGCCCTTCCCGCCCAGCTCCATCAGCTGCCGCTTCATGTCGCGCCCGCACACCTCGGCGATGCGCCGCCCGACCGCGGTGGAGCCGGTGAAGCTGACCATGTCAACGTCCGGGGACGCGACGGCCGCCTCGCCGACCCCGGTCGACCGGCCGGACACCACGTTCACCACGCCCGGCGGCACCCCGGCGGCCTCCAGCGCCTCCGCCATCCGGTAGACCGACAGCGGGTCCTGCGGGGCCGGTTTCACCACGACCGTGTTGCCCATCGCCAGGGCGGGGGCGATCTTGCCGGCCGGGTTGGCCCAGGGGTTGTTGTACGAGGTGATACAGGTGACGACCCCGACGGGCTGCCGGACGGCCAGGGCGCCCATGACACCCGCCCTCCCCATCGGCCCGGCCTCGTTGATCTGCGGCGGGATCGCCCACTCGGCGGGCTCCACGCGCGCGTAGCGCCGGAAGCGGGCGGCGGCGACGCCGACCTGCATGCCGCGTGCGGTGCCCGTGGTCGCGCCGGTCTCGGCCCGGGCCAGTTCCGCGTAGGCCACCAGGTTCTCCCGGATGACGCCCGCCGCCCGGCCCAGGAGGGCCGCCCGCTCCTCGGGAGACGTCCGCGACCAGGGCCCGAAGGCCTCGCGGGCCGCGGCACACGCCGCGAGCACCTGGTCCCGCGAGGCCTCCGGCGCCCACCCGACGGTCCGTTCCGTCGCCGGGTCGACCACCTCGTAGTGCCCGCCGTCCGGCTCCTCCCAGGAACCGCCGACGAACAGCGACTGGCGGCCCGTCGCCTGGTTCACCTGGTTCACCCGGTGCTCACCGTCTCCGTGTCCCGGCCCGACCGCAGCACCCGCCCCGGCACCGCACCCGTCACCACGTCGTCCCGGATCGTCTCGACCCCGTTGACCCACACGGCCCGCACGCCGAGCGCCCGGGAGTCCAGTCGTGGGCTGTCCCCCGGCAGGTCGTGCACCAGGGTGGCCGGGCCCGCGTCGATCCGCTCCGGGTCGAACAGGACGAGGTCGGCGTGCCAGCCCTCCCGGACCTGCCCCCGCTCCCGCAGCCCGAAGAGCCGGGCCGGGTCGTCGGTCAGCATCCTCACGGCCTGCTCCAGCCGGACGAGCTTCCGCCCGCGCAGGCAGTCCCCGAGGAACCGGGTGGTGTACGGCGCCCCGCACATGCGGTCCAGATGGGCGCCCGCGTCGGACCCGCCGAGCAGCACGTCCTCGTGCCGCCAGGTCTGAGCCCGCAGCGCCCAGGACGCCGGGTCGTTGTCGGGCGGCATCGGCCACAGCACCGTGCGCAGCCCGTCGTGGGCGCAGATCTCCACCAGGCACGCGAACGGTTCCTGGCCGCGTTCCTCGGCGATCTCGCGCACCACGCGCCCGGTCAGCCCGGCGTTCGCCTCGCTGTAGGTGTCGCCGATGACGTACCGCCCGAAGTCGGCGAGCCGCCGGAAGACGCCCGCCTCCTTGGAGTTCGCGCGCCGCAGCATCTCGGCCCGCACGTCCGCGTCGCGCAGCTTCTCGATCCGCTCGGGGACGGGCAGGCCGAGGATCGGCCCCCACCCGGGGATGAGGTTGAGCGCGCAGAAGGTGCCCAGCGACATGTTCATGGGCGTGAGGATCGGCATGGTGAGGGCGACGACCCGGCCGCCCGCCTTCCTCGCCCGCTCGCTCGCCAGGAGTTGGCGGGGCACGCGCTCGGGCACCGCCGCGTCGATGGTCAGCACGTTCCAGTTCAGCGGCCGCCCGGCCGCCGCGCTCATCTCGGCGAACAGGTCGATCTCGGCGTCGCTGAACTGATCGAGGCAGCCCGCGACGATGGCCTCGATCTGCGTGCCCTCGTGCTCCCCGACGGCCCGCGACAGCGCGAGCAGCTCGGCCGGCCGGGCGTGCCGGGAGGCGACCGGCTGCCCGTCGCCGTCCGAGTGGCTCCTCGACTGGGTGGTGGACAGCCCCCAGGCCCCCGCGTCCATGGCGTCCCGCAGCAGCCGCACCATGGCATCGAGCTGCGCTGCGCTCGGCTGCCCGCCCACGGCCTCCGGGCCCATCACGTACCGCCGCAGCGCGCAGTGCCCCACCATGAAACCGGCGTTGACCGCGATCCGCCCCTCCAGGGCGTCCAGGTACTCCCCGAAGGAGTGCCAGTTCCAGGGCGCCCCCTGCTCCAGCGCCACCAGCGCCATGCCCTCGACCTTCGACATCATCCGCCGCGTGTAGTCGGCGTCCTCGGGCCGCTCCGGGTTGAGCGGCGCGAGCGTGAACCCGCAGTTCCCGCCGGCGACGGTGGTGACCCCGTGGTTGAGCGACGGGGTGGCGTACGGGTCCCAGAAGAGCTGGGCGTCGTAGTGGGTGTGGGGGTCGACGAAGCCGGGGGTGAGGACGAGGCCGGTCGCGTCCTCACTGGTGCGCGCTCCCTCGGTGACCCGACCGATGACGGCGACCCGGCCGTCGCGGATGCCGACGTCTGCGGTGTACGCCGGGGCGCCCGTCCCGTCCACGACGGTCGCGCCTTTGATGACGTGATCGAGCATGACCACTCAACTCCCTGAGTCCGGTTCCTTCAGGGCGCGGGGCTGTGTCGATTTGCGGCTCCGCCGCGTGGGCGCGACCAGCCACACACCACCCGCACCCGCCAACGAACGCTCAACCACCCCGCCGGAACCGCGAAGTCCGATGCACAGGATCCGTATCGATCTTGGGAATCACGTGCTCCCCGACCAGCCGGATCGTCTGCAGGGTCTCCTCCTTCGGCACCCCCACCGGCAACCCGAAGCTCAACTGGTCCGCCCCGGCCTGCTCCCACCGCTTGCACTGCCTGAGCACCTCGTCCGGATCCCCGCAGATGAGCAACTCCTCCTCGATCAGCGCCTCGACGAGCTCCTCCGTGTACTCCGGCAGCGTCTCCGGCCACACCGGGAACCCCTCGGGCCGCGGGAACGTGTCGTGGTAGCGGAACACCAGCGAGGGCAGGTAGTGCAGCCCGCCGTTGGCGGCGATCCGCACGGCCTCCTCGTGCGTCGGGGCGCAGATCGCCGTCGTCGTCACCATCACGTTGTCGTTGACGAACGCCCCGACCGGCTCCGCGTCCACGATCGCCGTCTTGTACTGCTCCAGCACCCACTCCATGTCGGAGACCTTCTGCACGCTGAAGCCCAGCACCCCGAGCCCCTTGCGCGCCGCCATCGCGTAGGACGGCGGGGACCCGGCCGCGTACCACATGGCCGGGTGCGCCGGACCGTACGGCTTCGGCAGGACCTTCCGCGGCGGCAGCGACCAGTGCTTGCCCTGGAAGCCCTCGTACTCGTCCTGGAGCCACATCCTGGGGAACTCGGCGATGGTCTCTTCCCAGATCTCCTTGGTGTGGTTCATGTCGGTGATGCCCGGCAGGAACCCGAGGATCTCGTGCGAGCCGGCGCCCCGCCCGCTGCCGAACTCGAAGCGGTTGCCGCTGAGGTGGTCGAGCATGGCCACCTTCTCGGCGACCTTCACGGGGTGGTTGACCTGGGCCAGCGGGTTGAAGATCCCCGAGCCGAGGTGGATCCGTTCGGTGGCGTGCGCCAGATAGCCGAGGAAGACGTCGTTGGCGGAGAGGTGCGAGTACTCGTCCAGGAAGTGGTGCTCGGAGGCCCAGGCGTACTTGAAGCCCGACTTGTCCGCCTGGATGACGTACTCGGTCTCCTCCATCAGCGCCTTGTGCTCGGCGAGCGGGTCGATCTCGGCCCGTTTGCCGACGTATCCCTGTACGAAGATGCCGAATTCCAAGGAGGTTCACCGCCCCACGGGTCTTATCTGACGGTTCGTCAGATGCATGGCTCCGACTGTTCCACCGGCCCTCATGAGCGTCAATAGCTGACGAGCCGTCAGATAATGCTGACGCCCGCCAGCCACCCCCCGTCGATCACGAACGGCTGCCCCGTGATGTACGACGAGTCCTCCGAGGTGAGGAACAGCGCGAGCCTCGCCACCTCCTCCGGCTGACCGACCCGCCCCAGCGGCACGAGCTTGCGGTACAGCCGGTCGAGGCCCTTCGCGGTCTCCTGGAGGTCGGCGTCCGGGTCGAGCCGCGCCGGGTTGGACATCGCCGTGTCGATGGCCCCGGGGCAGACGGCGTTGACGCGGATCCCCCGGCCGGCCAGCTCCAGGGCGGCGACCCGGGTCAGGCCGATGACGGCGTGCTTGGTGGCCGCGTAGGAACCCACGGCGGCCATCCCGGTCAGGCCCGTGTAGGAGGCCGTGTTGACGATCGTGCCCCCGTCGGCCATCTCCGGGGCGACCGCGCGGATGCCCAGGAAGCAGCCCACCTGGTTGACCTGGACGACCCGCATGAACTCGTCGAGGGGTGTGTCGAGGAGGGAGTTGAAGCGCAGGATGCCGGCGTTGTTGACGAGCCCGTCGACATGGCCGTGGGCATCCTTGGCCGCGGCGACGGCGGCCTGCCAGTCGTCCTCCCGGCCGACGTCGAGATGGACGTACGTCGCGCCGATCTCCTTGGCGAGGGCCTCGCCCTGCTCGTCGAGGACGTCGGCGACGACCACCCGGGCGCCCTCGGCCGTGAACAGCCGGGCCTCCTGCTCGCCCTGGCCGCGGGCGGCGCCGGTGACGATGACGACCCGTCCGTCGAGCTTGCCCATGGCGCTCTCCTCACAGCTCGGGGGCGACCTCGGCGCCGAACGCCGCGATCTGGTCGGTGAGTTCGGTACGGCTCCGGCTGCGGAAGCGCACCTGGATCTGGTGCACGCCCATCGCCCGGTACGCCCGCAGGGACTCGGCGAGCTGCCGCGGACGGCCGGTGAGGGTCCGTCGGCCCACGTCCCAGCCGGGCGTGCCGACGTACAGCGGCTCGGTGATCGCGCCCACGGTGAACGGGCCCCGCGCCTCCGCCCGTTCGCGCAGCTCCCGGATCCGGGCGATCTGCCCGGGCAGCCGCTCCCTCGGATCCCCCTGCGGCAGCCAGCCGTCGCCCTTGAGCGCGGCCCGTCGTACGGCGGCGGGCGAGGAGCCGCCGACCCACAGGGGTACGCGTTCCTGTGCGGGGCGGGGCCGCTGCCCGAGGCCCTCGAAGTCGTAGAGCTTGCCGTGGTGCTCGGGGAACTCGTCGGGTCCGAGGGCGGCGCGCAGGGCGTCGAGGCACTCGTCGAGCACGGGCCCGCGCTGCCGGAAGTCCACGCCCAGGGCCTCGAACTCCTCCTGGACGTGCCCCGCGCCCACCCCGAGGATCAGCCGGCCGCCGCTGAGGTGGTCGAGGGTGGCGTACTGCTTGGCGGTGAGCAGGGGGTGTCGCAGGCCGACGACCGCGACGTGGCTGAGCAGCCGGACGCGGGAGGTGGCGGCGGCGAGGAAGGAGAGCGTGGCGACGGGGTCGTACCAGACCGTGCTCATCGCGGCGGCCAGCCGGCGCGGGATGCCGACGTGGTCGCAGCTCGCGAGGTAGGCGAAGCCGGCCCGGTCGGCGGCGCGGGCGATGCCGAGGAGGTCCTCGGGGCCCGCGCCCGCCTCCCAGGACTCGGCGTAGATCGTGCTCTGCGACTGGACGGGAAGCTGCATCCCGTACGGCAGCGTCACTGCGCACCGCCGGCGCCGGGCCACAGCCCCTCGGCCGTGAGCCCCAGCAGGTCGATGGCGTTGCCGCGCACGATGCGCTCCACGACGTCCGGCTCCAGGTGCCCCATCTGCGCCTCGCCGACCTCGCGGGACTTGGGCCAGGTGGAGTCGGAGTGGGGGTAGTCGGTCTCGTAGAGGACGTTGCCGACGCCTATGGAGTCGAGGTTGCGCAGCCCGAAGGCGTCGTCGAAGAAGCAGCCGTACACGTGCTCGGCGAAGAGCTCGGACGGCGGCCGGTGCACCTTGTCGGCGACGCCGCCCCAGCCCCGGTTCTCCTCCCACACCACGTCGGCGCGCTCCAGGATGTAGGGGATCCAGCCGATCTGCCCCTCGGCGTACATGACCTTGAGGTTCGGGAACCGCTCGAACTTGCCGCTCATCAGCCAGTCGACCATCGAGAAGCAGCAGTTGGCGTAGGTGATGGTGGAGCCGACGGCGGGCGGGGCGTCGGCTGAGGTGGAGGGCATACGGCTGGAGGAGCCGATGTGCATGGCGACGACCGTGCCGGTCTCGTCGCACGCGGCGAGGAAGGGGTCCCAGTCGTCGGTGTGGACGGAGGGCAGGCCGAGGTGGGGCGGGATCTCGGAGAAGGCGACGGCACGGACGCCGCGGGCGGCGTTGCGCCGCACCTCCGCCGCCGCCAGCTCGGCGTCCCACAGAGGGATGAGGGTGAGCGGGATGAGCCGGCCCCGCGCCTTCGGGCCGCACCACTCCTCCACCATCCAGTCGTTGTAGGCGCGGACGCAGAGCAGGCCCAGCTCGTGGTCCTTCGCCTCGGTGAAGGTCTGGCCGCAGAAGCGCGGGAAGGTCGGGAAGCACAGGGCGGACTGGACGTGGTTGACGTCCATGTCGGCGAGGCGCGCGGTGACGTCGTAGGAGCCGGGCCGCATCTGCTCGTAGGTGATGACCTCCAGCCTGATCTCGTCCCGGTCGTATCCGACGGCGGTGTCGAGCCGGGTCAGGGGCCGGCGCAACTCCTCGTAGACCCACCAGTCACCGACGGGACCGTCGTCCCCGGGCTCACCCATCACGGGCCTGAAGCGCCCGCCGAGGAAGGTCATCTCCTTCACGGGCGCCCGGACGATCCGCGGACCGGCGCCCCGGTACTGCCGCGGGAGCCGGTCCTGCCAGACGTCCGCGGGCTCCACGGTGTGGTCGTCCACGGAGATGATCAGCGGAAACGTGCTGTCGTGGGTGTCCATGCGGTTCACGGTAGCGCTGATCTGACGGGTCGTCAGCTACGCGTACGGGGGCCGGTTCCGGACGGCATGGCCTGATCGGCTCCATCCGCCCACGGGCCCCTGCGGAGAGACTGTGCAGACCTCGTGGACTCCCGTGTGCCGCCCTGTGATCGGTGTCTCCCACGGCTGACGTATCCGCCGCACACAAGGCAAACTGGCGGGGTTGCTCAGGATGTCTAGGGGGACTGCATGGACGGTGTACCGGACGGTGTGCCGCGCGTACCGGAGCAGCGGCGTACCGGCTTCCCGGCGGGGTCGGCGGGGTCGGGGGGTTCCGCGGCGTTGCGCTTCGGCGTGCTCGGACCGGTGCGCGCCTGGCGCGGCGACGAGGCGATCACCACCGGTTCCCCCCAGCAACGCGCCCTGCTCGCCGCCCTGCTGCTGCGCGAGGGCCGTACGGCGACGGCGGCGGAGCTGATCGACGCCCTGTGGGGCGAGGAACCGCCCTCGCAGGCCCTGGCGGCGCTGCGGACGTACGCCTCCCGGCTGCGCAAGGTGCTGGACCCGGGCGTCCTGGTCAGCGAGTCCGGCGGGTACGCGGTCCGCGGCCTCGCCGACGGCGCCCTGGACCTGGCCGTCGCCCAGGACCTGGCGACCGAGGCGGAGAAGGCCCGGTCGGCCGGCGACCTCTGCCACGCCCGTGAGGTGCTGCGGCGCGCCCTCGCCCTGTGGGACGGGGAGACCCTGGCGGGGATACCGGGCCCGTACGCGGAGGCCCAGCGCGTCCGCCTGGAGGAGTGGCGGCTCCAGCTCCTGGAATCCCGGCTGGACATGGACCTGGAGCAGGGCTGCCACGCGGAGGCCGTCTCCGAGCTCACCGCCCTCACGGCGGCCCATCCGCTCCGCGAGCGGCTGCGCGAGCTGCTGATGCTGGCGCTGTACCGCAGCGGCCGCCAGGCCGAGGCCCTCGCGGTGTACGCCGACACCCGCCGTCTGCTCGCCGACGAACTGGGCGTCGACCCGCGCCCCGGCCTGAGCGAGCTGCAGCAGCGGATCCTCCGGGCCGACCCGGGCCTGGCGGAGCCCTCCTCCCCGGCCCCCGAGCCGGCCTCCGTCCCGGTCCGCCCGGCGCAGCTGCCGGCGACGGTGCCGGACTTCACCGGCCGCTCCGGCTTCGTCCGCGAGCTGGGCGACCTCCTGGCCTCCGCCGAGGGCCGGGTCATGGCGGTCTCGGCATTGGCGGGCATCGGCGGCGTGGGCAAGACGACCCTCGCCGTGCACGTGGCCCACCAGGCGCGCGCGGCGTTCCCGGACGGGCAGCTGTACGTCGACCTCCAGGGCGCGGGCGCGCGGGCGGCGGAGCCGGAGACGGTCCTCGGCTCGTTCCTGCGCGCGCTCGGCACGGCCGACTCGGCGATCCCCGACTCCCTGGAGGAACGCGCGGCCCTGTACCGCTCGGTGCTGGCCGGCCGCCGCGTCCTGGTCCTGCTCGACAACGCCCGCGACGCCGCCCAGATACGCCCCCTGCTGCCCGGCACGGACGGCTGCGCCGCCCTCGTCACCTCCCGGGTGCGGATGGTGGACCTGGCGGGCGCCCACCTGGTCGACCTGGACGTCATGTCCCCCGACGAGGCGCTGGCGCTGTTCACGAAGATCGTGGGCGAGGAACGGGTGGCGTCCGAGCGGGAGGCCGCCCTGGACGTGGTGGCGGCCTGCGGGTTCCTGCCGCTGGCCATCCGCATCGCGGCGTCCCGCCTGGCGGCCCGCCGCACGTGGACGGTGTCGGTCCTCGCGGCGAAGCTCGCCGACGAACGCCGCCGCCTGGACGAACTCCAGGCCGGCGACCTCGCGGTCAAGGCCACCTTCGAACTGGGCTACGGCCAGCTGGAGCCGGCCCAGGCCCGCGCGTTCCGTCTGCTGGGCCTGGCGGACGGCCCGGACATCTCCCTCGCGGCGGCGGCCGCGGTGCTGGACCTGCCCGCGGAGGGCACGGAGGACCTGCTGGAGTCCCTCGTCGACACGTCCCTCCTCGAATCGGCGGCCCCCGGCCGCTACCGCTTCCACGACCTGGTCCGGCTCTACGCGCGTGCGTGCGCGGAGCGGGACGAGCTGCCGCCGAGCGAGCGGGGCGCGGCCCTGTCCCGTCTGCTGGACTTCTACCTGGCGTCGTCGGCGGGCGTGTACGCCATCGAACGGCCGGGTGACCGGCTGGTGGACCACCTCGAACCGACCTCGTACCCGGGGCTGCGCTTCGACAGCAGGCACGCGGCGCAGGACTGGCTGTACGCGGAGGCCATCTGCCTCCTCGCGTGCGTGCGGCAGTCCGCCGGGCAGCCGGACACCCTCCCGCGGGCGATCGATCTGCTGTGGGCCGCGCACGACCTCTCCGAGTCCGGGGCCAACTCCAAGGAGTACGAGACGACGGCCGAGGCGCTCCTCGGCGCGGCCCGGCAGCTCGACCTCGCGAAGGCGGAGGCCCGTGCGCTGACGACCCTCGTCAACGTCCACCACGTGAGCGGCCGCTTCGAGCGGGCCGACCAGGAGGCCGAGCGGGCCATCCTCCTCGCGCAGGAGGCCGACGACCTGTTCACGGTCTGCTGGGCCCGCAACGCCCGCGGCATCATCGCGCTGTACCAGAACCGGCACGAGGACGGAGAGGAGCACCTCTCCCGGGCCATCGAACACTTCCGGGCGCTGGGCAACCACCCGGGCGAGGCCGCCGCGCTGTGCAACCTCTCCCGGATCCATCTGGCGACCGGACGGACCCAGAGCGCGGTCGAACTGGCCCAGGAGGGCATCGACATCTACGACGCCATGGGCAACACCATGCGCGGGGCGAACGCCCGTTACGCCCTGGGGCTCGCCCTCACCCAGAGCGGCGAGCTGGGCGATGCGGCCGACCGGCTCCAGGAGGCGCTGGAGGTGTTCCGGGACAGCAGGCAGCGCCTGTGGGAGGGCATGAGCCTGTTCCGGCTGGCCGAGGTGGACCTCGCCGCCCGGCGTCCTGCCCAGGCCGCCGCCAACGCCGAGATGGCATTGACCGTGCTGCGCGGGATCGGCGGGGAGTGGCGGCGGGGCAACGTCCTCACCGTCCTCGGCCGGGCGCTCAGCAGCATCGGCCAGACCGGCCGGGCCCAGGTCTGCTGGCAGGAAGCGGCCGTCATCTACGAGGAACTGGGCTCTCCGGAGGCCGCCGAGGTACGCGCGCTGCTCACTCCGGTGCGGGCGGCCTGAGGCCGTTCGGGGCGTTCATCATTCGTTTATCGCCGCCCGACATGCTGGACGTAGTCGATCCGTCGCGTCGGGGGGCAGACGGGTCGCCGCGCAGGGCCCGTCCGGTCGGACTCGGGGGAGTGACCGGGCGGGCCCGTTCGACCGCACTGCTTGATCCATGCCAAGGGGAGTTGACGATCATGGGCGACGAGCTCAAGCCGCAGGACCTGCACGCGACCGGTACGACGGACGGCGAGGCCTCCACGGAGGACCTGCACGCCACGGGTGAGGGCACCGCGAAGACGGAGGACCTGCACGCCACCGGCGAGCCGCTGGAGACCAAGGACCTGCACGCCACGTCGGAGCCGTTCAAGCCGACGAAGTAAGCCACCTCCACACGGGGTTCGGCCGCGGCGGCGCGGAGGGGGAGCCGTCGCGGCCGATGTGTGCCCGGACGCGGGGGCGCTCCGCTACAGCGGAACGGACCTGACGCCCGGCCCGCAGAGCTTTCCCATGTCGTCCTCGTCGGACGTGAAGAGCACGACACCTCCGGGCTGCCGGCCCGCGATGACGGCCAGGGCCGCGTCGATGGCGTACTTGTGACCGTGCAGGCCCGTGTCCTGGAGCAGGGTGACGGCGGCGTCGGCGACGTCCCGCGTCACGGGTTCGACCACGACCCGCGACATCGCCCACGCCCAAGCGGCACGCCGTACCCGACCGTGGTACGCCTCGATCAGCGTCATGGAGCTGGTCACGACGCGAATGCCCGAGCGATGGGCGTCCTTGAGCCGCGCCAGCATCACCCGGTCCCCCAGCACGGCCCGCGAGAGCGCCTCACAATCCAGCACATAGCAGGACGGCAGCATCAGCTCGCCTTCCGGCGATGCTCACCCTGCTCCGTGAAGTGGCTCTCGAACTCCCTGCGCTCGGCTTCGGCCGACGCGAGCTCGTCGTCGGTGACGGGGCCGTGCTCCTCCTCCAGCCACGCCACCAGCTCACCCAGGCGGTCCTGCTCCCGCTGACGCTCTATGGCCCGCGTGACATAGGCACTGAAGCCGCCGGACCCGACCTCCTGCCGGATCTCCTCGGCGAGCTCCTCCGGGAGGGTCACGGTGTACTTCTTCGTTGCCATACCGCTCACCATACCCGGGTCCGGGGGTCTCGGCCCGTGCGCCGACGCCCCCGGCGCGCGATAGTGGGTCCGCGACGATCACGATCGGCCCGGACCCGAAGGTGGCGGCATGCCCGGTGAGCAACCCCAGACGTACGAGACCCTCGACGAACGGTTCCGCACGGGCCGCTGCCAGGCCGGGGACTCGGCGCTGGAGACGTTGTTCGAGGGGTGCCGGTGGGCCGAGGGGCCCGTGTACGTGCCCGCCGGGCGGTATCTCGTGTGGAGCGACATCCCCAACGACCGGCTGCTGCGCTGGGACGAGACGACGGGGGCCGTGGGCGTCTTCCGCTCGCCCGCCGGGTTCCCGAACGGCAACACCCTGGACGGGCAGGGGCGTCTCATCACCTGTGAGCAGGGGAACCGGCGCGTGACGCGGACGGAGCACGACGGTTCGGTCACGGTGATCGCCGAGCGGTTCGAGGGCAAGCGGCTCAACAGCCCGAACGACGCCGTGGTGCGGTCGGACGGGTCGGTCTGGTTCTCCGACCCCGAGTTCGGGATCGCCACGGACTACGAGGGGCACCGCGGGGAGAGCGAGATCGGCGCGCGGAACGTGTACCGGGTGGATCCGGGCAGCGGTGAGGTGCGGTTGGTCGCCGACGGGTTCCAGGGGCCCAACGGGCTGGTCTTCTCGCCCGACGAGCGCCGGCTGTACGTGTCCGACAGCCTCGCCAACCACATCCGCGTCTTCGACGTCCGCGACGACGGCACGCTCGGCGGCGGCGAGGTCTTCGCCGCGTGCGCGCACGGGAACTTCGACAACATCCGCTTCGACGACGCCGGCCGCCTCTGGGCCGCCGCCATGGACGGCGGTGTGCACTGCTACGACCCCGACGGCACGCTCCTCGGCCGTGTCCTGGTCCCCGGCACCGTCGCCAACATCCGCTTCGGCGGCGCCCGGCGCAACCGCATGTTCATCGCCGCCGACACCACGCTCTACTCGCTGATGATGTCGGTGACCGGGACCCCGGCCCTGCCGGTCAGCCGGTGACCCGCTCGCGCAGCGCCCCCTTCACGACCTTGCCGCTCGCGTTCCTCGGGAGTTCCGCCACGAACTCCACCGTGCGCGGCACCTTGTAGTTCGCCATCTCGCGGCGGGACCAGGCGATCAGGTCGTCGGCGGTCACCAGCGCCCCGGGCCGCCGTACGACGTAGGCCCGGCCCACCTCCCCCAGCCGGGCGTCCGGTACGCCGATCACCGCCACGTCCGCCACGTCCGGGTGGAGGCCGAGGAGCTGCTCTATCTCGGCGGGGTAGGCGTTGAAGCCGCCGACGATGAACATGTCCTTGAGGCGGTCGGTGATCCGCAGGTTGCCCGCGGGGTCCAGGACGCCGACGTCGCCCGTGCGCAGCCAGCCGTCCGGCGTCAGGACCTCGGCGGTGGCGGCCTCGTCCTCGTAGTAGCCGGTCATGACGTTGAAGCCGCGGACCAGGACCTCGCCCGGCGTGCCGGGGCCCACAGAGCGGCCCTCGGCGTCCACGACCCTCACCCGGGTGCCGGGGATCGCCCGGCCCGACGTCGACGCGATCACCGTCGGGTCGTCGCCGCGCCGGCACATCGTGACGACGCCGCCCGCCTCGGAGAGGCCGTAGGCCGTGAGGACCGTGTCGACGCCGAGTTCCCCGCGCAGCCGCTCGACGAGCCGCAGCGGCACCACCGCCGCGCCCGTCACCACCAGGCGCAGTGCGGAGAGGTCGTGGGCGTCCCGGGCCGGGTGGTCGAGGAGGGACTGCAGGAGGGTCGGGGGGCCGGGCAGGACGGAGACGCGTTCCGCGGCGATGTTGGCGAGGACCGTGGTCACGTTGAACACCGGCTGCGGGATCATCGTCGCGCCCCGCATGAGGCAGGCGATCACCCCGGCCTTGTAGCCGAAGGTGTGGAAGAAGGGGTTCACGATCAGGTAGCGGTCGCCCCGGGCCAGGCCCGCCAGGTCGCCCCAGATGTCGTAGGCCCGCAGCGTCTGCGCGTGGGTGATGACCGCGCCCTTGGGCCGGCCCGTCGTGCCCGAGGTGAAGATGATGTCCGAGGGGTGGGAGCCGTCGACCGCGGCGGCCCGGCGGCGGACTTCCGCAGGGCCCACCCCCTCCCCGCTCGCCAGGAAGTCCTTCCAGGTGAGGAAGGCGGCCGGGGCGTCCTCGGCGAAGACCACCGCGCGCTCCAGGGCGGGCAGGCCGGGCAGCGGGCCGTCGCCCGGGCCCTCCCCGGCCGCCCTGCGCAGCGAGGCCACGTACGAGGTGCCGAGGAAGGTGCCCGTCACGAACAGCAGCCGGGCCCCGCTGCGGCGCAGGACGTCCGCCGCCTCCGTGCCCTTGAAGCGGGTGTTGAGCGGGACCAGGACGCCGCCCGCCGACACCGCTCCCAGGGCCGCGACGATCCAGTCGAGCGTGTTCGGCGCCCAGACGGCGACCCGGTCGCCCGGTCCGAGCCCGTTCGCCACGCAGGCCGCCGCCGCGCGGTCCACGCGCGCGCCCAGTTCCGCGTACGTGATCCGGGTCCGGCCCTCGACGACCGCCTCGACGTCCGCATAGTGCTCGGCCGCCGCCCTCACCAGGCCCGGAACGCTTCCCCACTCCGTGTCCGCTCGCACCGCAAGCCTCCCGAGAACCCGAGGAGCTGACTGACCGTCAGATTAACGGTAATCTGACGCCCTGTCAGCGACCGTTCGGGCCGGAGGTGCGCGCAGCATGGCAGCAGGATCGGCAGGCCTCAAGGACGCCACCGCCGTCGTCGGCATCGGCCAGACGCCCTTCGCCAAGCACCTCCCCGAGGACGAACGCACCCTCGCCTGCCGGGCCGTGCTGGCCGCCCTCGACGACGCCGGGATCGCGCCCGGCGAGGTCGACGCGCTCGCCTCCTACACCATGGAGGAGACGGACGAGGTGGAGCTGGCCAAGGCCTGCGGCTTCGGCGACCTCACCTTCTTCAGCAAGGTCGGCTTCGGGGGCGGGGGTTCGTGCGCGACGGTCGCGCATCTCGCCGCCGCCGTCGCGAGCGGCCAGGCGAGCGTCGGGGTGGCCTGGCGGTCCCGCAAGCGGGGCAGCGGGCCGCGGCCGTGGACGAACACCACCGTCCAGCTCCCGACCCCGGCCCAGTGGACCCGGCCGTTCGGGCTGCTCCGGCCCGTCGACGAGATCGCCATGCTCGCCCGCCGCTACCTCCACGAGTACGGGGCCACCCGCGACCACCTGTTCAACGTCGCCCTGGCCTGCCGCAACCGCGCCAACCAGAACCCGGACGCGATCATGTACGACCGGCCCCTGACCCGCGAGATGTACATGACGTCCCGGTGGATCAGCGAGCCGCTCTGCCTCTTCGACAACTGCCTGGAGACGGACGGGGCGCTGGCCTGTGTCGTGGTCTCCGCCGAGCGCGCCCGCGACTGCCGCCGGAAGCCCGTCTACGTCCACTCCACCGCCCAGTCGCTGCCCGCCCAGCACCACGGGATGGTCAACTACTGGAACGACGACCCCCTCACGGGCCCGGCCTGGAGCGCCGCCCGGCATCTGTGGAAGCACGCCGACCTGACCCCCGAGGACGTGGACGTCGCCCAGATCTACGACGCCTTCACGCCCCTGGTGCTGCTCTCCCTGGAGGGCTACGGCTTCTGCGGGCGCGGCGAGGGCGGGGCGTTCACCGAGGGCGGGGCGCTGGAGACCGGCGGCATGCTCCCGCTGAACACCGGCGGGGGCGGGCTGTCCGAGGCGTACGTGCACGGCTTCAACCTGATCACCGAAGGGGTGAAGCAGCTGCGCGGCACCAGCACCGCGCAGGTGCCCGGCGCCTCCACCTGTCTCGTCACCGCCGGTGAAGGGGTGCCGACCTCCGCCCTGCTGCTGAGGAGTTGAGATGCTGCGACCCGTCACCGACACCGACGGCGCCCCCTTCTGGACGTACGCGGCACAGGGCGAGCTGCGCGTCCAGGCCTGCGCCGACTGCGGCGAGCTCCGCTTCCCGCCCCGCCCCTGCTGCCCGCACTGCCAGTCGTTCACGACGGACTGGCGCCGGATGTCCGGCCAGGGCCGTGTCTGGTCGTACGTGGTGGCCCATCCGCCGCTGCTGCCCGACTACGCCGCGCTGGCGCCCTACAACGTGGTCCTCGTCGAGCTGGACGAGGCGCCGCGCATCCGGCTCGTCGGCAACCTGGTCGCGGAGCCGGGCGCGGCGATCGGCTCCCTGCCCGCGGAGCGCCTCCGGATCGGCGCCCGGGTGCGGGTCGTCTTCGACGACGGCCTGCCGCGGTGGGTCCCGGAGCGGTCATGAGCGGGGTGCTCGTCAGGTCCGACGAGGACAGCGGGGTCGCCGTCGTGACTCTGAACCGGCCGGAGCGGCTCAACGCCATCGATCTCGGCATGGCCCGCGAACTGGCGGAGGTGTGGCGGCGGTTGCGGTTCGACGACGCCGTGCGGGCGGTCGTCCTCACCGGGGCCGGTGAGCGGGCCTTCTGCACGGGCATCGACCGGGACGCCGTCGTGCCGCAGCCGAACTCGCCCTACGCGCAGGACGATCCGCTGCTCGGCGTCGGCCCCAAGGCGAACGACCTGTGGAAGCCGGTGGTGGCCGCCGTGCGCGGGATGGCCTGCGGGGGCGCCTTCTACCTGCTCGGCGAGGCGGAGTTCGTCGTCGCCGACACCACCGCCTCCTTCTTCGACCCGCACACCACCTACGGCATGGTCAGCGCCTACGAGTCCGTCCTCATGGCGCAGCGCATGCCGTACGGGGAGGTAGCGCGGATGGCGCTGCTGGGGACGGCCGAGCGGATCTCGGCGCGGCGGGCGCACGAGGTGGGGCTCGTGTCGGAACTCGTCGAGGAGGGCGAGGCGTTGACGGCGGCGACCGCCTGCGCCACCGTCGTCGCCGGGTATCCGACTCAGGCCGTGCAGGGGACGGTGCGGGCGCTGTGGGCCGCGACCGAGGCGGGACGCTCCCGGGGCATCGCGCAGGCACCGCACCTCATCGCGCTCGGGAACGCGCAAGCCCGGGAACAGGCCCGGCTGTTCGCGGGACGGCGGCGGGAGTACCGGTTGCGTTAGGAAATGGTTTACGTCTACACGCGTATGCTCGACGCGTGGTTGAGCATCGGATGATCGACGTGAACGGCATTCAGCTGCACATCGCGGAGCAGGGCGAGGGCCCGCTCGTGCTGCTGCTGCACGGCTTCCCGGAGTCCTGGCACTCCTGGCGGCACCAGTTCGGGCCGCTGGCCGAGGCCGGCTTCCGGGTGGTCGCGCCGGACCAGCGCGGGTACGGCGGCAGCGACCACCCCGAGGACGTGGCCGACTACAGCATCCTGCACCTGGTGGGGGACGTGGTCGGGCTGATCCGCGCGCTGGGCGAGGAGCGGGCGTTCGTCGTCGGGCACGACTGGGGCGCGCCGGTGGCCTGGCACACCGCGCTGCTGCGGCCGGACGTGGTGCGCGGGGTGGCGGGGCTGAGCGTGCCGCCGCCCTTCCGGGGCGGGCAGCCACCGCTGAGGACCATGCGGGAGCGGTTCGGCGGTCGCTTCTACTGGAACTACTTCGAGGAACCCGGCGTCGCGGAGGCCGAGTTCACCGCGGACACCCGCACCACCCTGCGCAAGCTGCTGTACTCCGCCTCGGGTGACGCCCCGGGCGCGGGCCGCCCCGAGCAGGCCCTCGTCGACCCGGAGCGCGGCTGGCTCGCGGACGCCGCGAACCCCGAGGTGCTGCCCCCGTGGCTCACCGAGGAGGACCTCGACCGGCTCACCGAGAGCTTCGCGCCGGGCTTCACCGGCGCGCTCAACTGGTACCGCAACCTGGACCGCAACTGGGAGCTGACCGCTCCCTGGCAGGGCGCGGTGGTGTCCCCGCCCGCGCTGTACGTGTACGGCGACCGGGACCTCGTGCCCGCCTTCCCGGGCACGCCCGAACTGATCGACAAGCTGCCCGAGCTGATGCCGAACCTGCGCCGGAAGCCGCTCGTGCTGCCGGGCTGCGGCCACTGGACGCAGCAGGAGCGGCCCGACGAGGTGAACGAGGCGCTGCTCGGCTTCCTCACCGAACTGCGGGACTGACGCGGCAGAGCTGCGGCACTGACGGGCAGCGCTGTCGCGGTCATGCCACCGCCTGGCGGCCGTCGCGTACCGGGCGTAGCGTCTTGGGTGAGAGCGGTGAACGGGTCGCTCCCCAGCCGCTCCCCCATGCGACGGCCGCCGTCCGAACCCCTTCCGTACGCCGTGCGACGGCCGTCCCCGGGCGCGTCAGGCGGTGCGCGCCGTGCCCGTGCCCTTCTCCGCGTCCAGCGCGTACACGCAGCGGTCCTTGCTGCACGCGTACACCACCCCGTCCCGGACGACCGGGGAGCCGGTGATCTCGCCGCCGGTGGCGAGCTTCCAGCGCAGCCGGCCGTCGTCGGCCTTCAGGGTGTAGAGCAGGTGGTCGGTGGAGCCGAAGTGGATGCGGCCCTCGGCCACCGAGGGGGCGCCGACGATGTCGCCGCCCGCCTGGAAGCGCCACTTGGGCGTGCCGGTGACCGCGTCGAGGGTGTAGAGGCCCTTGCCGCTGCCGACGTGGACGTGGCCTGCGGCGACCAGGACCGGCTCGACGGAGGCGCGGGACTCGGTGGCGATGCGCCAGCGGTCGCGGCCGTCGGTGGCGTCGAGGGCGTAGACCGTGCCGAGGTAGTCGGCCAGGTAGATGCCGCCGCCGGTGACGGCCGGGCCCGGGACGAAGGTGGGCGGGGAGAGGAAGACGGCCGGGGCCTCGAAGTGCCACTTCACGTGCCCGGCCGCCACGTCGAGGGCGAGGACGCGGGTGCCGGCGCAGACGTACACGTACCCGTCGGTCGCCGGGGCGATCCGGACCGGGACGCCGCCGCAGGAGGCCGCGTCGCCGATCGGGTAGGACCAGCGCTCGTCGCCGGTGCGGGCGTCCAGGGCGCGCAGCCGGGCGTCCTGCCACACGTAGACCGTGCCGTCGTGCAGGGCGGGTCCGGCCTCGGGGGACTCGAAGTCGGTCTGGCAGCCGGTGATCTCCCAGAGCTTCTGGCCGCCGGAGGCCTCCCAGCCCTGGACGCCGCCGCCCCGGGTGCCGGTGACGACGGTGCCGCGGCCGGCCTTGAGGGAGTAGACCCAGGCGTCCGTCTGCAGGCGCCACAGGTCGGTGCCCTCTCGGGCGTCGAGGGCGAACAGGGTGGGCCCGTCGGAGGCGTGGATGCGGCCGTCCGCGACCGCCATGGACCAGGCGACGTCCCGGGTCTTGAAGCGGCGGCGGCCGGTGGCCACGTCCAGGGCGTGCACCTCGAAGGAGGTGACGTAGACGAGGTCGTCGGCGACGGCGGGGGTGCCCCAGACGTCGTTGGACATGCGGAAGCGCCAGGGGCGCCAGCCGCCGGCCTGCTCGGGCGGCGCGGCCGGGGCCGGGGGCGCGGCGACGGCCGGGCCCACGGCGGGGTCGGTGCCGTTGACGCCGGGGCGGGGCTTGGACCAGGAGGCGGCGAGGGCGGCCTCCGGAGGGGGTGCCTTGACGGCGGCGGCACGGACGTCGGCGACGCGCGGGCCCGGGCCGATGGGCACCTGGGCGCCGGCCAGCCGGACGGGGCCGGTGTCGGGGCCGCCGACGGGCGCGGGCACCGGCGCGGGCGCCGGGACGACGGGGTCGTGCGAGGGCGGGGGCGGGATGGGCGCCGGGCCGGGGGCGGGGCGTCCGCCGCCGCTGCGGCCGGAGCCGGTGGCGGGCTTGCCGGCCGGGCGGCCGTTGCGGCGGGACTCGATCAGGTGCACCGCCCGCTCGGGCAGCCACGCGGAGGCCGTGCCGCTGTCGTCGGAGCCGGAGCCGAAGAGGTGCGGGGCCAGCTGCGCCTGGAGGTCGGCCGGGTTGGGGCGGGCCGTGGGGTCCATCTGCATGCAGGACTCGATGAGCGGACGCAGCTCGTCCGGGAGTCCTTCGAGGTCCGGGCCCTCGCGCAGCAGCATGAAGACCGTCTCGACCGGGTTGGCGCCGTGGAAGGGCGGGTGGCCGGTGGCGGCGAAGACGAGCATGGAGCCGAGGGAGAAGACGTCGCTCGCGCCGGTGACGCTGCGGGAGTCCTTGGCCTGCTCGGGGGACATGTAGGCGGGCGTGCCGACGGCGACGTTGGTCATCGTCAAACGCGTGTTCGAGACGCCGGACGCGATACCGAAGTCGATCACCCGGGGTCCGTCCTCGACCACCAGGACGTTCGACGGCTTGAGGTCCCGGTGCACCAGCCCGGCCCCGTGGATGGACTGCAGCGCCTCGGCCACGCCCGCCGCGAGCCAGCGCACCGCCTGGGCCGGGAGCGGCCCGCAGTCGTTCACTATCTCTTCCAGGGAGGGCGCGGGGACGTACGCGGTGGCCAGCCACGGCACGGCGGCGCGCGGGTCGGCGTCCACGACGGCGGCCGTGTAGAAGCCGGAGACGGCCCGGGCCGCCTCCACCTCACGCGTGAAGCGGACCCGGAACAGCTGGTCCTCGGCCAGCTCCGTCCGGACGGTCTTGATCGCCACGCGCCGGCCGGACGCCGAGCGCGCGAGATAGACCAGCCCCATGCCGCCGGCACCCAGCCGTCCCAGCACCTCGAACGGCCCGATCCGCCGCGGATCGTGCTGCGTCAGCTGATCCACCACTCTGCCTGCCACCTCCCCGTACGAGCCGCGCCAAGCCACATGTTCCACGCGACCCCGTGCAGCGTCTCACCACCGCACCGCCATGGCGGCACGCACCCCGATTCTTCCTGGCCGGAGCCGCGGTTGCGAACCTGGTGACCATTGGGGTGTCTCGCCATATACAGGGACAAAAGATGACCATAGGGTGTCCGCGGGTGCTTGCTCAGCGGCGCAGCAGCGCGAAGGAGGCCCCCTGATCGTCGGTGACGACGGCGACCGTGCCGTACGACGTCTCGAAGGGCGGGGCCTGGATCCGGCCGCCGAGCCGGGTGACGTCCTCCAGCGCGGCCGGTACGTCCTCGACGGCGAAGTGGACGAGGAAGTGGGGCGGCATCTCGGCCGGGAAGACGTCGGAGACCGGGGCGCGGCCGAAGTCGGGCTCGGCCTCGGGGCCGAACAGAGCCTCCTGGAAGAGATCGCCGTAGAAGGCGTTGGCCGCCTCGGTGTCCCGGGCGTACAGCTCGGCCCAGGCGAAGGTGCCCGGCTCGTGCCGCCTGCCGAAGCCGGGGTGCTCCGTCGGCTGCCACAGGGCGAAGACGGCCCCCTCGGGGTCGGTGACGAGCGCGGTGACGCCCAGTTCGCCGGCCGGCACCGGCGCCGAGACGATCTGCCCGCCGGCGTCCCGGATGCGCCGGGCCAGGGCCGGGGCGTCCGGGGTGGCGAAGTACACCGTCCACACGGTGGGCAGCCGGCCGTCCATCTTGCGGACCAGCGCGGCCACGGGTTCACCGTCCTTCAGCGCCTGCGCGAAGGGGCCGAACCAGTCCTCGAAGGTCCATCCGAAGAGCTCGCCGTAGAACCGCTTGCCCGCCTCCACGTCGGGAAGCTGCGCGTCCACCCAGCAGGGGACGCCCTCTGCGTACACCGATGCCCTGTTTTCGGCCATGCCGCCAACGTAACCGCGAAGGCCGCACCCCGCAGACCAGGCACACCAGCCCCCGCACTCCCTTACACCCCATTTGCAGTCGGCCGAATCGCGCCCCGATCACGCCTCGGTAAGCTGACGGCATGACAGGACAAGTGCGTACCGTCGACGGCCGCGTGGCCGGTAGGCGTGGGCAGGCGACCCGGCAGAAGCTGCTCGACTGCCTCAGCGAGATGCTCAGCTCCTCCCCGTACCGGGACGTCAAAGTCATCGATGTCGCCCGGAAGGCGGGCACTTCGCCCGCGACCTTCTACCAGTACTTCCCGGACGTCGAGGGCGCCGTCCTGGAGATCGCCGAGCAAATGGCGACCGAGGGCGCCGCGTTGACCGAACTCCTTCAGGGCCGTTCCTGGGCCGGGAAGGCCGGCTGGCAGACGGCTCAGGAACTCGTGGACGGGTTCCTGGAGTTCTGGCGCAAGAACGACGCGATCCTCCGGGTCGTGGATCTCGGCGCCGCCGAGGGCGACAAGCGCTTCTACAAGCTCCGCATGAAGATCCTCAACTCGGTGAACAACTCCCTCGCGGACGCCGTCGCCGAGCTCCAGGCCAAGGGCCGGGTCGACAAGGACGTGAACCCGGCGGCCGTCGCCGGTTCGCTGGTCGCGATGCTCGCGGCGGTCGCCTCCCACCAGAAGGGCTTCTCCTCCTGGGGCGTGAAGCAGGCCGAACTGAAGCCGAACCTCGCGCTGTTGGTGCACCTGGGCATCACCGGGAGAAAGCCGACGAAGTAGTAACCGGCCCCGGCGGCCCTTTTCCCTTACCCCAGTCCTGTCTGGCAGGCGGTGGTCCACCCGCGTGGACCACCGCCTGTCGCGCTTTCACCGCGGCACGAGCCGGAACACCCGGATCTCCCGGTCCACCCGCGCCTGGTACGCCGCGTACGGCGGCCAGAACGCCAGTACCGCCTTCCAGGCCGCCGCCCGCTCCTCGCCCTCCAGCAGCCGGGCCGTGACCGGGATGTCCCGGCCCTTGAAGTTGATCTCGGCCTCGGGGTGGACGAGCAGGTTGTGGCTCCAGGCGGGGTGCCCCGGCCGCCCGAAGTTGGACCCGACCAGGATCCAGCCGCGCCCGCCCTCCTCCGGCATGCAGGCCAGCGGCGTACGACGCCGCTGCCCGCTCCTCGCCCCGGTCGAGGTCAGCACCACGCCCGGCAGGAGCTGGGCGCTGAGCAGCACCTTTCCGCGCGTGAGCCGGTGCACGGCCCGGTCGAGAGCCGGGACGACGTACGGCGCCACCCGCGCGAAGCCCCGGGTGGAGGACACCTTCTGCACGATCCGCGCGCCCCTCATCGGCCGGCCTCCTCGAAGACGTGCGCCACGTCGGCGGCGTGCGCCCGCAGCCGGTGCACCGGCCCGAAGAGCAACTCGTCGCCCGCGGCGCGCTTGAAGTACAGGTGGGCCTCGTGCTCCCAGGTGAAACCGATGCCGCCGTGCGACTGGATCCCCTCGGCGGCGGCCTCGCGCAGGGCCTGGAGCGCCTGGGCCAGGGCGGGCCCGCCGGCCGCCTCCCCCCGGGCGGCGGCCCAGGCCGCGTAGTACGCCGCCGAGCGGGCCGCCTGCACCTGGACGTGGACGTCGGCCAGCCGGTGCTTGACCGCCTGGAAGGAGCCGATCGGCCGCCCGAACTGCTCGCGCTGCCGCACGTACTCCACGGTCCGCTCCAGCACCCGGTCGGCGGCCCCGACGGCCTCGGCGGCGAGACAGGCGGCAGCGGTGTCGCCGAGCCGGGCGAGGGCGGCGAGCACGTCGTCGCCGTCCCGCCCCAGCAACTCGGCTTCGACGTCGCGGAATTGGACGCGGGCCTGCGGCCGGGTGGCGTCCAGCGCGGTCTGCCGTACGCGGGTGAGGCCGGGCGCGTCTGCGTGCACGAGGAAGAGCAGGACCCGGGACCGGGCGAACCCTCCGGCGTGCGCGGCGACCACGAGGAGACCGGCACTGTGCCCGTCGAGGACCTGGTCGGCCTGCCCGTACAGCCGCCAGCCGCCCTCCGCCCGCCGGGCCTGCACGCCCCCGGCCCGTCCGCCACCCGCCCAGCCCCCGCCCGGGTCGTGGCCGGTGAGCGCGAGGGCGGTGGCGAGGGCGGGGCCCGGTACGGCGAGGGCGGCGGTCAGTGCGCCGGAGGCGATGCGCGGGAGCAGGGCCGCCCGCTGGGCGTCGGTGCCGAGGGCCAGCAGCAGCGGGGCGGCGAGAACGGCCGTGGCCAGCAGCGGGGAGGGGGCGAGCGCCCGGCCCGTCTCCTCACAGGCCAGGGCCAGCTCCGTCACCGAGCAGCCGACACCGCCGTAGGGCTCGGGGAGGGCCAGGCCGGGCAGGCCGAGTTGTTCGGCGAGGGCGGTCCACAGGGCCGGGTCGTGTCCGGCCGGGGTGTCGACGGCGGCCCGCAGCTCTCCGGGGCCGCACCGCTTGTGGAGCAGGTCGCGCAGGGTGCGGCGGATCTCGTCCTGCTCGGCGGTGAAGCGGGCGTCCATGACCACCTCCGTATCTGACGGGGCGTCATATTAGGGCGGCGGTGCGACGATGCCCAGAGTCCTGCCGCTCCCGCCGGCGGCCATATCTGATGTACCGTCAGATTCATGGTTGCCCGGAGGAAAGTGGCCGTCGTCGGCGTGGCCCTCTCGGACTGCGGCCGCGTGGACGACGCGACCCCGTACGCCCTGCACGCCCAGGCCGCCCGCCGCGCCCTGGCCGACGCGGGCCTGGACCGGTCGCTGGTCGACGGCTTCGCCTCGGCGGGCCTGGGCACCCTCGCCCCCGTCGAGGTCGCCGAGTACCTGGGACTGCGCCCCACCTGGGTCGACTCCACCTCGGTCGGCGGCTCCACCTGGGAGGTCATGGCGGCCCACGCGGCGGACGCGATCGCGGCCGGGCACGCGCGCGTGGTGCTGCTCGCCTACGGCTCCACGGCCCGGGCGGACATCAGGGCGGGCCGTCGCACCGGGACGCTGTCCTTCGGCGCGCGCGGCCCGCTGCAGTTCGAGGCCCCCTACGGCCACACCCTGATCGCCAAGTACGCCATGGCGGCCCGCCGTCACATGATCGAGTACGGCACGACGATCGAGCAGCTCGCGGAGGTGGCGGTACAGGCCCGGGCCAACGCGGCCCTGAATCCGGAGGCCATGTTCCGCACCCCGGTCACGGTGGACGAGGTCCTGTCCGGCCCCATGATCGCCGACCCCTTCACCAAGCTGCACTGCTGCCTCCGTTCCGACGGCGGGGCCGCGGTGCTGCTGGCGGCGGAGGAGTACGTACGGGACTGCCGCACCTCGCCGGTGTGGGTGCTGGGGAGCGGGGAGTCCGTCTCGCACGCGGCGATGTCCGAGTGGCCGGACTTCACGGTGTCCCCGGCGGCGGTGAGCGGACGGCTGGCGTTCGCCCGGGCGGGAGTGCGGCCGACGGAGGTCGACTTCGCCGAGATCTACGACGCCTTCACCTACATGACCCTGGTGACGCTGGAGGACCTCGGCTTCTGCGGGAAGGGCGAGGGCGGGGCGTTCGTGGAGAAGGGGCGGCTGCGGGTCGAGGGCGGCGCGCTGCCGGTGAACACCGACGGGGGCGGGCTGTCGGCCCAGCACCCCGGCATGCGGGGGCTGTTCCTGCTGGTGGAGGCGGTACGGCAGCTGCGCGGGGAATGCGGACAGCGGCAGGTGCGGCGGAGGGGCGGCGCGCTGCCACGGCTGGCCGTCGCCTCCGGCACGGGGGGCTGGTTCTGCTCGTCGGGGACGGTGGTGCTGGCGGCGGGGTGAGACCCGTCTGCGGACAAACCAGCACATACCCTCACCGGTCGTAGCCGGTCGGGAGATGGGCTCAGGGACGAAACCACAAGATCGGCAGGGGCTTCCGGTTCGGGCGGCGGATGGGGACCCTGGTCCGGCGGCCCCGAGGTCCGGGCCGCACCCCCCGGCGCGAAGGAGCCCCGCCATGGACGGCTGGTACGTGGACGACCGTTGCTTCAACTGCGACGCGGCCCGGCAACTGGCACCCGAGCTGATCACCGAACGGGAGGGACGGTCGCGGATCCTGCGGCAGCCCGAGGACACCGCGGAGGAACGGCGGTTACACGCGGCCGCGTTCTCCTGCCCCACCCGCTCCATCCGCCCGGCATCGGGCCGCCCCGACCCGTCGCTGGACCCGTTCCCGATGCCCCTGGACGACGGTGTGCTGCTGTGCGGCCACAACTCCGCCCACACCGCCGGAGCCAACTCCTACCTGCTCGCACGCCCGTCCGGCACGGCCATGATGATCGACACCCCGCGCTGGAGCCGTGACCTCGCGGCCCGGTACGAGGCGGCCGGCGGCCCCGTCACCGACGTCCTGCTCACCCACCGCGACCACGCCGCGCACGGCCGCCGTTACGCGGACCACTTCGGCGCCCGGCTGTGGATCCACGAGGGCGACCTGGACGCCGCGCCGGACGCGGACCGGGTGCTGCGCGGGACGGAGCCGCAGGACATCGGCGACGGCGTCACCGCGTATCCGCTGCCCGGCCACACCCGGGGCTCCGTGCTCTACCTCGCGGACGACCGGTACTGCTTCAGCGGCGACAGCTTCTACTGGTCGCGCACGACCGGCGATCTGGAAGTAGCGGAGAGCGTGACCTGGTACTCCGTCGAGGAACTGGCCCGCTCCCTGGCCGGGGTGGCCGGACGGCTGCGCTTCGAGTGGCTGCTGCCGGGCCACGGCGACCGGCGCCGCCTGCCCGTGGAGGAGATGTCCGGGCGGCTGCGGTCCCTGGCGGAACGGACCCGGCGGCTGCGGCCGCGGCCGGTCGACTTCACGGCGGTCCGCTGGTGAACCCGCACGAGGCCGGGGAACACCCGCCCCCGGCACGGGCGTTGTGATGCTCCGCACACCGACCGCCCCGTTCGAAGGAGACCGGAATGGCCCTGACCCGCGAAGAGCGTGAACAGTTCCTTGCCGAGCCGCACATCGCGGCCCTCGCGGTCGACGCCGGAGCGGGCCGGGCCCCGCTCACGGTGCCGATCTGGTACCAGTACGAGCCCGGCGGCGACATCTGGATCATGACCGGCCTCGACTCCCGCAAGTACGAGCTGATCAAAGCGGCGGGCCGGTTCTCCCTGATGGTCGACCGGCTCGAACCGACGATCCGCTACGTGTCGGTCGAGGGCCCGGTCGTCGACACGGCCCCCGCCACCCTCGACCAGCTCCGGGAGCTGTCGGCGCGCTACCTGCCGGCTGAGAAGGTCGACGGCTATGTGGACTTCGCCTCCAAGAACCACGGTGAGCAACTGGTGCTGCGCATGCGGCCGGAGCGGTGGGTGTCGTCGGACCTGGGGCAGGTGTGAGCCCCTGGCGCCACCGCCACCCCCACCGCCACCGCCACCGCCACCGCCACCGGTGACAATCGGGGCATGGCAACCGATCTTCACGCGCTGCTGAGGTCCCTGCGGGTCTGGGACCCGGAGATCACGCACCTCCCGCCCCTCGACCCGGCCACCGCCCCCGCCGCTCCCCTGCCCCTGTTCACCGAGTGGTTCGCGGCGGCGGTGGCGGCCGGGCAGACCGAGCCGCACACGATGTCCCTGGCCACCTCGGACGAGTCGGGCCTGCCCGACGTGCGGATCGTGATGCTGCACGGCGCGGACGAGACGGGCTGGTCCTTCGCGTCCCACGCGGGCAGCCGCAAGGGCCGCCACCTCGCCGCCCGCCCGTACGCCGCGCTCGGCTTCTACTGGCCGGTGCTGGGCCGCCAGGTCCGGGTGCGCGGCCCCGTCTCGGCCGCCCCCTCCGAGGAGTCCCAGGGCGACCTCCACGCCCGCTCGACGGGTGCGCTGGCGGCGGCGCTGACCGGGAGGCAGAGCGAGGTCCTGGAGTCGCTGGACGACCTGGCCCGGGCCTCGGAGTCGGCGTGGGAGCGGGCGTCCCGGGAGCCTCGGGCGCCGGTGCCGTCCTGGACGCTGTACCGGCTGCGGGCCGAGGAGGTCGAGTTCTTCCAGGGCGACGAACGGCGCCGGCACGTCCGGCTCCGCTACCGGCGTGACGGGGAGGGCTGGGCGCGGGAGCTGCTGTGGCCCTGAACAGGCTTCTGACGTACGCGGACCACCGACTTCGGGCCTACGCCTCTGGGCCGGTCGCGGCTGGGCCCGCGGCCCGATCCACCGTCCCCTGACGCCGGTTAGCGTCACAGCATGCGAATCGGACTACTCGGCACCGGACATGTCGCCCGCGCACTGGCCCAGGGCTGGAGCGCGGCCGGACACGACGTACTCCTCGGCTCCCGCCGGCCTGCGGAGCGGACCGGCCTGGGCCTGCCCGTGGCGGGCCTGGGCGAGACGGCGGCACACGCCGAGGTGCTGGTCAACGCCACCCCGGGCAACGTCTCCCTGGACCTGCTCCGCTCCCTCGGGGCACCGGCGCTGGCCGGCACCGTGCTCGTCGACGTGGGCGTCGGCCTCTCCGACGACTACACCGAGCTCTCCCACCCGAACAGCAGCCTGGCCGAACAGATCCAGGAAGCCTTCCCGCAAACGCCCGTCGTCAAGACGCTGTGCACCATGGACTCGACCGCGATGATCGCCCCGGGCAGCCTGGACGGCCCGAGCACCGTCTTCCTCTCCGGCGACGACGCCGAGGCCAAGCGCACCACCGGCCGGCTGCTCACCGACCTCGGCTGGCCCGAGTCGTCCCAGCTGGACATCGGCGGCATCACCACGGCACGCGGCCAGGAGCACTTCGCCCTGCTCTTCATGGGCATCGCGAACGGCCTCGGATCCCACACGTTCAACATCAAGGTCGTCCCCCGAACCACCGCCTGACGCCCCGGCCTACGCGAAGTCGTGGACCGCGAAGTCCGCGACCGGCCGGTACCCGATCCGCTGGTACAGGCCGTTGCTGGTCGGGTTCGCCAGGTCCGTGAAGAGGACCACCTCCTTCGCCCCGGCGGCACGGGCGGCGCGGCTGACCTCGGCCGTCACGGCACCGGCGTAGCCCCGGCCGCGGAGGTGGGGCGGGGTGTAGACCGCGGCGACGCGCACCTGGCCGGCGACCCGGGGGCTGGTGCCGGCCATGGCGACGGGTGTGCCGTCGGGGGCCTCCCAGAAGGTGATGGTGCCGGTCTCGATCCGGGCGTCCGCCCACTCGGCGGAGTCCCGTACCGTGCCCAGGCCGACGGCGGCGCTGAACTCGTCGTGCCAGCGGATGAGCTGCCCGCGGTCCGCCGCGCCGGCGACCCGGGGCCCGCCGGGCGGTACGGGCCCGGGCACGGTCAGAGTGCCGAGCCGGTAGAGGCGTTGCCGCTGTCTCGGCGTCGCGGTGACGCCCGTGTGCCGCCGCCAGGCGTCGGTGAAGGCGGCGGCGGTGTCGTCGGGGGCGTTCACGCCGGGCAGGCGTTGTCCGAGGGCGGCCAGTCGCGCGGCGAGGGCGACGGCCTCCTCGGCGGTGAGGGCGGTGAGATTCAGCCAGTGCGGCGGCGTGCGGAAGAGGGCCGCCCGGACCGCCCCGTCGTGCTCCAGCACACCGAACTCCGGTGGCTCGTCGCCGTAGACGCGCGGCCCGCGCGTGCGCAGCGTCTCCGTGACGGTCAGCGGGACGGTGTGCAGCGCCGGGCGGGAGCGCAGGAAGCCGCCCGCGCGGGCGAGGAAGTCGTCGAGGTCTCGGGTGAAGTGCCAGTTACCGGTGTCCATGCCTCATCGTGCCGCCGTCCCTCGTTCCGGCGCCCCGGATTTACGGGCGGCTACGGCGGCTCACTTGTCGCTGTCCCCGGTGAGGGTGTGGGCCACGAGGGCGTTGGCGTGGCCGTGCCCCAAACCGTGCTCGGACTTGAGCCAGTCGACGAGCTCCCTGTGCCGGGTCAGCGGCGAGGTGCGGATGAGCGTCTTCCAGTCGGCGATCGGCCGGCCGTACTTCTTCTCGATGGAGGGGAAGTAGCTCCCCGGGCTCTCAGGGCCCCGTCGGCTCCGGATCCGTCGACAGCCGGGCGTGCAGGTGAGCGTCCCGGAACGCGTCGTGCCGGCCTTCCGCGAAGATCGCCCCGCGCAGGGTGCCCTCGTAGGGGAAACCGCAGCGCTCCGCGATCCGGCACGACACGTCGTGGCCGACCGCGTGGTCCAGCTCCAGCCGGTGCAGGCCCAGTTCTGCGAAGGCCCAGCGGGCGGCGAGCAGGAGCGCCCGGGTGGCGACGCCCTGGCCGCGGGCCTCGGGGAGCACCCAGTAGCCGACGCGGGCGACCTTCAGGTGGTACTTGATCTCGTTGACGCCGATGTGGCCCAGTGCCGTGTCGCTGTGCGCGTCGGCGATCCGGAACGACAGCGACGTGCCCTCAGCGGCGCTCTGCTCCCGCGCGAGGAGCGATTCCCGGGCGCTCCTGCGGTCGTCGACCGGCCGCAGCGGGGTGTTCCAGCGGCGGAACTCCGGGTCCCGCATGCCGCGCAGCCACGTGTCGACGTCGGAGCCGGACCCGGCGTCCCAGGGGCGCAGGCGCAGGCCGTGGCCGTGGAGTTCCGGGAAAGGGTCGGTCGGGGCGTGGTCACGTATGGGGGCCATGGGGTCATTCAAGCGCGTGGGGCTGTGCGGTTCACCCGCAAGTGGGGCTGTGCCGTTCACCCGCCCGGTGGCGTGCGGCCACCCTCCCCGCCCGCAGCGGGCCGGAACACCGGGATCCCGTCCCGGAACGTCACCTCCAGATCCGCCCCGGCCGACAGATCCGCTGCCGGCCCCTCAGCCGCCGGACCCCCCACCCCGACCAGTTCCGTCATCATCCGTGGCCCCTCGGCCAGGTCCACCACGGCGGCGACGTACGGCGTGCGGTCCGCGAAGGGCGGCAGGTCGTTGCGGTGGACGACGGACCAGGTGTAGAGGGTGGCCCGGCCGCTCGCCGTCTCCCAGGCGACGTCCTCGCTCCAGCAGCGCGGGCAGAACTCGCGGGGGTAGTGGTGGGCCCGGCCGCAGGCCCGGCAGCGGCGGATCAGCAGCCTGCCCTCGGCGGCCGCGTCCCAGTACGTCCGGGTGAAGGCGTCGACCTCGGGCAGGTCGTGGCGGCCGGCCATCAGAACAGTCCCCCGGTCATCAGAACAGCCCCAGCGCGCTGTCCAGCGACCACGTCTGCCAGGACATCCCGAACAGTGCCACCACCGACATCAGCGCCATCATCGAGTTCTGCCCCTGCTCGGCGACATCGTGGATCATGAGCGTGAAGTAGAGGGCGTTGAGGAGGAACCCGCCGGCCAGAGCGATCGGCGTCAGGAACCCGGTGATCAGACCGAGGCCGAGGGCGAGTTCCGCGTAGACGACGACGTACGCCATCACACGCGGGTGCGGCGCGACGGCCACCCGGAAGCCCGAACGGACGGCGCTCCAGCGGTGCTCGGCGGCGATCCCGGCCGCCCACGCGATGCCCGTCCCGCGCTCGAACCAGGCCGTGCGGTCCTTGTGCCGCCAGCTCTCCAGCCACCACAGCCCGAGCCCGATCCGCAGCACGGCCAGCCATTCCGCTCCGGTGAGCCAGATCGAGTCCATGGGTGCTCCCGCGCCGCCGCCCGACATCGAATCTGACGGTACGTCAGATGCGAGCGCCGCAACAAGACCCGGGATCGGCCGCGGGTAGCCCCGGGTCAGGAATGATCACCGGCTCGCCACAACCAGGCCCATCGCGCCACCATCCCCACCCCCTCCCCCTACAGCCGTGATCAATCCGAAATCAATTCCGGTCTTGACCGAGACCCATCAATCGGGTGCGTGATTACGCTCCCGCTCATGGCCGACTCCACTCCCCCCACACACTCCTCCGCACAGCCCCCACCCGACCGCCCCGTCTACGTCATCGGCGGCGGCCCCGGCGGACTCTCCGCCGCGTACGCGCTGCGCGCCCGGGGCATACGGGCCGTCGTCCTGGAGAAGTCCGACCGTGTCGGGGCGTCCTGGCGCCGCCACTACGACCGGCTGCACCTGCACACCACCCGCCGCCTGTCGGCCCTGCCCGGGCTGCCGATGCCCCGCCGGTTCGGGCGGTGGGTGTCCCGCGACGACGTGGTGCGGTACCTGGAGAAGTACGCCGAGCACCACCGCCTGGAGATCGTCACCGGCGTCGAGGTGTCCCGCGTCGAGCGCACGCCCGACGGCACGGGCTGGCTGCTGCACGCCACCGGCGGCCGCGAGCTGACCGGCGCCGCGGTGGTCGTCGCGACCGGCTACAACCACACCCCCCGCCTGCCGGACTGGCCCGGCCGCTCCGCCTTCACCGGCGAGTTCCTGCACGCCGGCGAGTACCGCAACGGCAAGCCGTACGCGGGCCGCGACGTCCTCGTCGTCGGCGTCGGCAACACCGGTGCCGAGATCGCCGTGGACCTCGTGGAGCACGGCGCCTCCCGGGTCCGGCTGGCCGTGCGCACCGCCCCCCACATCGTGCGCCGCTCGACCGCCGGCTGGGCCGCCCAGTACAGCGGCATCCTCGTCCGCCGGCTGCCGGTCGGCCTCGTCGACCGGCTCTGCCGGGCGCAGGCGAAGGTGGCCCTGCCCGACCTGTCGGCGCACGGACTGCCGCGCCCCGACACGGGGCTGTACAGCAGGGTGAAGCAGGGGGCGATCCCGGTGCAGGACGTCGGTCTGATCGACGCCGTGCGCAAGGGCAGGGTGGAGATCGTGGCCGCCGTCGACGGCTTCGAGGACGGCGGCAAGGTCCTCCTCGCCGACGGCACCCGCGTCTCCCCGGACGCCGTGATCGCCGCCACCGGGTACGTCCGCGCCCTGGAGGGCCTGGTCGGTCACCTCGACGTGCTGGACACCGGCGGCAGGCCCGTCGTCCACGGCGCCCGCAGCCCGAGGACCGCCCCCGGCCTGTACTTCACCGGCTTCACCAACCCCATCAGCGGCAACCTCCGCGAGATGGCGATCGACGCGGTACGGATCGCGAAGGCCATCGCCCGGGACGGCTCGGGGAGGGTGTCCCGGCTGCCGGGTTAGACCGCCGGGACGGACTGTCCCGGCTGCCGGGTTAGACCACCGGGGCGGATCGTTCGACGTGCCCGACACGCCGGCCTCCAGCGCCGTCACTCCCCCTCCGCCCACCGGCCCGGAGGGTGGTCGGGGAGCGTCAGGGCCGCCGCCAGGCCGTAGTGGTCGCTCGCGTGCACGCCGTCCACCGGCTCGACCAGGACCCGCTCGCAGGAGGAGACGCGCAGGGTCGGGCCATGGGGGCCGCACCGGACCAGGATGTAGTCGATGCGGCGGTCCGACGTCTCGGGCATGTCGCCCTGCCGTACGAGCGGGTTGCCGGGACTGAACGTGGGACCCGGCTCCCCGGGTCGCACGGCCGACCAGGCGTCCTGGAAGCAGACGCTCGTCCCGTCGAGGGACTGCAGCCCCTGGAGGAACCGCAGGCTGGCGGCGTGCGGCTCGGCGTCGAAGTCACCGAGCACGACCGCGTGCCGCATGCGGCGTTCGGCGACGGCCCTCTCGACGAGGCGGGCGGTGGCGAGAGCCTGCAACTCCCGCTCACGCTCGTAGCCGTAGGGCCAGCTCGGCTTGTGGTGCACCACGAGGACCGGGCCGAGGGGTTCCGGAAGCGGCAGCTCGGCGGCGACGACCCCGCACCAACTGGTGTGTACCGTGCGCCGGGTCACCTCCAGCGTGTCCGCCCACGTCCGCTCGAAGGGACGGCGTGCCGCCAGCACGGCTCCCACGCCGTCGGCGGACCACCGAGGGTGCGGAACCACCTGCCACCCCGCGTCGACGAGGGCTGCCGCGTCCGCGCGGGTGACTTCCTGGAGCGCCAGCACGTCCGGGTCCCGGCGCCGCAGCTCCCGCACCAGGACCGCCCGGCGACGCGGCCCGTCGGCGTACCGCGGCGCCAGCACGTTCATGGTCATCAAGCGCAGGACGGGGGTCGGCTCGCTCATGGTCCCAGGGTGACACGACGAACTTAGGTCGGTCCCGACCATTCCTGATGCTCAGTCAGCTCCGATAATCTGACAGAGCGTCAGTTAGCGGCTGTCTCACAGGAGCGGGCGGAACGATGCTTGGATCGACCCACGGCACCCTCACCACCGACTCCCGCCGCGCCCGGGCCATCGCCTGTGGTGAGCGGTCCGGGCCCACCGTGCACGGCAGGCCGGCCCAGGTGGGCGACATCGACGTCAGCGGGCGCCCCCTGCACGCCGATGTCCCCGATCTGGACCGTTTCTTCCGACCCCACTCCGTCGCCGTGATCGGCGCCTCGGACACCGAGGGGCGACCCCGCACCGGCATCACCCGCCAACTGGCCGACTGGGCCGAGCGGGTCGGCGCCCGACTGTATCCCGTGCATCCGAGCCGGCCGGCCGTCTTCGGCATCCCCTGCGTCCCGTCCGTGGCCGACCTGCCCGAGCAGGTCGACCTGGCGGTCGTCCTCGTCGGTGACCCCCTGCCGGTGGTGGAGGAACTGGCCGATGCCAAGGCGCGGTTCGCCGTCGTCTTCGCCTCCGGGTTCGCCGAGACGGGTCCGGAGGGGGAGGCCGCCCAGCGGCGACTGGCCGCCGCCGTCGAGCGGTCCGGGCTGCGGCTGCTGGGGCCGAACACCAACCTCAACGCCTTCGAAAGGTTCCGTGACGACCTCCAGGGCCCGGCGATCGCGCTGATCACCCAGTCCGGCCACCAGGGCCGCCCCGTCTTCGCCCTCCAGGAACTCGGCATCCGCCTCTCGCACTGGGCGCCCACCGGCAACGAGGCCGACCTGGAGACCGCCGACTTCCTCTCCTACTTCGCCGAGCGGCCCGAGGTCGGCGCCATCGCCTGCTACCTGGAGGGGCTGAAGGACGGCCGCTCCTTCCTGCTCGCCGCCGACCGGGCCGCCCGGCGCGGCGTGCCGGTCGTCGCGGTCAAGGTCGGCCGCACCGAGACCGGCGCCCGCACGGCCGCCTCCCACACCGGCAAGCTGACCGGCGCGGACGCGGTGGTGGACGCGGCGTTCCGGCAGTTCGGGGTGATCCGCGTCGACGGCCTCGACGAACTCCAGGACACGGCGGCCCTGCTGGCCCGGGCGCGCCCGCCGCGCGCCGACGGGGTCGTCGTCTACTCGATCTCGGGCGGCACGGGCGCGCACGTCGCCGACCTGGCGACCGAGGCGGGCCTGCGGCTGCCCGTGCTGTCCGAGGCCAGGCAGGCCCGGCTGCACCAGTGGATACCCGGGTACCTCAACGTCGCCAACCCCGTGGACAACGGCGGGCATCCGGTCGGGGACGAACGCGGCCGGAAGATCATCGACGCGATCCTCGACGACCCGGAGGTGGGCGTACTGATCTGCCCGATCACCGGGCCCTTCCCTCCGCTCAGCGACCGGCTCGTCCGGGACCTGGTCGACGCGGCCGAGCGGACCGACAAGCTGGTGTGCGTGGTGTGGGGGTCGCCGGTCGGCACCGAGCCGGCCTACCGCGAGGTGCTGCTCGGTTCCTCGCGCGTGGCCACCTTCCGCACGGTCGGCAACTGCCTCACGGCCGTCCGCGCCCACCTCGCCCACCACCGCTTCACGACCGCCTACCACTCCCCCTTCGACGAGGCCCCGCGCACCACCTCGCCGTCCTACCGCAAGGCGCAGGCACTCCTGCGACCCGGGCAGCAGCTGAGCGAGCACGCGGCGAAGCAGCTGCTGCGGGCGTACGGCATTCGGGTACCGCGCGAGCAGCTGGTGACCAGCGCGGCGGCGGCCGTACGCGCCGCCGGACTGGTCGGCTACCCGGTCGTCATGAAGGCCTCGGGTGCCCGGATCGCCCACAAGACCGAGCTGGGATTGGTGAAGATCGGGCTGACCTCGGCCAGCCAGGTCCGCGACGCGTACCGCGAGCTGACCGACATCGCCCGCTACGAGGACGTCCCGCTGGACGGCGTCCTGGTCTGCCAGATGGTCGAGCAGGGCGTCGAGACGGTCGTCGGGGTCAGCCACGACGACATCTTCGGCCCGACCGTGACCGTCGGACTCGGCGGCGTCCTGGTCGAGGTGCTGCGCGACACCGCGGTGGGCATACCGCCCTTCGGCGAGGAACAGGCCCGGGACATGCTCGCCGGGCTGCGCGGGCGGGCCCTGCTCGACGGGGTCCGGGGCCGCCCGCCGGCCGACCTGGACGCCCTCGTCGAGGTCGTCCTGCGCGTGCAGCGCATGGCGCTGGAACTCGGGGACCGGCTCGCGGAGCTGGACATCAACCCGTTGATGGTGCTGCCGCAGGGGCAGGGCGCCGTGGCACTGGACGCGCTGGCGGTGTGCGGCTGATGACGGAACCCGACGTGCTGCACACCACCGGCGACCACGTCCTCACCCTCACCCTCAACCGGCCCGAGTCCCTCAACGCCCTCACCCCCGACCAGCGCGAACGCGTCATGGGCCTGCTGTCCGAGGCCTCCGCCGACCCCGCCGTACGCGCCGTCGTCCTCACGGGCACGGGCCGCGGTTTCTGCGCGGGCGCGGACCTGCGGGGCGCGGGCACGGCCACGGCCGCGGGCGAGCGGATCGCCGGGGACGTCGCACGCACCCTGCGCACCGGCGCACAGCGTCTGATCGCGGCCGTCCTGGACTGCGAGAAACCGGTGATCGCGGCGGTCAACGGCACGGCGGCCGGGCTCGGATCGCATCTCGCGTTCGCCTGCGACCTGGTCCTCGCGGCCGAGTCCGCCCGCTTCATCGAGGTGTTCGTACGGCGCGGCCTGGTCCCCGACGCGGGCGGTGCCTACCTGCTCCCCCGCCTCGTCGGCCCGCAGCGCGCCAAGGAGCTGATGTTCTTCGGCGATGCCCTGACCGCGGCGGACGCCGAACGCCTCGGTCTGGTCAACCGGGTCGTCCCCGACGAGGACCTGGACAAGACGGCCCGTGCGTGGGCGGACCGCCTCGCCACCGGCCCGACGCGCGCCCTCGCCCTCACCAAGCAGCTGGTCAACGCCTCCCTCGACACCGACCGCGGCACCGCCTTCGCCGCCGAGGCCGCCGCGCAGGAGATCAACATGACGACTTCGGACGCGCGGGAGGGCGTGCGGAGCTTCGTGGAGCGACGGAGCCCGGCGTTCCGGGGCCACTGACCCGACCCGCCACACCCCTTCCTATCTGACGATACGTCAGAAACAATGGGGAATGTGATGGGACAAGCAGGCATGGCCGAAGCCGCCGTCCGCTACCTCAGGCAGGTCCGCACCGCCGCCCCGGAGCCCGTCGAGCCGCTGCCGCGCCCGGAGTTGCGGTGCGTCGGCACCGACGAGCGCGCGCCCCTGGACCCGCGTGAGTTCCGCCGCGTCCTCGGCACCTTCGCGACGGGCGTGACGGTGATCACCGCCCCACCCGCCACTCCCGCCGACTCCCCCGCCGGTTTCGCCTGCCAGTCCTTCACCTCCCTCTCCCTCGACCCGCCCCTGGTCGCCTTCATGATCGGCCGTACGTCGACGACCTGGCCGCGCATCGCACGGGCCGGCGTCTTCTGCGTGAACGTCCTGGCCGCCCACCAGGCCGAGCTGTGCCGCGCCTTCGCGGTGAGCGGCGCGGACAAGTTCACGGGCGTGCCGTACGACGCGGCGCCCGTGTCGGGCTCGCCGCGCCTGTCGGGTGCCGTGGCCTGGATCGACTGCGCGATCCACGCCGTCCACACCGGCGGCGACCACCTGATCGTGGTCGGCCGGGTGAACGCCCTCGGCACGGGCGACGATGATGATCAGGACGAACCCCTGCTCTTCCACCGAGGACGCTTCACACGACTGACGGAGCTCTGACCCCGACCGCCCCGTCCCCGGTCAGACGACGGCCAGCCGCCAGAGGGACGTCACCTCGGCGGCCCGAACGGCATGCAGGGGATCGTCGGCATCCCTCGCGCGCGGATGCCGGGGACGCGTGTCCATCCGGTCGACCACGCGCAGCCCCGCCCCCTCCACGGCGGCGAGCAAAGCCTCCCGGCTGCGCAACCCGAGCCGCTCCGCGAGGTCGGACAGCACGAGCCAGCCCTCACCGCCGGGTTCCAGCCGCCCGGCGAGCCCGTCGAGGAAACCGCGGAGCATGCCGCCGCCCGCGTCATAGACCCCGAGGTCGAGATCGGAGGCGGGACGGCCGGGGATCCAGGGCGGGTTGCAGACTACGAGTTGGGCGCGGGGGGCGAGGGCGGGGGTCAGCTCCGGTCCGGGGGCGACGTCGGGGGCGGGGGGAAGCTCCGGCCCGAGGGCGACATCGGGAGCGAGGGTCAACTCCGGCCCGGAGGCGACGTCGAGCCCGGAGGGAGACTCCGGCCTGGGAGGGAACTCCGGGCCTGGAGGGGACTCTGGCCCGCAAGGACACTCCGGCCCGGGATACAACGCGGGCCCGACGACCCGCACCACCCCCACCAACCCCAACCGCCGTACGTTGTCCCGAGCACAGGCCCGAGCCCGCGCGCTCACATCCGTCGCCACGACCCGCCGCACACCCCGCCGAGCCAGTACGGCGGCGAGCACACCGGTCCCGGTCCCCAGGTCGAACGCCGTACGCACTGCACCCCCGCAGGGCAACGGCGCCCGCGCGACGAGATCGACGTACTCCCCCCTGGTCGGCGCGAACACCCCGTAATGCGGATGGATCCGCGCCCCCAACGCCGGGACGTGCACACCCCCCTCCCGCCACTGCCGGGCACCGACCACCCCCAGCAACTCCGTGAGCGCGACGGCAACGGGCCCGTCGGCCGGCCCGTACGCCTCATCACAGGCTCGCCGCACATCGGGCGCCCGGCGCAACGCCAAGGCGTGATCCTCCAACAGAACGATCAACTTGCCGAGCACACGCGCACGATGACCGCGAAACCGGCGCTGCGCATGGAAAACCTCGGCCGGCGTACCCACCACACCGGGCGCGCTACGACCGACACGACGGTCCATCGCGCGCAGCAACTGCCGGGCGTTGTGGAAGTCCCCGCGCCACAACAACGCGGTGCCCTCACAGGCCAGCCGGAAGGCGACAGCGGCCGGCATCCGGTCGTCGGCGACGACGACACGACGGGGCAGGGGCAGCCCGGACTCAGAATGCCAACGGGCGGAACGGGGTTGAGCCTCGACCCAGTGGATCGTGGACACGGCAAACTCCTCGGAAGGTCGAACGCGAACGAACACACGAAGTCACGACGACCACGTCACCGAGGACCATGCCGAGTGTCATCAACGAACCTTCCGAGGCAGCGAGTCAGCTGAACGCAGGGGGGACCCCCTGGCTTTCAAGAATAGGCCGAACCCGGCCCGGACCACCGGCCGCCGCCCGACCCTCGCGCCCCCACCACCCACAAACCGCTCACCGCTCCCCCGAGCGACGCGTCCTACCTCCTCACGTACCCGCTGATCAAGCGCCACCCCGACACCGAACAGCCGCGAGCGCCTTCCCCCAGGGGTATGCCCCGGGATTCCCTCGCTTCGGGGGATGCGGCTCGTAGCCGTCCGGGCCGTCCAGAACGAGCACGCCCTGCTCGCGGAGCACGGCGATCGAACGCGCCACCGCCGGCTGTGCACCCTGCGCCTGGTTGAAGTACGGCATCGCGGCTACGGGCACGCCCATGTGCACCGCCTCCGACGGAATGCCGATCGCGAGGGTGTCCGCGATCCCCGCGCCCCACTTGTTCAGCGTGGTGCACGACATGGGCGCCATCAGCATCGCGTCGGCCTTCGGCAGCACGTCCTGCTCCCAGGGCAGCTTGTACCGGGACCGCACCGGGTGCCCCGTCAGCTCGACCAGATCCTGCATACGCGGCTCCCACCAACTCGCCGCAGCCGGGGTGAGGATCAGACACACGTCCCATCCATCCGCCTGACCGGCACGCACGCCGACGTCGATGTACTGGGCAGGACCTGCGGCGCAGGCGATCAAGTACAGGACCGGTTTCGTCATGCAGGGAGTCCACAGCGTCCGGCAAGCGCACGCAACCGCCCACCAGGGCTGGGGGTCGCACCGACGAGGTCCCTGACCAGGCTCACCGTGTCCGGCCTGCCACGCACCTCCTCGGGTGCCAACTTCTCGGCCTCCAGGAGCTGCCTGGCCGCATCGTCCTTGCGCCGTGTCAGGAGTGAAGCACGTGCCAGGGCCAGGTGGTGTCCGGCCTGGCGCTCCCGGGTCATGCTGCTCAGGGCTGCTGGACTCAACTCGGCAGCGGCTTCGAGCGCCGACCAGCCGTCCTCGAAACGCAGCAGCACGTCCACCCGGTGCAGCCCTACGTTGGTCGGACCGAACATGGTCCAGTCCTCGTTGCGGTCTGCTCCCTGCCGGTCGGCGATGTCGGCGGCTTCGTCCACGAAGGCCGTAACGGATCGCACCCGAGCGATCGTGCGCTCTTGCCCCGAAACAGCCAGGGCAGCGGACAGATACAGCATGCCGAGAGTCGACAGCCCGAGAGGCCCCCGCTCGACGAGTTCCCCTTCGAGTCGGCGCGCGGCGGCGGTCGCGAACTCCACGGCTGTCTCCGGCCTTTGTTGGTAAACGAGGCTCTTCGCCACCCTGCGCACGGCGGCGCCGACTTGGACCGGATCACCGGAGCGCTCTGCGGCGACGAGCGCCCGATCCGCGGCGAGGGCGGCTGGGATCGCGGTGACTTCCCCGTACTTGTGCAGGTACGACGTGACCAGTTGGTAGACGCGCGACAGCAATGCCTGCGCTTCGGACCGCGCCCCGACGGGCGCGTCGTGTGCCGTCTTCCCAACACCTGCGATCAGGGGCGGTAACTCGCGGGCGAGCGTGCCGTAGTGGCATGCCTGGAACGCTTCGCAGCAGTAGACCAGACGCCGCTCGAGCACCACCGGCGCGGGCGGCTCAGCGACGAGGTCGGGCCTGTACAGGGCGTCGATGACGCCGAGAACCCCGGCAGGCGGGACAGGGCCGGCGGGTAATTCGGGCGGGGTATCGGTCAGCAGCTGCTCCAAGGGGATACGTAGGACCTCTGCCGCGCGCACCAGTACAGACAGACGCGGGTCTTGTTGACGTTTGCCGCCTTCGATGTCCTGGACCCAGCGCTTCGTCTGCCCCATCAGCTGACCGAAATCGCTCTGTGTGAAACCGCGCCGTTCTCGCCAATAGGCGATGCGCCGGCCGATCCCAGAATTGTCCATTGCCTGCCCCCGACGCCAAGGCACGCACTGTGCGTGCCCACCTCTGTTGTACCGCGCCCTACGGTCGCCTGCGTGAGACAGAACACACGTGAGTAGGGAGACGCATAATGCCCAACGATCAATGGCATCGAGCCTTGCGGCCCGTCGTAGCCGAGGCCGGCGTGCTCGTACACCCGGCCGCCGACCGGCGGTTAGCGACCGAACACTGGCTGCTGGCTACCCTGCCCGCGTCGAGCCGCGACCCCGCCCGGCTGGATTGGGAGCAGCACGAGGTGGCGATGCTCCCACTCGGCACGCTGTTCTCCGCAGTACGGATTCCCGGTCGCCTCCTGACCGCCCTGACAAGCAGCACCCATGCGTCCGCAGTGGACGAGTTCCTGAGTGACGCCCTCGACGGCGGCCCGGTCATCTGCAATCCGCGTTTCCTCCGGTACTACGCCCTGGTCCCCGCAAGCATGCCGAAAACCTGGCGCGAGGCCGTCGACGACTGGAGAGTGCTGGACGTGGACTGTCTGGGCAACGGCAGCTACCTGGGAGTCCCGAGAGTGGGCAATGTCGAACGCACTCGTACCCCCACTCCTTACTGGTCGGTACCGATGGACTCACCCGCGACGCTGTGCAGGCCCTTGAGGGTCGCCCGGCTGATCGCCGCCGCCCGGCACTGCATGACCACGGAGCCGAGCACGTGAACGCGGATCCGCAGCCGCTCCCTCCCGCCGACGACTCCCCGGAGCAGAGGGCACTCTCCCCGAGGGAGGCCGCGCTCGTGCGCCTGGCAGAGCACTTCCTCGCGTGCCGGACCTGCCGGGCCATGGACGACGAGGGCGCGAACCTGAACCTCCCCTGCGAGACCGACGACCGACTACTGAAGGAACTCCGCGCAGCACGCCACACCGACCGCACCGGCCTGCCCCACGACCTGCCCGTCGAGTGAGCCACCCCTACGAATCCCCCCGAGGAGCCCGGCATGGAGAGCACCGTCGTCCGCCCCTTCGAGCCCAAGGATCTGCCCGATGCGGCCGCCGCACTCGCAGACGTGCAGGCCACCGACGGATACCCCGTAGAGGGCGTGGCCCATCCGGAAGCCTGGATGCGGTCGAACCGACCGGAGGTGCGGTGTCGAAGAGCGGCACATCGGCGTGCTGGCCCGGCTCTTCGTCGTCCGGCAGGCGCGGAACCAGGCCCTGGCACATGGAGGCCATCTGCTACGTCGCCCCCGGCGCCTGAAATCGCTTGACCTGAACCGCAGTCGAGGTTGAAGAGTTGCGGACGACCGAAGCGAACAGCCAAGAAAAAAGGGGACGTCATGGAGTACTCGCACGACGACGCGGAGCTGGTGAAGCAGCCCGTCGGGTACTGGACGTGGGCCGCGAACAAGACGGTCATGGCGTACGTCAGGGGGCGGCTCGCGGCCATCGGGATCACCCAGCCCCAGTGGTGGGTGCTGCACCAGGTGCTGCACAGCGAGAACGGCGCCACCCGGGACGAGGTGATCAGCGCCCAGCAGGCCAACCTCGATGTGGGCGCCGGCATCGTCCCCGACATCGACCTGCTGGTGGAGCGGAAGCTGCTCGTCCTGGACGACGCCGGCCGGCTCCGGCTCACCGACGAAGGCAGGGCGCTGCACCAGCGCGCCGCTGAGACGCAGCGCACCAGCCGGGCAGAGGTGCACGCGGGCATCCCGGACGAGGAGTACCTGATCACCCTGAAGGTGCTGCAGCGCATGATGCGCAACGCGGGTGGAGACGTGTCCCCGGGCTGACGATCCACAGGGGGCTTTCGGGTCGGCCGGTGACGCGGCATAAGCTGCCTTGACCACCATGGAGAGGGGATCTTCGTGTCCGGTCAGGTCGTGCTCGAGGTGGCGCAGTGGCAGGGGTCGGGAGCCGCGACCGCCGGCCGGTTGCGCAGCGGTGCCGCTTGGCTCGCCGAGCTGATTCCCGGAGGCCCGCGGCGCACGGTCACGCTCGACGCCGGTGTCGGGCAGTCGCGGTCCGGCGTGCGGAACGCCGACGTGCTCCAGCGGCACCTGCGAGCCGTGCGCGAGGCTCTGGCCGAGGTTCCGCCGGGTGCGACGACAGTCACCATCGGCGGTGACTGCGGCGTCGATCTGGCCCCGGTCGAGGCCGCGCTCTCCGTGTTCGGGGACCGGCTCGCGGTGGTGTGGTTCGACGCGCACGCGGACCTCAACACCCCGGAGTCGTCGCCGTCCGGCGCCTTTCACGGCATGGTGCTGCGCGCGCTCGTCGGCGACGGGCCCGAGGGTCTGCGGCCCGTGCGGAGCCTGTCGGCGGACCGCGTGGTCCTGGCGGGCGCCCGGTCCCTGGACCCGGGCGAGCGGGACCTCGTCGCTCGTCGCGGCATTCGGCACCTCGGTGTCGAGCAGCTGACCCGGCCGGATCCGCTGCTCGCCGCGGTGCGCGCGACCGGGGCCGAGGCGGTGTACGTCCACATCGACCTCGACGTCCTCGACCCGGGGGTCTTCCCGGCCGTCGGCACGCCCGAGCCGGGCGGGCTCGGCGTCGAGGACCTGCTCGGCGCGGTGTGTGCGCTGAAGGAGGAGTTCACCCTCGCGGGCATCGCGCTGACCGAGTACGAGCGGACGGACGACACCGGTGAGACGGACGACACCGGCCAGGAGGAGGCCGTACTGCGGCGGATCGTCGACGGACTGTTCGGATCCGTCCGACGGTGAGCAGCGCGGGAAAGGGGATCCGCAGCACCGCCCGGACCGGCCTGGCGCGACAGCGCGAGCGCTGAACCCGGAACTCAGACCGCCGCCCCCACTCCGACCCCCCGCCGCCGGATCACCAGCGCCATCAGCGCCGCCGCCGCGCACAGCGCCCCGGACGCGTACCACACCACGTCGTACGAGCCGAAGGCGTCCCGCGCGACGCCGCCGAGGAAGGCGACGAGGGCCGCGCCCACCTGGTGGGAGGCGAGGACCCAGCCGAAGACGATCGCGCTGTCCTCGCCGTACTGCTCGCGGCACAGGGCGAGAGTGGGCGGGACGGTGGCGACCCAGTCGAGGCCGTAGAAGACGATGAAGAAGATCATCGGCGGGTGGACCGCGGGGCCCAGCAGCAGCGGGAGGAACATCAGCGACACGCCCCGCAGCGCGTAGTACACCGCCAGCAGGCGGCGCGGCTCGAAGCGGTCCGTGAACCAGCCGGAGGCGATCGTGCCGACCACGTCGAAGACGCCGATGACCGCGAGCAGGGAGGCGGCGGCCGTGACGGGCATGTGGTGGTCGTGGGCCGCGGGGATGAAGTGGGTCTGGATCAGCCCGTTGGTGGAGGCGCCGCAGATCGCGAAGGTGCCGGCGAGCAGCCAGAACGGGCCGGTGCGGGCGGCCGAGAACAGGACGGTCACGGCCCGGCGGGCGGCGCCGGGCACGGGCGCGGGCTTGGGCACGAACTCGGTCGCCCCGTAGGGCTTCTGCCCCACGTCGGCCGGGTGGTCGTGCAGCAGCAGCCACACGAACGGCACGACCGCGAGCGCGGCGAGCGCCACCGTCACGGCCGCCGGGCGCCACTCGTACCGGTCGATGATCCAGGACAGCAGCGGCAGGAAGATCAGCTGGCCGGAGGCCGAGGCGGCGGTGAGGATGCCGCTGACCAGGCCGCGCCGCTCGGTGAACCAGCGGTTGGTGACGGTCGCCGCGAACGCCAGCGCCATCGAGCCCGAGCCGAGGCCGACCAGCAGCCCCCAGCACAGCATCAGCTGCCAGGCCGCCGTCATCCACACGGTGAGCAGGGAACCGAGCGCGATCACGGTCAGGGCGACCGCGACGACCCGGCGGATGCCGAAGCGGTCCATCAGTGCCGCCGCGAACGGGGCCGTCAGACCGTACAGCGCGAGGTTGACGGAGACCGCGGCGCCGATCGTGCCGCGCGACCAGTCGAACTCGTCGTGCAGCGGGTCGATGAGCAGACCCGGCACGGAACGGAAGGCGGCGGCGCCGATGATCGTCACGAAGGTGACGGCGGCGACGAACCAGGCGCGGTGCACGCGACGACGACGGCGGGGCTTCGGCGGCTGCTCGACGGCCGCCGCATCGGTTGTCTGGGTCACGACATAAAGCTTCCGGCCTGCGCTTCCTCCCATCGAGTGGCCCGAGGGACAGCATTCGCTAGGATCGGGCCATGACCTCGGCCACCGGATCCGGACCCCAGGGGGACGCCGACGCCCGCCCGCACCGCGTCGTCGTCCTGGCCCTCGACGGCCTGCTCCCCTTCGAACTGGGCATCCCGCACCGCATCTTCGGCCGCCCCAAGGACGACCGGGGGCGGCCCCTGTACGAGGTCGTGACGTGCTCGGTGCGGCCCCCGGGCGCGGTCGAGACGGACGCCGACTTCGCCGTCCACGTCTCCCACGGCCCGGAAGCCCTGGCCACCGCCGACACGGTGATCGTCCCGGCGTCGTACGAGCTCGGCCCGGTCTACGACGAGGGCGTGCTGACCGACGAACTGGCCGCGGCGCTCACCCACCTCAGGCCCGGCACCCGGCTGGCCTCCATCTGCACGGGCGTCTACGTCCTCGCCGCCGCCGGCCTCCTCGACGGCCGCCCGGTGACCACCCACTGGGCGGAGGCCGAGCGTCTCCAGCGGCTCTTCCCGCAGGTCGAGGTCGATCCGGACGTGCTGTTCATCGACGACGGCGACGTCCTCACCTCGGCCGGCGTCGCGGCCGGCATCGACCTGTGCCTGCACATGGTGCGCCGCGACCACGGCGCGGCCGTCGCCAACGACGTGGCCCGCCGCACCGTCGTACCGCCCCACCGCGAGGGCGGTCAGGCGCAGTACATCGCGCGGCCGGTGCCCGATCCGCAGCAGGCGTCCACCACCACCGCCCGCGCCTGGGCCCTGGGCCGTCTCCACGAGCCGATCCAGCTGCGCGACATGGCCGCCCAGGAGTCCATGTCGGTCCGCACCTTCACGCGCCGCTTCCGCGAGGAGACCGGTGTCAGCCCCGGCCAGTGGCTCGCCCAGCAGCGGGTGGAACGGGCCCGGCACCTGCTGGAGTCCACCGACCGCTCCGTGGACCAGGTGGCCCGCGACGCGGGCTTCGGCACGGCCCAGTCGATGCGCCAGCACCTCCAGGCGGCCCTCGGCGTCACCCCCACCGCCTACCGGCGGACCTTCCGGGCGGAGAACACCACGACCGCCACCCGCGAAACCTGACGCCCCCGAAACCTGACACCCTCAAGACCTGACGCCCTCAGAACGTGAGCACCGCCCGCGCCACCCGCCCCGCCTCCGCGTCCGCCGCCGCCTTGTCGAAGTCCTCGACCGGATAGGTCCTGGTGACGAGTTCGTCGAGCAGGAGGCGGCCCTGCCGGTACAGGTCGGCGTACAGGGCGATGTCCCGCTGCGGGCGGGAGGAGCCGTAGCGGCAGCCGAGGATCGACTTGTCCAGGTACAGGGAGGAGACCCGGAAGGACGCCTCGGCCGCGGCCGGGGGCACGCCCAGCAGGACCGCCTGGCCGTGCCGGTCCAGCGCGTCGATCGCCTGGCGGATCAACTCCACCCGGCCGACGCACTCGAAGGCGTGGTCCGCTCCCGTGGGGAGGACGTCCCGCACCCCCGCCGTCGACGTGAGGAAGTCGGTCGCGCCGAACCGGCGTGCCACCTCCTCCTTCGCCGGGTTGGCGTCCACGGCCACGATCCGCGAGGCGCCCGCGAGCCGGGCCCCCTGCAGCACGTTCAGCCCGATCCCGCCCGTCCCGATCACCAGGACGCTGTCGCCGTGGCCCACCCGCGCCCGGTTCAACACGGCCCCCACCCCCGTCAGCACCCCGCAGCCGATGAGCGCGGCCGACGTCAGCGGGATGTCCGCGGGGATACGGACCGCCTGGACGGCCTTGACGACCGTCCGCTCCGCGAACGCCGAGTTGGACGCGAACTGGTGGACCGGCAGACCGCCGTGGCGGAACGGCCGGCCCGGGCGGCCTATGGCGAGACGGCACATGGTCGGCCGGCCCCGGTCGCAGTCGGCACAGGTCCCGCAGTGGGCGAGTGTGGACAGCGCTACATGATCCCCGGGCACCACATGAGTGACGCCCACACCCACCGCCTCCACGACGCCGGCGCCCTCATGGCCCAGCACCACGGGAACCGGGAAGGGTATGGTTCCGTCCACCACCGAGAGGTCGCTGTGGCACAGCCCGGCCGCCGCGATCGCGACGCGCACCTCGCCCGGACCCGGCTCCCGCACCTCCAGGTCCGTGACGACCCGGACCTGCTTCCCGTCGAAGACCACGCCTCGCATCACACGGCTCCCTTGGGCTCCCTGGGCAGACCGAGCACACGCTCGGCGATGATCGTGCGCTGGATCTGGTCCGAGCCGCCGTAGATCGTGTCGGCCCGGGAGAAGAGGAACAGGTGCTGCGCCGCGTCCAGTTCGTACGGCGCCGCTGCCGACCAGTCGGCGGGCCCCACCCCCGCCGCCGCGCCCCGCACCAGCACCGCCAGCTCCCCGAGCCGCTGGTGCCAGGCGGCCCACAGCAGCTTGGACACGCTCGGCGCCCCCGGACCGGCCGAGCCCCCCAGCGTGCGCAGGGCGTGCCAGCGCATGGTGCGCAGCTCGGCCCACTGCCGTACGAGCCGCTCGCGCACGACGGGATCCCGTGCCGCTCCCGACTCCACGGCCGCCCGCACCACGGCGTCCAGTTCCTCGGCGAAGCCGATCTGCTGGGCCAGCGTGGACACGCCCCGTTCGAAGCCGAGCAGGCTCATGGCCACGCGCCAGCCGTCGCCCTCCGTGCCGACGACGTGCTCGGCGTGCGCGCCGTCGAAGAAGACCTCGTTGAAGTCGCTGGTGCCGGTCAGCTGCCGGATGGGGCGGACCTCGATCCGCCCCGGCTGGTCCATGGGGACGAGCAGGAAGGTCAGCCCGTGGTGCCGCGCCGAGCCCGGTTCGCTCCGGGCCAGCACGAAGCACCAGTCCGCCTCGTGGGCGAGCGAGGTCCAGATCTTCTGCCCGGTGACGCGGTACGAACGCCCCTCACGTACCGCCGCCGTACGGATCCCGGCGAGGTCCGATCCGGCGCCGGGTTCGCTGTACCCCTGGCACCAGAGTTCGTCACCGGCGGCGATCGGGGGCAGGAAGCGGGCTTTCTGCTCCTCGGTGCCGTGGGCGATGAGCGTGGGGGCGAGCAGGTTCTCCCCGATGTGCCCCGACCGCGGGGGCGCGCCCGACCGCGCGTACTCCTCCGCCCAGACGACCTGCTGGGTGAGGGTGGCGGTGCGGTTCCCGAACCCGGACGCCTGCCACCCGAGCCCGATCCACCCGTCCGCCCCGAGGGCGCGTTCCCAAGTCCGCCGATCGACAACGCCGTCGACGTGCGAGGAGAGCCAGTCCCGGGCTTCCCCCCGAAACACCTCATCCTCCGCCCCGAACCCGAAATCCATCACGGTTCTCCTCCCACCCAGGGGCGCGGGGAACTGCGCGCACAGCCACAACCAAACCCGCACCCGCCACACAACCCGCACCTCCGAGCTACTGGGCGTTGGACCCGAGCTCCTGGGCGTTGGGCCGCTCCCCCTCCCGCGCCGCCCTCTCCATCTCCCCCACCCGCTCCAACATCGGCATCGGATCAACCCCCACCGACCCGGGCAGAAACTCCGCGATCCCCTCCACGGTCCAACCGCCGGAGGCATACGCGGCGCGCAACTCCCTCGGCTGCGCCCACACCGCGATCTTCGGCCCGGCGACCGTGTACACCTGCCCGGTGATCCCCTGCCGGGCAGCCTGGTCGGACAGCAGATACACCACCAGCGCGGCGACGTCCTCCGGCTCCCCGATCTCCGCCAGTTCCATCGGCACTCCCGCCGACATCCGGGTCCGGGCGACCGGCGCCACCGCGTTCGCGGTCACGCCGTACTTGTGCAGCCCCAGCGCGGCGCTGCGCACCAGTGAGATGACGCCGCCCTTCGCGGCGCTGTAGTTCGCCTGCGACACCGACCCCTGATGGTTGCCGCTGGTGAACCCGATCAGCGTGCCGGCGCGCTGTTTTCGCATCACCGCGGAGGCCGCCCGTAACACCGTGAACGTCCCCTTGAGGTGCGTCGCGACGACCGGGTCCCACTCCTCCTCGGTCATGTTGAACAGCATCCGCTCGCGCAGGATCCCGGCCACGCAGACGACCCCGTCCAGCCGCCCGTACGACGACAGCGCCACGTCGACCACGCGCTGCCCGCCCGCCATGGTGGAGATGTCGTCGGCGACGGCCACCGCCGCCCCGCCCGCCGCCTCGATCTCCTTGACCACGGCCTCGGCGACCTCGCTGGTCGGTGAGGCGCCGTCGACCGCGACGCCGTAGTCGTTGACCACGACCTGCGCGCCCTCGGCCGCCGCCGCGAGCGCGACCGCCCGGCCGATGCCCCGTCCGGCGCCGGTGACGGCGACGACCTTGCCTGCCAAGAAGTTCCCCACGCCCGGCCCCTTCCCGTCCCACGGTTTCTGACGGACCGTTAGATTTCTCGGTTCCCGAATTCTACGACCCGTCAGATACGGGAAGACAAGCCCCGGGGAGGACTCATGTCACTGCCGGACGCGTTCCACGACATCGCCAAGCGCGTGAACAACTGGGGCCGTTGGGGAGCCGACGACGAGCTCGGCACGCTGAACCTGATCACCGACGAGGTGGTCCGGGAAGCCGCCGCCGGTGTGCGCACGGGGCGCCGGGTCCCGCTGGCGCTGCCCCTCCAGCAGGACGGCGTGCAGACCGGAATGATCCCGGGCCGCGTGAACCCGCTGCACGTGATGGTGCAGATCAACCAGGAGCTCTTCGGCCCGGGCACGGTCGCGTGCAGCGACGACGCGGTGACCATGGGGCTGCAGGCCGCCACCCACTGGGACGCCCTGCCGCACGTCTCGCACTCGGGCCGGCTCTACAACGGCCGCCCGGCGGACAGCATCACCGCGCACGGCGGCGCCGGGTTCAGCGGCATCGACAAGGTGCGGCACGTCGTATCGCGCGGGGTACTGCTCGACGTCGCCCGGGCCCGGGGCACGGACCGGCTCGCCGGGGGGCACGCCGTGACGCCCGAGGACCTGGACGCCGCCGAGGAACTGGCCGGTACGCGGGTGCGGGCCGGTGACGTCGTGCTCGTGCGGACGGGGCAGGTCCAGGTCTGCCTGGCCGGGGACCGGCACGCCTACGCGTATCCGTCGCCGGGGTTGTCGATCCGGACGCCGGAGTGGTTCCGCGCGCGCGATGTGGCGGCCGTCGCCAACGACACCCTCACCTTCGAGGTGTTCCCGCCCGAGGTGGAGGACCTGTGGCTGCCGGTGCACGCCCTCCACCTGGTGGAGATGGGGATGCCGCAGGGCCAGAACTGGAATCTCGAAGAGTTGTCCACAGCCTGTGGAGAAACGGGTCGCTACGCGTTCCTCCTGGCGGCGACGCCCGAGCCGTTCACCGGGGCGACCGGGGCTCCGGTCGCCCCGGTCGCCGTCCTGTAGGCCACCCCCCTGAAGCTGGATGGCGGCGCTGCGCTGCTCGCCCCGAGCACCGCAGCGCGCGCCGCCACCCGACTCCGGCGCTCCCGCCCCGGCTCCCGTGGCCCTGAAGGGGAGCCGACGCCGAATCACGACTCACACTCGCCGAGGGCCCCCGTCGTCGAAGCCCTCGCCGTCCCCTCACGGCGAATCGCTGCCCACAAGCGTGAGCAACCGGTCACGACGCGTCAACACCCGTTCGGCGATTTATTGCTTATGCGGCATTTGCTATGGGCGCGCACGGAAGCACATCCCGGCGCATCGCCGCATGCCATGACGAAACGGCCGACCGGCCGCGCCTCCGTGCCCCGACCCCGCCGCACGTCCGCGCGGCATGTGCCGCCGTACACCGCGGGGCGACCACCCCGCGCCCGTCGAGCGCGGGCGGCGGAGGGGCCCTATACGGCCTCGTAGGCCGCCAGCCCCTCGAAGGCGGTTCCGCCGGCGTCGCCGTACGCCACCGCGCCACCTCCGCACGACGCCGCGACCTCGCGGGACTTCGCGCACCGGTCGAGTTCGCACCAGATGCGCTTGCCGGTGCTCTCGACGCTCCAGCCCCAGCGGTCGGCGAGGCCGTCGACGAGGGCGAGGCCCCGGCCGCCGGTCGCATCGTCGTCGGCACACCGGGGCACGGGGGCCCGGCCGCTGCGGTCGGCGACCTCCAGGCGGACCGTGGCCTCCTCCGTCACCGCGGGCGGCAGGGAGAGCCGCAGCACGGCGGGACGGCCGGTGTGCACCACGGCGTTGGTGACGAGCTCGGAGACGAGCAGCACCAGCGTCTCGGCGAGCGGCTCATCGGCCTGTATGCCCGACCCGGTCAGGCGCGAGCGGGCCCACCGCCGGGCCCGCCCCACCTCTGCGGGGTCGGGCCGGATCTCCAGCTGCACTTGAAGCACCTGCACCGCTCACACCATCCGAACCGGCGGACACTTAGGCTCGCGCCTCACGAGGGCCACGATCGTAGCCATTTTCTGCATGGCCAGAACAACGGCCGGGACAAGGATCACGGAATGTGAATCCCTTGTGGGACAGCATGGTTGACGTACAGTCACCCCAACAAGCGCTTCGGGCATATTCCAGCGCGAAGGAGTACCCGTGCGGCATACTGTGCGACGCCCGTCGCGGGCAGTCGAACAGGCGGCGCCACTGGGTCGCGCTGCACTCAGAGCCACTCGCATCTCACACAAGGTACCGGAGCGGGCAGTCGACTCCGGGCCGTGACGAGTCACGCAGAGGACACAAGCCGGTATCAACGCTCCGTAATCCCGGTGTGCCACGATCCGCGACATCTCCCCGGGCATATTCGGCGATGCCGCAGCCAGCGGGCCCGTCAGGCCTCTCCGGCCATCAGAGCAGCCGCCAGAATCTCCTCACTCTCCGTAACCCCTCCCGTACGGTGGGTTCGAACCCATGCCCGTTTCAGGTGGAGGTGGACCTCGGACTCCCAGGTGAAGCCCATGCCGCCGTGGACCTGGAGGCAGTCGCGCGCGCCGTGTACCGCGGCCTCGTCGGCGAGCAGCCGGGCGGCGGCGATGTCGACCGGGTCGGCGGTGACGGCCGCCGCGTACACCGCGGCGCGGGCCGTCTCCGTGCGCACCAGCATCCCGGCGCACAGGTGTGCCACCGCCTGGAAGGCCCCGACGGGCCGTCCGAACTGTTCGCGCGCCCGGGCGTGTTGCGCCGCCAGTTCGCAGACCCGGGCCGCCGTGCCGAGTTGCTCGGCCGCGGTGAGGAGGGCGGCGACGGGGTCCCGGCCGGGCTGTCGCGCGGGGAGGCGGTGCAGGGGCGTCAGCGGGTCGAGCGAGCGCAGCGGCACGGCCCCGGTGGCGTCCCCGCGTACGACGTCCGCCTCCGCCAGCCACTCCACCAGCATGCCGTCGACGGCCGCGACCACCGTCTCCCCGGTCGCCGCGCCCGGCACCGCACCGGCCGCGAGGTGCGTGGCCAGCAGCGGCCCGGGCAGCAGCGCCCGTCCCGCCTCCTCGAACGCCAACACCGCCTCCGGCAGCCCGAGTCCGACCCCGCCGTCCGCCTCCGGCAGCCGCAGCGCGAAGAACCCGGCGTCGCCGAGGGTCCGCCACAGGGCGCGGTCGAGCCGGGGCGGCCCGCCCGCAGGGCCTTCCCTGCCCCGGTCCGCACCACCGACGCCGACGCCGACGCCGTCACCGCCCGCCACGGCCCCCCACAGCGCCTCCCGGTCGAAGCAGCGCCCCAGCAGCTCCCGCACCCCGTCCCGCAAGGCCCGCTGGTCCTCCGTGAGTCGGAACCGCACCGTCCGCTCACCGTCCCTTCGGCAGGCCGAGGATCCGCTCGGCGACGATGGTGTGCTGGATCTGCGAGGTGCCGGCCGCGATGGTGTACGAGAGGGAGGAGAGGCGGTCGAGCGTCCAGGGGCGGTCCAGGTCGAGGCAGTCGGCGCCCAGTACCTCGGCGGCGGCGTCGTACAGCTCCTGGCGGGCGTGCGAGTAGCGGAGCTTGAAGACCGAGCCGCCGGTGCCGGGCACCCCGCCCGAGGCCTCCGCCGCGCTCACGTTCCACTGCGCCAGCCGCCACAGCGCCCGGAACTCGGCGCCCAGCCTGCCCAGCCGGCGACGGAGCGCCGGGTCGTCCCAGCGGCCGTTCTTCCGAGCCTCGACGGCCAGTTCGGCCAGGACGCGGCGGCAGGCGACGACCTCCCCGGCGAAGGCCGTGCCGCGTTCGAAGGACAGGGTCACCATGGTGACGCGCCAGCCGTCGTTCTCGTCCCCGACCCGGTTCTCCACCGGCACGCACACCTCGTCGAGGAAGACCTCGGCGAACTCGGCAGACCCGGCGAGGGTGCGCAGCGGCCGTACGGTGATGCCGGGCGCGTCCATGGGCATGGCCAGCCAGGTGATGCCGCGGTGCTTCGGGGCGTGCGGGTCGGTGCGGACCAACAGCTCGCACCAGTCGGCGACTTCCGCGTGGGAGGTCCAGATCTTGGAGCCGGTCACCACGTAGGTGTCGCCGTCGCGCCGCGCGCGGGTGCGCAGGGCCGCGAGGTCGGAGCCGGCCTCCGGTTCGCTGAAGCCCTGGCACCAGACCTCCTCGCCGCGCAGGATCGGCGGCAGCCAGCGCTCCCGCTGTTCCGGCGTGCCCTCGGCGGCGATGGTGGGCCCGGCGTGCAGCAGTCCCACGAAGTTGGCGCCCACGTAGGGCGCGCCGGCCTGCTCGGTCTCCTCCAGGAAGATCAGTCGGAGCGTCGGGGAGGCGTCCCAGTGGACGTCCGCGTACCCGGCGTCGTGGAGCCTGCGCTGCCAGCCGAGGTCGTACGCCCGCCGCCCGGGCCAGTCGTCGGGGGACGGCTTGGGCGGGAGGCCGGGGAGCGTCGTCGCGAGCCAGTCCCGCAGCCGGGCCCGGAACTCCTCCTCCTCGGGCGTGTACGAGAGGTCCATCAGCGGTCGAGGTCCAGGTCCAGCATCCGGATGGCGTTGCCCCGCATCAGCTTGTAGACGGTCTCGTCGTCGAGGCCCTTGACGTGGTCGAGGGCGACCTCCTTGGTGTGCGGGAAGGTCGAGTCGACGTGCGGGTAGTCGGTCTCGAAGGTGGCGTTGTCGCGGCCGACGACGTCGATCGAGGCGACGCCGTGCTTGTCGCGGAAGAAGCAGCAGTAGATCTGCCGGTAGTAGTACGTCGACGGCGGCTCGGGGATCGTGTCGCGGACCCCGCCCCAGGCGCGGTGCTCCTCCCAGACGTCGTCGGCGCGTTCCAGGGCGTAGGGGACCCAGCCCATCTGGCCTTCGGAGTAGGCCAGTTTCAGGCGGGGGAACTTCACCAGCACCCCGCTGAAGAGGAAGTCCATCATCGAGGCCATCGCGTTGTTGAAGCTGAGGGAGGCCTGGACGGCGGGCGGGGCGTCGGGGGACGCGGCCGGCATCTGGGAGCTGCTGCCGATGTGCATGTTCACGACCGTGCCGGTCTCCTCGCAGACGGCGAAGAACGGGTCCCAGTAGCCCGAGTGGATGGAGGGCAGCCCGAGGTGGGTGGGGATCTCGGAGAAGGTCACCGCCTTCACCCCGCGCGCGGCGTTGCGGTGGATCTCCGTGACCGCCAGGTCGACGTCCCACAGCGGGATCAGGCAGAGCGGGATGAGCCGCCCGCCGCTGTCGCCGCACCACTCCTGAACCATCCAGTCGTTGTAGGCGCGCACACAGGCGAGGGCGACCTCCTTGTCGTGCGCCTCGGCGAAGGTCTGGCCGCAGAAGCGGGGGAAGGACGGGAAGCAGAGGGACGCCTCGACATGATTGAGGTCCATGTCCTCCAGGCGGGCCTTGGGGTCCCAGCAGCCGCGCCGCATCTCCTCGCGGGTGATGCCTTCGAGGGTCATCTCGTCCCGGTCGAAGCCGACGGCGGCGATGTTGCGCTTGTACGGGAACTTCAGGTCCTCGTAGATCCACCAGTCGGTGGGCGGGCCGTCCGGGTCCATCGTGATGCGGTACTTGCCGCCGATGTAGGCGAGGTCGCCGATCCCGGCGGTCAGCGGCTTGGGCCCGCGGTCGCGGTACTTGGCCGGCAGCCAGGTGTCGAAGAGGTGGGCGGGCTCGATCACGTGGTCGTCGACGCTGATGATGCGGGGCAGTTCGGTCGCCATGGGTCCCCTCCGCCGGACGGTACTTATCTGATGCAGCGTCAGTTAGCATCCCATCTGACGACCCGTCAGCCAAGCAGCAGGGGGCAGCCGTGAACGAGACCCCGCACGCCCTGAGTTCGTCCCGCACCCTGTGGGAGCTGGTCAGCCGCCGCGCCGCCCTCACCCCCGACCGCCCGCTCTTCCTCCAGGACGACCGCGCCCTCACCTTCGGCGGGCTGGCCGCGCGTGCCGAGCGGGTGGCGGCCGGCCTGTACGGCATGGGTGTGCGCCCCGGCACGGTGGTCGCCTGGCAGCTGCCCACCCGTATCGAGACGGCCGTGCTGTCCTTCGCGCTGGCCCGCCTCGGCGCCGTGCAGACCCCGGTGATCCCCTTCTACCGGGACCGCGAGGTCGGCTTCGCGCTGCGGGAGTCCAAGGCGGAGTTCTTCGTGGTACCGGGCGTGTGGCGCGGCTTCGACCACACGGAGATGGCCCGGAGGCTGGGCGCGAGGGGCCTCTTCGAGGCCTACGACGACCTGCCCGAGGGCGATCCGTCCGTACTGCCCGCCCCGCCCGCCGACGGCACCGCCGTCCGCTGGATCTACTGGACGTCCGGCACGACCTCCGACCCCAAGGGCGTGCTGCACACGGACCGTTCGCTCCTCGCGGGCGGCTCCTGCCTCGCGCACGCCCTGCGGCCCTCTGCGGACGACGTCGGGTCGATCGCCTTCCCGTACGCCCACATAGGCGGGCCCGACTACACGGTGATGCTGCTGCTGTACGGCTTCCCGGCGGTGCTGTTCGAGCAGTTCGCGCTGCCGGAGGCGCTGGCGGCGTACCGGGCGCACGGGGTGACGATCGCGGGCGGGTCGACGGCGTTCTACTCGATGTTCCTGACGGAGCAGCGCAAGCGGCCCGGGGAGCCCGTGGTGCCGTCCCTGCGGCTGCTGGCGGGGGGCGGGGCGCCCAAGCCGCCGGAGCTGTACGACGCCGTGGTGCGTGAGATGGGCGTGCAGCTCAGCCACGGGTACGGCATGACCGAGGTGCCGATGATCACCATGGGGTCGCCGGACGACAGCCCCGAGCTGCTGGCGACGACCGAGGGGCGGCCGCCGGCGGGCATGGAGATACGGATCGTGGACGGAGAGGTGCGGTTGCGCGGGGAGGCCGTGTGCCGGGGGTATCTGGACCCGGCACAGACCGCGGAGGCCTTCGACGAGGAGGGTTTCCTGCGCACCGGCGACCTCGGGCGGCTGACGGAGACCGGGCATCTGGTGCTCACCGGCCGGCTCAAGGACGTGATCATCCGCAAGGGCGAGAACATCTCGGCCCAGGAGATCGAGGACCTGCTGCACCGGCATCCGGCGGTCGGGGACGCGGCCGTGATCGGGCTGCCGGACGCGGCGCGCGGGGAGCTGGTGTGCGCGGTGGTGGAACAGCCGCCGGGAGCCGGGCCCTTGACCCTCGACGCCGTGACCGCGTTCCTGCGCGCCGAGGGGCTGTCCGTGCACAAGCTGCCGGAGCGGCTGGAGGTGGTGGACGCCCTTCCGCGGGGCGAGACCCTGCGGAAGGTGCTGAAGTACAAGCTGCGCGAGCGCTACGCGGGCACGTGACCCGCAGCGGGCAGGCCCCCGGAGGCGCGGGGAACTGCGCGCACAACCACCTTCACCCGCAGCCGCCCGCCCAGAACAACCCCCACGGCGACGGGGCGCCGGCATCCCGCGGGCGCGTGGTCCTACTCGGGGACGGTGAAGTAGCGGGCGAAGGCGGGTACGACCTCGGCCTCGCCGACCTTGCCGTCGCCGTCCGCGTCGAGCGTGGCGGCGGCCGGGCCGGCGACGTCCTCGGGGACGCCGAGGCACTTGAGCACGCGGGCGGCCTCCTCGACCGTCGCCGCGCTGTCACCGTCGGTGTCGGCGACGTCCAGGGCCGCGTGCAGGAAGGGGCGGGCGATCTCGGCGAACCGGTCGGGGTTGTCGCGCAGGCGCTTGACCGCGCCGTTGACGAACTCCTCGCGCGTGATGCGCTGGTCGCCGTCGCGGTCCGCTATCCCCGCCATGCCCTGCCAGAACGCCTCGGCGCCGCCGTACAGCGCCTGTCCCTTGTCGGAGCGGGCCGCCACGGCGAACTCCGCGAGCAGCGCCTTGGCCGCCCCGTAGAAGTCCTCGCGGTCGATGTAGCCGTTGCCGTCCTGGTCGAAGGTGGCGAACCGGGCGGCGATCCTGCGCTCGTACTCGCTGCTGACCATGTCTCTTTCGGGCCGCCTTACGTCAGGTGGGGTGCGTCTCGGTCGGAGCGTACGACGGAGGGGGCCGTCCGGGCGCGCGAAAACGTCACTTGTGCCAAGACCGGGGGAATTCCGGGACAACAGCGTGTCGGAACGGCAACACTCGGCCTACCGTGCGTGGTGGTTCCGTCACGCGGACAGGGGTTCGCCCTCGTCGCCCAGGGCCGCGTCCAGATCGCCGTACACGTCGAACAGGCGGCGGACGCCCAGGGCGCCGAGGACCCGGTTGACGTGGGACCCGTCGGCCGCGCCCCGGGCGGGCAGCACCAGCCGCAGCCGGCCCTGGCAGGAGCGGATCAGCCGGCGGGCGGCGATGAGCACGCCGACGCCGCTGGAATCGCAGAAGAACACCTCGGACAGGTCCAGGACCAGACAGTGATGCCCCTCGGCCACCACGTCGTGCACCCGCTGACGCAGCACCGGCGACGTCACCAGATCCAGCTCGCCCGACACCTGGAGCACGGCCCACTCGCCCTGCTCGCCGCCGGTCACTTTGAAGGTCACCACCACGCCCCTCGCTCGCCAAAACGGAAGCAATGCCTACGCTTCCTTGCAGCGCGGCTGCCCAGCGGCCGTTTCCCTGAAACACAACCCGAAAAACGGATCCCCTGCGGAAGAGGCTTGTTTTAGTCGACTTCGATCCTGTTCGATCCTCTTCAGTCAGGTCTGATCGGAGGGCGGAGGGGTAGGCGCGGTCCCGGAGGACCCGGCACGGGCGCCCGCGACCCCCTACCACCTGCGGCCCGTCGGGGGGCGCACATTGCCACAAAGGGGCGTGCGTGACCGGACGTGCCGACTACATTCGGGGAGACGGCGAGCACACGCTGGACAGGTCACGGGCGCGGGACACGAGCAGGGGGTGAGGGGGCCGCATGGCGAAGAAGGACGTACCGCCGCGCTGGGACCGCAAGATGCAGCAGCGGCTCGCCCGCGGGGAGGCGGCCGCCCTCGGTGAGCTCTACGACCGGTTCGCCTCCCTCGTGCACGGCCTCGCCCACCGGGTGCTCGGCGACGAGCGCGCCGCCGACGGCATCACCCGCGAGGTCTTCGTCCACGTCTGGGAGCACCCCGACTCCTACGACCCCAAGCAGGGCCCGCTGCGCACCTGGGTCGCCACGCTGACCCACCGGCTCGCGGTGCAGCGGCTGCGCGCCACCGAGACCGCCGCCCTCGCCCGCGACGGCTCCGGCACCGCCGAGGAGCTGGAGCACAAGGTGCGCCACGCCGCGGTCGCCGCCCGCGCCGACTACATCGTCCAGTCCATGCCGGTGCCGCTGCGCTCCGCCCTGGAGCGGGCCTACTTCCAGCGCCGGGACTATCGCCAGACCGCCGCCGACCTCGGCATCACCGAGGACGAGGCCCGCCGCCGCCTGCGCCTCGGCCTGCAACTGCTGTCCACCGCCCACGACACCCAGGCACCGGGCGCACCGCCCGGATACGGGGGTGCGGTGTGAACGGGCCGGACCGGTTCGATGCCCACGACGGCCATGGAGAAGACGGCGACCACGAGGAGACCGACAACGCCCGGGGCGCGAGCGGCGTCCAGGACGACGGCGGTTCCGGCGCGCCGGGCGGGCCGCAGGGGCCGGACGGGCCCGGGCGGGGGCCGGGTCGGCCGCCGCGGATACCGATGCCCCGGGCATCCGTCGAGGACAGCGGGCTGCCACTGCCAGCGCCGGCGGACCTCGGCGACGCGGCCCCGCCGCCCGTACCGCCCGTGTTCGAGCACCGCGTGCTGAAGGCCCTGCTCGGCGCGTGGGCGCTGGCCGCCTGCTCGGCCGAGGAGGCCACGGCCGTCGAGGAGCACCTCGGCGCGTGCGGCGCGTGTGCCGACGAGGCACGGCGGCTGCGCGAGGCGGTCGGGCTGCTGCAACGCCCCGAGAGCCTCGACCTGGACCCGGGCCTGCGCACCCGCGTCCTTCAGACCTGCCTGGAGCGGCGCCCGCCGCGCATCCCGGTGCCGGACTGGGCGGCCGCGTACGACGCCGAGACCGCGCGCCTGGACGCCCTGCTGCAGGACTTCGGCGACGCCGAGTGGCACGCGCCGGTACGGCTGCGCTGGTTCCGGGGCGACGAGTCGACGAGCCGCCGCACCACCGTCGCCGGGGTGATCGCGCACCTGCTCAGCGTCGACGGGCTGGTGGCGGTCGCGCTGGGCCTCGACGACCCGCTGGGCGACGTGACGTCCCGGCGTCCGACACCGGCGTCCCGGACCGAGGCGTACTGGCGTGCCTCCCACTTCCCGCCGAACCGCGCGGTGCGGGCGCCCTGGCGGGAACAGAGCCACGGCCTGGTCCGCACGGTGTCCTTCACGGGCAGCGGCGTCGGCCGGATGCCGGTGTCGTACGGCGACTTCGAACTGCCCCTGCACGACGCGATGCTCGACCGGGCCTTCGAGTGCTGGGTGCACGCCGAGGACATCGCGGACGCGGTCGACTACCCCTACGACCCACCCTCGCCGCGCCATCTGCACCGCATGATCGACCTGGCGGCCCGCATGCTGCCGACGGCCCTGGCCCACCGCCGGCAGACCGGCCTCGCGGCCCCCGCCCACCACCGCCACCTCGTGGCGGCGGGCGCACCCGGCCGCAGCCTCCGCCTGGAGATCGAGGGCTCGGGCGGCGGCGAGTGGCTGATCCCCCTCGACTCCCCCGCGGCCAAGGGCTCCGCCGACCACGAGGTGGCCCACGTCGCCCTGGACGGCGTCGAGTTCTGCCGCCTGGCAGCAGGCCACGTACCCCCGCAGGAGGCGGCAGCGGGCCAGGTGGGAGACAGGGAGGCGATCAGGGACGTCCTCTACGCCGCCGCCTCACTGAGCCGGATGTGAGGGGCTTGGGGGCGCGGGGAACTGCGCGAACAGCCCCCACGCACCCGCACCCGCCCACCGAACGGGACGAACCGAGCTCCTAGGCGAACACCACAGTCCGCCGCCCATTGAGCAGAATCCGACGCTCGGCATGCCACTTCACGGCCCGCGCCAGCGCCTGGCACTCCACATCGCGCCCGATCGCGACCAGCCCCTCGGGCGTCACGTCGTGCCCGACCCGCTCGACCTCCTGCTCGATGATCGGCCCCTCGTCGAGGTCGGCCGTCACGTAGTGGGCGGTCGCACCGATCAGCTTCACACCCCGGGCGTGAGCCTGGTGATACGGCTTCGCCCCCTTGAAGCTCGGCAGGAACGAGTGGTGGATGTTGATGATCCGGCCGGCCAGCGCCTTGCAGAGATCGTCCGACAGCACCTGCATGTAGCGGGCGAGGACGACCAGTTCCACGCCCTCCTCACGCACGATGTCGAGCAGCCGCGCCTCCGCCTCGGCCTTCGTGTCCTTCGTCACCGGAATGTGGTGGAAGGGGATGTTGTAGGAGGCCACCAGCTCGGCGAAGTCCGTGTGGTTGGACACCACGCCCGCGATCTCCACCGGCAGCGCGCCGGTCCGCGCCCGGAACAGCAGGTCGTTCAGGCAGTGCCCGAACTTGCTGACCATCAGCAGGATGCGCATCTTCTCGTCGCCGCGGTTGATCTGCCACTCCATCTGGAAGGAGTCACCGATCGCCGCGAAGCTGGCCCGCAGCTTCTCCACGGTCACCGGCGCGTCCGCCGAGAAGTGGACCCGCATGAAGAACAGTCCCGTGTCGTGGTCGCCGAACTGCTGGCTGTCCTCGATGTTGCAACCGGTCATGAACAGATAGCTCGACACGGCGTGCACGATGCCCTTCCTGTCCGGGCAGGAAAGGGTGAGGACGTACTGGTCGGCCGGGACCGCGGCGCTGGTGGACTGCTCGTTCATGCACGACAGGTTCCCACAAGGGACGACGACACCGGCAATCGTCCCGCTAGGCGGACCTCGTCATGATCCGCAGCACCTCGAGGCTGCGCGGCGGCGTGTCCGGCTCCTCGCCGTCGCTCGTGGCGAGCCGGACGTGCGCGTCCCGGGCCGCCCGGACCGCCTCCGGCCACGCCTGGTGCTCCAGGTACGCGGCGACCGGCGCGTCCGGCCCGACCTGGTGCATGATCCGCAGCACCCGCAGCACGGCCGTGTCGACGAGGGCCGCCTCCTGGGAGTCGCGGAAGATCGTGCCGACGTACTTCTCGGCGGACCAGTGGTCCAGCCAGGTGTCCTCGACGAGCCGGTACACCGCGTCGGTCACGTCGCCGTAGCCGTCCACGCCGGCCAGCCAGACGTCCCGCTGGAAGACGGGATCGGAGAGCATGTGCAGCGCCGAGCGCACGTTGCTGCGCCAGCGCCACCACGGCATGTCATTGACAGGCATGCCGCCCATGGTGGAGGAGCGACGGCCACGACGGGAAGAGTTCTCCGAAGCTTGCACGGTCATCGATCGTACGTTCCCCTCCACATGATCCTCACCGGCCCCCGCAATTCACCTGCGCGTCACCAATTGTTGACCAGAGATCACTCGCTGGTTAGCCGTGTGACGGAATCGTGCGGAACCATGACCGGCAGGCGACGCATCACCAGCACATACCTCCCCGGCCTCCTCACCCGTCACGCCAAAAAAGGCGTCCTCTCCGCGGGCACGGCGGTCGCGTGCGCGTCACTCCTCGCCGGCTGCGGGGTCGTCCCCGGTACCACGGGGGGCACCGGGGACGACCCGATCACCGTCATGACCTGGGCACCCGAGGACACCAAGGCCACCAACAAGCCCGGCATGCCCGCCTTCGCCCGCGCCTACGCCCGCTGGATCAACGCCAAGGGCGGGATCAACGGCCGCGAGCTCAACGTGCTGACCTGCAACGACCACAACGACAGCGTGGCCGCGGCGAAGTGCGCCCGGCGGGCCGCCAAGGAGAACGTCGTCGCGGTCGTAGGATCCTACAGCCAGTACGCCGACTCCTTCTTCCCCTCCCTGGAGGGCGCGGGCATCCCCTACATAGGCGGCTACGGCATCACCAACGCCGAGTTCACCAGCCCCCTGTCCTACCCGGTCAACGGCGGCCAGCCCGCGCTGCTCGCCGGTCTCGGCAGCGCGCTCGCCGACTGCGGGCCAGTGACGCTGATCCGCCCCGACACCATCGCGGGCGACCAGTTGCCCCCGCTGCTCGACTCCGGCCTGAAGGCGGGCGGGCACGAGGCCGCGAACGACCAGCGGGCGGCGGAGGACGCCACCGAGTACGACGGCCAGGCGGCGCGTGCGCTGCGGGCGACGGCCGGCGACCCGACGGACAAGGGGTGCGTGGTGCCCGCGCTCGGGGACCGCACCGGCACCTTCATGGACTCCTTCCGCCGCGCCCGCGAGGACTACTCCGACGTACGGACGGCCACCGTCCTCGGCAGCGTCGACCAGACGGTGATCGACGCGACCGGCGGGGCGTCCGGGCCGTACGAGGGCTCGTACATCACCGGCTGGTACCCGGTGGTGAGCGACCCCCGCTGGGACGGGATGAAGCGGGTGATCCGCGAGCAGGCCTTCGGCGACAACCGCATCGACCCCGCGGACGCCGGAGTGCAGACCACGTGGATCGCCTACACCGTCTTCCGGGAGATCGTCGAGTCGCTCGGCGACGGCGAGGTGACCGCCGACACGGTGACGGAGGCCCTCGACAACGGCCTGGAGGTCGGTACGGGCGGCCTCACGCCGACGCTGCACTGGAAGTTCCAGGACAAGCTCGCCGCCGTCGGCTTCCCGCGCCTGGTCAACGCCAACGTGACCCTCCAGGTGGTGCGGGAGGGGCAGCTGGTGTCGGCGCGGAAGGGCTTCGTCGACACCACGAAGACCCTCCAGGACGCCGACGTGAACTACTGAGCGCCCCGCTCAGCGGTTCACGCCCGGACCCGGTCCGTCACAGCTGCGTGGGCTGACGCTCGGTCAGGCCGTACGTCTTCGCGATCCCGTTCCACAGCCGGGCCGCCTTCGCCTTCTCCGTGGTCGCGACGCCGCTGGCCCGGTTGCCCGCCTGGGTCTGCGCGGTGACGCGGGCCTGGCCCTTCTTGCAGCCCTTCTTCCCGGCGGTCTGGTCGGCCCAGGCCGCGTAGTGGTTGTCGGCCGAGGCCGAGGCCTGCCACGCCTTGGTGAGGGCGGTGGTCAGCGCGGCGTGGTCGGGCAGCCGGTCGACCTGGATCCCGCCGAGCCGGGTGACCAGCTGGGTGCGCTGCTTGGCCGCGTCGCGCAGGTCCTTGGCCGCCTGGGCGAGGTTGTCGCAGCCCTTGACGTCGGCCACCGCGTTGATCACCGTGCTGCGGCTGTCGCCGCTGTCGGCGAGGAGCTTGTCCAGCTCGACCGCCTGGGCCCGGGCCGGGTCGGCGGACGGCGAGGCGGAACCGTCCGTGGCGGGCGCCGAGGCCGCCACGGTCTTGTTGTCGCCGCCGTCGTCGCCGTCGCCCCCGCCGCCGGCGAGCAGCGCGCCCGCGCCGACGCCGAGGACGGCGATGCCGATGCCGACGGCCGCGATGACCGGCACGCGCGAGCCGGTACGGCCACCGCGGGACCGGCCTGCGGCGGGCGGGGCGGGGGAGGGCTGCGGAGCGCCGTACGAGGGCTGCGGCTGCTCGATGCGGGGGAGCTGCTGCGTGGCCCCGGCCGGGCTCTCGGCGCCGTGCCCGCTGCGGAAGAGGTTGTCGAACTCGGCGGGCGGCTGCTTGTCCCCGCCGGGCACCGGCGCGATGTACTGCGTCGCCTCGGCGTCCGGGTTCGAGGCCGGCGGCAACGGCCCGGCTCCCGCGGATGCCCGGGGGCCGGTCCCCAGGAACCGCGTCGTCTCGGGGTCCTCCCCGGCGGGCATCTCGGGCGGCAGCGCGCCCGGGCCGACCGGGGGTATGTACTGCGTCGCCCCCTCGTCGGCGGCCGGGGCGACGGGCGGCAGATACTGCGTGGCCGCGGCGGCCCCGTCCGCCGGGACGGGCGGCAGGTACTGGGTGGCGCCCTCGGGGGAGGCCGCGGGCCCCTGCGCGCCGGTCGCCGCGGCGCCGTGAGCGCCGGAGACCGGCGGCAGCGGGGCGCCCCCGGCGGCGTTGCCACCCGGATCGACCGCAGGCGGCAACGGGTTACCGGCACCGGCCTGCCCATAGGCGGCGGTCGGGTACGCCTGGCCCGGCGGCAGGTCGCCCCCGGCGTGAGCCCCGTATCCGGCAGCGGCCGACGGCAGCGAGCCGTCCCCGGCCGGAGAGCCGTACGCGTCGACCTGCGGCAGCGGACCACCGCCCGGAGCGGAACCGGGCCCACCAGGCCCCGCCTGCGGCAGCGAGCCGTCTCCCGCCGGTGTGCCGTACGCGCCGGCCTGCGGTGCGGGCTGGGAACCGTACGCGTCGGGCTGCGGCAGGCGGCCGCCCGTGGCGGCGGTGCCGTAGGGGCCGGAGGTCGGCGGGAGGCCGGCTCCGTGCCCGGCGGGTCCCTCCGGGGGCAGTGGGGCTGCCCCGCCAGGGGTGGCGTAGGGGCCGTTGTCCGGCGACGGCTGTTGCCCGGCGTACGGGTTCGGGGGCTGCGTGCCCTCCGGGGGGAGCGCGCCCGAGCCCTGTGCGCCGGGGGTGTGCCGGGTGTCCCAGGCCGGGGGTTCCGGGGTGGTCCACTGCTGGGGCTGCGGGGACTGCCAGTGCCCGCCCGGCGGTGGCGGCGGGGTCTGCTGGTCGGGGCCCCACGGCTGGCCCCAGGTCTGGCCCTCCGCCGGGGCCGCGGCCGGGGCCGGGCCGGGCCGGCGGCCGCCGGGTGCGTCACCGGGTCCGCCCGTCATGCCCGGCAGCAGCGGTTCGCCGCCGTCCGAGGGCAGCACGATGCCTTCGCGCGCGGGGCGCGCCGAGGGCTCCTCGCCCCGTCCACTCTGCGTCACCGGGACTCCTACTAATGGGGGACCTTGTGAATCGTCGGGTCACGCTACCGGGTCCCCTGAGCCCGGTGCCACGCAGCACAGGGCGCGACCTCCTCCCCTGTGAGCGCGGCCACACCACCGGGTCATGGCGCGCCGCTCACCTCACCTCCCGCGCGCCGAGCAGCCGTTTTCCGCACGTTCACGCATCCGCAGACCCCGTGTTCACGCTGCGGCCTGCAGGTCCAGCCGCGCCCCGAACTCCCTTACCACGGCCTCGTCCCGATACGGCTCCAACCGCTGCTGGAAGTCCTCCAGATACTCGGCGCCCCGGTTGGACCGCAGCCCCTCCAGCAGTTCGACGGCCTTCATGCCCGTGCTGCACGCCTCCTCGATCTCGCGCTGCTGCACCTGCGCCGTGGCGAGAAGCACGTAGCCGATGGCCCGGCGGCGCGCCCGCGTCTCGGGATGCCCGGCCAGCGACTCCTGCGCGCACCGCGCCGCCGCCTCGGCCTGCCCCAGGTCGCGGTGGCAGTGGGCCAACTCGTCGGCGAGGTACGCCTCGTCGAAGTGTGCGATCCACACCGGGTCGTCCCCGGCGGCCGGGTCGGCCGCCTCCAGGGCGCACACCGCGCGCCCGGCCGCCGACTGGGCGGCGCGCGCGTCGCCCATCAGGGCGTGCCCGCGCGCCTCCGCCGCGTGGAACATCGACTCCGCACGCGGCGTCACGCGCCCCCGCGCCCCCTCCTGCGCCGCCCGCGCCAACTGCGCGATCTCCCGCGGGTTCCCGAGCTGCGCGGCGAGGTGGCTCATGGAGGCGGCGAGCACGTACCCGCCGTAGCCGCGGTCCCCGGCCGCCTGGGCCAGCCGCAGGGCCTGGATGTAGTAGCGCTGCGCCAGCCCGGGCTGCCCCGTGTCGACGGCCATGTACCCGGCGAGCTCCGTCAGCCGGGCCACCGCGGCGAACAGGTCCCGCCCGACCGCCTCCCGGTACGACCCCGCCAGCAGCCCGGAGACGACGCTGTTGAGGTAGTGCACGACGACCGGCCGCACATGCCCGCTGCCGTACTGGTGGTCGAGGTCCACCAGCGCCTGGGTCATGGCTCGTACCGCCTGCACGTCGGACTGCCCCACCCGCGGCCCGCCCGAGCGCGACACCTGCGCGTCCGGCGCGGAGATCAGCCAGTCCCGGCTGGGCTCGACCAGCGCCGACGCGGCGACGGAGGAGCCGGACAGGAAGTCCCGCCGCCCCACGTCGCTGCGCCACAGCTCGCAGACCTGCTCGATGGCCCCCAGTACCGTCGGCGAGAACTGGAGGCCCACGCCCGAGGCGAGGTTCTTGCCGTTGGCCATGCCGATCTCGTCGATCGTGACCGTACGGCCGAGTTTGCGGCCCAGCGCCTCGGCGATGATCGCCGGAGCCCTGCCCCGCGGCTGCTGCCCGCGCAGCCAGCGCGCCACGGACGTCTTGTCGTAGCGCAGGTCGAGGCCGTGCTCGGCCCCGCACATGTTGACCCGGCGGGCGAGGCCGGCGTTGGAGCATCCGGCTTCCTGGATGAGCGCCTGCAGCCGTTCGTTCGGCTGCCGAGCGACGAGCGGCCTTGCGGCCATGGCGTACCCCCTGTGGCTGCGGTGCCTGCCCACGCACCGAGTTGACGTGTCTTCCGCGGCCGAACCCCTCACGTCCCAGCGAAAAGATCCGGCCGTGAAGATCAATGCCCCGCCGACCAGGCGAAAATGCGAGGCATGTGAGGATTGCCGGGGTAACGGCTGGTGCCGGCCCCACTCGTGGCTACCCACCTCCGGCCACGGATCCTCCTGCGCGCCCCCGCACATGCACCCATGCGCCCCGGCCACGGCCGGGATGCTCCTCCCCGCGCACGCGGGCGGGCGTAACCCCTGGTGACGACCAGAGTTGTGTTCATCGTGGAAGAGACGATCGCCGGCACCGAAGCCGCTCAGATCCCGAAGCAGCGCGGGGAATCGCTGCTGGAGACCGCCGTCCGCTACGCCGAGGAGCGCCACTGGGACGTGTTCCCGGGCACCTGGCTGGAAGCCGTCGACGGAAGTCAGCGCTGCTCCTGCGGTGACGCCGCGTGTCCGGCACCGGGCTCACACCCGGCGCGCCCCGACTGGGCGACGCAGGCGACGGGCAGCGCGACGGTCGCGCGCCGCATGTGGCAGAAGCAGCCGACCGCGTCGATCCTGCTGCCCACGGGGCGGACGTTCGACGCGATCTCCGTGCCGGAGACCGCCGGGTTCCTGGCGCTGGCGCGGATGGAGCGGATGGAGCTGACGCTGGGGCCGGTGACGCTCACGCCGGACCGGCGGATGGAGTTCTTCGTGCTGCCGGGGGCCTCGGTGAAGGTGCCGGATCTGGTGCGGAAGCTGGGGTGGTCGTTGTCCTCGCTGGATCTGACCGTGCTGGGTGAGGGGGCGTACGTGGCGGCGCCGCCGACGCGGTTCGGGTCCCGGGGGGCCGTGCAGTGGGCCTGCCGGCCCACGCCTGCGAATCGGTGGCTGCCGGATGCGGAGGAGTTGATCTCGCCGTTGGCCTATGCGTGCGGTCGGGATCGATAGCGCTTGGTCGTCTGCCTGGTTGCCGTCGGATGGCGGCTGCGGCTTCGTCGTGGTCGGTCGCGCAGTTCCCCGCGCCCCTGAAAGAAGGGCGATGCCCCACCGTAGGGTGCACGGTGACGGAGGGAGGCGCGGTGGGATCCAGCGCTGTGCGTGTGCAGGGGCTCTGGAAGCGGTTCGGGCAGCAGGTCGCTGTCGCCGGGATCGATCTGGAGTTGCCCGCGGGCAAGTTCATCGGGCTGGTCGGGCCGAACGGGGCCGGGAAGACCACCACGCTGTCGATGGTGACCGGGCTGCTCCGGCCCGACCACGGGACCGTCGAGGTCGTCGGGCACGACGTGTGGCGGGACCCCGTCGAGGTGAAGGCACGGATCGGGGTGCTGCCCGAGGGACTGCGGCTGTTCGAGCGGCTGTCGGGGCGGGAACTGCTGGCGTACACCGGGCGGTTGCGCGGGCTGCCCGGCGCCGAGGTCGACAAGCGGGCCACGCAGCTCCTCGACGTCCTCGATCTGGCCGGGGACCAGCACAAGCTGGTCGTCGACTACTCGACCGGCATGCGCAAGAAGATCGGGCTCGCCTCGGCCCTCCTCCACAACCCCGAAGTGCTGTTCCTGGACGAGCCGTTCGAGGGCGTCGACCCCGTCTCCGCCCAGACCATCCGGGGCGTCCTGGAGCGGTACACGGCCTCCGGCGCCACGGTGGTGTTCTCTTCCCACGTCATGGAGCTCGTCGAGTCGCTGTGCGACTGGGTCGCGGTGATGGCCGCCGGCCGGATCCGGGCCACCGGCACCCTCGCCGAGGTGCGCGGCGAGGCGCCGTCGCTGCAGCGGGCGTTCCTCGAACTCGTCGGCGCGCAGAGCCGGGACGCCGGGTCCGACCTCGACTGGCTGGGCGGCGGGTCCCGGTGAGCGCCCCGGCGATCACCCCCGTCTTCGTACGGCTGAAGCTGTCGCTGCTGCGCAACGGGCTGCGGCGGTCCGGCGCGCAGCGGGTCGCGTACATCGCGTCCGCCGTCATCGCGCTGCTCTTCGCCGTCCTCCAGATGGTCGGCCTGATCGCGCTGCGCGGGCAGGCGCACATCGACGCCCTGGTCGTCCTGCTGACGGCGGTGCTGGGACTGGGGTGGGCGGTGATGCCGCTGTTCTTCCCCAGCGGTGACGAGACCCTCGACCCGACGCGGCTGGTGATGCTGCCGCTGCGGCCCCGTCCGCTGGTACGGGCGCTGCTCGCGGCCTCGCTGGTCGGGATCGGGCCGCTGTTCACGGTGTGCCTGCTGGCCGGTTCCGCGATCGCCGTCGCGCGGGGCGGCGCCGCCTACGCCGTCGGGGTGGTGGCCGTCGTGCTGGCGCTGCTCGTGTGCGTGGCGTTCGCGCGGGCCGTCGCCGCCGCCAACGTCCGGCTGCTGAGCAGCCGCAAGGGGCGGGACCTGGCGGTGCTGAGCGGGCTGGTCATCGCGATCGGGGCGCAGGTCGTCAACTTCGGCGCGCAGCAGCTCGGTTCGTCCGGGCTCGGGGAGCTGGACCCGGTGGCGGACGTCGTGGGGTGGCTGCCGCCGGCGTCCGCGATCGGGGCGGTGCACTCGGTGAGCGAGGGCTCGTACGGGGTCGCCGCCGCCCAACTCGCCCTGAGCGCGGCGGCGCTGGTGGTGCTGATCGCCGTGTGGTCCCGGCATCTGACCCGGCTGATGACCTCGCCCGACGGCTCCACCCTGCCGGCCGCCGGTTCGGCCGCCCGCGAGCGGACGTCGAGCGGGCTCGGGCGGCTGCTGCCCGCGGGCCGCACCGGCACGGTCATGGAGCGCAGCCTGCGGTACGTGTGGCGCGACCCCAAGACCAAGGCCGCGTGGGTGACCTCGCTCGCGATCGGGCTGATCGTGCCGGTGTTCAACGCCTGGCAGGGCACCGGGTCCGTGTACTTCGCGTGCTTCGCCGCCGGGATGCTCGGCATCCAGATGTACAACCAGTTCGGGCAGGACACCTCGGCGTTCTGGATCGTCGCCATGACGATCTCCTCGACACGGGACGCCTACGTCGAGCTGCGGGCCCGGGCGTACGCCCTGCTGCTGATCACCCTGCCGTACGCGACGCTGGTGACGGTCGTGACGACCGCGATGCTCGGCGACTGGCGGCGGCTGCCCGAGGCGCTGGGGCTGTCCTTCGCGCTGCTCGGCGCGATGCTCGCGACCGGGGCGTGGACGTCCGCCCGCTTCCCCTACTCCATCCCGCAGGAGGGCTACAAGAACGTCGCCCCCGGGCAGACCGGACTCGCCTGGATCTCCATCTTCGGCGGGATGATCGCGGCCGCCGTGCTGTGCGCGCCCGTCATCGCGCTCACGATCTGGCTGAACGTGAGCGCGGGGGGCGACGACTGGACGTGGCTGCTGCTGCCGGTGGGCGCGGCGTACGCGGCGGGGCTCACGGCGGCGGGCCTGCGCCTGGCCGCGCCGCAGACGGCCCGGCGACTGCCGGAGATCCTGGGGGCGGTCAGCAAGGGGTGAGCGGGGCGGGGCTCAGTCACGGTCGAGCGAGTCCAGGAAGGGTTCGATGGCCGCGCGCCACGCCTCCGGCTGGTCGTAGTGGACCAGGTGGCCGGCGTCGGCGACCTCCGCGTACTGGCCGCGGGGCAGGACGCGGACCATCTCCTGGGCCTCGGCGCGGCCCAGCTCGCCGTCCAGGCCGCGCACGACCAGGGCGGGGCACTGAACCTGGGCCAGCTCCTCCCAGTGCGCGTCGTACACCCACGTCTCACGGGAGCGGAGCATCTGTTCCGGTTCGAAGACGGGACGCCAGCCGTCCGGGGACTCGGCCATCACCTCGACGTAGAACTCGCCGCGGGCGGGATTCGGCCGCTCCACCCAGGGGTCGTCCTCGCCGAACCACTTGCGCACGTCGGCGAGCGTGGCGAAGGGCAGCGGCCAGGACTTGAACCACTGGTCCCACTCGCGCTGCGACGCGGCGCCGAGCGCGGAGGCCCGCATGTCGCAGATGACCAGTCCGCGGACCAGGTCGGGACGCCTGGCGGCGAGCTGCCAGGCGGTCAGCGCGCCCATGGCGTGGCCGATGAGGACGACCGGGGCGAGGCCGAGCTGCTCGAGGGCGGCCTCGGCGTCGTCGACGTAGGCGTCACGCGTGAAGGAGCCCTGCGGGGGCTTGTCGCTGCGGCCGTGGCCGCGTTGGTCGAGGGCGACCGCGCGGTACCGGGCGGAGAGCCAGCGCGCGGTGGGGGCCCAGTGGGAGGCGCGGCCCATGAGGCCGTGCAGTAACAGGACGCCCGGGGAGCCGTCCGGCGCTGGATCGGATCCGGCCGGATCCGTCTTGGGCGGGTCGCCGAACTCCCAGGCCGCGAGGCGTACGCCGCCCGTCCCGGTCACGTCGATGCGTCGCGCCATGTCCTGGCACCCCCCAAGCTTCGCGCGGACCGCGGCTCTCGAGCCGGCCGGTCCTGTGAACCGTGTTCTGCCTGCTGTGCCTGTTGCCGTTCCTGGTGGTCCTGTCGGTGTGCACATCCCCTGTAGCGCACATTCCGGTTGGTTCATCACCCGCAGATTATCGAATAACTATTCGATGAGACCGTTCTCGCGGGCAACACCCCTCGTTCGAGTGACCGCCTCCAAGGATTGATCGCCTCGGCCGAGGGGAGATCTTCAGCGGGAGGCGGACCGCTCGGGGAAAACGGTCCGAGGGGGATGACTCTGAGAGCTCGGGGCTCCGGGTCAGCACAGGGGAGGACAGGCCCCGGCGCCACACGGCGCCGGGGCCCTCCCCATCCGTACGGCACGAACGGCACATCCTCCCGCCCCCTCCCCGGCCGGGCGACATCGCTGTCGAGCCACGGCCCAGAGCCCCTCAGGTCATATGCCTCACGCGACAGCGTCGCACGGGAAGCGGACGAGCGCTGCCATTCGACGGACTGAATACAGGATCCGGTACGGATCACGCCAACGCGCCAGACGCACCGCGCCTGGCGGCACGTGACGACGGCCCGCCGTGCACCACGTGACCAGACCGGCAGGTCCCCGGCACGCTGGTCCCGCCCCGGCCACTCGGCACGGCCCGGCACGCTCACGCGATTCCGGCCGCTCGGCAGGGAACCGGCACGATCCGGCCCGCTCGGCGCCAGCCGACCGCTCGACACGAACCGGCACGCCCGGCACGACCCGGCCGCTCGACACGAGCCGGCACGCCCGGCACGACCCGGCCGCGCGGCGCCAGCCGACCGCTCGGTGCGAGGCGGTACGGATCAGGGCTTGGCGACGAACACGTGGGAGGCGACGTCCGACTCCAGCTCGGCCGCCTCGCCGCCGCTGCCCACCAGCACCCCGCCCGCCGACTCCGTCACGCTCACCACCGAGCCGGGCTGCACGCCCGCGCGGCGCAGCGTGTACATCAGCTGCGCGTCCGTCTGGATCGGCTCGCCGATCCGGCGTACCACGACCGTCTTGCCCTCGGCGCCCGGGTCGAGGCTGGCCAGCGACACCATGCCCTCGTCCAGGAACGGGTCGGCGCCGTCCTTCTCGCCGAGCTCCTCCAGGCCCGGGATCGGGTTGCCGTACGGCGACTCCGTCGGGTGCCGCAGCAGCTCCAGCACACGGCGCTCCACGGCCTCGCTCATCACGTGCTCCCACCGGCACGCCTCGGCGTGGACCTGCTCCCACTCCAGACCGATCACGTCGACGAGCAGACACTCGGCGAGCCGGTGCTTGCGCATCACACGCGTGGCCAGACGGCGGCCCTCGTCGGTGAGCTCCAGGTGCCGGTCGCTGGCGACGGACACCAGGCCGTCGCGCTCCATCCGCGCCACGGTCTGGCTCACCGTCGGCCCGCTCTGGTCGAGCCGCTCGGCGATACGGGCGCGCATGGGGACCACACCCTCTTCCTCCAGCTCGAGGATGGTGCGGAGATACATCTCCGTGGTGTCGATCAGTCCGGACATACGTGCCCCTCGATGAGATCTGCCGGAGGCTGGAACGGCTCACCGGCGCGTGCGCTGGCCCTGCACCCAATTCTGCCGGATACCACCGACAACCGTGCCGCGGGCGGGGAAGCGGTCCGTCCCGCGGGCCGACGGAGGAACACGAACCCGTCCTCCAGGGCCCCGGAGCGCCCGCGGCACCGCTCCCACGGCCGTATTGACACCGCACTGGTCCAGACCGCACCGTGATGCGCGACACCAGCCAGCGAGGCCAGCCTGAAGGGACCCCGTATGAGCGACCGCGCGCCGGCCGGCCAGTTCCTCGACGCCGCGATCGACCTGCTGCGCCGGGTGCGCGACGAGGAGGCCGACAGCATCGCGGCGGCCGGCACCCTCCTCGCCGACACCGTCGCCAACGGGGGCCGCCTCTTCGCCTTCGGCGCCGGGCACTCCTCCCTCGCCGCGCAGGACCTCGTCTACCGCGCCGGCGGCCTCGCCCTGATGAACCTGCTCGCCGTGCCGGGCGTCGTCGGCGTCGACGTCATGCCCGCGCCCCTCGGCTCCGCCCTGGAACGCGTCGACGGCCTCGCGAGCGCCGTCCTGGACAGCTCCCCGCTCCGCGACGGCGACGCCCTGCTGATCATCTCCCTCTCGGGACGCAACGCCCTGCCCGTCGAGATGGCCGTGAAAGCCCGCGCCCTGGGCGTGCGCGTCATCGGCGTGACCTCCGTGGCCTACGCCGCGCAGACGACGTCCCGGCACGTCTCGGGCACGTACCTGAAGGACCACTGCGACCTCGTCCTCGACTCGAAGATCGCGGTCGGCGACGCGGAACTCACCCACGACAAGGTGCCCGCCCCCTTCGCCCCCGCCTCCACGGTCGTCACCTCGGCCCTCCTCCAGGCCGTCATGGCGACGGCCGCCGCCACCCTCGCCGACCGCGGCATCGAGCCCCCGCTGCTGCGCTCCGGGAACGTCGACGGCGGACACGAGTGGAACAGGCGGGTCATGGAGCAGTACCGGGACCGGATCTTCTACCGGCACTGAAGCGACTGGGCGGAAGCGACCGGCGGCCCGGCGCGCCCTCACTCCTCGTCCGACAACCCCGCCAGATCCAGCGCCGCCGCGATCCGCACCGCCACGTCCTCCGCGTACACCGCGTCGGACCGCTCGAACGCGCTGCGCCCCGCACCCCGCAGGAACGTCACGACGCCCAGCGTCCGGGCCCGGCTGCGCAGCACCGCGCACAGCGCGTGCACCGCGTCCGGCGGCCACTGCCGGGCCAGCGCCCACTCCCGCGCCTCCTCCGGCCGCACCGCGCCCGCGCTCGCCCGCAGCGCACCCACCCGCTCCACGCACTGCAGAGCCGGATGCCCCTCCGCGTACCGCACGGGCAGACCCGCCCGGCCGGCGAGCCTGCTCGGCCCGGGCGCACCGGAAGGCGTGGCCGCCACCCGCACCAGCCGTACCGGCCCCTCCGCCTCCGCGTCGGTGAGCGCACCGCCCGCCACCCGGTCGATCAGCGCATGGTCGGCGAACCCGGCCAGCGCGAAGTCCAGGTGGACGGTCGCCGCCTCCGCCGGGTCCTCGCACTCGGCGGCCGCCCGCGACGCACGGTGCAGCTGCTGCGTACGGAACCGCAGCAGCGACGCCTCCTGCTCGCCCTGCTTGGCCTCCGTCACGTCCTGGAACAGCCAGCCCACTCCCAGCGGAACCGGCTCCTCCGCCAACGGCGAGGCCAGCCGCAGGAAGCCGCTGCGCCAGCACCGCCGCTGCTCGCCCTGCGGCGTGCGCACAGTCACCCACATCTCGGCCGGTGCCGGCGGCGCGCCCTCGGCGAGCACATGCTGCAGCGCGCTCTCCAGTTCCTCCACACCCTGCGCGAGCAGCTCCCCCAGCGGTCGCCCCAGCACCGACGTGCGCCCCGTGCCCAGCGCCCGGGCCGCGTGCGCGTTCACCACGGCCGGCCGCAGATCGACGTCCACCAGCACGACACCCCAGCTGGCGTCCTCGAACAGCGCCTCGCTCAGCGCGATCGACCGCTCCAGGTCGATCTGCGCGTGCACCTCGCTGAACGCGCAGTACACCCCCGCCGGCTTCCCGTCGGGCCCCCGCACGGCCGCCGACTGCGTCCGCACGAGCACCCGCCCGCCGTCCTTCGTCAGCAACGCGAACTCGTGCACCTGCCGACCCGGGGCGTGCATCGCGGACAGCAGCCGGCCCTCGACCTCCTCGGCGTCCGCGCTGCGCACGGCCCACCCGGCCAGCCCCTGCCGCCCGACGGCCTCCTCCGCGCTCCACCCGAGGATCCGCTCGGCCTCGCGGTTCCAGTGCGTCACGACCCCGTCGGCGTCGAAGGCGCACAGCGCCGCGTCCATCCCGTCCAGCAGCGCGGCAAGCAGATCCGACCCATCCGAACCGTCCCGCCCGGGCTCGTCCGGCCCCAGCTCGTCCGTGGTCCCACTACGCCGGGAAGCACTCACCTGGACCCCCTGCAGGCTGCGTCCGCACGTACGGCACGCCGGTTCGCTCCTTGCAATCATTCAACTCGAACGTGACCCAGCGCACACCGAGTTCCCACAACATTGAAGGAATCGTTGTACGGCGGCAATCCCCACGTCAACGCCCCGGCGAACCGCCTGCCGCCGCGTCATGGAGTCAAGGTCTCAGAAAAACGGTTGATCCGGAGTCGGACCGTTTCCTAGGGTTCCAGGTACACGAGAGAGGAGGTGGTTCGGCAGATGTATGGAAACCGGACGCGTGAGGTGGCTGCGGGCTAGCGGCCCGACACCACACTCAGTGCGGTGCCGAGCCAGCGCGTGAGCGAAGCGCGCAGCCGGCCCAATCTCAAGCAGTCACCCGACCCGCGAGTCGCCGGTACGTCCGGCCGGCTCCTCCTTTGGAGGACCCAGACTCGCGGGTCGTCTGCGTTTTCGGGGGTGTGATCATGTCGGTCGCGTGGCGCACGGACCGGGTCGGCAGTGCCCTGCGGGGTGAGAACCCGGCCGTCATGCGGAGGCTGGACGCCGGGTTCGCGGCGATCGGTGATGTGCAGTTCCTGCCCGGCTACTCGGTGTTGCTGACCGACGATCCCGCGGTGGAGCGGCTGTCGGAGCTGCCGCGCGGCAGGCGGCTGGCGTTCCTGAGTGACATGGACCGGCTGGGCGAAGCCGTCGAGCGGGCCTGCCGCCGGGTGGAGTCCGGGTTTCGGCGGGTCAATCTCGAGATTCTCGGGAACAGGGACCGTTTCCTGCACGCGCATGTGTGGCCGCGCTACGACTGGGAGCCCGAGGATCTCGTGCGACTGCCCGTGTGGCTGTATCCGCGCGGGATGTGGACCGAGGAGCGGTACGCGCTCGGGGCTCGGCACGACCCGTTGCGGGAGGCGGTCGGTGAGGAGCTGGACCGGCTCGGGGGGTGAGGCGTGGGGACGATCGCACGGCCCCACCCGGAGTCGGGTGGGGCCGTGCGCGGGGCGGGTCAGTGGGCGATGTCCTCGTAGCCGTCGATCTCGTGGGGGTCGCGGGTGCCCGGGCCGGTGTAGCGGGCCGAGGGGCGGACCAGGCGGCCGGTGCGCTTCTGTTCCAGGATGTGGGCGGACCAGCCGGCCGTGCGGGCGCAGGTGAACATCGACGTGAACATGTGCGCCGGGACCTCGGCGAAGTCCAGGACGATGGCCGCCCAGAACTCGACGTTCGTCGCGAGGACGCGGTCGGGGCGGCGGGCGTGGAGTTCCGCCAGGGCCGCCTTCTCCAGGGCCTCGGCGACCTCGAAGCGGGGCGCTCCCAGTTCGCGGGCCGTGCGGCGCAGGACCCTCGCCCGGGGGTCTTCGGCGCGGTAGACGCGGTGGCCGAAGCCCATCAGGCGCTCACCCTTGTCGAGGGTCTTCTTGACGTACGCCTCGGCGTCGCCCGTGCGCTCGATCTCCTCGATCATGTGCAGGACCCGGGAGGGGGCACCGCCGTGCAGCGGGCCGGACATCGCGCCCACGGCGCCCGACAGCGCGGCCGCGACGTCCGCGCCCGTCGACGCGATGACCCGCGCCGTGAACGTGGACGCGTTCATGCCGTGCTCCGCGGCGCTCGTCCAGTAGGCGTCCACCGCCGCCACGTGCTTGGGGTCGGGCTCGCCGCGCCAGCGGATCATGAAGCGTTCGACGACGGACCGGGCCTTGTCGATCTCGCGCTGCGGGACCATGGGCAGGCCCTGGCCGCGGGCCGACTGGGCGACGTACGACAGGGCCATGACGGCCGCGCGGGCCAGGTCCTCGCGGGCCTGTTCGGCGTCGATGTCGAGGAGGGGTTTCAGACCCCAGACGGGCGCGAGCATGGCCAGGGCCGACTGGACGTCGACGCGGATGTCGCCGGAGTGGACGGGGATGGGGAACGGCTCGGCGGGCGGCAGGCCGGGGTTGAAGGCGCCGTCGACGAGCAGGCCCCAGACGTTGCCGAAGGAGACGTGGCCGACGAGGTCCTCGATGTCGACGCCCCGATAACGCAGGGCGCCGCCCTCCTTGTCCGGTTCGGCGATCTCCGTCTCGAACGCGACGACTCCCTCGAGCCCGGGTACGAAGTCGGACATCAGGCGGCTCCTCGTGATGTAAGTGACAGATGGTGTGGTGGGGTGAGCGAAAGAACCATGTGTCAGTCAGCTTGCGAAGCGGGCGGCCGTCCGGTGGATCCACGGTCGTGTGCGGTGACTCGCGGTCCTGGCCGGTCTCCCCTGTGATGCCCCGTGCGGCTGGCGGTCACCCAACCGGAACGGCACGGAAACGATATCCCCGAGTGCCATCCTTGGGGAGGGTTCACGGCACTCAGTGCCAGGCAGTGACGAAGGACACCGTCCGTACGGCAAGATGACCGGGTGACCGACCGCGACGCCGTCCCCTTCGATCTGGCCTCGATGCGCAAGCAGTACCGGGCCGAGGGGCTCTCCGAGACCGAGCTGGCCGCCACCCCCGTCGAGCAGTTCGCGCGCTGGTTCAAACAGGCCGCGACGGACGGCGGGCTGTTCGAGCCGAACGCCATGATCGTCTCGACGGCCGATGCCGAGGGCCGGCCCAGCTCCCGTACGGTGCTGCTGAAGCACTTCGACGAGCAGGGGTTCGTCTTCTACACGAACTACGACTCGCGCAAGGCCCGTGACCTGGCGGAGAACCCGTACGTCTCGCTGCTGTTCCCGTGGCATCCGATGGCCCGGCAGGTCATCGTCACCGGGGTCGCGCGGCGCACCGGCCGGGACGAGACGGCGGCGTACTTCCGGACCCGGCCGCACGGCTCCCAGCTGGGGGCGTGGGCCAGCGCGCAGTCCTCGGTGGTCTCCACGCGTGCCGACATCGACGGGGCGTACGCGGAGCTGGCCGCCCGCTACCCGGAGGGCGAGCAGGTGCCGGTGCCGCCGCACTGGGGCGGTTTCCGGGTGGCGCCGCAGACGGTGGAGTTCTGGCAGGGCCGCGAGAACCGGCTGCACGACCGGTTGCGGTACGTGGAGCAGCCGGACGGGAGCTGGCGGGTGGAGCGGCTCAGTCCGTGAGGGCCTGGGGCGTCACCCCAGCGCCTCGTCCAGCAGTTCCGCCCACTGCGTCACGACCCGCTCCCGGCGGGCCGCGTCGTCGGTGAGGAGGTTGGCGAGGCCGAGGCCGCGGGCCATGTCGAGGAGGCCCTGGACCGTTTCGCGGACGCCGGGGACGGATTCGTCGGCGGAGAGCAGGTCGACCGCGATGCGGTGGGTCTCGCGGCCGACGCGGGATTCGAGTTCGGTGACGCGGGGGCGGAGCTGGTCCTCGTTGGAGGCGGCGACCCAGAGGTGGAGGGCGGCGCGGAACAACGGTCCCGTGTAGAGGTCGACCAGGGCCGCCACGACCGCGTGGCGGTCGCCGGCCGCGCCCTCGGGGAAGAGGGCGCGCAGGGCGGTGGAGCGTTCCTCGGCGACGTATTCCACGGCGGCCGTGAAGAGGTCTTCGCGGGTCGGGAAGTGGTGCTGGGCGGCGCCGCGGGAGACGCCGGCGCGTTCCGCGACGACGGAGACGGTGGAGCCGGCCCAGCCGTGTTCGGCGAGGCAGGCCACGGCGGCTTCGAGGAGCCGCTGCCGGGTGGCCCGGCTGCGGTCCTGCTTGGGGACTCTTTCCGCACGGTCGACCGTGCTCACACCACCCATGCCGGATCCCGTCGTTCGAGGAAGGCCGTCATTCCTTCGCGTGCCTGCGGGGAGGAGAACAGCCGGGCCGAGAGCGCGGTCAGGTCGGCCGCGTCCCGGTGGAAGGCTTCCAGCACCCTAGTCGTGAGCAGCCGTTTCGTCTCGGCCAGGGCGTCGGGGGCGGAGCGGCGCAGGCCGTCGAGGATGGGTGAGAGGGTCGCGTCCACGTCGTCGCCGTGCGTGGTGAGCAGGCCCGTCCTGGTCGCCTGCGCCGCGTCGAAGCGTTCGCCGGTGAGGTAGTAGCGGGACAGGGCGCGCGGGTCCGTGCGCGGGAGCAGGGGCAGGGAGATCACCGCGGGGGCGACGCCGATGCGGACCTCCGTGAAGGCGAAGGTGGCCTCGGAGGAGGCGGCGGCGATGTCGCAGGCGGCCAGGAGGCCGAGGCCGCCCGCGCGGACGTGGCCGGTGACGCGGGCGACGACCGGTTTGGGCAGTTCGACGATCTGGCGGAGCAGGGCGACGAGGGCCTCGGGGGGTGGGGGGTCCTTGAGGTCGGCGCCGGCGCTGAACGTGTTGCCGGTGTGGGTGAGGACGACGGCGCGGACGTCGGTGTCCTTGCCCGCGTCCGTCAGGGCGTCGGACAGTGCGCCGACGAGGGTCGCCGAGAGGGCGTTGCGGTTGTCCGGTGAGTCGAGGGTCAGCGTCTCCACGGCACGCGCGCGTGTGCGGGTCACGAGGGTCATGCGCTCTCCCTGAGCTGTCGGCGGAGGATCTTGCCGGAGGCCGCGCGGGGGACGCCGTCGATGAAGGTGACGTGGCGGATCCGCTTGTACGGGGCCACGCGTTCGGCGACGTACATCATGATCTCCGCCTCGGAGAGGCCGGTGGCGGCGGGTCGGCGGACGACGTACGCGTGCGGGGTCTCGTTGCCGTCGTCGTCGTACCTGCCGATGACGGCGGCGTCGGCGATGTCCGGGTGGCTGAGGAGGAGGGCCTCCAGCTCGGCGGGGGCCACCTGGAAGCCCTTGTACTTGATGAGCTCCTTGACGCGGTCGACGACGAACAGCCAGCCGTCCTCGTCCACGTGGCCCACGTCCCCGGTGTGCAGCCAGCCGTCGGTGTCGATCATCGCGGCGGTGGCGTCGGGGCGGCCGAGGTAGCCCTTCATGATCTGGGGGCCGCGGATGAGGATCTCGCCGGATTCGCCGGCGGGGAGGTCCTTGCCGGGGTCGTCGAGGGAGACGATGCGCATCTCGGTGCCGGCGATGAGCTTGCCGACCGTGCCGGGGGGCGCGTCGCGCATGGCGTCCAGGGGGACGACGTGGGTGCCGGGTGACAGTTCCGTCATGCCGTAGGCCTGGCCGACGGGCGGCAGGCCCAGGCGTTGGGAGCAGGCGGCGGCGAGGCGGGCGTCCAGGGGGGCGGCGGCGCTGACGATGTACTTCAGGGACGACAGGTCGTACTGGGCGACGGCCGGGTGCTTGGCGAGGGCGAGCACGATCGGCGGGGCCACGTACAGGGCGGTGATGCGGTGGTTCTGGATGGCCCCGAGGAACTGTTCCAGGTCGAAGCGGGGCAGGACGACGACCGTGGCGCCCTGCCGGAGGGGGGCGTTCATGAGGGCCGTGAGGCCGTAGATGTGGAAGAAGGGCAGGACCGCCAGGACGCGGTCTCCCGGGCCGGCGGGTATCGCCGGGTGGAGTTGCGCGAGGTTGGTGGCGATCTGCCGGTGGGTGAGCATCACGCCCTTGGGGGTGCCGGTGGTGCCGGAGGAGTACGGCAGGGCCGCGACGTCCTCGGCGGGGTCGACGTCGATCCGCGGCTCGGGGGCGGTGGTGGCCAGCATGTCGATCAGGGAGCGGTGACCGGTCGCGCTGTCGCAGACGAAGATCTCGCGGACGCCGCCCGCGAGTTCGGCGGCCCGGCGGGCGATGTCCAGCAGGGGTGAGACGGTGATGATCCAGCGGGCCGCCGAGTCGGTGAGCTGCTTGGCGAACTCCTGGGCGGTGGCGAGCGGGTGCACGGTGGTGACGGTGGCACCGGCGCGCGTGGCGGCGTAGAACGCGGTGGGGAAGGCGACGGTGTTGGGGCTGTGCAGGGCGAGGACGTCGCCCTTGCGGACGCCGGCCTCGGCGAGGGCGGCGGCGACGCGCCGGTGGAACCGGTCCACCTGCTCGTACGAGAGGGTGGTGCCGTCGGTGCCGTCGATGAGGGCCGGGATGTCGCCGAACTCGGCGGCCCGGGCCAGGACGGCGTCGTGGATGGGGAGGTCGACGGGCGGGACGTCTGCGTACTCGCTGCGGAACATGGCTGGTTCCTCCTCGCGCGCGGGCCGTCTCAGTACGACTTGGGCAGGCCCAGGGTCTGGTGGGAGACGTAGTTGAGAATCATCTCCCGGCTGACCGGCGCGATACGAGCCACGCGCGCGGCCGTTATCAGCGAGGCGAGGCCGTACTCGCGGGTGAGTCCGTTGCCGCCGAGGGTGTGCACGGCCTGGTCGACGGCCTTCACGCAGGCCTCCCCTGCGGCGTACTTGGCCATGTTGGCGGCCTCTCCGGCGCCCAGGTCGTCGCCGGCGTCGTAGAGGGCGGCGGCCTTCTGCATCATCAGGCGGGCGAGTTCGAGGTCGATGTGGGCCTGGGCGAGGGGGTGGGCGATGGCCTGGTGGGCGCCGATGGGGGTGTTCCAGACGGTGCGGTCGCGGGCGTACTCGACGGCCTTGGCGAGGGCGTACCGGCCCATGCCGATCGCGAAGGCGGCCGTCATGATGCGTTCGGGGTTGAGGCCGGCGAAGAGCTGGAGGAGGCCCGCGTCCTCGTCGCCGACGAGGGCGTCGGCGGGCAGGCGTACGTCGTCCAGGACGAGTTCGAACTGCTTCTCCGCCGCGTGGAGTTCCATGTCGATGGGGCGGCGGGTGAAGCCGGGTGCGTCGCGCGGGACGATGAACAGGCAGGGCTTGAGGCGGCCGGTGCGGGCGTCTTCGGTGCGGCCGACGATGAGGGTCGCGTCCGCGATGTCGACGCCGGAGATGAAGACCTTGCGACCGGTGAGGATCCAGTCCCCGGTGTCCGGGTCGCGGCGGGCGGTGGTGGTGATGCGGTGGCTGTTGGAGCCGGCGTCGGGTTCCGTGATGCCGAAGGCCATCCGGCGGGTGCCGTCGGACAGGCCGGGGAGCCAGGTTTCCTTCTGTGCCGCTGTGCCGAAGCGGGCTATGACCGTGCCGCAGATCGCCGGTGAGACCACCAGCATGAGGAGGGGGCAGCCGGCGGCGCCGAGTTCTTCGAGGACGATGGAGAGTTCGGAGATGCCGCCGCCTCCACCGCCGTGTGTCTCCGGCAGGTTGACGCCCAGGTAGCCGAGTTTGCCTGCCTCGGCCCAGAGTTGATCGGGGTCGCCTTCGCGGCCGTGGCGTTTGCCCAGGGCGGCGACGGCTTCTCGGAGCGCCTTGTGGTCTTCGGTGTCCATCGGAAGTCCTTTCGGTGCGGGCCGGATGTGGCTTGTCGCGCTCACGCGGCGGAGCCGCACATCGATGCGGCCCCGCGCCCCTAAGAGGCTTCCTTCACCACAGCCAGCAGGGCGCCCGGCTCGACCTGTTGCCCTGGTGCGACGCACAGGTCGGTCAGCGTTCCCGTGGCCGGCGCGGTGATCTTGTGCTGCATCTTCATCGCCTCCAGCCAGAGGAGGGGCTCGCCGGCTTTCACCGGTGCTCCCGCCGTGAGGCCGTCGGCCACGCGGACGACCGTGCCCGGCATGGGGGCCAGGAGGGAGCCGGGGGCGTGCTGTGCGGTGGGGTCGGGGAAGCGGGGCAGGGCGGTGAGGGCGGTGGTGTTGACGTAGACCTGGTCGCCGTGGCGGGAGACCTCGAAGCGGCGCCGGACCCCGTCCACTTCGAGGATCACGAGACGCGCGTCGGCGTGCACCACCCGCACCCCGTCCGCCTCCAGGCCCCGCCTGCCGTGCCGGTAGCGGGCCTCGTGCTCCTCCCCCGCCATCAGGTAGCGCTTGGTCTGCGGCTGCGAGGGGACGTTGCGCCAGCCGCCGAAGCCGGGGCGGGAGCGGGCGTGGGCGTCGGCGAGGGCGGCGGCCAGGGGGGCGTGCGGGTCGGGGGACGGCGCGGTCAGGTCCGGGAGGTGGCGGTCGTAGAAGCCGGTGTCCATGCGGGCCGCGGTGAACTCGGGGTGGCGCAGGGAGCGGACCAGGAGGTCGCGGTTGGTGACGGGGCCGTGGATCGCGGCTCGTTCCAGGGCGGAGGCGAGCTTGCGGACGGCCTCCGGGCGGGTGGGGGCGTGGGCCACGACCTTGGCGATCATCGGGTCGTAGTGGACGCCGATGGTGTCGCCGTCGGTGTAGCCGGTGTCGAGGCGGATGCCTTCGGGCGGGGCGAGGCGGTGCAGGCGGCCGGTCTGCGGGGACCAGTCCCGGGCGGGGTCCTCGGCGTACAGGCGGGCCTCCACGGCGTGGCCCCGCGCGCGGGGCGGCTCGGGGTCGAGGGGGTGGCCCTCGGCGACACGGATCTGTTCCGCGACCAGGTCGATGCCGAACACGGCCTCGGTCACCGGGTGTTCGACCTGGAGGCGGGTGTTCATCTCCAGGAAGTGGGCCCTGCCGTCGGCGACGAGGAACTCGACCGTGCCGGCGCCCACGTAGTCCACGGCCCGCGCCGCCTGTACAGCGAGGGCGTGCAGTTCCTCCTCCAGTTCGCCGGGGAGTCCGGGGGCCGGGGCCTCCTCGATGACCTTCTGGTGGCGGCGCTGGAGGGAGCAGTCGCGGGTGCCGAGCGGCCATACCGTGCCGTGCGTGTCGGCGAGGATCTGCACCTCGACGTGGCGGCCGTGCTCGACGTACGGCTCGACGAAGACCTCGCCGTCGCCGAAGGCGCTCGCCGCTTCCGCGCGCGCCGCGGCCAGTTCGGCGTCCAGGTCCGTCAGGCGCCGTACGACGCGCATGCCGCGGCCGCCGCCGCCCGCGGCCGCCTTCACCAGCACGGGCAGGTCGGCCTCGGTGACCTCGGTGAGGGGCTCGATGCCCATGAGTTGCTTGGCGCGGGTCTTGGACGCCATCGCCTCGATGGCCTCGGGGGGCGGGCCGATCCAGGTCAGGCCGGCGTCCAGGACGGCCCGGGCGAAGTCGGCGTTCTCGGAGAGGAAGCCGTAGCCGGGGTGCACGGCGTCCGCTCCGGCCGCGACGGCCGCCTTCACGATCAGGTCGCCGCGCAGGTAGGTGTCGGCGGGCGCCTCCCCCGGGAGGCGGACGCTCGCGTCGGCCACGCGCGCGTGGAGGGCGTGCGCGTCGGCGTCCGAGTGCACGGCGACCGTACGGATGCCCAGCTCGCGGCAGGTGCGGAAGACGCGGCAGGCGATCTCGCCCCGGTTGGCGACCAGCACAGAAGTGATCACTGAAGGTTCCTCACATCCGGAAGACGCCGAAGCCGCCGCGCGCGCCCTCGTAGGGGGCGGTGTGGATCGCGGACAGGCACAGGCCGAGGACGGTGCGGGTGTCGCGCGGGTCGATGACGCCGTCGTCGTAGAGCCGCCCGGACAGGAACATCGGCAGCGACTCGGACTCGATCTGCTGCTCGACCATGGCGCGCAGCGCGGCGTCGGCCTCGTCGTCGTACGGCTGTCCCTTCGCGGCGGCCGACTGGCGGGCGACGATCGACAGCACGCCCGCGAGCTGCTGCGGGCCCATGACGGCGGACTTGGCGCTGGGCCAGGCGAACAGGAAGCGCGGGTCGTAGGCGCGGCCGCACATGCCGTAGTGGCCGGCGCCATAGGAGGCGCCCATGAGGACCGACAGGTGCGGCACCTTCGAATTGGACACGGCGTTGATCATCATCGCGCCGTGTTTGATGATGCCGCCCTGCTCGTACTCCTTGCCGACCATGTAGCCGGTGGTGTTGTGCAGGAAGAGCAGCGGGATGTCGCGCTGGTTGGCGAGCTGGATGAACTGGGCGGCCTTCTGGGACTCCTCGCTGAAGAGGACGCCCCGGGCGTTCGCCAGCACTCCCACGGGATAGCCGTGGAGGGTGGCCCAGCCGGTCGTCAGGCTCGTGCCGTACAGCGGCTTGAACTCGTCGAAGTCGGAGGCGTCGACGATCCGGGCGATGACCTCGCGCGGGTCGAAGGGGCTCTTCAGGTCGCCGGGGACGATGCCGAGGAGGTCGTCGGCGTCGTACTTGGGCGGCTCGGCCGGGCCCGGATCGTCGTAGGCCTTGCGGTGGTTGAGGCGGGCGACCACGCGGCGGGCCTGGCGCAGCGCGTCCTGCTCGTCGACGGCGAAGTAGTCGGCGAGGCCGGAGGTGCGGGCGTGCATCTCGGCGCCGCCCAGGGACTCGTCGTCGCTCTCCTCCCCGGTCGCCATCTTCACCAGGGGCGGACCGCCGAGGAACACCTTGGCCCGCTCCTTGACCATGATCACGTGGTCGGACATGCCGGGGATGTAGGCACCTCCCGCGGTGGAGTTGCCGAAGACGACCGCGAGGGTCGGGATGCCGGCGGCCGACAGCCGGGTGAGGTCGCGGAAGATGGCGCCGCCGGGGATGAAGATCTCCTTCTGGGAGGGCAGGTCGGCGCCGCCGGACTCGACGAGGCTGATGCAGGGCAGCCGGTTGGCGAGCGCGATGTCGTTGGCGCGCAGGGCCTTCTTCAGGGACCAGGGGTTGCTCGCTCCGCCTCGCACGGTCGGGTCGTTGGCGGTGATCAGGCATTCGACGCCCTCGACGACCCCGATGCCGGTGACCAGGGACGCGCCGACGGTGTGGTCGCTGCCCCAGGCGGCCAGGGGGGACAGCTCCAGGAAGGGCGTGTCGGGGTCGAGGAGCAGTTCGATGCGCTCGCGGGCGAGGAGCTTGCCGCGCCCCCGATGCCGTGCGACGTACTTCTCGCCGCCGCCCGCGAGGGCCTTGGCGTGCTCGGCGTCGAGTGCGGCGAGCTTGGCGAGCATCGCCTCCCGGTTGGCCCGGAAGTCGGCGCCGGCGGTGTCGAGCGCGGAGGTCAGGACGGTCACAGCAGAGCCTCCGGTATCTCCAGGTGGCGGGAGCGCAGCCATTCGCCGAGCGCCTTGGCCTGCGGGTCGAAGCGGTGTTGGGCGGCGACGCCCTGGCCGAGGACGCCCTCGACGACGAAGTTCAGGGCGCGCAGGTTCGGCAGCACGTGCCGGGTCACCTTCAGCGGGCGGCTCTCGGGGATCAGCTCCCGGAACCGCTCGGCGGTCAGCTCGTGCGCGAGCCACCGCCAGGCGTCGTCGGTGCGGGTCCAGACGCCGACGTTGGCGTTCCCGCCCTTGTCGCCGCTGCGGGCGCCCGCGACCAGCCCCAGCGGGGCGCTGCGGCTCGGCCCGGGCGGCAGGGGCTCCGGAAGGGGCGGCTCCGGGACGTCGTCCAGGACGCGGGAGTCCTGGGGCGGGGGCACCGTGATCCGCCGTCCGTCATTGAGGACGGCCACATGGTCGACCGCGCCATGGGGGACGTACACATCCTCGAACACCCCATAGGGCGCGCCCTTCCCGGGTGGTGCCAGCACATGGAAGCCGGGGTAGCTCGCCAGGGCCAGCTCCACCGCGGCCCCGCTCAACGCCCGCCCCACGGCCTGCTGGTCCGCGTCCCGTACGACGAGCCGCAGCAGCGCGCTCGCGCTCTCCTCGGTGTCGGCGTCGGGCCGGTCGGTGCGGGCCAACTCCCAGCGAGCGTCCGCGACTTCTCGCAGCGCGGGCTCCATCTGGTCCCGTACCAGGGCGGCCTTGCCCTCGATGTCGAGACCGGTGAGCACGAAGACGACCTCGTTGCGGAAGCCGCCGAACTTGTTGAGCCCGACCTTGAGGGTCGGCGGAGGTGCCTCGCCGCGCACACCCTCGATCCGCACCCGGTCGGGTCCGTCCTGGCCGAGCCGCACGGTGTCCAGCCGGGCGGTGACGTCCGGCCCGACGTACCGGGCACCGGCCGTCTCGTACAGCAACTGGGCGGTGACCGTGCCGGTGTCGACGAAACCGCCGGTGCCGGGGTGCTTGGTGATCACGCAGCTCCCGTCCTCGTGGAGCTCGGCGAGCGGGAAGCCGGGGCGGCGGACGTCGCCGTCGCGGAAGAAGGCGTAGTTGCCGCCGGTGGCCTGCGCCCCGCACTCCAGGACGTGCCCGGCGACGACGGCCCCCGCGAGCCGGTCGTGGTCCGCCGGTGTCCAGCCGAAGTGGGCGGCGGCGGGCCCGGTGACCAGGGCCGCGTCCGTCACGCGCCCGGTCACCACGAGGTCCGCGCCCTCCCGCAGACAGGCCGCGATGCCGAAGCCGCCGAGATAGGCGTGGGCGGCCAGGCTCCCGGGGTGGGCGGCGGTGAGGTCGTCGCCCTCGACGTGGGCGACGCGCACGGGGATGCCGAGCCGGTCGGCCAACGCCCGTACGGCGTCGGCGAGTCCGGCCGGGTTCAGCCCGCCCGCGTTGGTGACGATCTTCACGTCCCGCTCGTGCGCGAGGCCGAGGCACTCCTCCAGCTGCCGCAGGAAGGTGCGGGCGTACCCGGCTCCGGGGTCCTTCAGCCGGTCCCGGCCGAGGATCAGCATGGTCAGCTCGGCGAGGTAGTCGCCGGTGAGGACGTCGAGTTCACCGCCGGTGAGCATCTCGCGCATCGCGTCGAAGCGGTCGCCGTAGAAGCCGGAGGCGTTGCCGATGCGCAGGGGCTCCGGGCGCGTCCGGCCACCGGTGGGAACGGTCGTCACGATGCGGCTCCCTTCGGCGGGCGGCCGCCTCCCGGCGGTCCGGCGAAGGCCTGCGCGATGTCCAGCCAGCGGTCGGCGTCGGGGCCGTCGGCGCGCAGGGCGAGGTCGGTGCGGTGGGCGCGTTGGGTGACCAGGAGGCAGAAGTCGAGGGCGGGGCCGGTGACGGACTGCGGGGCGTCGTCGGGGCCGTACGTCCACAGGTCACCGGAGGGGGCGCGGAGTTCGACGCGGAAGGGGGTGGTGGGCGGAGTCAGCCCGTGCGCGCCGAAGGCGAAGTCCCGGGTCCGTACTCCGAGCCAGGCCACATGCCGAAGCCGGTCGGTGGGTGGGCGCACCACACCCAGGGCGTCGGCCACATCCTGGCCATGGGCCCAGGTCTCCATGAGGCGGGCCGTTGCCATGGAGGCGGCCGACATGGGTGGCCCGTACCAGGGGAAGCGCGCCTTGGGCGGGGCGGTGCGCAGGGCCTCCTCCAGTGCCGTACGGCCCGCGCGCCAGCGGGCGAGCAGGGCGGCGGGCGGGAGTCCGGCGTCCTCCTCGGCGCCCTGGTCGACGAAGGAGTCCGGTGCGGCGAGGGCCTTCTCGACCAGCGCGCGGAAGCCGTCGGCGTCCGTGACGGCGAGCAGGGCCGAGCGGTCGGTCCACGCGAGGTGGGCGATCTGGTGGGCCACGGTCCAGCCGGGTGCGGGGGTCGCGAGCGTCCAGCGCCGGGCGCTCAACCCGGCCACGAGGCCGTCGAGTTCCTCGCTCTCCCGGCGCAGGTCGTCGATCACGGGCGTCGGATCGGACACGGGCGCTCCCCTCGGGGCACTGCGGTGTGCGGGGTGGTGCGGCGTGCTGAGGAGCATGGCAGCGCGGCCGTAAACAATCAAGCATGCTTGCATGAAAATATGGGGCCGAGTCGGAGCGGGGAAGCACGTGCTCCGGCGGCGGGATCAGCCGTTCCGGTACGAGGCCACCAGCCGCGCCAGGTGCCGGCCCGCCACCTCCAGCGGCGTCGCGCTGCGCGCGACCTGGGCCGCCAGCTCGGCGCCCTCCAGGGTGGCGATCACCGTGTGGGCCAGCTCCTCGGCGTCCGTGTCGGCGAAGCCGGCGGTGACGAGCTTCGCGGCGACCACTCCGCGCCAGCGCGCGAACGCCTCGGCCGCCGCCTGCTGGATGGCGGGGGCGCTGGTCGCCGTGCCCACGACGGCGGAGGTGACCGGGCAGCCGTCGAGCCAGTCGGAGTCGCGCAGCCCTTCGGCGAGGGAGGCGGTGAGGGCGAGCAGGGCCTTTGCCGGATCCGGCTCGGCGTCGAGGGTCTCGCGCAGCAGCTCGGTGAACTCCTCGTCGCCGAGCCGCACGGCGGCCGTGCCGAGCTCCTGCTTGCCGCCGGGGAAGAAGTGGTAGACGGAGCCGAGTGTCGCCCCGGCCTCGCGGGAGATCTGCTTGATGCCGGTGCCTTCGTAGCCCTGGCGCTGCATCAGGAGTGACGCCGTACGGACGATCCGCTCGCGGGTGCCGGCGGTGTCGAGGTCGTGCGGGGCCTTCGTCTTCACGCCACCACCTTACCGGGCTAGAGCGATCGCTCTAGTCGCTGTGCTACGTTCCTCTCCGGATAGAGCGTTCGTTCTAGTCGACGGGTGCTCCCGTCGTCCGTTACGTCCGTTCCGTGAACTGAGGGGGATCTCCATGAACAAGTCCGTGACCGTCATCGGCCTCGGCCCCATGGGCCGCGCCATGGCCGGTGCCTATCTGGACGCCGGCTACCGGGTCACCGTCTGGAACCGCACCCCGGGCCGCGCCGACGAACTGGTGGCCCGGGGCGCGGTGTGCGCCGCCACCGTCGAGGAGGCGCTGACCGCCCACGAGGTGGTCGTGCTGAGCCTGACCGACTACGCCGCGATGTACGCCGTGCTGGAGCCCGCCGCCGCGGCGCTGGAGGGCCGGGTCCTGGTCAACCTCAGCTCGGACACGCCGACCAGGGCCCGGACGGGGGCGGCCTGGGCGGCACGGCACGGGGCGCGCCATCTCACCGGCGGGGTCCAGACACCGCCGTCCGGCATCGGCTCGCAGGAGTTCGACACCTTCTACAGCGGCCCGCGGGACCTCTTCGAGCAGTACGAGGACGTCCTGAAGGTGCTCACCGGCACCGACTACCGGGGCGAGGACCCGGGCCTGGCCGCGCTGTACTACCAGCTCCAGATGGACCTGTTCTGGACCACCCTCACCGCCTGGCTGCACATGCTGGCGCTGGCGGACGCCAACGGCATCAAGCCCTCCGAGATCACGCCGTACGCGGCCGGGACGCTGGGCGGGATGGGCCAGTTCCTCGACTTCTACACACCGCGGATCGAGGCGGGGCGGCACGCGGGGGACGTCGAGCGGATCTCGATGGCCGTGGCGAGCCTGGACCACGTCGTGCACACGACGCGCGACTCGGGTGCGGACCCGGCGCTGCCCGCCGCGGTGCTGGAGACCTTCCGGCGCGCGGCGGCGGAGGGCTACGAGGAGGACAGCCTGACCCGGCTGTTCGAGGTGTTCGGCGGGGGCGTGGCGGCCTGAGCACGAGCGAGGGCGCCCCGCACACGCGGGGCGCCCTCGGTCACGTACGCGGGAAGGGTCAGAGCTTCTCGATCACGTAGTCGACGCACTTGGTGAGCGCCTCGATGTCCGCCGGGTCGATCGCCGGGAACATCGCGACGCGCAGCTGGTTGCGGCCGAGCTTGCGGTACGGCTCGGTGTCGACGACGCCGTTGGCGCGCAGGACCTTGGCGACGGCGGCGGCGTCGACCTCGTCCGTGAAGTCGATCGTGCCGATGACCTGCGAGCGCTTGGCCGGGTCGGTGACGAACGGGTTCGCGTACTTGATGTCCTCGGCCCAGCCGTACAGCGTCCGCGCGGAGGTGGCCGTGCGGCGGACCGCCCAGTCCAGGCCGCCCTGGCCGTTGATCCACTCCAGCTGCTGGTTCAGGAGGAACAGCGTGGCCAGCGCCGGGGTGTTGTACGTCTGGTTCTTGCGGGAGTTGTCGATCGCCGTCGGGAGCGAGAAGAACTCCGGGACGTGGCGGCCGGAGGCGTGGATCCGCTCGGCGCGCTCGATCGCGGCCGGGGAGAAGACGCCGATCCACAGGCCGCCGTCGGAGGCGAAGGACTTCTGCGGGGCGAAGTAGTAGACGTCCGTCTCGGCGATGTCGACCGGCAGGCCGCCGGCGCCCGAGGTGGCGTCGACAAGGACGAGGGCGCCCTCGTCGGCCCCGGCCACGCGCTTGATCGGCATGGCGACACCGGTCGAGGTCTCGTTGTGGGTGAACGCGTAGACGTCCACGCCCGCCTCGGCGACCGGCTCGGGGTGCGTACCCGGGTCGGCGGAGATGACGTCCGGCTCGGCCAGCCACGGGGCGAGCCCCGCGGCCTTGGCGAACTTGGAGGAGAACTCGCCGAAGGTGAGGTGCTGCGACCTGTTCTCGATCAGGCCGTGCGTCGCGATGTCCCAGAACGCGGTGGAGCCGCCGTTGCCGAGGATCACCTCGTAGCCGTCGGGGAGCTGGAACAGCTCGCGGATGCCCTCGCGCACCTGGCCGACCAGGTTCTTGACGGGAGCCTGGCGGTGGGAGGTGCCCATGAGGGAGGTGCCGGTGGCGGCGAGGGCGTCCAGCGCCTCCGTCCGCACCTTGGAGGGACCCGCGCCGAAACGTCCGTCCGCGGGCTTGATGTCAGAGGGAATCTGGATCTCAGCCACGGAGGGGAGCGTAGCCGTTTCGGGAAACCTGGGCGAAACGTCGTCCGTCGGATGAGACGCGGCATGGACGGTGGTGCGGAGGGCCGCCGACCGCGACGGCGTCACTGTCGGTGGCCGCGTGCATGCTGGAGGCATGACGGATCTTCCGCACGGCAGGGATCTGACGGCTCTCGAGGGCGAGTTGCGCGCGGCCGTCCGCGGGGACGTGGGGTTCGGTGCCCTGGACCGCGCGCTGGTCACCATGGACGCGTCCAACTACCGGCGGGTGCCGTACGGGGTCGTGGCGCCCGTGGACGCCGACGACGTGGCGGCGGTGCTGGAGGTGTGCCGGCGGCAGGGCGTGCCGGTGGTGCCGCGCGGCGGGGGCACGTCCATCGCCGGGCAGGCGACGGGCACGGGCGTGGTGCTGGACTTCACCCGGCACATGAACCGGCTGCTCGCCCTGGACCCCGGGGCGCGGACGGCCGTGGTGCAGCCGGGCCTGGTGCTCGACCGGCTCCAGGAGGCCGCCGCCCCGCACGGGCTGCGGTTCGGGCCGGATCCGTCGACGCACAGCCGGTGCACGCTCGGCGGCATGATCGGCAACAACTCCTGCGGCTCGCACTCGGTGGCGTGGGGCACGACCGCCGACAGCGTGCGCGAGCTGGACGTCGTCACCGCGCGCGGCGAGCGGCTGCGGCTCGGGCGGGACTGGGCCGGGGCGCCGGACGGCCTGCGGGCGCTGGTGGAGGGCGACCTCGCCCGGCTGCGCACGGGCTTTCCGGAACTGCCCCGCCGCATCTCCGGATACGCGCTGGACGCCCTGCTGCCCGAGCGGGGCGCCGACGTGGCCCGCTCGTTCTGCGGCTCCGAGGGCACGCTCGGCGTGCTGACGGAGGCGGTCGTACGCCTGGTCGAGGCGCCCCGCGCGCGGGCCCTGGCCGTGCTCGGGTACGCCGACGAGAGCGCGGCGGCCGAGGCCGCTGCCGGGCTGCTGCCCCTGTCTCCGCTGACCGTGGAGGGCATGGCGGCGGACCTGGTGCCGTCGGCGGCGGCGCTCCCCCGGGGCGGGGCCTGGCTGTTCGTCGAGACCGGCGGGGAGTCGGCGGCGGAGGCACGCGCGCGTGCGGAGGCGATCGTGCGGGCCGCCGACGTCCTGGACGCGCTGGTGGTCACCGACGCCGCCGGGCAGCGCGCGCTGTGGCGGATCCGGGAGGACGCCAGCGGTACGGCGACGCGCATGCCCGACGGGAGCGAGGCGTGGCCGGGGTGGGAGGACTGCGCGGTGCCGCCCGCCCGGCTGGGCGCGTACCTGCGGGACTTCCGGGCGCTGCTGGCGGCGCACGGGCTGCGCGGCACGCCGTACGGGCACTTCGGGGACGGCTGCATCCACGTCCGGATCGACTTCGACCTGCTGACGGAGGCCGGTGTCGCCCGCTTCCGCCGCTTCTCGGAGGAGCTCGCGGAGCTGGTGGTGGCGCACGGCGGATCGCTGTCCGGGGAGCACGGGGACGGGCAGGCGCGGGCGGAGCTGCTGCCCAGGATGTACGGCGCGGAGACGGTGCGCCTGTTCGAGCGGGTGAAGGGCGTGTGGGACCCGGACGACCTGCTCAACCCCGGGATGCTGGTGCGGCCCGCGCCCCTGGACACCGGCCTGCGCTTCTCCGTCCTGCCGCGCGAGCCCGTCGACGTCGCCTTCGGCTACCCCGCCGACGGCGGCGACTTCTCGGCGGCGGTGCGGCGCTGCGTGGGCGTCGCCAAGTGCCGTACGACGTCGGTGTCCGGCTCCGCCGTGATGTGTCCGTCCTTCCGGGCGACCGGCGCGGAGGAGCACTCCACGCGCGGGCGGGCCCGGCTGCTGCACGAGATGCTCGCCGGTGAGGTGGTGACCGACGGCTGGCGCTCGGCCGAGGTGCGGGACGCGCTGGACCTGTGCCTGTCCTGCAAGGGCTGCCGCTCGGACTGCCCGGTCGGGGTCGACATGGCCACGTACAAGGCGGAGTTCCTGCACCACCACTACGCCGGGCGGCGCCGGCCCGCCGCGCACTACGTCATGGGGTGGCTGCCGGTGTGGCTCCGGGCGGTGGCGCGTACGCGCACGGCGTGGCTGGTCAACGCGCTGTCGCGGCTGCGGCCCCTCGCGTGGGTGGCCAAGCGGCTGGGCGGGATCGCGCCGGAGCGGGAGATTCCGCGGGTGGCGTCGCGGACGTTCAGCCGGTGGTGGGAGCAGCGGCGCGCGCACCGGCCCTCCGGTGACGGCCAGCCCGCGCAACGGCCCTCCGCCGGCGGCGACCTGGTCGTCCTGTGGCCCGACACCTTCACGGAGCACCTCTCGCCGTCCGTGGGGCAGGCCGCCGTGCGGGTGCTGGAGGCGGCCGGGCTGCGGGTGGCGCTGCCGCCGACCGTGCGGCTGGAGAAACCCCCGGTGGGCGACGGCCGGACGGTCGCCCTCGACCCGCTGTCGCTGCTGCGGGGCCGGGGCCGCGTCTGCTGCGGGCTGACGTACGTCTCGACCGGCCAGCTCGACCGGGCCCGGGCCGTCCTGCGCCGCACGCTCGACCTGATGGAACCGGTGCTGGAGACCGACGCCCCGGTCGTGGTTCTGGAGCCGAGCTGTGCCGCGGCCCTGCGCGCGGACGTGCCCGAGCTGCTGCACGACGACCCGCGTGCGGCGCGCCTCGCCGCGAAGGTCCTGACGTTCGCGGAGACGCTGGAGCGCCATGCCCCCGGCTGGACGCCGCCGCGTCTGGACCGCCCGGTGGCCGGCCAGACGCACTGCCACCAGCACGCGGTGCTGGGCGACGCGGCGGACCGCCGGCTGCGCCGGGCCGCCCGGCTCTCCGGCGAACTGAGCGGCGGCTGCTGCGGTCTCGCGGGCGACTTCGGCTTCGAGAAGGGCCACTACGAGGTGTCCGCCGCGTGCGCGGAGGAACAGCTCCTGCCGTCCGTGCGGAACGCCCCGGACGGCGCGGTGGTCCTGGCGGACGGCTTCTCCTGCCGCACGCAGCTGGAGCAGTTGGCGGGGGTGCGGGGGAGGCACCTGGCGGAGGTGCTGGCGGCGGCGTTGGAGGAGGTGGGGGGTGACGGTGAGCCTGCGGTGAGGGATGAGCCGGGGGACGGGGGTTGACGCGCGGGAGCGAGCGCCCGGGCGTCCGGGCCCACGCTTGAGGCGTTCGGGCCATGCCGTGGGCGGGCCCGGAGTGTCTGAGCCGGGGGACGGCCGAGGCCGCTCCTAGGCTCGCGGGACCAGCCACTGCCCGTCGAGGGCCGCTGCTCGAAGGAGCCCGCGCATGAGCGTACGCGTCCAGCCGATCACCCGTGACGAGCACCTGGCGTTCGTCTCGGCCCGCCCCTCCGCCAGCCACACGCAGATCCCGTCCTGGGGCGAGGTGAAGCCCGACTGGCGTGCGGAGAGCCTGGGCTGGTTCGACCAGGGCGGGCAGCTCGTCGGCGCGGGACTGGTCCTGCTGCGCCCGCTGCCCGGGCCGCGGCTGCCGGGGCTGCGCCGCTACCTCGCGTATCTGCCCGAGGGCCCGCTGATCGACTGGCACGAGCCGGAGCTGGAGCGCCTGCTGGAGCCGATGCTGGCGCACCTGGGGCGGCGGGGCGCCTTCGCGGTGCGGATGGGCCCGCCGGTCGTGGTGCGCCGCTGGAGCGCGGAGGCGGTCAAGGCGGCGATCGCGGACCCGGCCGCCCGGCGGTTGCGGGACGTGCGGGCGACGTCGTACGAACCGCGCGCCGGGCAGGTCGCGGACGGTCTGCGCCGGACGGGCTGGCGGCAGACCGAGGCCGGCGGCGAGGGCGGCTTCGCCGCGGGGCAGCCCCGGTACGTCTTCCAGGTGCCGTTCGCCGGACGCTCGCTGGACGACATCCACAACGGCCTGAACCAGCAGTGGCGGCGCAACATCAAGAAGGCCGAGACGGCCGGCGTGAAGGTCGTGCGCGGCGGCTACGAGGACCTGCCGGCCTTCCACGAGCTGTACGGCGAGACCGCCGAGCGGGATCGTTTCCGCCCGCGCCCGCTGCCGTACTTCCAGCGCATGTGGAACGCGCTCACCGCCGAGCACCCGGACCGGATGCGGCTCTACCTCGCGTACCACGACGGCGAGGTGCTCGCCGCGGCCACGATGCTGACCGTCGGCGACCACGTCTGGTACTCCTACGGCGCCTCCACCGGCCGCCGGCGCGAGGTCCAGGCGAGCAGCGCCCTGCAGTGGCGCATGATGACCGACGCCCACGAGCTCGGGGCCGCGGTCTACGACCTGCGCGGCATCACCGACACCTTGGAGGAGTCCAGCCATCTGCTGGGCCTGCTCCGCTTCAAGGTGGGCACCGGCGGCGAGGCCGTCGAGTACCTCGGTGAATGGGACTTCCCGCTCAACCGGCTGCTCTACAAGGCGTTCGACCTCTATCTGTCCCGCCGCTGAGGAGGCGAGGTCCGGCCCACCCGGCGTCTCACGCCCCGAGACAGAGGCAAAAGGGCTTCACGCACCTGACCGGGTCCATTACCCTGGACTGTGCAGTACATCGGGATGTACGTCACGTGCAGGCCGGTGTACGCGCCCCGCATCAGCGCCGACGACCACAGGACCGCCCGTGACCACCCCCGACAGCGTCACCACGCCCCAGCCCGCGACCGCCACGACCGGCGCCGCACCGGCCGCCGGTCCGGGCCGGCTCGGTTCCCTCGGACCCCTGGGCCTGGTGCTCGCGGGCGGCGTCTCCGTGCAGTTCGGCGGCGCACTGGCGGTGACGCTGATGCCGCGGGCCGGTGCCCTCGGGGTGGTCGCGCTGCGGCTGCTCGTGGCGGCGGTGGTCCTGCTGCTGGTCTGCCGCCCGCGACTGCGCGGCCACTCGCGCACCGACTGGGGCACGGTCGTCGTCTTCGGCATCACCATGGCCGCGATGAACGGCCTCTTCTACCAGGCCGTCGCCCGTATCCCGCTGGGCCCGGCGGTCACCCTGGAGGTCCTCGGCCCGCTCGCCCTGTCGGTCCTGGCGTCCCGCCGCGCGATCAACGTCGTGTGGGCGGCCCTGGCCCTCGCCGGTGTCTTCCTCCTCGGCGGCGGAGGCTTCGACGGTCTCGACCCCGCCGGAGCGGCGTTCGCCCTGGGGGCGGGCGCCATGTGGGCGGCATACATCGTCTTCAGCGCCCGCACGGGCCGCCGCTTCCCGCAGGCGGACGGGCTGGCCCTGGCGATGGCGGTGGGCGCGGTGCTGTTCCTGCCGCTGGGCATCGCCGAGTCGGGCGCGAAGCTGGCCGACCCGGTGACACTGGGCCTCGGCGCGGCGGTGGCGCTGCTCTCCTCCGTCCTGCCCTACACCCTGGAACTCCTCGCCCTGCGCCGCCTGCCCGCCTCCACCTTCGCGATCCTGATGAGCCTGGAACCGGCCATCGCGGCGACGGCCGGCTTCCTCCTCCTGGACCAGGCCCTCACCGCCCCGGAGGCCGCGGCGATCGCCCTGGTCATCGCGGCGAGCATGGGGGCGGTGCGGACGCAGGTGAGCCGGGGGAAGACGAAGGGGCTGGAGGCGGCGGGGCCGGAGAGCTAGAGCTTGTCGTTTGGATCAGGCCCCAGCCCCCTACTGCCACGTCGCGGTGTCCGGGTCGATCCCATGGGCGCGCGCGGCGGCGTCGACGATGCCGCGGAACCACGTGGCGAGGCCGGGGCGGATGCCGTCGTAGTGGGCGGCGAATCCCGGATCGGCCTCGTACATGCGGCCGAGACAGACCTGCATCTGCCTGCTGAGGGGGAAGTACGAGGCGAACACCTCGCGGTGCCGCTCGACGAGGTGGTTCGCCTCCTCGCTGCCGGGTGTGACACCGGCGTCCATCGCCTTCGCGAGGGCCCGGTCGAGGTCGGCCACCTCGTCGGCGACGGCCTGCCACTCCTCCGCTGTGCGGGAGGCCGAGCGTTCGGCGTACTGCCGCCACTGCGTCGTGTCCCCGTAGCGCTCACGGGCCTGGGCGGGCCCGTCCGGGTCCCACTGGGGGCCGAAGATCGCGGCCTGCTGCTCCGCGGTGAGCAGCAGGCCGCGCTCGTGGGCGTCGATCATCCGGTCCAGTCCGGCGCTGAGCCGCTGGAGGCGCTCGATCCGTTCGGCGATCTGGTGGCGCTGCGCCCGCAGCGCGCCGGGCACGTCCGCCGTCGAGTCGTCCAGGACGGCCTGGATCCGGTCCAGGCCGAGGCCGATCTCGCGGTAGACGACGATGCGGTGCAGGCGTTCCAGATCACCGGCGGTGTAGAGCCGGTATCCGGCGGTCGTGCGCAGCGACGGGCGCGCCAGACCGATCTCGTCCCAGTGGTGCAGCGCCCGGACGGTCACGCCCAGCCGCGCCGAGACCTGACCGACGGTCAGGCCATCGGTGTCGGTGGAGTCAGGCATGCTCCTCATTGTCGCCGCGCCCGACGCCCGGTGGAGTGATCCCGACGGCTGCCAGGTCCCGCGCTTCCTGGCTGTCCGGGTCGACGGGCCGCGCCGCCGTGAAGACGATCCGTGCGTTCTCGGGGGTGATCACCTCCACGTCGCGGGTGGTCCAGGGAGTGTCCCGCGGACCGTCGACCGAGTCCGGGCGCAACGCACGACAGGCCTCGACGAGGGAATCGATCTGACTGAGCACGCACGCGAAGGTGACGCTCATCGCCGGTGCCCGCTCCGGGACGCTCGCCGTCGGGACGAGGAGTACGTCCTGGAACGCCCACCTGCGCAGATGCACCACGCTGCCGGGGATGCTGAACAGCTCGATGAACCCGAGCCCACGAGTCCAGAACTCCACCGACGCCGCCAGGTCGCCGGTGGGGATCGTCACGAACGCGGGCATCCCGTAGATGCCGCGGAACGGCTCGGGTGGAACCGCGTCCGGGCCGGGAGCGGGTACGGGGCTGATCTCGAACGCGTTGTAGTGGTCGCTCATGCGGCCGACTCTCCGGCCTCACGCAACGTGAGGGTCAAGCCGGTTCCGCGAAACCCGCCGTTCCGCGAAGCCCCGCGTCCCGCTCACGGTCGGGGCGTCCGCGCCACGCGGAACCCCACGTCGTCGATCCGGAACGTCGGATGGCTGCGGCGGCGCACCGAAGCGCGGCAGCTCCAGTGTTCGTCGGACCAGCCGCCGCCGCGGAGCACCCGGTAGGTGCCGTAGACCTCGGGGTCGTAGAGGTCCCAGCACCAGTCCCAGGTGTTGCCCAGCATGTCGTGGAGGCCCCAGGCGTTGGGCTCTTTGCCGCCCACGGGGTGGATCCTGTCGTCCGAGTTCCCCCGGTACCAGGCGATGTCGTCGAGGGGGCCGTAGCGCGGGCCCGTGCCGCCGGCGCGGCAGGCGTGCTCCCACTCGGCCTCCGTCGGCAGCCGGTACCCGTCGGCGGAGGTGTCCCAGTCGGCCGTCCCGGTGTCGCACGGCAGGTGATAGGCGGGGGTCAGACCTTCCCGGCGGGACAGGGCGTTGCAGAAGCGCACCGCGTCCCACCAGGACACGCCCTCGACGGGCAGCCGGTCGCCGTCGGCCGTGCTCGGCCGGTGACCGGTGACGTCGGCGTACCGCTCCTGGGTGACCGGGAACACCGACAGACGGAAGGGCGCGACCTCGACGGGCCAACTGCGCTGTGTCCGCCGGTCCGACAGCCTCACCTGCCCGGCCGGAACGGAGATCATCTGGCTGTCCACGCCCCCCACCCTCGCCCATGCCGAGTGACCCTGTCGACCACCGGGCGCCCGGCCCACGCCGGGCGCCCCTTCACCGCCGCGTCACGTCGCCGTGCACGTCACCCCCGGCACACCCCCGCCCCCGGGCGCTCCTCCGAACCCTGCGCGAGCCCGCGCCTCAGCGGCTGAGCTTCTTGAACCGCCGTACCGCGAGCGGCAGGAAGACCACCGTGAGGATCACCGGCCACACCCCGGCCATCAGCAGCGCGTGCTGCTCCACCCAGGAGTCGCCGCCCCCGACCGGCGTGCCGAACAGGTCGCGGGTCGCCGCCGCCGTGGAGGAGATCGGGTTCCAGGCCGCCACCCAGCCCAGCCAGTCGGGCATGAGCTGCGGCGCGACGAAGATGCTGGAGATCATCGTCAGCGGGAAGGCGACCGCGAACAGCCCGCCCGCCGCCTCGGGGTTGGGCACCAGCAGGCCGAGCCACACGCCGATCCAGATCAGCGCGAACCGCAGCCACAGCAGCAGCCCGAACGCGGCGAGGAAGCCGAAGCCGCCGTCCGGGCGCCAGCCCATGGCGAACGCGGTGAGCATCATGATGGCCAACTCGGCGCAGGCGACGATCAGATCGGTGATCCCGCGCCCGGCAACGACGGCGGAGGACGCCATCGGCATGGAGCGGAAGCGGTCGATGACGCCCTTGGTGGAGTCGTACACCACGACCGTGGCCGTGTTGATGAAGCCGAACGCCATGGTCATCACGAACATGCCCGGCATCAGGAAGTCCTTGTAGTCCCCGCCGCCCGGCACCGTCATCGCGCTGCCGAAGACATAGCCGTAGAGCAGCACGGACAGGATCGGGAAGCCCAGCTGCCAGGCGATGTTGACCGGCTGGCGCTGGTAGTGGGTCAGTCCGCGGCGGACGATGTTCCAGCAGTCGGCGAGCAGCCAGTACGTGCCGCTCCGGGAGCTCGGGGTGCTCAGGTCGACGGCACTCACGCGGCGGCCTCCTTCTCTGTGCGGTGTCCGGTCAGGCGCAGGAAGACGTCGTCGAGGCTGGGCCTGCGCAGTCCGATGTCCTCGACGCGGACGCCCTCGTCCTGGAGGGTCCGCGCCACCTCCGTGAGGGCCGTGACCCGGTCGGTGACCGGGGCGTGCACCCGCAACTCGGTCTCGTCCGCCTCGGGTTCGCCGTCCGTGACCCGGGCGATCACCTTCACCACGCGCGGGATCTCGGACCGCTCGGCGACCACGACCTCGACACGGTCGCCGCCGACCAGGTTCTTCAGCCCGTCCGGGGTGTCGTCGGCGATGGCCCGCCCCTGGTCGATGACGGTGATGTGCGAGGCGAGCTTGTCGGCCTCCTCCAGGTACTGCGTGGTCAGCAGCACGGTCGTGCCACTCGCCACCAGCGCGCGGACGGAGTCCCAGACCTCGCCCCGGCTGCGGGGGTCCAGGCCGGTCGTCGGCTCGTCGAGGAAGAGCACGGCCGGGGCCAGGATCATCGACGCGGCGAGGTCGAGGCGGCGCCGCATGCCGCCGCTGTACTTGCCGACGCCCCGGTCGGCGGCGTCGGTCAGGTCGAACTGCTCCAGCAGCTCGGCCGCCCGGAGCTTCGCGCGCCTGCCGCCCAGGTGGAACAGGCGGCCGAACATCTCCAGGTTCTGCCGGCCGGTGAGGACCTCGTCGACCGCCGCGTACTGGCCGGTGAGCCCGATCCGGGCCCGGACCTCGCGCGGCTGCCGGACCACGTCCAGACCGGCGACCGTCGCGGCGCCCCCGTCCAGCCGGATCAGCGTGGACAGGATGCGGACCGCCGTGGTCTTGCCCGCGCCGTTCGGCCCGAGCAGGCCGTGCACCGTGCCCTCGCGTACCGCCAGGTCGAAGCCGTCGAGGGCGCGTTTCTCGCCGTACCGCTTCTCCAGCGCCTCGGCCCGCACCGCGTATCCGTCCATGCCGCCCCTCCCGTGTGCTCGTGCCGTGCCCGGCATCCCGAACTGAGTACAGCGTACCCGATTACGCGTACGTTGTACCCAGTTTTTTCGCGGGGACCTAAGCTGGGTGCCATGACGAGCGGTACGAGTGGCACGGGCAGCACGGAGACCAGCGGCAGCGGCGATATCGCCCGCACCCTCGAACTGCTGTGGGACACCGGCCGACGGCCCAGCCGGGGCCCCAAGCCGACCCTGACCCTGGACCGGATCGTGGAAGCGGCCATCCAGGTGGCGGACGCCGAGGGGCTCGAGGGGCTCTCCATGCGCCGCGTCGCGGCCGAGCTGGGCACCGGCACCATGTCGCTGTACCGGTACGTGCCCGGCAAGGGCGAGCTGCTCGACCTCATGCTGGACCGGGTGCAGCGCACCTCCGAGGACCCGGCCGACTTCGGCGACGGCGGCTGGCGCACGGCCCTGGAGACACTGGCCCGCGAGACCCTCGCCCTCTACCGCCGCCACCCCTGGCTGCTCCAGGTCAACCAGTCCCGGCAGATCCTCGGCCCGGGCGCCCTCGACGGCATGGAGAAGATCCTCACCCGCATCCGCCCGATGGGGCTGAGCGACCCCGAGCTGCTCTCCGCGGTCATCATGATCGACGGGTACGTCGTCGGGGCCGCCCGCTCGCACCTGTACCAGCGGGAGGCGGAGCGCCGGACGGGCCTGACGGACGCCGAGTTCTGGCAGGCGCAGGTGCCGGTCCTGGAGAAGGTCATGGCCTCGGGCCGCTACCCGGTCATGGCGTCACTCTCCGAGGACACCTTCGGACCCGACTTCGACCACTTCGAGTTCGGGCTCCAGCGGATCCTGGACGGCCTGGAGGTCTTGGTGGCACGGCGCCGGGACCAGGACGCGCAGCCGTCGGAGGATCGCTCCTAGTTCCGCCGCCGCAGGCGTCGCAGGCCGAAGAGGACGACCAGGGCGGCGGCCGCGGCGATGGCGCCGATCTTGAGGTTGCCGCTCAGCCCGTCGGCGCCCGCGCCGCCGTCCGAGGCGGACGAACCGCCGTTGCCGGAGGGCGAGTCGGTCCCCTCGGCCCCGGGGGCGTCCTGCGGCTCCACGGGGCTGTCGGCGCCCTCGGCGCCGTACATGAGCTTCTTCCCGTCGGCGGTGTAGGTGACGGACTCGCCCTGCCCCAGGAACGGCACGCCGAGCCGCTGCTTCCGCTTGATGTCGCCGCCGTCCCAGTCGTAGGCGATCGCGCCGAAGTAGCTGCGCACGACGAGGTGTTCGCCGTCCGGGGAGAGCGTGGCGTCGGTGGCCTCCAGGTCGGGGACGGCCGCGACGGGCCGGAAGACGTTCGTCCCGGACGCGGAGAGCTCGGCCGGGCCCTCGTAGAGGTGCCCGCCCTTCTCGTTCTTGTCGAGGATGTAGACGCGGCCCGTCTTCGGGTGCACGACGAGCGACTCGGCGTCGCGCGCGCCGTCGGAGTACTTCACGACGTACTGCGTGGCCCGGATCGTCTGGTCGCGCAGGTCCTTCGGCTCCGGCAGCCGGTAGATCCAGACGTGCGGCCAGGTGCCGCCGAGGTTGTCGCCGATGTCCCCGACGTAGATCTGGTTGCCGGGCCCGATGGAGATGGCCTCGACGTCGCGCGGGCTGCCCACGCCGGTCATGGTGATCGTCGCGACCGTCTCGCCCGTCGCGCTGTCGACGGCGTAGAGGTACGCCCCGTCGTCGCTGTCGTTGTGCGTCCAGTAGATGCCCGGGTGCAGGCGCGAGGCCGCGAGGCCGCTGGACTCGGTGATGCGCGGGTCCTTGATGGTGAACTCCTCGTCCCCGTCGGCGGCGGAGGCGGGCACGGCGAGGGCGCCCACGAGAAGGGCCGCGGCGAGGAAGACGGAGGGTCTGCGCATGACCCCAAGCCTGCCATCCCGCCGCGCGGTTCACCGGGCGGTTCACCGGGCAGTGCGGATCACCGGGCAGTGCGGATCACCACCGGTGGCCGGAACGGGCGCGTGGCCCGACTCACACCCCTCCGTATCCCGCCGGCGGTCGTGATCGTCCATGATGAGCGGATGCTCAGGTTCATGCCCGTCGGTGACTCCATGACGATCGGAAGCGCGGGCGAACACACGTGGCGCTACCGGATGTGGCAGCACCTGTGCCGCTCCTACGGCGGCCCCTTCACCCTCGTCGGCCCCCGCGAGACGCTCTACGACAAGCTGGCCGAGGCCCCGACGTCGTACGCCTACGCCGAGCCCGACTTCCCGCGCGCCCACCTGGCCGGCTGGGGCGAGGGCTGGCTGCACATGGCGCCGCTGATCGGCGACGCGGTGCGCTCCTGCCGGGCGGACGTGCTCCTGGTCTCCCTGGGCCTGATCGACCTGGGCTTCTACACGAACGCGGAGCAGACCGCCGAGAACGTCCGGGCGTTCGCGGCCGAGGCGCGAGCCGTGAACCGGCGGGTGCGGATGGTGTGGCTGCCGGTCACCCCGAACGTGCGGGCCGCCACGGACGCGGCCTTCGCCACCGAGGTCGCCCGCTTCAACGAGCTGCTGGCCAAGACGGCCGCCGACCTCGACGAGCCCGGCTCCCCCGTCCTCCTCGCCTCACCCCCGCCGTCGTACGACGTCGACACCGACACCTACGACGGCACCCACCCCGGCCCGAGCGGTGAGCACAAGATCGCGGCGGCGTTCGCGGAGGCGATGCACCAGGGCTGGGACCTGGGCGGACCCTACGAGGCGTAACTCTCCTCGATCACCCGCGACTCTCCTCGATCATCCGCGCCAGGTGCTGCGCGCAGGGCCGGACGTCCAGGTCGTCCCACTGCTCGTCCTCGTCCCCGAGGTAGACGGCCCGGGCGCGGACGAGGACGGGCCGGTGCGCGGCGGGCAGCCGCTCGATCGCCCACGCGGCGGCCGCGTCCTTCGACCGGATGCCGCCGGTCTCCAGGGTGCTCCACACCCGGGCGAGGGTGAGCAGCACGTTGCGCGTGTCCGTCTCCAGCTCGGCCATGAGCTCCGGCACCCCTTCGGCGATCGCCCGCCTGAGGTCGGCCGCCGGAACCGGGTCGAGCAGTTCGGCGGGCCGGGGGCCGTGCAGCGGGGCGTCGGCGAGCAGCACCATCGTGAGGACGGGGGCGAGGTCCGGGTTCGGCCCGGGGTCCGGGACCGCTCCCCGCTCGAAGTCCTCCCGCAGCCACTCCCCGTAGAGGAAGTCGCAGGTGGGCGGGTACCGCCAGGGCCGTACCCGGTCCTGCACGACGACGGTCATCTCGACGGGCCGCCGACCCCGGCCGGACACCTTGAGCAACTCCTCGACCAGGGCCCGGCGTTGCCCGTGCGTCGTGGGCTCGCGCACCACGGCCAGCACATCCACGTCACTGTGCGGCCGCAGCCCGCCGAGCGTGGCGGAACCGTGCGCGTAGACGCCGAGGACGGAGTCGCCGAGGACGCCGTGGAGAAGCTCCACGAGGTGGCCGGTGCCGGTCTCTGGCATGTGCGGTTTCCTCCGTGTTCTGGTCACCTACGCCGGGCACCTTCCCCCCACGAACCGGCCACACCCCTCAGAACCCCACGTCGGCCGCCCGATAGGCCGGTGGCCGCCGCACCCGGCTCGCCCGCTCGTACGCGTACGCCAGCCGCAGCAGCGTCGGCTCGCTCCACGCCGTGCCCATGAACGTCAGCCCGACCGGCAGACCGAAGGCGAACCCGGCGGGGACGCTGATCGCCGGGTAGCCGGCGAGGGCCGCGGGCGTGGAGGAGCCGCCGCCGTGGGCGTCGCCGCGGACCAGGTCGATCTTGGCGGGCGGGCCGCAGGTCGGCATCACCAGGGCGTCCAGCCGGTGTTCGCGCAGTACGGCGTCGATGCCCTCGGCGCGCGACAGCCGGTGGTTGAGGGCCAGGGCCTCCCGGTACTCGCGTGCGCTGAACTCCAGCTTCTCCACGGTCTCCAGGCCGTCCTGCCGTACGTAGCGCAGCTCCCGGTCGGCGTGTGCGCGGTTGAACTCGATCAACTCCCGCAGGCTGCGCGGGTGGTCGCCGGGCGCGGCGGCGAGGTACGCGTTCAGCGCCCGCTTGATCTCGTACACCTGCACCACCACCGAGCTCGGCAGGTCCTCCAGGCGCTCGGCCGTGGGGATGTCCGCCGGGTCGACGATCGTGGCACCGCCCTTGCGCAGCATCGCGATCGCCCGCTCGGCGATCTCGTCGGCGTGGTGGTCGTAGCCGAAGTACACCGAGCGCGGCACGCCGATGCGGGCGCCGCGCAGCCCGTCGGCGTCCAGGAAGCGGGTGTAGTCGCGGTGGTGGTGGCCGCGGCCCGCCCGCGTCGCCGGGTCGCGGTCGTCGAGGCCCACCAGCACGCCGAGCATGATCGCCGCGTCCCGGACCGTGCGCGCCATCGGGCCCACGCTGTCCTGGCTCGGCACGCCCGGGATGACACCGCCGCGCCCGACCAGTCCCACGGTCGGCTTCACCCCGACCACGCAGTTCGCCGAGGCCGGGTCGATGATCGAGCCGTTGGTCTCGGTGCCGATGCCGGCGACGCACAGGCCGGCCGCGACGGCGACGCCCGTACCGGAGCTGGACTCGTTCGGGGAGCGGTCGAGTTTGTACGGGTTGCGGGTCTGGCCGCCGCGGGCGCTCCAACCGGCGTGGTGGGTGAGGGACATGCCGCCCGCCCACTCGCTGAGGTTGGTCTTGCCGAGGATGACGGCACCGGCCTCCCGCAGCCGGGCGGCGACCGTGGCGTCCGCGGCCGGCCGCAGCCCCTCCAGGGCGAACGAGCCGGCCGTGGTGTGCATCCGGTCGGCGGTCTCCACCAGGTCCTTCAGCAGGACGGGCATGCCGTGCAGCGGCCCCCGGGCGCGCCGCCGGGCGTCCAGGCGGCGGGCCTCGCGCAGAGCGTCGGGGTTGACCTCGATCACGGAGTGCAGGAGCGGATCGAGGCGCTCGAGGCGCTCCAGGTAGTGGCGGGTGAGGCGTTCGGCGTCGAGGCGCCCGTCGGCCATGCGGCGGCGCAGCTCGTCGATGCCCGGCTCGTCCGGTTCTCCTGGTGCGGTGCCGGCGGAGCCCTCGGGGCCGCCGGTGCGGGCCCGGGCCGTGGCCGGGCCGAGCCACGGCGTGGCCGCGGCGGCCGTGCCGAGCGCGAGCACGGTGCGGCGCGGGGTGGGTGACGCGGGAGTCCTCATGACCAGCACGGTAGGGACGTGAGCGGCTCGAATCGCTGAGGCTGCCACCCGATTCGTACCGGGTGCCGTCCCCCGGCGCGAGGGGAGGTTCACCCCCACGTGGGGTTTGCGCACCGCCCGCTCCCGTCTCCTCCCGTCCCGCCCTACGGTCCCCTCCATGGCGACACAACCAACGGTCGAGGAACTGGCCCGGCGGGTGGCGGACGGACTGCGCGGGGAGTTCCGCAGCCGGCTGCGCGAGGAGTTGCTCCGGCAGCCAGCCGAGTGGCTGGCGGACGAACTCCTCGCCCGCCTGCCCGACGAGTCGTTCGTACCGCGGCCGCGCCCATCGCGGGAGCCCCGGCCGGCGGAGTCCGACGAGGACCGCTCCGGGCGTCTCGACCGCATCCGCTCCTGGCAGTTGGACCACGCGGCACTGGACGAGCGCGTCAGCCGCCTCACGTCCTGGACCCGCGACCGCCTGGAGGCCGAGGGCCTGCTCCTCACCCCGCCCCCCAAGGGCGGCCCCCTCATCACCCCGGCCCACCGCTCCCCCGCCGGTGAGGGCCTCCTGCGCGAGGCCAAGGACCTCCTCTACGCCCTGCTGTTCGGGGAACCGGCGGACGGCGTCGTCCTCGACCGCGTCGAACGCGAGCTGCTCACCCTCACGCTGCCCCGCGACAAGGCCCACACCGTCGCCTTCATGCTGCGCGCCGCCACCGAGATCGGGGCCGTCGGCACCTGGCGGGACCCGGCGGGCCGGGCCCACGACGAGCGGGCCCCGAACCTGCTGTTCCAGATCGAGTACGGCGAGGTCGCCGGCGAACTGGTGGGGCGCGGCATCACGGCGTGCCTGCGCCTGGTCAACGACCTGGAGGTCAACGAGCAGGTGCTGTACGGCCGGACGGAGAACGTGGAGGAGAGCACGCTCGCATGAGGGCGTGCTTGCTTGGAGCGCACTTCAAGACGTTGGCTAGGACGTCATGGAGTACACGCAGCTCGGACGCACGGGACTCAAGGTCAGCCGGCTCGTCCTCGGCACCATGAACTTCGGCCCGCAGACCGACGAGGCCGACAGCCACGCCATCATGGACGCGGCGCTGGACGCGGGCATCAACTTCTTCGACACCGCCAACGTGTACGGCTGGGGCGAGAACAAGGGCCGTACCGAGAGGATCATCGGCACCTGGTTCGCCAAGGGCGGGGGTCGACGCGACAAGGTCGTCCTCGCCACCAAGGTCTACGGCAACATGGGCGCCGACGGCCCGGCCTGGCCCAACCACGACAAGCTCTCCGCCGTCAACATCCGGCGGGCCGTCGACGCCAGCCTCAAGCGGCTGCAGACCGACCACATCGACGTCTACCAGTTCCACCACATCGACCGGGACACCCCGTTCGACGAGATCTGGCAGGCGATCGACGTCCTGGTCCAGCAGGGCAAGATCCTCTACGTCGGGTCGTCGAACTTCCCCGGCTACAAGATCGCCCAGGCCAACGAGATCGCCGCCCGGCGCGGCGGGACCATCGGGCTGGTCAGTGAGCAGTGTCTGTACAACCTCGCCGAGCGGCGTGCCGAGATGGAGGTCATCCCGGCCGCGCGGGAGTACGGCCTCGGTGTCATCCCGTGGTCGCCGCTGCACGGCGGTCTGCTGGGCGGTGTCCTCAAGAAGGAGGTCGAGGGCAGGCGCCGCGCCTCCGGCCGCGCCGCCGACGCACTCGCCGACCCCGCGACCCGCGCGCGAATCCAGTCCTACGAGGACCTGCTCGACAAGCACGGCGTCGAGCCCGGCGAGGCCGCCCTGGCCTGGCTGCTCACCCGCCCCGGCGTGACCGGCCCGATCGTCGGCCCGCGCACGGCCGAGCAGCTCGCCTCCGCCGTACGGGCGTCCGAGCTGGAGCTGTCCGAGGAGCTCCTGACGGGCCTGGACGAGATCTTCCCGGGCCCGGGCCCGAGCCCGGAGGCCTTCGCCTGGTAGGTGCCCCTGAAGGGGCGCGGGGCTGTTCTTGACATGCGGCTCCGCCGCGTGGGCGCGACCGGCGCCCACCGGCCCGCGGCCGGGGAACAGCCGTCCTCAGTTCCCCCCCGGCCGGCCTACCTCCCGAGCAGAGAAGCCAGGGCGACGACCAGCAGCATCAGCACAAGCACACCGGCCATGATCCGGTTACGGGTTTTCGGGTCCACGACACCGAGCCTAACCGGCGCTCCCGAGCGCCCACCGCCCGACCGCCTCGTACCGGGGCTGCTCCCCCGGCACACCCGACGTCGGCAGGTTGCTCCGCACCAGCACCAGCTCGTCGACGGTCCAGGTCCGGCTCACGAAGGCGTTCAGCGCGTCGAGGCAGGCCCGCACGTCCCGGGCGTCCCGGCTCCGGGCCACGGTCACGTGGGGCTTGTACCGCCGGTGCTCCCCCATCGGCAGCCCCGCCTTCCGGGCCGCCGCCTCCGCCCGCTCGGCCAGCAGCCGCAGGGTCGCCAGGTCGCCTTCGGCGCCGGCCCACAGCGCCTTGCCGTGCCCGAACTGGCCGCCGCCCCGCACGGCCAGCGGAAAGGGAGGGGTCCGGTGCGCGGCCCGCTCCAGCCGGGCCGACAGCTCCGGCACGAGTCCGTCGTCGACCTCCCCGTAGAAGGCGAGCGTGAAGTGCCAGCCGGGCCGGCCGGTCCAGCGCATCCCGTCCGCCCCGGGCAGTGCGCGCAACGCGTCGACCACGGCACCGAGTTCACGACGCACCTCGTCGGGGGGCAGCACGGCGGCGAAGAGTCTCATGGCGCCAGCCTGGCACCATGAGGCCATGGAGATCACCATCAGGGACGGCGGGCCGGACGACATTCCCGCGATACTCGGCATGCTCGACAGCTGTGTGGAGTGGCTCGTCTCGCAGGGGCGCACCGGGCAGTGGGGGACGAAGCCCCTGTCGCAGAGCCCGAAGACGGTGGAGTCGGTCAGGCGGTACATGGCGGAGGGCAGCGTGTACATGGCCGAGGCCGACGGCGTCCCGGCCGCGACCCTGACCCTCACCGACTCGCCCGGCGCCTACCTGTCGGACCTCGCACCGGCCGGGGAGCCCGAGCGCTACATCCACTGGCTGGCCTCCGACCGTCGCTTCAAGGGGCACGGCGTGGGCAGCGCCCTCCTCACGCACGCCGCGGAGGAGACCCGCCGGGCCGGGGTGTCCCTGCTCCGCGTGGACTGCTACGCCGGGGACGACGGCAAACTCGTCCGCTACTACGAGACGAACGGCTTCACCCCCGTCCAGTCCTTCACGGTCGGCGAGAACGACTGGCCCGGCCGGCTGCTGGCCCGCAGGGTGTAGGCCGCCCGGCACCGGCCCGGCGGCCTCCCGCGCCCCCCGCGCCGCTATGCGGCGGGAGCCAGTTGCTCCTGCTGCTCCCGGGGTACGAACCGCACCCGGGGATGCCCGCGGTGCCAGCCGATCGACAGGCGGAGGTTGCCGACCCGGGCCAGGATCAGGCCGATCACGGCCGCGGCCAGGACCGCCACCGCCCCGCCGGCGGCCAGGCCGATCCGGGCACCGTAGGTGTCGGTGATCCAGCCCACGATCGGGGCGCCGACCGGGGAGCCGCCGAGGAAGACCATCATGTAGAGGGCCATGACACGGCCGCGCATGGCCGGGTCGGTGGACATCTGGATGCTGGTGTTCGTCGTGACGTTGACCGTCATGCCGAACAGGCCCAGCGGGACCATCAGCAGGGCGAACATCCACAGGGTGGGGATCGTCGCGGCCAGTATCTCCAGTGCGCCGAAGGCCATCGCCGCCGCGATCAGCAGCCGCAGCCGGGCCGTGCCCCGCCGCGCGGCGAGCAGCGCGCCCGCGACCGAGCCGACCGCCATCAGCGTGTTGAACATGCTGTACGCGCCGGCGCCCGCGTGGAACACGTCGTCCGCGAAGGCCGAGAGGTAGACGGGGAAGTTGAAGGCGAACGTGCCGACGAAGCCGACCAGGACGATCGGCCAGATCAGCTCCGGGCGGCCGGTGACGTAGCGGACGCCCTCGCGCAGCTGTCCCTTGCCGCGCGGGGCGCGCTCGACGGCGTGCAGCTCGCGGGCGCGCATCAGCAGCAGGCCGGTGAGCGGCGCGATGAAGGACAGGCCGTTGAGGAGGAAGGCGTAGCCGGTGCCGACGCCGGTGATCAGTATGCCCGCGACGGCCGGGCCGACCAGGCGGGCCGACTGGAAGTTCGCTGAGTTCAGGCTGACCGCGTTCTGCAGCTGCTTCGGGCCGACCAGCTCGGAGACGAAGGACTGCCGGGCCGGGTTGTCGACGACCGTGGCGAGACCGACCGCGAAGGCGGCGACGTACACGTGCCACACCTGGACGTGGCCGGTGAGCGTGAGGACGGCCAGGGCGATCGCCGTGAGCGCCATCGAGGACTGCGTCACCAGCAGCGTGGGCCGCTTGCGGAGCCGGTCGACGAGGACACCGCCGTAGAGGCCGAAGAGGAGCATCGGCAGGAACTGCAGGGCGGTCGTTATGCCGACGGCGGCGGAGGAGCCGGTGAGGCTGAGGACCAGCCAGTCCTGGGCGATGCGCTGCATCCAGGTGCCGATGTTGGAGACGACCTGCCCTATGAAGAAGAGGCGGTAGTTCCGCACCTTCAGGGAGGAGAACATCGAGGACTTGCGGGCGGGTCGGCCGGCGGGTGGGTCGGAGGCGGGCGGGGAGTCGTGGGGTTCAGGTGCGGGGACGGAAGCTGCTCCGGGTCCCGAACTCAAAGGGTTCGCCTCCTTGCGACGTACGACTTACAGATGCGCGAGCTTCTCCAGTACGGGGGCGGCGGCGCGAAGTTTCGCCCACTCGTCCTCGTCGAGGTTTTCCACCAGCGAGGCCAGGAATGCGTTCCGCTTGGCGCGGCTCTCCTCGAGCATCGTTTCGGCCTGCTCGGTGCGCGTGACGACCTTCTGGCGCCGGTCCTCGGGGTGCGGCTCCAGCCGGACCAGCCCCTTGGCCTCCAGCAGGGCCACGATGCGGGTCATCGACGGCGGCTGCACGTGCTCCTTGCGGGCGAGTTCGCCCGGGGTGGCCCTGCCGCACAGGGACAGGGTGCCCAGCACCGACATCTCGGTGGGGCTGAGCGACTCGTCGACCCGCTGGTGCTTGAGCCGACGGGAGAGCCGCATCACGGCGGAGCGGAGGGCGTTCACGGCGGCTACGTCGTCGCCATGGCTGAGGTCCGGCATGTTCTTTAGCGTAACTCATTACTCTCGCTAAAGACCAATGGGAACACCCCGGATCGGCCGTGACCCCCGCCACTGAACCGTGACATCACTCATATGGGTGATCCGCTGGCGGAACGCGACACACCGGACCGAAGGGTGCCGCGACCCTCATGGTCATGGGGACCAGTGTGCTCAGCCTACGAATAGACCACGACCTGCTGGAACGGCTCCGGCACCACGCCGCGAAGAGGGGAATGAGCGTCCAGGACTACGTCGTCCGGACGCTCGTTCGAGATGACTTCGACGAGCGGTTCCAGACCGCCGTCGAGGAGACGGAGCGGTTCTACGGGTCACCCGACGCGGGCGACGAGGATCAGGTCAGACCCAGCGCCGGCATCAGGTAGTAGAACGCGAACACCGCCGCCACCACGTACATCGCCGTCGGCACCTCCCGGCCCCGTCCGGCCGCGAGGCGCAGCACCACGAAGGTGATGAAGCCCATGCCGATGCCGTTGGTGATCGAGTAGGTGAACGGCATCATCAGCATCGTCACGAAGGCCGGGATCGCGATCGTGTGGTCGGCCCAGTCGATCTCCCTGACCGAGCCGGCCAGGATCAGGAAGCCCACCGCGACCAGCGCCGGGGTGGCCGCCTGGGACGGCACCATGGTGGCGACCGGCGTCAGGAAGAGGGCCATGGCGAAGAGACCGCCGGTGACGACGTTCGCGAGGCCGGTCCGGGCCCCTTCGCCGACACCCGCCGTGGACTCGACGAAGGCGGTGGTGGCCGACGACGAGCTGGCACCGCCGGCGGCGACCGCGAGGCCGTCGACGAACAGCACCTTGTTGATGCCGGGCATCTGCCCCTCGCCGTCGGTCAGCTTGGCCTCGTCGGAGACGCCCATGATGGTGCCCATCGCGTCGAAGAAGCACGACAGCAGCACGGTGAAGACGAAGAGCACGCCGGTGAGCATGCCGACCTTGTCGAAGCCGCCGAACAGGCTGACCTGCCCGATCAGCCCGAAGTCGGGACTGGCGACGGGGTTGCCGGGCCACTTGGGCGTGGTCAGGCCCCAGCTCGGCACCTTCGCGACCGCGTTGATGACCACCGCGACGACCGTCATGGCCACGATCGAGATCAGGATCGCGCCGGACACCTTGCGCACGATCAGCGCGAGCGTGAGCAGCACGCCCAGGACGAAGACGAGGACCGGCCAGCCGTTGAGGTGGCCGTCGCCGCCGAGCTGGAGCGGCACGGTGGTCTGGGCGGCGTCCGGTATCCGGGAGACGAAACCGGCGTCGACGAGCCCGATCAGCATGATGAACAGGCCGATGCCGATGGAGATGGCCTTGCGCAGCCCGTAGGGGACGGCGTTCATGACGCGCTCGCGCAGGCCCGTGGCGACCAGCAGCATGACGACGAACCCGGCGAGCACGACCATGCCCATCGCGTCCGGCCAGGACATGCGCGGGGCGAGCTGGAGGGCGACGACCGAGTTCACTCCGAGGCCGGCGGCGAGCGCGATCGGGACGTTGCCGATGACGCCCATGAGGAGGGTGGTGAACGCGGCCGTCAGCGCCGTCGCGGTGACCAGCTGACCGTTGTCGAGCTGGTCACCGTACATGTCCTTGGCGCTGCCGAGGATGATCGGGTTCAGCACGATGATGTAGGCCATCGCGAAGAAGGTGGCGAGACCGCCCCGCACCTCGCGGGGCAGGGTGCTGCCCCGCTCGGAGATGCGAAAGAAGCGGTCCAGCGCGCCGTACGGCCCGGCTCCCGGCTGTTCAGGGGCGGGGACCTTGGCGGGAGCCGAGGAGGACATGTTTTGGGGGTTCCTACGAAGAGAAGTGGTCAGACACAAACCGTTTCAGTATGAACATATAACGCCCCACTCGGCCATCTCCGCGCGTAGACCTGATCGCCTCGTAAGCTGTCCCCATGGCGAAGTGGACCCCCCGACACGAGGCGCCGGAGCCCCTGGAGGGCCCCGTGGTCGCCACCATCACCGGCGGCACGATCCTGTGGTTCGTCCTCTTCCTCGTCCAGCTCCCCTTCTACGGCTGGTTCGACGACCGCGGGCAGACCTGGTGGGTGTGGACCTGCCTGGCCGGCGGCGGACTCGGCCTGATCGGCATCTGGTACGTCCGCAAGCGCGACGCCGCGATCAAGCGGGCGGCCGCGCAGGGCACCCCTTCGGCTCCCCCGACCCCTCCGGCTCCCTCGGCGCGGTAGGCCCCGGGGGGGCGACGAACGCGCCCGCACCCGCCGGACGACGCAAGGGGACGTGTCGGGGGGTGTCCGCCCGCAGCGGTTGGCGCGTCAACGAACAGCGAGTCGGTACCCAACCCCATCGCGCCGTTCCGAGGACGGACACCCCCCGGCGCGGCCCCGACCCACCACCCGGCGCAGGCGAAGACGCGCCCCCCAGCCGCACAGGCCGCCCGGCAAGACACACTCGCGCCCCCTCCCTACGCTCGAAAGAGGCGGCGGAAAACGCTCGCGACCCGGCGTGCGGAAGCGCCGGCCGACCGGTGAGGAGCGCAGCCATGACGATGCAGAACAGTGAGGCCGAGGCCGACCGTGCGCTGAAGGCCAAGCACCGGGCGATGTGGGCCCAGGGCGACTACCCGTCCCTGGCCGCCGAGATCATCCCCAGCCTCGGCGCGATCCTGGTCGAGGCGTGCGGGGTGGGTCCGGGCCAACGGGTGCTGGACGTGGGCGCCGGCTCCGGCAACGCCGCGATCCCGGCGGCCCTGGCCGGCGCGGACGTGGTCGCCTCCGACCTCACCCCCGAGCTGTTCGAGGCGGGCCGGCGCGTGGCCGAGCGGCAGGGCGCGCGGCTCACCTGGCAGGAGGCCGACGCCGAGGCGCTGCCCTTCGGGGACGCGGAGTTCGACACCGTGCTGTCCTGCGTCGGGGTCATGTTCGCCCCGCACCACCAGCGGGCCGCCGACGAACTCGTCCGGGTGTGCAGGCCGGGCGGCACCATCGGGCTGCTGAGCTGGACGCCGCAGGGGTTCATCGGGCGGATGTTCGCCACCATGAAGCCGTACGCGCCACCGCCCCCACCGGGCGCCCAGCCGCCCCCGCTGTGGGGCGACGAGGACCATGTGCGCGGGCTCCTCGGCGACCGGGTCACGGACGTGCGCGCCGAGCGCCGGACCGTCCGGGTCGAGCGTTTCGCGACGCCCGAGATGTTCCGCGACTACTTCAAGGAGCGCTACGGCCCGACCATCACCGTCTACAAGAGCATCGCCGGCGACCCCGACCGCGTCGCCGCCCTCGACCGCGACCTGGCGGCCCTGGCCCGCGACGCCGACCTCGGGACCGGGCAGGGCGGGACGGTCCTGGACTGGGAGTACCTGCTGCTGACCGCCCGCCGGGCCGGCTGACGAGCGGAACGGCACCGGGGTCCGACGGCGTACAACTGCCGTACGACCACGGCACGAAGTCCGTCCTTCCCAGGTCGGATCTTCCGCGCATTCGGCAGGTGAACCCGTAAATCCGCACGTACCGTCGAATGCATGACGCATCTCGACGCGGGTGCCCGGCCCGACTCCGCGCGGCCGGCGACGGTCACCTCACGCGAGACCGGCCTGACCAGTGCTCAGGTCTCCGAACGGGTGGAGCGCGGCCAGGTCAACGACGTGCCGGTGCGCAGCAGCCGCTCCACCGTCGACATCGTCCGGGCCAACGTCTTCACCCGCTTCAACGCGATCATCGGCGTGCTGTGGCTGATCATGCTGGTGGTCGCGCCGATCCAGGACAGCCTGTTCGGCTTCGTGATCCTCGCCAACACCGGTATCGGGATCATCCAGGAGTGGCGGGCGAAGAAGACGCTGGACTCGCTCGCGCTGATCGGCGAGGTGCGGCCCACCGTCCGCCGGGACGGGGCCGCCGGACAGGTCAGCACCTCCGAGATCGTCCTCGACGACCTGATCGAGATCGGCCCGGGCGACAAGGTCGTCGTCGACGGCGTCTGCGTCGAGGCCGACGGGCTGGAGATCGACGAGTCGCTGCTCACCGGGGAGGCCGACCCCGTGTTCAAGCGCCCCGGCGACCAGGTGATGTCCGGCAGCTTCGTGGTCGCGGGCGGCGGGGCCTTCCAGGCGACCAAGGTCGGCCGTGAGGCGTACGCCGCGCAGCTCGCCGAGGAGGCGTCCCGGTTCACCCTCGTCCACTCCGAGCTGCGCTCCGGCATCTCCACGATCCTGAAGTACGTCACGTGGATGATGGTCCCGACCGCGATCGGGCTGATCATCAGCCAGCTGTTCGTGAAGGACAACGCCTTCAAGGACTCCGTGGCCCGCACGGTCGGCGGCATCGTCCCGATGGTCCCCGAGGGGCTCGTCCTCCTCACGTCGGTCGCCTTCGCCATCGGCGTCATCCGGCTCGGCCGCAAGCAGTGCCTGGTGCAGGAGCTGCCCGCGATCGAGGGCCTGGCCCGCGTCGACACGGTCTGCCTGGACAAGACCGGCACCCTCACCGAGGGCGGCATGGACGTCACCGAGCTGAGGCCCCTCCAGGGCACCGACGAGACGTACGTCCGGCAGGTGCTCGGCGCCCTCGGCGCGTCGGACCCGCGGCCGAACGCCTCGCTGCAGGCGATCATCGACACCTACCCGGCCGTGGAGGACTGGCGCGTCACACAGGCCCTGCCCTTCTCCTCCGCCCGCAAGTACAGCGGCGCCGCGTTCGGCGAGGACGACGGGCAGAGCAGCACGTGGCTGCTGGGCGCGCCCGACGTGCTGCTGCCCGAGGAGGACCCGGCCCTCGCCGAGACCGAGCGGCTGAACGAGCAGGGCCTGCGGGTGCTGCTGCTGGCCCGGGTCGAGCGGGACCTGGACGATCCCGAGGTGGCCGAGGGGGCGAAGCCCACCGCCCTGGTCGTGCTGGAGCAGCGGCTGCGGCCCGACGCCGCCGACACGCTGCGCTACTTCGCCGAGCAGAACGTCCGGGCCAAGGTCATCTCCGGCGACAACGCAGTGTCGGTCGGGGCGGTCGCCGCCAAGCTGGGGCTCTCCGGGACCACCGTGGACGCGCGGCGGCTGCCCGCCGACCAGGACGGGATGGCCGGGGCCCTCGACGACGGCACGGTGTTCGGGCGGGTCACCCCGCAGCAGAAGCGGAACATGGTGGGGGCGCTGCAGTCCCGCGGGCACACGGTCGCGATGACCGGTGACGGCGTGAACGACGTCCTAGCGCTGAAGGACGCCGACATCGGCGTGGCGATGGGCTCCGGCTCGGAGGCGACCCGGGCGGTCGCGCAGATCGTGCTGCTGAACAACAGCTTCGCCACGCTGCCGTCGGTGGTGGCCGAGGGGCGCCGGGTCATCGGCAACATCACGCGGGTGGCGACCCTGTTCCTCGTCAAGACGGTGTACTCGGTGCTGCTGGCCGTCCTGGTGGTCTGCTCGCAGGTCGAGTACCCGTTCCTGCCGCGCCACCTGACCCTGCTGTCGACGCTGACGATCGGCGTCCCGGCGTTCTTCCTGGCGCTCGCGCCCAACAAGGAGCGCGCGAAGCCGAACTTCGTGCGGCGGGTCATGCGGTACGCGATCCCCGGCGGGATCGTGGCCGCGGTGGCGACGTTCGCGACGTATCTGATCGCGCGGCAGCACTACACGGGCGCGGGCGCGCTGGACGCGGAGACCAGTGCGGCGACGCTGACGCTGTTCCTCATCTCGATCTGGGTGCTGGCGATCATCGCCCGGCCGTACACCTGGTGGCGGATCGCGCTGGTGGCCGCGATGGCCGGGGCGTTCCTGCTGGTGCTGGTCGTGCCGTGGCTCCAGGAGTTCTTCGCGCTGAAGCTGGTCGGGATGACGATGCCGTGGATCGCGGTCGGCATCGCCGTGGTGGCGGCGGCCACCCTGGAGTTCACATGGAAGTGGGTGGACCGCCGCTTCCCGGCCTAGCCGGTCCTGTTCCGGGCCTGGCCGGTCCTGTTCCGGGCCTGGCCGGTCCTGTTCCCGGCCTGGCCGGTCCTAGCGCACGTCGACGTAGTCGCCCGTGGCGTTGACCGCCGGGGTCGTCGTGGTGCCGGCGAAGCTGAAGCGCCAGTAGCCGTCGTACTGGGCCGTGGCGGTGGCCTTCAGATTGCCGTACTGGTCGGAGTACACCGTCTTGATGGTGGTGTACGTGCTGGTGCCCGCCTTGCGGAACTGGAGCTTGACCGGCTGGTTGGTGTAGCCGCGGTAGGCGTTGTCCTCCCAGTTGGCGCGGGACAGCTTGCCGGTGGACGTGATCGTCTTGCCCTTGTAGACGGGCTCGGGGCCGGCGTTCACGGTCAGCTTGGAGTAGCGCTGGACCTTGGTGGTGCCCAGGCCGCCCTGCTCCTTCTGGTCGCCGTCGCTGGTGACGGCGAGGGCGCCCGCGCCCCAGGTGCCGGCGTCGGAGTTGTACAGGTCGCCGTCGGCCGGGCGGATGCTGATGACGCCCTTGCAGTTGAGGACGGTCGACGAGGCGGCGGTGCAGGTGGCCGGTTCGTCGCTGATGAAGAGGTTGTCCGCGGTGTCGATCGAGGAGCCGTGGTAGATCAGCGGGCCCGTGGCGAAGTTGTCGGAGCTGGTGTCGAGGTCGGCCGGGTGCGTCACGGTGTAGGTGACGGGGAAGCTGACCACGTTCGTGGTGCCGACGACGATGTTCTTGCCGCTGTTCACCTTCATGTTGGAGAAGGTGACGTCGAGGGTCGACGCGGTGCTGCCCGAGTCGGCGTCCGCGGCTGCGGAGCTGAAGGCCGCCTTGCCGGACGGGGCGTCGGCGGCCTGGGCGGCCGGGACGACGAGGGCGGAAAGAGTCAGGGCGCCGGCGACGGCGGCCACGGTGGCTCGCATGTGCATGTGTTCCCCAGGTGGAGAAGTGATCGTGGAGTCTGTTGACTCACGTGATCAGATCCACGAGCCCCCCGCCGGGTTGTAGGGCGCGGTCCGGGTTTTGCCATGTCATCCGTGATGTTTGACACGCCCATGGTGCAGGCACGGGGCAGGCGCGGGGCAGGCCGGTGCACGGACGATGACCGCCGGCCCCGGAACGGCTCCGGGACCGGCGGTCGGCATCCGCGTGAAGACGGGGTTATCGCACGTCGACGAAGTCACCCGTGGCGTTGACCGCCGGGGTGGTCGTCGTGCCCGCGAAGGAGTAGCGGAAGTAGCCGTCGGTGGAGGCCGTGACGGTGGTCTTCAGCTCGCCCGTGGAGTTGGACTTGATGGTCTTCAGCGTGGTGTAGGTGTCCGTGCCCTTCTTGCGGAACTGGAGCTTCACCGGCTGGTTGGTGTAGCCGTGGTACTTGTTGTCGTCCCAGTTGGCGCGGGAGAGCTTGCCGGTGACCGTGATGGTCTTGCCCTTCTTCACCGGCTCGGGCGAGGCGTTGACCGTCAGCTTCGAGTAGCGCTGCAGCTTGAAGGAGTTGGTCGGGTCCGTCACCGCGACACCGACGTTGTCCAGGTTCGGGTTCTCCGGGTCCTCGCCGTTGAACGCGACCGCGAAGGCCGCCGCCTTCCAGGAACCGGCGTCCTCGTTCAGCAGCGCGAACGGGTCGATCTCGACGGTGGCCTTGCAGTTGGCCACGGTCGCGGAGGAGTCGGTGCAGGTCGCGTCGTTGCTGTCGAAGAAGAAGATCGACTCGTCGAACGAGGGGCCGCGGTACAGCTCGACGGCCGCGAAGAAGTCGGCCGCGTGGATGTCGACGTCCGCGCCGTGCGTCAGCTTGAAGGAGACGGGCACCTTGACCACGTTGGTGGTACCGACGGCGATGTTCTTGCCGTTGTTGACCTTCACGGAGGAGAAGGTCGCGTCCAGGGCGTACGGCTCGCCGTCCACGGCGGCGGCGAAGGCCGACCGGCCGGCGTCGGCATGGACGGCCTTGCTGGCGGCGGCGATGTCCGCGGGCACCTTCGGCTCGGCGGCCTGCGCGGCCGGCACGGCGAGGGCGGAGAGGGCCAGGGCGCCGGTGACGGCGGCCACGGTGGCTCGGATACGCATGCGTTCTCCAGGTGGAGAGGGGCCCCGGCGCTCGTCGTCGGCTCCTGGGGCCCAAGTGATCGTGGAGTCTGTTGACTCACGTGATCAGATACCTCAGCGATGCGCTTGGTTGTACGACTGGTGAAAAATATGTGCGGAACTTTTCACCAACAGCCGTACGTCACCGCCGGATCGGTCCACCCACCGGATCAGTCGAACCACCGGTCCCGCGCCAGCTCCTCCGTCCGGGACGGATCCTCCAGCAGCGCCGCCACCTCGAACCGCCGCGGCCACTGCCCCGCCGCCCAGGCCAGCCCCGCGGCGACGCCCTCCAGGGTGGCGGCGTGCAGGACGCCGTCGTCCGTGAGCCGCCAGTCGATCTCCACGCCGTCCACGACGAGTTCCTCGTGCTCCACGTAGGAGGCGGGGGTCAGCCGGCCGAGCAGCACCCGCACTGGCTCCGGCACCTCGTGCTCGGTGCCCTCGGAGGTGACCTGCCCGGTGACGGACTCGCTCAGCCGCCGCACCTGGAACAGCTCGGCCAGCTCGGCGGCGCGGGACGGCCGCACGGGCAGCAGCGGGACGCCCTCGGTGAACGGCAGCAGGTCGGGCGAGTCGCACACCACGGCGTCGGCCGCGTCGACGACCTCCACCCGGCCGTCGACGACCGCGCGCAGCTCGTCCGGCAGGGTCACCTGCTCCGGGTCCAGCTCGGCCAGTGCCCCGTACAGGGCGTGCAGCTGAGCCCCGGTCACCTCCCGCTCGGGGTCGGCGAGCCGGTCGAGCAGCTCGGCGGCGCCGCCGGGCTCGTCGAGCAGCGCGGCAACGGACGTGCGCACGCCGAGCGCCCGCAGCACCTGCTCGTCCTCGAAGCCGGTCGCGTCGGCCTCGTCGTACAGGCCGCGCAGCAGCGGGTCGCCGCCGGCGGCCCGCAGTCCGGCCGGGCGGCGGCCGTCGAGCACCGGGTTCCCGCGCAGCCACCACGCCGTGTACGGCCGGACGACCTCGTGCGTTCCGTCGTGCAGCAGGATCCGCACGGGCTGCACGATCGCGTCCCGAAGGGGCGGCCGGGACAACAGGGCGAGCGCCTGCGGCCACTTGTCCTCGTCGACGAGGTCCAGGTCCCGTACGGCGACGATCTCGGTCGCGACCGGCGGCACCGGGCTGTCCGGGAAGCGGTCGAGGATGTCCTCGCACCACACGTCGACGGCGTCCAGCAGGCCCGCGTCGTCGGGTTCGGCGAAGTCCGCCTCGCGGGGCTCCAGTTCGTCCGGGTCGAGGACGACGTCGGTGGCCCGGACGACCGCGAAGTTCACCAGGACCCCGCAGGCGGCCAGCGGCTGCTCGCCCCACTTGGCGGCCAGCTCCGCGTCGACGGCGGCCAGTTCGCCCTCGCGCATGACCTGGGCGAAGGGGCCGCCGGGGAAGACGAGTTCGCAGGCCGGGGCCGGTTCGCCGTCCTCGTCGGGCAGGGCGAGCGCGCCGAGCCAGGGCTCGTCACCGGGCTCCAGGCCGGCGTCCCGCACCAGGGCGAGGACGGTGTCGGCCAGTTCGTCGGCGTCGAGGGCGTCCTCCTCCCAGTTCACGCCGCCCTCGTCGTCCAGGGACGCGGCGACGGCGGCCCGGACCTGCGGGGTGGTGAGAACGGCCCGCGGGGTCGCGGGCAGGGCGCCGAGCTTCTCCAGGATCGGGTGGGCGGCGTCCGGGTGGGCGACCTTCAGCCCGAGCCGGGCCAGCACCTCCGGGTCGATCCGGGCGGCCCCCGCGCTGGGCAACAGCACCTGCCGGGGCCCGATCGTGGTCCGGCCGTCCGCGAGGGGCACCGGCAGCCCCGACAGCCGGTCCGGGTCGACGCCGGCCAGGCTGTCGTAGAGCCGCCGCCACCAGCCCGGGTCCTTCTCCAGCCCGGCCAGCCGGTCGATCGCGTCGGTCAGCGGGACCCGGGCGACCGCCAGGGTCCGCAGCTCCGCGCGGCGTTCCAGCCCGGCGGGCAGCAGCGTGGGCAGCACCTCGGCGAGGACGCCCACGGTGTCCGCGCCGGCGCCCTCGACGAGCTCGGCGTCCCGCGGCCGCAGGGATTCCGGCAGGTCGTCACCGTCGTGGGGCGGGGCCGCGGGCGGCAGGAAGGACGTGCGGGGCAGCCGCTCCAGGATGGCCTGGCGCAGGGCGCCGTCCAGCTCGCCCTTGCCGAGCGGGCCGGGCACGAGGTCGATGATCCCGGCGGTGACGGGCCGCCAGTCGGCGAGGAGTTCGGCGTAGGCGTCGGCCGCGCGCTGCACCAGGAAGTCGGTGAGCGGGCCGGGGGCGGCGTGCCGGCGGGTGGAGTCCAGCGGGAACGAGGCGATGAGCAGGGCCGGGACGCCGAGCGGCTCGTCGCTGGGCGTGGGGGCGTGCACCACCGGGCTGGTGCGGGGCCGGGCCGGGCTGCCGTCGCTGTCGACAGGCACGGCCCAGGTGACCGACCAGTGGGGCCGCAGCCGCTCCTCGACGGGCCGGTCGGCGAGCAGCTCGGGGGTGAGGGGGCCGTGGGCGGCGGCGGTACGCCAGTGGGTGACGCCGTTGCCGGAGTCGTCGACGACCGTGAACGGGCCGTCGGTGCGGCGGGTGAGGGTCCGGGGGCTCTCCCCGTTCACCTCGACGACGAGCTCCTCCAGGCCCGGGAGGGTGAGCAGCAGGGCGTCGTCGACGGCGTGCAGGAGCCGCTCGGCGAGATCGGCGGCGGCCGCGTCGCGCAGCGGCAGGATGACGGCGGTGTCGTACGGGTCGGGGGCGGTGCCCTCGGCGGCGAACGGCAGCCGCAGCAGCGGTACGTGCCCGTCGCGCCGCCGGATCTCGTCCCCGAGCCCGGGGCTGTGCCGGGCGGTCTCGGCGGCGTGTTCCCGGGCCTCGGCGAGGGACCAGCGGACACCGCCGTGCCGGCCGACGACGGCGGGCTCGTCGGTGACGGCGAGGACGGCGGCGAAGCCGACGCCGAACCGGCCGACGGCCCGCTCGTGGGTCTCCCGCTTCGCGGAGGCGCGCAGCGTGGACAGCGACTCGACGCCGGCCGCGTCCAGCGGGGCGCCGATGTTGGCGGCGACGAGCACCCCGTCGCGCAGGGTGAGCCGCAGCCGACCCGGTACGCCGGCGCGGGCCGCCGCGTCGGCGGCGTTCTGGGCGAGCTCGACGACGAGCCGGTCCCGGTAGCCGCCGAGGACGAGGTCCTCCTCGGCGTTGGCGTCCTCACGGAACCGGGCCGGGCTGGTCGCCCAGGCGTCGAGGACACCGCGCCGCAGACGTGCCGTACCGAACGGGTCGGCACCCTCGGCGGCCGGGCGCACGAACTTGCTCACGTTCACTCTCCTCGTCGGCGGCGTGGGCCGTGAGGTTGAAGGTACCGCGAGCGGGACCGGCCCTCGGACCAGGTCCTAGGAGTGCCCCAGCTCCGCCGACGACTCGTCCTCCGTGACCGGCACGGATCCCGAGTCGGAGGCCGGGCGCAGCGGGAACGGGTCCACCCGGGTCTCGTCGATCACCGGCGGGGCCGGCTGCGGGGGCTTGGGCATGACCGCGGCCTCGGAGTGGCCGCCGCAGCCGTAGGCCAGGGAGACCAGGCGGCCGTCGGCCGGGGAGAACTCGTTGGCGCAGACGCCGAAGGCCTGGCCCAGGGAGCCGCCGACGGGGACGAGGAAACCGCAGCTGACGCACGCCGCGGGCGCCGACTGGGCCATGGGCGTCTTGGGGCCGAACGCCTCCTCCCAGCGGTCGGCCGCGGTGTGCAGGCCGTAGCGGGAGAGCACCCGGGCGCGACGCATGCCCAGTTCCTCGGCGACCGCCGCGATCGACCCGCGGGACGGGGTGACCGGCAGGCGGGACGGGGGCCCCTCGGTGACGTCGGCGTCCTCCGCCTCCACCAGGTCGGCCATCTCGTGCGACACGGCGGAGTTCGGCGCGGGCTCGTCCTCGCCCGAGTAGCCGGGCTCCAGGCGCAGGTCCTCGGCGTCCGTCGGGAGCAGGTCGCCCGGGCCCATGTCGCCGGGGCGGAGCCGCTCGCTCCACGGCACCCACTCGGGCGCGAGCACCGCGTCCGGGCCGGGCAGCAGCACCGCCTCGTCCACCGTGACGATCTTCGCGCGGGAGGCCCGGGCCACCGTCACGGCCCAGCGCCAGCCCCGGTAGCCGAGCTCCCGGCACTCGAAGAAGTGCGTGACAACGCGGTCCCCCTCGGAGACCAGCCCCACGTGCTCGCCGACGATCCCTGGCGCTGCGGCCTCCTCGGCTGCGGCGCGTGCGAGGTCGACGGCCTCGGCGCACAGGCGGTCAGGGGTGCGGCTTCGCGTTGTCGCTGCGCTCACAGGTATCGCTTCTCTCCATACGCCGTCTCACGAGTGCGCCACTCCCAGCGCCGGGGCGGGACGGAGCGGACCGGGGGACCGCGTCGACGTCCTTCATCCATTCTGCGGGATGGCGGAGATACGCACGCTACCCTTCCGCCCCACGTCGCGTACACCGACGGTTCTGTTCGCCGTCGGCCCGGTCGTGGCCCGCCCCGCCCCGGACAGTCACCCCACAGGCCCTATACAAGCGGTAATGGCACTAGCCACAGCCTTATCGGGGCACTATGACGTCGTGGCAGCCGCGAAGACGCCCCAGGGCGCCACCGGGACCGGTGGGCCGAAAGGGCTCAAGGGAAGCAGCCGACCGAGCGGACCGGGCCGCGTGGGCGGCTCCCTCCGCGCGGTCGGCCGTGCTCTGCACTTCCCGGTGACCGGCACCGCCCGCGGCATCCGCAAGGCGACCCACGCGCACGGCGCCGGCGAGTCCGGCCTCGGCAAGCTGATCGAGCTGCACGGCGTGAACGGCGCCGGCGACGTGATGATCACCGTCGCCCTCGCCTCGACCGTCTTCTTCTCCGTACCGACCGACGAGGCCCGCGGGCGCGTCGCGCTGTACCTCGCCATCACGATGGCGCCCTTCACCCTCCTCGCGCCGGTGATCGGCCCCCTCCTCGACCGCATCCCGCACGGCCGCCGGGCGGCGATGGCCGGGGCGATGCTGGCCCGGGCGCTGCTCGCGATCGTGCTGTCCGGCGCGGTCGTCACCGGCAGCATCGAGCTGTACCCGGCCGCGCTCGGCGTCCTGGTCGCGTCGAAGGCGTACGGCGTGGTCAGAAGCGCGGTCGTGCCCCGGCTGCTGCCGCCCGGCTTCTCCCTGGTGAAGGCCAACTCGCGGGTCACCCTCGGCGGCCTCCTCGCCACCGGCATCGCCGCGCCCATCGGGGCCGGGCTCCAGCAGATCGGGCCGCGCTGGCCGCTCTACGGCGCCTTCCTGATCTTCGTGGCCGGGACGATCCTGTCGTTCACGCTGCCGCCGAAGGTCGACTCCGCCAAGGGCGAGGACCGGGCGCTGCTCGCGGCGGACGAGCAGCACCTGCACGGGCCGCACCGCAAGCCGGTCAAGCGCCCGGGGCTGCGCACGGTCGGCCCGGCCGTCACCCACGCCCTGGCCGTCAACGCTTCCATCCGCTGCCTCACCGGCTTCCTGATCTTCTTCCTGGCCTTCCTGCTGCGCGAGCACCCGATCTCCGGGCAGAGCGCCGCCGTGTCCCTGGGGATAGTGGGCGTCTGCGCGGGCGCGGGCAACGCCCTCGGTACGGCGGTCGGGGCGTGGCTGCGCTCCCGGGCGCCGGAGATCATCATCGTGACGGTCGTGGCGTGCGTGCTGGGCGCGGCGATCACGGCCGCGGTGTTCTTCGGCGCGGTCCTGGTGGCCGGTCTGGCCGCGATCGCCGGCTTCGCGCAGGCCCTGGCCAAGCTGTCCCTGGACGCGCTGATCCAGCGGGACGTGCCCGAACTGGTCCGCACCTCGGCCTTCGCCCGCTCCGAGACGCTGCTGCAGATGTCCTGGGTGCTGGGCGGCGCGATCGGCATCGTCATGCCGCTCAACGGCACGCTCGGCCTCGCGGTGGGCGCCACGATCGTCGGCACGGGCTGGCTGACGACCGTCCGGGGGCTGATCGGCTCGGCCCGGCGCGGGGGTGCGGGGCGGCCGCGAGTGGCGTAACGCGAGGGGCACGTCCCACCCCAGGTGGGGAGAGGGCTCGACACGCCCGATAGCCTTCGCCCATGAACACGTTGCAATCCGCTGTGCGACGCCGCCGCGCCGTCGCCGCCGCCGGCGTCGTTTCCGCCGGACTGCTCGTCCTGTCGGCCTGTGACAAGCCGACGGCGATGGCCACGGTCACCGTGGGCAGCTCCTCGGTGAACTCCGAGGCCACCTGTGGCGGCGATGGCAAGACCCTGAAGTCCGCCGACCTGACCCAGTGCCTGAAGGACAAGGGCATCAAGAGCATCTCCGTCGACCCCGACGAGACCGTCCGCTTCGGCGTCGACCCGGAGATCGCCGACAACGGCTGGACGATCCTGATGAACGGTCAGCCGCTGACCGACTCCAGCACGAAGACGTACCGCACGATCCCGGGCAGCGTGTTCTTCAACGCCCAGTACGGTGCGCAGGGCAACTCGACGCTGGTGTCCATCAAGGAGGGCGAGAAGGACACGTCGGGGCTCTGGAACTTCAAGCTCGAGAAGGACGCCTGATCGCTGCCGCTGGGCTTGGCCGGGTGCTGGTGGCCACCGCGGTCCCTGTGGAGAGGGACGCGGTGGCCAGGGCGTTGCCGCACGGCGGCAGCGGCAGCGGGGTCGATGTGATCACTGTGGGTGTCGGGCCCGGGCTTGCCGGTGCTTCCACCGGTTCCGTGCTCACCGCCGCCGCCCTCCAGGGCAGCCCCTACGACCTCGTCGTCTCCGCCGGGATCGGGGGCGGGTTCCAGCCCGACGCGCCCGTGGGGGCCCTCGTCGTCGCCGACGAGATCGTCGCGGCCGATCTGGGGGCGGAGACCGAGGACGGGTTCCTCTCCGTCACCGAGCTGGGGTTCGGGAGTGTCCGACACCGGCCGCCCGGGGAGCTCGTGCGGCGGGTCGCCGAGGCGACCGGGGCCCGTACCGGCGCCGTGCTCACCGTGTCCACCGTGACCGGGACGGCCGCCCGGGCCGCGGCCCTGCGCGAGCGGCACCCGACCGCCCTCGCCGAGGCCATGGAGGGGTTCGGGGTCGCCGAGGCCGCCGTCGCGCAGGGCGTGCCCGTGCTGGAGATCCGGGCGGTCTCCAATCCCGTCGGGCCGAGGGACCGTGCCGCCTGGCGCATCCCGGACGCCCTGGCGGTCCTGACCGAGGGTTTCGGGAAGCTCGTGCCCGTACTGGTGGGTTGGAACCGGCATGACCGTTGAGCAGCTCAAGATCGCGTACTCCCCCTGCCCGAACGACACCTTCGTCTTCGACGCCCTGGCCCACGGCCGCGTCCCCGGCGCCCCCGAGCTCGACGTGACCTTCGCCGACATCGACGTCACCAACGGCATGGCCGAGCGCGGCGAGTTCGACGTGCTGAAGGTGTCGTACGCCGTGCTGCCCTACGTCCTCGACCAGTACGCCCTGCTGCCCTGCGGCGGCGCGCTGGGGCGGGGCTGCGGGCCGCTGGTGCTGACGCGGGAGGCGGACGTCGACCTCACGGGGCGGACCGTCGCCGTGCCGAGTGAGAAGTCGACCGCGTACCTGCTGTTCCGGCTGTGGGCCGCGGACACCCTGGACGGCGGGGTCGGCGAGATCGTCGTCATGCCGTTCCACGAGATCATGCCGGCCGTACGGGACGGGAAGGTCGACGCGGGGCTCGTGATCCACGAGGCGCGCTTCACGTACCGGAACTACGGGCTGCACAAGCTCGCCGACATGGGCGAGCACTGGGAGCACACCACCGGGCTGCCGATTCCGCTGGGCGCGATCATCGCCAAGCGGACGCTGGGCGAGCAGAAGCTGCGGCTCCTCGCCGACTCCGTCCGGACCTCCGTGCGCGCCGCCTGGGACGACCCCGAGGCGTCCCGCCCGTACGTCATGGAGCACGCCCAGGAGATGGACCCGGCCGTCGCCGACCAGCACATCGGGCTGTACGTCAACGAGTTCACCGCCGACCTCGGCGAGGACGGCTACGCGGCCGTGCGCGGGCTGCTGACGCGCGCGGCGGCCGAGGGGCTGGTGCCGCCCCTCGGCCCGAACGCGCTCGCGTTTCCCTGATCGGGTCCTTGAGCGGGCCCTCAAGCGGGTCCTTGAGCGGGCGTCACACGTCCAGCTGGTCGGCGACCGCGCGCAGCAGGCCGGCGATCTTCTTGCCGGCGGTCTTCTCGGGGTAGCGGCCCCGCTCCAGCATCGGGGTGATGTTCTCCAGGAGCGTCGTCAGGTCCTGGACGATGGAGGCCAGCTCGTCCGGCTTCTTGCGGGTCGCGGCGGCGACGGACGGGGTCGGGTCCAGGATCGTCAGGGACAGCGCCTGGTCGCCGCGCTGCCCGGCGACCACCCCGAACTCCACTCGCTGCCCCGGCTTGAGCGTCTCGACTCCGGCGGGGAGGACCGAGGAATGGACGAAGACGTCACCGCCGTCGTCGCGGGAGAGAAAGCCGAAGCCCTTCTCGCTGTTGAACCACTTGACCTTGCCGGTAGGCACGTCTGTCCTCGTCCTCGTACTCGTCGGAAAACTGCTTCTGAAACGGCTCTTGATAGCACTCGGGCGGGCCGTACGGACCCGCCGGTACCAAGGCTAATGGTCTTCAGGCCGGTGACAAGACGTCACCCGGTTGTTCCTTCGCGCTGGGAACTACCCTGGTCCGGTGCGTGACAAAACCCAAACGAATTCCGCCGCTCCCGGTGACCGCCTGGTCCGTGCCGGTGCCATCGTCTTCTTCATCGGCGCCGTGGCCACACTGGTCACGGTCGCCCCGCTGTTCCTCGGGACGACGCCCTTTCCGACGTACATGTTCGGATTGAGCATGCTCATGGCAGTCGGTTTCCTGATGGCCGGTGCGGGAGTGCTGCGTTCCGTGGCGGCCGGGCGCCGTCAGGCGCGTGCGGGGCGGTAGTCCGAAAGCCACCCGGGGAATTCGGTCAGATCGGTGAGGACGACGTCCGCGCCCGCCGCCCGCAGTTCCTCCTCGGGGCAGGGGCCGGTGGCCACCGCGACCGACAGCGCGCCGGCGACCCGGGCGCCCCGCACGTCGCCGACGTGGTCGCCGACGTAGACACCCGCGTCGTGCTCGCGCAGCGCCTCCGCCTTCTGCTCGGCCCACAGGTCGCCGATGACCGCGTCGGGCTCGATGCCGAGGTGGGCGAGGTGCAGCTTGGCGTTGGGCTCGTACTTGGCGGTGACGACGATCGCGCGCCCCCCGGCCTCCCGTACGGCCGCGATGGCCTCCCGGGCGCCGGGCAGCGCCGGGGTCTCGGCGATCGCGATCGTCGGGTAGATCTCCCGGTACACGTCCGCCACCGTCGCGACCTCCTCGGCCGGGAACCAGTTGATCAGCTCCTCGGCCAGCGGCGGCCCGAGCCGCGTGACCGCCAGATCGGCGTCGATGTAGGTCCCCGTCCGCTCGGACAGCGCCTGGTAGCAGGCGCGGATGCCGGGGCGGGAGTCGATCAGGGTCATGTCGAGATCGAAGCCGACGGTGAGTGCGCGCGAGGTCGTGGAGGCCATATGGGCCATTGTGCCCAGGCGGTGTGAACGGCAGGCATCCGCCTGTGATCGGCTAGCGGGAGCGCTGTGAGCGCCACACCAGGAACAGCGCGGAGGCCACCGCCGCTCCCCGCACCACCCACGGCCAGGTCTCCGCCACGGCGTCGTTCATGTGGCCCTCGGCGATGGGATCGCCCCAGCGGTCGTTCATCCGGCCCCACAGCCAGACCAGGCCCGCCACGACGGCCGTGCTGGGCAGGATCACCACCGCCCACTTCGTCTCCGCCGGGGTCAGCCGACGGGACGCGTAGGCGATGAGCCAGCCCAGGAGCAGCACGAACCAGTTGCCGAGCACCGCGCCGGCGACGAGGAGCCCGGCGGCGACGAGGAGGAGCGGGTTGCTCCAGCCACTCGCGGGCAGGCGGGGGAGCCGGCGGCGCTTCCCGGGCGCGGCGGCCTCCTCCGCCGCCTCGACGGCCGGAGCCGGTTCCTCGGCCGTCTGCCTCTCCTTCTCCGCCTTCCGCTGCGGCGGCGGCTTCAGCAGGTCCGGCAGCTCGACCCCGCCCACGAAGCCCGGCACCTCGTCGGCCGCGCCGAACGGGCTGCTGTCCACCCGCCACCAGTCCGGCTGGACGGCGCTGTCCCCGAGTTCATGAGCGGCGGCCAGGTGCGGCGGGGCGGCACCCTCGGAGGCGGCGGGGCGCGGCTCCTCGGCGGGCCGGGCCGGGCGGGGCCGGGGCACGACGCGCCGCAGGACACCCTTAGCCCGCTCGCCCCGCTCCTCCGGCTCTCGGTCGGGCTGCACCGGGAGGGAAGCGGGGGCGGCACCCCGCGGCTCGCCGCCCGTGCCGGATCCCGTGGATCCAGTGCCGTCCGCTGCCGCGGCCACGACCTCGTCGGGGCTACCGAGGCGGGTCAGGATGCGGCGGACGGCGGCGGGCGAGTCGACGGTGGCCTTCGCGCGGCGCCGGTCGATCTCGTTCCGCAGGTCCGCGACCAGGCGCATGCGGGTGGCCGACGACAACTGCCGCTGCTGAGCCACGTCGCCGACGCGGCTCAGATACTCGTAAACGACCTGGTCGCTCTCGATCCCCACGAAGTCCCCTCCGGGGCGGGTGCCTTGGGAAGCCCGTCGGACGACGGTACCGCGAGCACCGACAGTGCCGCCAAAAGCCCGTCGTACACAGTCGGCTCACCCGCCGGGGGCGACCCGCTACCGTTGGCCGGATGAGCACCGAGGACACGCCTTCGGCCCCCCGCTCCCTCGCGGAAGCGCTCCGCGCCCGGGGCGACGCCGCGCTGGGCGCTCTGCTGCGCAGCCGACCGGATCTCATCACGCCCGTGCCCACCGACCTCACCCAGCTCGCGACCCGCGCCGGCACCCGTGCCTCGGTCGTGCGCGCCCTGGAGCGGCTGGACCGGTTCACGCTGCAGACGGCGGAGGCGCTGGCCGTGGCGGCGGACCCGGCGACGTACGAGGAACTGCTCGGGCTCATGGCCGGGGACGCGGGCGACCCGGCCGTCACCGCCGCCCTGCCGCACGCCCTGGACGTCCTGCGCGAGCAGGCCCTGGTCTGGGGCGGTGACGACCGGCTGCGGCTGGTCCGCACGGCCCGTGAGCTGCTGGCGCCCTCGCCGCAGCACCCGTCGCCGACGGGGCTCGGGCCCACCGTGCAGGAGGCCACGGCCGGGATGTCGCCGGGGCGCATCCAGGAGATCGTCACGGCCGCCGGACTGCCCTCGACCCATGACTCGGTCTCCGCGGTGACCGCCCTGACCGGCCTGTTCACGGACCGGGCGCGGATGGCGGCGCTGCTCGCCGACGCCCCCGCCGAGTCCCGCGAGGTCCTGGAGCGCCTGGTGTGGGGGCCGCCGTACGGCCAGGTCACGCCGGATCCGGCGCCCCGGCTGCGCTGGCTGCTGGACCGCGGACTGCTGCTGCCGACGGCCCCGGGGACGGTCGTACTGCCGCGCGAGGTCGCCCTGCATCTGCGGCGGGGTCTCGCACACCGGACGCCCGAGCCGGTGCCGCCGGTGGTCGAGGCGGCCGCCGCGCATCACCCACAGGTTGTGGACAGCACCGCGGCCGGGCAGGCGTACACCGCGCTCGCCACCGTCGAGGAGCTGCTGAAGGACTGGGACGAGGGCGGTCCTGCGGTGCTGCGGGCCGGCGGGCTGAGCGTGCGGGACCTGAAGCGGACCGCCGTCGCCCTGGACGTGCCGGAACCGGTCGCCGCGTTCTGGGTGGAGCTGGCGTACGCGGCGGGCCTGATCGCCTCCGACGGTGAGGCCGACGAGCGGTACGCGGCGACCCCCGCCTACGACGAGTGGCTGGAGCGGCCCCCCGCCGAGCGCTGGTCGCGGCTGGCCACGGCGTGGCTGGCGGCGACCCGCACGGCCGGGCTGGTCGGCGGCCGGGACGCGAAGGACCGCACGCTGTCGGCGCTCGGGCCGGGCCTGGACCGCTCGGCTGCGCCGGAGGTGCGGCACCGGGTGCTGGCGCTGCTGGCCGCCCTGCCGGAGGGGGCCGCGCCGGCTCCCGAGTCGGTGCTGGCCCGGCTGCGCTGGGAGCGCCCCCTGCGCGGCGCCCGGCAGCAGGAGGACGACCTGCGCACGCGCCTCGCCCGGTGGGCGCTGTCCGAGGCGGAGCTGCTGGGCGTCACGGGCCGGGGCGCGCTCTCGGCCCACGGCCGGGCGCTGCTGGGCGCGGCGGCGGCACCCGCGAAGGGCCCGGCGGCGGAGCCGTCCGGTGCGTCCGGGCCGTCCGGTGTGTCCGGGCCATCCGGTGCGTCCGGGCCATCCGGTGCGTCCGGGCCATCCAGTGCCTCCGGTCCGTCCGGTCCGGGGGACAAGCTGCCCGTCCACCACCACCGCACCGCCCCGCTCACGCCCCTCTCCCCCGCCGAGCAGGCCGTCGCCTCCGCCGCCGCGGCCCGGCTCCTCACGCCGCTGCTGCCCGAGCCGCTGGACCACGTGCTGCTCCAGGCCGACCTGACGGCGGTGGCGCCGGGTCCCCTGCGGCGCCCGCTCGCCGACATGCTGGGCGTGCTCGCGGACGTCGAGTCCAAGGGCGGGGCCACCGTCTACCGGTTCACGCCCGGCTCGGTGCGGCGCGCCCTCGACGCCGGGCAGACCGCCTCCGACCTGCACGCCTTCCTCGCCGCGCACTCCCGTACGCCGGTGCCGCAGCCGCTCGCGTACCTCATCGACGACGTGGCCCGCCGCCACGGCCACCTGCGCGTCGGCGCGGCCTCGGCCTACGTCCGCTGCGACGACGACGCGGTACTCAACGAGATCCTCGCCGACAAGCGGGCCGCCGCCCTGGGCCTGCGCCGGCTCGCCCCGACCGTGCTGGCCGCGCAGACCGACCCCGCGGGGCTGCTGGAGGGGCTGCGGGCGATGGGGTTCGCGCCGGCGGCCGAGTCCGCCGAGGGCGATGTGCTGATCACCCGCGCCCTCGCCCACCGCACCCCGGCGCGCTCCGCGCCCGAGCCGGTGCCGGACGGCCCGCCGGTCCCCGACGACACCCTGCTCGCCGCTGCACTGCGCGCCATCCGGGCCGGCGACCTGGCCTCCACGACCCCGCGCAAGCCCGGCACGGCCCCGGCGGCCGACGGCGAGCTGCCCCGCACCGCTTCCGCCGAGACCCTCGCCACCGTGCAGGCCGCCGTCCTGACCGGCGAGGCCCTGTGGATCGGCTACGTCAACGCCGAGGGCGCCGCCAGCCAGCGGGTCATCGCCCCGATCCGCGTCGAGGGCGGTTTCGTCACGGCGTACGACCACACCGCGGACGAGGTCCGCACGTACCCGCTGCACCGGATCACCGGGGTCGCGGAGCTCGCCGACGACGCGGGCTGAGCACCGGGCCGGGGGCTCGGGCGGCTTCTCACCCGTTCGGGTGCACACCGGCGTTCATGCACGCCACGCCGGGGATTTCCCACGCTCGGGCGACCTTGCCGGGCGTGTCGCATCACGCCGGGTGCCCGGGGGCAGCCACCGGGTGTCCCTGTGAACGCTGTCGAAAGGAACTCCCCGCATGCACGCTGTTCGTCGAGTCGCCGCCGTCCTGGCCGCCGCCGCCCTGATGACGTTCGGGGGGCTGGCCACTCCGGCCGCCGCGGTGAGCATCGATGTCGCCGGCCTCGTCCTGGAGACACCGCAGATCTGATCGCCTCCGCGCCCATCGGGCCGGCCCCGGCGTCTGTGGGCCGGCCCACGGTGCGGCGGCACCTCGTCTCTCCGTCCGCGTCTCTCCCTCCGTCTCCGCGTCCGCGAACGTCCGAGAAAGGCCGTGCCGTCCGCATGCGTGAAAAGCTGCCCGCCGTCGCCCTGTCCGCCGTCGCCCTCGTGGGCGCGCTCGCGCCCTCCGCCGCCGCGGCCCCGGCACTGCCGCTGCCTCTGCCGGCCGCCGGCACCGAGCCCCTGGTCTCCGAGGCGATCGGCATCGAGGGCCCGCTGATCCAGAACGTCAGTCTGCCCACGCTGAAGTAGCGCGCCGCGTCCGGTAGCTGTCCCCGTCCAGCCGCACGACCTCGGCGTGGTGGGCCAGGCGGTCCGCCAGCGCCGGGGCGGACGCGCCGAAGACCTCGTCCCAGCGGCCGAGCGGGCGGTCGCTGGTCACGATCAGCGAGGCCCGCTCGTAGCGGTGCGCGACCAGCTGGAAGAACAGACCGGCGGTGGCCGCGTCGAACGGCGTGTAGCCGACCTCGTCGACGATCAGCAGGGCGTGCTCGTCGAGAGCGGCCAGCTCCGCGTCGAGCCGGCCGGCGGCCCGGGCGTCGGACAGCCGGGCGGCCCAGTCGGCGGCGGTCGCGAACAGCACCCGGTGCCCGGCCTGGCAGGCCCGGACGCCGAGGGCGATGGCCAGGTGGGTCTTGCCGGTGCCGGGCGGGCCGACGAAGACGACGTTGCGCCGGGCGGCGACGAAGTCCGCCTTGCCGAGCCGGGCCACGGCCTCCCGGTCGAAGCCCCGGGGGTGCCGTTCGTCGAAGTCCTCCAGCAGCTTGCGGGCCGGGAAGCCGGCCGCCCGGATCCGTTCCTCGGCGTCGGCGTCGGGCTCCGGCCGCCGGGGGGCGGGGGGTGTGGCCGCCGGGGTCTCCCGCTCCGGCTGCCCGTGCCGCCGGTCGCCGGGTTCCGGCTCCGCCCGGGGGTGCCTGAGGGGCGTACGGTCGGCGTGCCCGCGGTCCGCGTGCGCGGCCATCGGACCCGACATGTAGGCGAGGATCGCCGCCGACGCGATGAACGCCATGTGGATCACCGTCCCCCACAGCAGGGCGTGGCGGGGGGTGTGGTGGACGTCCACGAACATCTGCAGCAGGTGGACGGAGGAGATGCCGACGATCGCCGTGGCGAGCTTGACCTTCAGCACGTTGGAGTTGACGTGCGAGAGCCATTCGGGCTGGTCGCGGTGGCCTTGGAGGCCGATGCGCGAGACGAACGTCTCGTAGCCGCCGACGATCACCATGATCAGCAGGTTGGCGATCATGACGACGTCGACCAGCTTGAGCACGGCGAGCATCACGTACGTCTCGGTGGCGTGCCCGCTCACGCACATGAGGATTAACGTCCACAGCTCCTTGAAGAACTTGTAGACGTAGACGCCCTGCGCTGCCACGAGCCCGAAGTACAGCGGGGCCTGGAGCCAGCGGGTGGCGAACAGGGCGTATCCGAGCGTGGTGGTGGTGGGGTTCCGCACGGTTGGCCATTCTTCGGGGTCACAGCGGAAAAACTGAATTCACACCACACGTTGGAATGAAAAGGCATTAAGTACGACCGGCTGCGCAGATCACACCACCGGAAGCGGTCGATCAGGCACACTGGACGTTTGGCCGAGCCGTCCGAGTCGTCCGGCCGCAGAAAGGGTGCCGCGCGTGAATGGTCCGCTGATCGTCCAGTCCGACAAGACCCTGCTCCTGGAAGTCGACCACGAGCAGGCCGACGACTGCCGTCGGGCCATCGCCCCGTTCGCGGAGCTGGAGCGGGCACCGGAGCACATCCACACCTACCGGGTGACCCCGCTGGGCCTGTGGAACGCCCGCGCGGCGGGCCACGACGCCGAGCAGGTCGTGGACGCGCTGGTGCAGTACAGCCGCTATCCGGTGCCGCACGCGCTGCTCGTCGACATCGCCGAGACGATGGACCGCTACGGGCGGCTGTCCCTGGTCAAGCACCCGGCGCACGGTCTGGTCCTGACGTCCACGGACCGCCCGGTGCTGGAGGAGGTGCTGCGCTCGAAGCGGATCGCGCCGCTGGTCGGCGCCCGGATCGACCCGGACACGGTCGCCGTGCACCCTTCCGAGCGCGGGCAGATCAAGCAGACCCTGCTGAAGCTGGGCTGGCCGGCCGAGGACCTCGCCGGGTACGTGGACGGCGAGGCGCACCCGATCGAGCTGGCGGAGGACGGCTGGGCGCTGCGGCCGTACCAGAAGCAGGCGGTGGAGAACTTCTGGCACGGCGGGTCGGGCGTCGTCGTCCTGCCCTGCGGCGCCGGGAAGACGCTGGTGGGCGCCGGGGCGATGGCGCAGGCGAAGTCCACCACCCTGATCCTCGTCACGAACACGGTCTCGGCCCGGCAGTGGAAGCACGAGCTGGTGCGGCGGACGTCGCTCACCGAGGACGAGATCGGCGAGTACAGCGGGACGCGCAAGGAGATCCGGCCCGTCACGATCGCCACGTACCAGGTGCTGACCACCCGGCGGAAGGGCGTCTACCCGCACCTGGAGCTGTTCGACTCGCGCGACTGGGGCCTGATCGTCTACGACGAGGTGCACCTGCTGCCCGCGCCGGTCTTCAAGTTCACCGCGGATCTGCAGGCGCGCCGCCGGCTCGGGCTCACCGCCACCCTGGTCCGCGAGGACGGCCGCGAGTCGGACGTGTTCTCCCTGATCGGGCCCAAGCGGTTCGACGCGCCGTGGAAGGAGATCGAGGCGCAGGGGTACATCGCGCCCGCCGACTGCGTCGAGGTCCGGGTCAACCTCACCGACTCCGAGCGGCTCGCGTACGCCACGGCCGAGACGGAGGAGAAGTACCGCTTCTGCGCGACGACGGACACCAAGCGGAAGGTCACGGAGGCGATCGTCCGCCGCTTCGCCGGGCAGCAGATCCTCGTGATCGGCCAGTACATCGACCAGCTCGACGAACTGGGTGAGCACCTGGGCGCGCCCGTGATCAAGGGCGAGACGTCGAACGCGCAGCGGGAGAAGCTCTTCGACGCCTTCCGGGAGGGCGAGATCAGCGTGCTCGTGGTGTCGAAGGTCGCGAACTTCTCGATCGACCTGCCGGAGGCGACGGTCGCCATCCAGGTCTCGGGCACCTTCGGCTCCCGGCAGGAGGAGGCCCAGCGCCTCGGCCGGGTGCTGCGGCCCAAGTCGGACGGCCACCAGGCCCACTTCTACTCGGTGGTCGCCCGCGACACCATCGACCAGGACTTCGCCGCCCACCGGCAGCGCTTCCTGGCGGAGCAGGGGTACGCGTACCGGATCGTGGACGCGGACGAGCTGCTGACGGAGAGCTGACGCGGCAGGGCCGGTCACCGGTGGCGCCGGACCACGCCCACTTCTTCTTCGTACTGGCCGAGGATGATCACGTCGAAGGCGGCGCCCGCGAAGACCTTGACGGCGCGCAGGGCATCGCCGAGGAGGTGGCGGTGGTGGCTGCCGGCCACGGCGGTGGCGCCGGGCGGGCGGCCCGGTGCCGGGGCGGGGTGGATGGTTGCTGCGCTCATGTCTCCATGGTGCGTTTCGCCCCGTAAGACCCGCGTCGGTCTCGGGGCCGAACCTCGCAGGGGGCCGCGTACGCCCCCGGGCTGACCCGTGCCCCTCGGGGAGGAGGGCGGCGTCCCCTAGGGGATGAGGAAAACCGTTCGCGCCCGCCGTCCCCGCTCCTCTAAGATCTCCGCTCTTGCCCGCCTCCCTCCACGGAGTGCCGCCGACCGGACGGAAACCGGCCGGCATCTCACCGCCATCTCCTCAGCTGGTTCCTTCCGGAGGCACCCTCGTGTCCACGCCCGTCGACGACCCCCTGTCCCGTGAGCGCTCCCACCTCGCCGCGTCCCGGTCCGCCCTGCGGGCGATGCGCGAGGACGTCGAGGCCCTCGACATCAGCGACGTCACCGCGAACTGGGTCAACGCCGAAGTCCTCGCCCGCCAGATCGACGAGCGCATCAAGGCCCTGGCCGACCTGAGCGACACCCCGCTGTTCTTCGGCCGGCTCGACTACCTGCACGCGCCGGGCAGCGAACAGGCCGAGGGGGCGCGGGGAGAACGCTTCTACATCGGGCGGCGGCATGTGCACGACGCCGACGGCGACCCGATGGTCATCGACTGGCGCGCCCCGGTCTCCCAGCCGTTCTACCGGGCGTCCAAGAAGGACCCGATGGACGTCGCGCTGCGCCGCCGGTTCGGCTACACCCGCGGCGACATCACGGCGTACGAGGACGAGCACCTCTCCGACCCCGCCGAGGCGGCCCGGACCAGCAAGCTGCTCCAGCAGGAGATCGAGCGTCCGCGCGTCGGACCGATGCGGGACATCGTCGCGACGATCCAGCCCGAGCAGGACGAGATCGTGCGGTCCGGTCTCTCCGGCACGGTGTGCGTGCAGGGCGGCCCGGGCACCGGGAAGACCGCCGTCGGCCTGCACCGGGTCGCCTACCTCCTCTACGCCCACCGCGAGCGCCTCGCCCGCACGGGCACGCTGGTCATCGGCCCGAACCGGTCCTTCCTGCACTACATCGAGCAAGTGCTGCCCGCGCTCGGCGAGTTGACCGTCCAGCAGGCCACGGTCGAGGACCTGGTGGCACACGTCGAGATCAAGGGCACGGACGAGGCGACGGCCGCGGTCGTCAAGGGCGACGCCCGCATGGCCCGGGTGCTGCGCGGGGCCCTTTACTCCCACGTCACGATGCCCACGGAGCCGGTCGTCGTCGTGCGCGGCTCCCGCCGCTGGCGTGTCCCGGCGTACGAACTGGAGGACATCGTCCGCGAGTTGCTCGACCGCGACATCCGCTACGGCGCCGCCCGCGAGGCCCTGCCACAGCGGATCGCGCACGCGGTGCTGGTGCAGATGGAACGCTCGGGCGAGGCGCCGGACGACCGGGTGCAGGACGCGGTGGCCCGCAACAGCGCGGTGAAGGCGGCGGTCAAGCAGACCTGGCCGGCCGTCGACCCGGCGAAGCTGGTGCTGCGCCTGCTGTCGGACGCGGAATTCCTCGCCGCGCACGCGGAGGGGATCCTCGACGAGGACGAGCAGAAGGCGATCCTCTGGGCGAAGCCGGCGCGCAGCGTGAAGTCGGCGAAGTGGTCGGCCGCCGACGCCGTCCTGGTCGACGAGGCCACCGACCTGATCCAGCGCACCCACTCCCTGGGGCACGTCGTCCTCGACGAGGCGCAGGACCTCTCCCCCATGCAGTACCGGGCGGTGGGCCGCCGCTGCACCACCGGCAGCGCGACGGTCCTCGGCGACCTGGCGCAGGGCACGACGCCGTGGGCGACGCGCAGTTGGGAGGAGGCGCTCGCCCACCTCGGCAAGCGGGACGCGGTGGTCGAGGAGCTGACGGCCGGTTTCCGCGTGCCGACGGACGTCATCACGTACGCCTCCCGCCTGCTGCCCCACATCGCCCCGGGCCTCACGCCCGTCGTGTCGATCCGCGAGAACCCCGGCCACTTCGAGGTCCGCGAGGTCTCCGGAGCCGCCGACGTGGTCGCCGCCTGCCGCGAGTCGCTGCGCCACGAGGGCTCGACGGGTCTCATCGCGGCGGACGCGCGGGTCCCCGAGCTGGCCAAGGCCCTGACCGACGCCGGGATCCCGTACCTCGGTCCCGGCGAGGAGACCACCCAGGACACCCGCCTGACCCTGGTCCCCGCGTCGCTGGCGAAGGGCCTGGAGTACGACTACGTGGTCCTGGACGAGCCCAGCGCGGTGGTCGACGGCGAACCGGACGAACGGACGGGCCTGCGCCGCCTGTACGTGGCGCTCACGCGAGCGGTGTCAGGCCTGACGGTGACACACGCGGCACCCTTGCCGGACCAACTCACTGCTTAGCTGCGGGCAGTCGTGCCGAGCACCCCTCAAGCCCCGTCCACCACAGCCCGCCACACCGCAACCGCCTCCGCCGACACCGGCTCGTCCCATCCCCCCGGCCGAGCTGCCCCACCGATGTGAAACCCGTCGACCCCGGCCTTCAACAGCACCGGCACGTGATCGAGCCGCAGCCCACCCCCGACCAGCAACTGCTGCCCGTACCCCGGCTCCCCGGCCCGCCCGGCCTCCGCGAGCAGGACGGGCAGCCCGCCGTCGACCCCGTCCGCCGACCCGGCCGTCAGGTACGTGTCCAGTCCCGGCATACCGTCCAGCTGCTTGCGCAGGGCGTCCCGGTCGGCGGCCCGGTCGATGGCCCGGTGGAAGGTCCAGGGGCAGCCGTCCAGCACCGCGACGACCCGCTCCACGGCTGCCAGATCCGGCGCGCCCCCTTCGTCGAGGAACCCGAGCACGAACTCCTCGGCCCCGGCCTCCCGCAGCTCACCGGCCACCCGCACCAGCCGCTCGACGTCCCCCGCGGCGAATCCGGCGGCCGGCCGGATCATCACCCGCAGCGCGAGGTCCACGGCACGACGGATCCCGGCGACGGTGGCGGCCGACGGGGTGAGCCCGTCGGCCGCCATGTCGGTGACCAGTTCGAGGCGATCCGCGCCTCCCGCCTGCGCGGCGACCGCGTCCTCGACCCCGAGGGCGATCACCTCCAGGACTGCACGCTTGCTCATGGGGCCCCTTCGTCGGCATGGCGTCGGCGTTCGGCGACAGGTCTAGTCCAATCAAAGACTACGCTGCCCACTCCCGCCGGCTCCCAAGCCCCCGGGGCCACGCCCTCACCCGAAGATGTTCAGCTCCTCGGCCTCCACCCCGGCCAGCTCGAACGCGGGCGCGCCGTCGACCGGCCGTCCCGTGCACAGCCGGATCAGGGTCGGCCCGTCCCCGATGAAGCGCCCCGGGGGCCGCTCCCCGCCGCTCTCACCCAGCCGCAGCGGCTCGTCCCGGTCGTCGAGGTCGGCGTGCAGCGGCACGCGCCCCCGCTCGCGGGTGATCCGGGCGAGCAGGTCGAGCGCGTCCGGCAGCCCGGCCCCGCCGTACGCCCCCGGCTCCCCGAAGGCCTCGCGCACGTCCCCGGCGTGCACCCACTCCCCCAGGGCGAGCCCGTCCAGCTTCCCGTCGGCCCGGGCGATCACCGCCCCGGCCTCGGTCATCCCGCGCTCCAGTTCGTCGATGACCTGCGCGTTGCTCCAGCCGTCCCGTTCGGCGATGTCCCGGTCGTTCGACTCGGGCGAGAACACGCCCGGCTCGAACCGGTTCTCCACCACGCGGGTGAGCGCGGCCGAGCAGTGCGCCAGTACCGACCGCACCGTCCAGCCCGGACACGCGGCGACCGGCAGCGCGAAGTCGTCGTCGGCCCTGCCCCGCAGCAGCGGGATCAGCGCGTCACGCTCGATCGTGAGCAGCCGCCCGGGCTGCTCGGGGTCCCGTACGTCGTGCACATCAGCAGGAGTCGTCATACACCCCACGCTAGGTGCGACACACCCGTCGGCGGGAGAATGACCCCATGGCCGATCTCGACACCCTGCGCACCCGCTTCGCCCGTGCCCTGGAAGCGGCCCGGGGACCGGCCGGCGGCCCGGACCCCACGCCGTACGCCGACAACCTGCTCACCCGCTGGCGGGAGCCGCAGCGCCGCTACCACACGGTCGCCCACCTCGCGGCGGTCCTGGACCGCGTCGACGTGCTGGAGGAGTACGCGCGGGACCCGGACGTGGTCCGTCTGGCCGCCTGGTTCCACGACGCGGTCTACCTGCCCGACCGCTCCGAGAACGAGGAACGCTCGGCCCGCCTCGCCGAACGCGCCCTCCCGGAGGCCGGCGTCCCGGCCGCCAAGACCGCCGAGGTGGCCCGCCTGGTCCGCCTCACCATCGGCCACGACCCCGCCGACGACGACCCCGACGGCCAGGTGCTGTGCGACGCCGACCTGGCGGTCCTGGCCTCGCCGCCGTCGGCGTACGCCGCCTACACCGCCGCCGTCCGCGAGGAGTACCACTTCGTCCCGAACGACGCCTTCCGCGCCGGGCGGGCCGCGATCCTGCGCCGGCTCCTCGCCCTGCCGAGGCTCTTCAGGACGCCGTACGGGGCGGCCGAGTGGGAGGCGACGGCCCGCTACAACCTGCGCTCGGAACTGGAGCTGCTGGAGGATTCTCCCTCCGACGCCCCCTTGGCGCCCTAGGGTTGGCCCCACCACGCCACAGGGGAGGGGAGCACGATGGACGACACCAGCGAGCCCGAGGTCATCGAGCCGAGCCTGCCGTTCTGGGTCACCGTCACCGAGGAAGGCGACGACGACTCGATGGGCATGTTCGGCCGGGGCGGCGGTGAACCGGCCCTGCGGTCCGTCCCGCTCGGTCCCCTGCGCAAGAACCTCACCGAGACCATCGACGCCCTCCAGCAGCTCTTCGAGGACGCCGCGGCCCGGGGCGGCACCCTGCCGCTCGCCGAGGCCCAGCTGTCCTTCCAGGTCACGGCGAGCGGCGGCATCCAGCTGGTCGGCACAGGCCAGATGCAGGGCACCCGCGGCCTGACCCTGGTCTTCAAACGCCCCTGAGAACGGCGCTGAAAACGGCGTCGAGAACGGCATTGAGAACAGCGTTCATCCCGGGACGCAACAGCCGCCCCGTGAACTAAAGTTGTCGGACGAACGGCCGAGGGTCAGGGGGACGGCATGAGCGGCAACGCGGCGAACCGGAGCAGGACGGCGACGACGGCCGCGGGAGCCGAGCCGGTCCGCCCCGTCTGACCCCGCCGCGCATGCCCCAGCACAAGGCCCTGCTCATCGGAGCGAGCGAGTACGACGACCCGCGCATCCAGGACCTGCCGTTCGTCCGCGACGACCTGCAGCGGGTCCGGGACGCGCTGGTCGAGCGCGGGTTCCAGTCCGCGGACATCGTAGAGAGCAAGCGCGGCATCACACCGAACACCGTCAACGCCCGCATCCGCGGCTTCCTGCGCGACGCCGGCCAGGGCGACACCCTGCTGGTCCTGCTCAGCGGGCACGGCCAGCACTTCGAGGGCAAGGACTTCCTGATCCCGGAGGACGCCACCTTCGACGTCGGCGTCTTCGCCGACAGCTGTATCGAGATCGGCTGGGAACGCGAGCTGGAGGACTCCCCGGCGAGCCACGTCGTCTTCCTCGTCGACGCCTGCCGCGAGGGCGTCGACCGCGACACCATGGCGGCCCCGCCCGGCGTGCAGCCCTGGGCCCGGCGCAAGGTCGCCAACGCGCTGCGCCGCAAGGTGGCGTACGTGTACGCCTGCACGGCGCCCCAACTCGCCCTGTTCGTCGGCGAGAAGGAGACCGCCCGGCCGGGCTGCGAACCCGGCACGCAGCCGGGCGAGTCGTTCAGCCTGTTCTCCCGCGCCCTCGCGGACACGATCGCGGCGGACCCGCACGCCCTGCGCCTGCACGAGTTCGCGGCGCGGATCCAGACCCGCGTCGAGGAACTGCACCGCGCCTACGGCAAGACCCGCCCCGTGCAGCGGGTCACCGTCGTCACGGAGACCGCCGCCGCCCCGGGCGGCGAGGACTTCCCGCTGCTGCCCGGCCCCGACCGTCGCACCGAGGCCCACCCGTGGATCCGCTCCACGGAACGGCACCCCATCTGGCAGCGCACCCCCGACGGCCCCGCCCGCCACCTGCTCCAGGAGACCTGCGCCACCCTGGCGGCCCGCCTGGCCACGGCGTACGACAGCGCGGCGCCCGCCCTGCGCGACGACCCGTGGCACGACGCCGAACTGGCCCAGCGCACCCACGCCCGGCTGGGCTTCCTCACCCGGCTGCTCGCCGACGGCGTCCACCTCTCCCCCTCCGAGGCCGCGCTGGCGGTCCTGCTGCCCCTGGTCGAGCAGACCTTCTGGGCGCAGGAGGCCGCGCAGCGCGTCGGCGTCCTCGGCACGGACCTGTGCGCCGGCGGGCCCGACCACAGCCGCTTCCGCAAGTTCGGGCAGGGCTTCCCGCGCCTGAAGCGGCGGCTGCTCACCCTGCACGACAAGACGGCGGCGCGCGGTTCGGTGGAGCGGATCCGCTGGTGGCTGTTCCACCGCTGGCTGATCCAGCAGCCGGAGCTGTACGCGGCGGAGGCGCTCAAGTCCCTCCTCGGCGAGGTGACGAGCGGCTCCGACCAGCCGCCGTGGGTGGCCGACGCGCTCGCCGCGGACCGCCTGATGCGGCTGCTGAAGGAACACCGCACGGCCCCCTTCTCGGTACGCCGGACCGCCACCCGCCTCTCCGGCGCCGCGTCCCACGAGGACCACGACGTCATCGCCGCCACCACGGGCGACGAGCACGAGTTGCGCACGCCCTTGGTCTCCGCCCTGCTCAAGGCGGCCTACGCCATGGCCGTGGACCCCGTCGACCTGCCCGAGATCGTCGTGGAGCACATCGGCATCTACGACAGTGTCGACCTCGGCGAGCTCATGATCACCGTGCGCCGCTCCGACTGGCGCCACTCCGGTGTGGGCCGCTCCCTGAACGCGGTGTGCACCCACCCGGCCGTCCAGATCGCCCTGCGGGAGCACGCCACCCGCGTCGACACCCTCCTCCGCGAGATCAACCGCGGCGACAACCCGGCCCTGGCGCCGCTCGGCGCGCTGCCGCCGTACGCCGACGGCAGCCGGGTGCGCCTCGACGGCAACACGCCCGACCAGCTCTCCGACGGGATCCGCTTCCAGCTCGCCGAGGACCGCGTCCAGGAACTCCTCATGGGCGAACAGCTCTACGGCGACCGGGAGCTGGCCGTCCGCGAGCTGTACCAGAACGCGCTGGACGCCCTGCGCTACCGGGACTGCCGCACGCAGTACCTCGAGCGCACGGGCCGGCCGACGGCCCCCTGGGAGGGCCGGATCGAGTTCGTCCAGGGGGTCGGCTCCGACGGTCGCCCCTACCTGGAGTGCCGCGACAACGGCATCGGCATGGGCATCACCGAACTCGGCAGCGTCTTCTCCCAGGGCGGCACGCGCTTCGTCGACCTGCCCGAGTACATCGAGGAACAGGTCGCCTGGAGCGAACTCCCGGAGCCGAAGCTCCGCCTGTACCCCAACTCCCGTTTCGGCATCGGCGTCCTCAGCTACTTCATGCTCGCCGACGAGATCGTCGTCCGCACCTGCCGCATGTCCCGCGACGGCCGCCCCGGCCGCCTCCTCCAGGTGACGATCGCGGGGCCGGGGAACCTGTTCCGGGTCGAGGATCTGGGGGAGGGCACGGAGCCGGGGACGACGGTCCGGCTGCTCCTCTCCCGCCAGGGCAAACACGTGTCGTGCGTGGACGCGCTGCAGCGGTTGCTGTGGGTGGCGCCGTATCAAACTTCGGCGGTGCAGGGGGCTCGAGGGCATGAGTGGGTGCCGGGCGAGTTGTCCCGTACGGCCCTTGAGATCGAGCTCTCGAGACGGAAACCGGGCCCTCGCGTCAAGGCCCCTGTCTGTCTGCCGTCCGGATCACCCGACCTTTGGTGGATCGACAGTCCAGGCATCGTCCTGTCCGACGGCCTGTTGACGGAGTCCGAAGCCGTGTTCCGCGCGGTGGAACAGTTCCCTCACGGCATCATCCTGAATCTGCACGGTGAGCATGCGCCGGTACTCACCGTCGACCGGAAGAAGGTGCGTTCCTTCGCCCGCGATCACGTGAGGGCTGTCGTCGCCGCCGCGGCACCCAGTCTGACCCGCCCGGACCTTCCCCTACCGACCTTTCGCTGGCTTACGCATGTCAGCTCGGCCTCGATGTGGTTCGGCGATCTCGTGGCCCGGCACGTCCAGCTGGCCGGGCTTACGTGGCAGATCAGCGACACCTCAGTGCCCGTGAACGAAGTCGGCTACTTCCTCCCCGACAGCGACCTGATCTCCTTGGTGACCGGCAGCTACGCATCCGAAACGCTCGGGCTCCGCGCTGCCCGTTTCCTCGGCACCATGCCGCCGAATGTGCTGCGTTGGCGCCTGCGGGCGCTGTACCGCGCGGGTCTCGGAGGCCCGGTGTCACTGCCGGCATCGTGCCCGTCCGACGAGTTGTGCGCCCGGCCTTCCGACATGTTGCTGCTCACCGCAGGTCAGAACAGGCGTTGGGACATGGCGTACCGGGACTGGCTGTCGAGGCAGCACGAGCAGCATCCCGCGTTGCTCCTCAGTTTGCTCTTCGACTGGCGCGACCCCACCCGGCCGCTCAGCGCCGGGGAGGTCCTCACCCTGAGCCTCAGGGCGGAGCGCCCGCCCTCGGAAGTCGCCGACCGGCTCACCGCCCTGGGATACGAGGTCGATCCATTGGCCGGCTGTGCCGCCGACCACGAGGACCTGCCGCTGCTACGGCCGTTGGGCGACCCGGAGGGCTGGCTGGCTCCAGGCTCGGTGCTTTCGGGGACCCAGGTCTGTGTCAGTGCCGCGAACCGCGCCTGGTCCACTGCCCGAGCCGCGCGGCGTCTGCGGGAACTGGGCTTCACCGTGCCGGAGGATCCGCCGACACGGGAGCACTGGACCGACGAGGAGCGAGCCATCCTCAGGAGCCTGTGGTCGTCATGCGCCGTGGCGCCGCCCCCGGAAGCGGCTCTGAGGATCTCCCGCGCCCAGTTGGTCTCGGTGGCCCACGAGACGGATACGACGGTGTTGCGCATCGGGGAGTTCCTGTCCGAGCTGGGCTTCCGGCTGCCTCCGGACGCCGCGGATGGCCCTGAACTCACGGAGGACGACCGGTCGCTCCTGCTGTACAACTCCGAGCGCCCTTGGGTGGATCAGGAGGTTTCACTCTTCTACGTGACGGCTGTGGCACGCCATCTCCACCAGCCCGTCAGATCCATCGCGGCACGACTGGAGGAACTCGGCTACGCGGTAGCGCCTGTTCCCGACGATGAAGGGCAGTTGCCCTCGCCTACTGACACCGCTCTCGTCAGTGAGAGTGGTGTGCTGCGCACGGCCGGTCCGGTGGGCCTGCTCGACGTTGCCTACGGGGCACGGCAGACGGGTATCCCACTGCCCGAGGCGATCTCCGTACTCGCCAAGTGGGGCTACCGCTGCTCGGTCACAGCGGAAGCCGTTTCCTCAGCCCTGGGCATCGACAGCACGCTGTTCAGGCACCGCCCGTTCGCCGACCCCGCCACCTACGGCCCGGTGTCCCTTGGCGCCCTGAAGGCTGTGGGCAGTCGGGCAAGGGCCCTCACCGACTTCGGCTATGACGTCGTCGCCGTGTCGGAGGCCGACGTCAGAGAACTCCGCTTGGAAGGGATCCTGCTCAACAACCTCGCCGACGGGAAAGCCCCCGCCTTCACCCCCCGCCCCGACGACCCCCCACTCACCCTCGTAACCCTGGCCGTCGTAGCCATGTCCGCCGCGAAAACCCTCCGCGAGACCGCTCTCAAAGCCACCGAACTCGGTATGCGGCACGAGGTCGAGGACTGGTTCCCGGTGCCCGAAAACCCGTCGCCCTGATCCGGTGGCGCCCGTAGCCTGCCCACCATGTGGACAACGGGTGCGGAACAGGTGGAGCAGGCCGTCGACGAGTGCGTCGGGCTGCTGGGGACGGTCACCGAGCGGGACTGGGAAGGGACCCGGGCCGGGCGGCTGGAGTGGAGTTGCCGGGAGGCAGCCCTGCACATCGCCGAGGATCTCATCGCGTACGCGGGGCAGCTAGCGGGCCGGGAGCCCGAGGGGTACACGCCGTTCGAGCTGTCCCTGGAGGAGGGCACCGACAGCGCGGGCGCGCTCCGCGTGATCCGCGCGATGGGGGCGTTGCTCGCCGCCGCGATCCGGACCGCCCCGCGCGAGGTCCGGGCCTTCCACCCGTACCCGTTCCGCAGCGCGAACCGCGAGGGCTTCGCCGCCATGGGCGTGGCCGAGGTGCTGCTGCACACCCACGACATCGCCGAGGGGCTGGGCGTGGCGTACGAACCGGACCCCGCGCTGTGCGACTTCGTGCTCACCCGGATCTTCCCGCACGTCCAGCCGGGGCCCACACCGTGGCGGACCCTGCTGTGGGCCACGGGGCGCGGCGAGCTGCCCGGCCGCGCGCCTGTCACCACGTGGCGCTGGAGCAACAACCTGGTGATCGAGACCGACCGGCTCACCCTTGAGGGCGTCACCCCGGCGGCGGCCACCGACCTGTCCACGGTCGGCGACGGCGGCTTCGCGTGGCTGGAGGGCGGCCCGGTCGAGGGCACCCGCGTCGGCGCGGGGCTGGTGTACAAGCAGTACGAGGACGGCGTCCACCGGCCGGAGTGGGGCATGTACGTGCTGGTCCGCCGCGAGGACGGCCGCGCGCTCGGCGCCATGGGTTTCCACGGCGTCCCGGACGGGGCGGGGCGGGTCGAGGTCGGGTACGACCTCGTCGAGGCGGCCCGCGGCCACGGCTACGCCACCGAGGCACTGCGGGCGCTGTCGGCCTGGGCGCTGGGCAGGGACGAGGTGCGCACCGTCGTCGCGAACGTCGAGCGGGACAACCTGCCCTCGCAGAACGTCCTGGCGCGGGCCGGGTTCACGCGGGTCGCCGAGGACCCCGAGCACCTGACCTACGAACTGGGCGCGTCCGGCGCCCGGTAACGCCCCTTCGGCCTCCGCAACCCCGCCGCATACAGCAGCCGCACCACCTCGCGGCTGCTGACCTCCACCGCCCCGGCCGCCACCACCTCCGCGTAGCGCTGCGCGGGGATGTCGTAGTGGTCGCGTTCGAAGGCGCGGCGGGGCACGCCCAGGCGCGCGGCGAAGGTGTGGAGTTCGTCGTAGGAGACGTCGCTGACCAGGTGGGACCACATGCGGCCGTGGCCGGGCCAGGTCGGCGGGTCGATGTAGATCGTCACCGGGGCCTCACGAGGACGCGGCCCCGCCGAGCGCCTCGCCCAGCGATCCCACCGCCGCCACCTTCACGCCCGCCGCGCTGCACACCCAGTGCGGGTCGGGCCCCAACTCCGGTTCCACCTCCAGCGCGTGCGGGTCGCCCGCGCCGCACACCGGGCACAGCGGCCAGCGGCCGTACCGCTCCAGCAGGGCGTCCTGGACGTCCTGCGCGACCAGCCCGGCCACGAACGGCGCGCCCTCCGGCCACTGCTCGACCCACCACCGCCGCTGCGTGACGGACTCCTCGACCAGCGAGACGACGTCCGCCTCGGCGACGCGTCCCGCGACGAGGTCGGCCAGCACGAGGGCGCGCGCGGCGTGCAGGGCCTGCTCCAGGGGGCTGATGGGGTCCATGCACCCATTGTGCGCACTCTTGACCACAACGCCGAGCCGAAAATATCTTTCAAGAGTGACCAACAGAGTGAAGGAAATTTTCGCCAGTGAGCGGGGCGGCCCGGCCGGCTCGGCCGGCACCCCGCCCGCCCCCGCCGCACTCGCGGCCAAGGTCCGCACGCTGGCCCCGTCGATGACGCGTTCCATGCAGCGCGTCGCCGAGGCCGTCGCGGGCGACCCGGCCGGCTGCGCGGCCCTCACGGTCACCGGCCTCGCCGAGCTCACCGGCACCAGCGAGGCGACCGTCGTACGCACCGCCCGCCTGCTCGGCTATCCGGGGTACCGGGACCTGCGCCTGGCCCTCGCCGGCCTCGCCGCGCAGCAGCAGTCCGGCCGGGCCCCCGCCATAACGACGGACATCGCGGTGGACGACCCGATCGCCGACGTGGTCGCCAAGCTCGCCTACGACGAGCAGCAGACCCTCGCCGACACGGCCGCCGGTCTCGACACCGTCCAACTGGGCGCGGCCGTCACCGCGCTGGCCACGGCCCGCCGCACCGACGTGTACGGCGTGGGGGCGTCCGGGCTGGTCGCCCAGGACCTCACGCAGAAGCTGCTGCGCATAGGGCTGGTAGCGCACGCCCACAGCGATCCGCACCTGGCCGTCACGAACGCCGTGCAGCTGCGCGCGGGCGACGTCGCGATCGCCATCACGCACTCGGGGTCGACGGGCGACGTCATCGAGCCGCTGCGCGTCGCCTTCGAGCGCGGGGCGACGACGGTGGCGATCACCGGCCGCCCGGACGGCCCCGTCACCCAGTACGCCGACCACGTCCTCACCACGTCCACCGCGCGGGAGAGCGAGCTGCGCCCCGCGGCCATGTCGTCCCGGACCGGTCAGCTCCTTGTGGTGGACTGCCTGTTCGTGGGGGTGGCGCAGCGGACGTACGAGTCGGCGGCGCCGGCGCTGTCGGCGTCGTACGAGGCGCTGGCCCACCGGCACCGTTCCTGAGGCAGCCGCCCCGCCCAGCACCGGAAAGACACGGAAAGAGCCGTCCATGACCTCCACCTCCGACCCCCGTGATCTCAGAGCCGAGTTGGAGTCCCTGACCACCGAGGCCTTCCGGCCGGAGCTCGCGGACATCGACCGGCTGCCCACCCTCGACATCGCGCGGCTGATGAACGGCGAGGACGCGACCGTGGCCGGGGCGGTCGCGGCGCGGCTGCCGCGGATCGCCGCCGCGATCGACGCCGTGGCGGAGCGGATGGCCCGGGGCGGCCGCCTGGTCTACGCGGGCGCGGGCACGGCGGGCCGGCTGGGCGTCCTGGACGCCTCGGAGTGCCCGCCCACCTTCAACACCGACCCGTCCAGGGTGGTCGGCCTGATCGCGGGCGGCCCGCAGGCCGTGGTCACCTCGGTGGAGGGCGCGGAGGACTCCCGGGAGCTGGCCCGGGCCGACCTGGAGCCCCTCGGCCTGACCCCCGACGACACGGTGGTCGGCATCTCCGCCTCCGGCCGCACGCCCTACGCCATCGGCGCCGTCGAGTACGCCCGCGCCCGCGGCTCCCTCACCATCGGCCTCGCCTGCAACCCCGGCAGCCCGCTCGCGGCGGCGGCCGACCACGGCATCGAGATCGTCGTCGGGCCCGAACTGCTCACCGGCTCCACCCGCCTGAAGGCCGGTACGGCGCAGAAGCTCGTCCTCAACATGATCTCGACGATCACGATGATCCGCCTGGGCAAGACCTACGGGAACCTGATGGTCGACGTCCGCGCCTCCAACGACAAGCTGCGCGCCCGCTCCCACCGCATCGTCGCCCTCGCCACCGGCGCCGACGACCAGGAGATCGAACGGGCCCTGTCCGCGACGGACGGCGAGGTGAAGAACGCGATCCTGGCGATCCTGGCCGCCGTGGACGGCCCGACGGCGGCCCGCCTGCTGGAGCAGTCCGACGGCCATCTGCGCGCGGCCCTCGCGGCGGCGACGACCGGCTAGCCAGGGCCTGTCAGGTCACCGGAACACGCTGCGTGACCCGCCACAGCCGCCGCGGCAACTCGCCCTCCTCGAACGCGTGCACGTCGTCCAGGACCCAGTCCCCGGCGAGGGCGTCGACGAGTTCCCGGGAGAAGAAGTGCACGGCGAACCCACCGTGCTCCCAGATGTCGTCGCCGTGCCCGGTCCCGGCACCGAAGTGGGCGTCGCCGATGTGGCGCACGGTGTAGACGAACACCCCGCCGGGCCGCAGCACCCGCCGCACCTCTCCCACCAGCCGGTGGATCTCCTCCGTGGACAGCGCCATGCACAGCAGCATGTGCGCGAACACGGCGTCGAAGGAGGCGTCCGGAAGGCGCAGCGGCTCCCGGACGTCCTGCACCGCGCCCGTCACGCGCCGGGCGATGCCCTGCTCCCGGGCGGCGGCCCGCAGCTGCTCGATCGCCACCGGGCTGAAGTCGGTGGCGTGGACGGAGAAGCCCTCCCGGGCGAAGAACAGCGCGTCGCGCCCGTGCCCGGCGCCCAGCTCCAGGACATCGGTGGCCCCGGCGTCCAGGAACACCCCGGCGGCATCGACGGCGGCGTCGGACGGCCGCGCCCCGTACATCCCGGGGTGCTCCCCGTACGTCCGCTCCCAGTGCGCCCACTGGCTCTCACCGAGCTTTCCGTCGTCCGCCACGCCGTCCAGCCTAGGACCACCGCGCCACCAAGCTCACGACATGCACCGCCCCTCCCGGTTCAGCTGCCGTACCCGCGCCCGCAGCGCCTCCCCCACCGGCAGCGAGCGGAGCACATCGGTCAGGTGCTCGGCCGGCCGTACATTGCAGCGCCCCAGGTCGACCAGTGCGAACGGCTCGTCGCTCGCGGCCGTGACCGGATCGACGCACAGGGACGGCAGCACGACACCGACTCCCGCGAGGGCTTCCCGCAGCGACTCCTCCTCCCCTCGGGCCCTCCTGGGCGCGGAACTGCGCCGCGCCCGCGAGAAAGCCGGCCTGAGCCAGGAGGAACTGGGACAGCGACTGTTCGTGAGCGGCTCGTTCATCGGACAGCTGGAGGCGGGCACGCGAAGGATGCAGCGGGAGTACGCACGGCTACTGGACGAGGTGCTGGGGATGGAGGACTTCTTCCAGCGGCACTGCGGAGCGGCGGCGAAGTCGAAGTACCCGGAGCACTTCGCGGAGGCGGCGGAGGCAGAGTTGCAGGCGACCGAGATCCGGGAGTACGCGCCCCTCCTGATCCCCGGCCTGCTCCAGACGCCCGCCTACGCGCGATCCGTCTGCCGGGCTTACCAGCCGACGGCTCCCGAGGAGAAGATCGAGGAGTTCGTCGCCGCGCGGATCGAGCGCGCCCGCCTCCTCAGCGATCCAACAGAGTCCTTGTTGTGGGCGGTGATTGACGAATCCGCGCTACGGCGGGTGACAGGGGGACGCAAGGTGATGGCGGAGGCGTTGCGCCACATCGCAGACCTGGGCCGCAGTGGTCGGACCATCGTCCAGGTGTTGCCGTTCGACGCGGGAGCGCACGCCGCGATGGAGGGCTCGATGAAGTTGATGGATGTCCACCACCCCGCCGCCCTGGTCCGCACCCGCCTGACCGGCAAACTTCCGCCCCCACCCGCCCCGCGTCCACCCCTACGGGTCCTGGAATGCGCGAACTGCGGCGCGCCGGGACGCCCGGAGTCCCTGCCCGGGGGGCGTTGCAGCGCCTGCCGAGGCGAAAGCGCCTCCGCGCAACCCCCCGCACCCCTGCCCGCCCCCTCCGTACACGACCACGCGGCCAGGATCCGCGCCGCGATGTCCCTACGCCGCCGGGAGAAGAATCCGCCGGCTGAGGACAATGGGCAGCATGAACCACGCCCAGCTGACCGCCCTCGGCCGTGCCCTCCGGCTTCTCGGTGAACACGGGGAAGCCCTCACCGCCGACACCCCGGACGCCAAGCTGCACGAGGTGAAGGCCGATCTGCGGCGCGCTCTCGACCTGCTGGAGGAGAGCGTCTCGAACGCCGCGCCCAGCACCCGGTGCCCCGAGCACCCGAACGGCCCGGTCGACGAGGGCGCCCCCGACCTGTGCCTGCTGTGCGAGACCCGGCGCCGGGCCGCCCGCCGGAACGAGTTCAACGGGCCCGCCCCGCAGCAGCCGCAGACCGAGCCCGTCCAGTCCCGCTACGGCGCCCGCGGCGACCGCCCCCAGCCCCAGCAGCGCTGGCTGCCGGAGCTGTGGAACGGCCAGACGTGGCAGCTGTGCGGCACCCCGCGCCGGGACCGCCGCGAGGCCGAGCTGTACATCGCCGCCCAGCGCCGGGCGCCCCGGGCCGCCATGGCGTACCGGCTGGTGCACGAGTTCACCGACTACGAGGTGCTGCGGGTGTGGGGGACGCCCGTACGGGTCGACATCGAGCCGATGGGCAACCTCTAGCCCGTCACAGCAGGGGCAGCGGAGGGAAGTCGTACCCCTCCCACAGGCGCCGCGACGCCTCCTCCGGGTACGCCCTGACCTCCGGCTCCGCGTCCAGCACCTGCACGAGCCGCCGCTCGTCGTCGTACGCGGGCCAGCCCGGGTCGCCCGTCCGCGCGAACGCCGTCCAGGAGGAGCGGAAGCGGGCCGACAGCGCCTGCGCCTCGGCGGACGGCTCCACCCCGGCGAACAACAGGAGGCCCAGGTCCGCCCCGTACGTGCCGAACAGCAGCGGGATGTCCAGCCCGTGGCACGCGCCGAGCGCGCCGCCGTTGCCGGGGGCCGGCCAGGTCAGCTCGTACAAGTGCGCGCTGCCGCCGCCCGCGCGCTGCGCCTGGGCCAGGCGCAGGGAGGGCATGTTGAACAGCCAGTCCGTCTGGACCCGTTCGTACAGTTCGCTCGGGGAGGCGTCGGGGAAGGCCGCACGGTAGGCCTGTTCACCGTCGGGGCCGGGGGCGAACAGGCGCAGGGCCGCGCTCGCCCGCTCGTCCGGGATCTGCCCCAGTTGCCCGGCCATGGCGACGAAGAGGCGGTACTCGTCGCGGTTGTGGCCGACGAGCAGGTCGACGTCCTGCGCCGCACCGGCCGCCAGTGCCTGCCAGGGGGTGGTCGGCAGGACCTCGCCGTCGACCACCGGGGAGAAGGGTGTGACGGTGGGGGCGGCCTGTCCCCACCGGTCGAGGTACTGCGGCATCTTCGGGCCCAGCGCCTCGCCCGCGGCGGTCAGCCGGCGCGGCTCCACCGACGACAGGTCGGCGACCGTGGGGCGCAGGCCCACCTCGGCGGCGAGTGCCGTACCGATGTCCCGGGCCAGTTCGGCGGAGAAGAACGTGCCCGGCACGCTCTGCGCGATCGCCCGCCGGAACAGTCCGGACGCGGCGTCCATCACCAGCAGCGAGGCCACCGACCCCGCGCCCGCCGACTCACCGAAGACGGTGACCTGCTCCGGGTCGCCGCCGAACGCCGCGATGTTGTCCCGCACCCACTCCAGCGCGGCCACCTGGTCGAGCAGACCGCGGTTGGCGGGCGCCCCCTCGATGTGGGCGAACCCCTCCATGCCGACCCGGTAGTTGAGGGAGACGACGACGAGATCACCGTCGGTGGCGATGCGCCGGGCGTCGTAGCCGGGACTGCCGGCGTGGCCGAGCTTGTAGGCGCCGCCGTAGATCCAGACCATCACGGGGCGGCGGGCCGCCGGGTCGGGGTCCGGGGTCCAGACGTTGACCGTGAGCCAGTCGTCGCCCTGGGGCACGTCGAACAGGCCCGGGCCGCCGATCAGGCCGAGGTCCTGCGGGGGCGGCGGGCCGAACGCGTGGGCGTCCCGTATGCCGTCCCAGGGGTGGGCGGGGCGCGGGGCCATGAAGCGGGCCTCGCCCACGGGGGGCGCGGCGAAGGGGATGCCGCGGAAGACGGCGAGCCCCTCCTCCCTGCGGCCCCGTACCGCCCCGGCGGTGGTGCGCACCACCGGGGCGGGCCGCTCGGCCGGACCGTCCGCCGACGGGCGGGGCTCGGTCGTCGTCATCTGGATCTCCTCACGTGCCGGTGAACAGGCGCTCGGTCAGTGTCCTTGACTGACGCAAGCAGATCCAGAGCCTCGGGTTCCGGGGTCAGCTGAGCGACTTCAGCGACGCCGGGTCGTACGGCGCCAGGTCCGCGAAGCGGCCGTCCAGGACCTTCCGGGCCCACTCGGGGTCCTGCAGCAGGGCGCGGCCGACGGCGACCATGTCGAACTCGTCGCGCTCGAAGCGGTCCAGGAGGTCGTCGAGGTCGCCCAGCTCGGCGCCCTGGCCCTGGAAGGCCTTGAGGAAGTCGCCGTTCAGGCCGACCGAGCCGACGGTGATGGCGGGCTTGCCGGTGAGCTTCTTGGTCCAGCCGGCGAGGTTGAGGTCGGAGTCGTCGAACTCGGGCACCCAGTAGCGGCGGGTGGAGGCGTGGAAGGCGTCGACGCCGGCGGCGGCGAGCGGGGTGAGGATGGACTCCAGCTCCTCCGGGGTCTCGGCGAGGCGGGCGTCGTAGGCGTCCTGCTTCCACTGCGAGTAGCGGAAGATGACGGGGAAGTCGGCCGAGACGGTCTCGCGGACGGCCGCGACGATCTCCGCCGAGAACCGGGCGCGGGCGACCCGGTCGCCGCCGTAGGCGTCGGTGCGGCGGTTGGTGCCCTCCCAGAGGAACTGGTCGAGCAGGTAGCCGTGGGCGCCGTGCAGCTCCACGCCGTCGAAGCCGATGCGCTCGGCGGCGGCAGCGGCCTCGGCGAACGCGCCGATGACGGCGTCGATGTCGGCCTGCGTCATGACCTTGCCGGTGCCCTCGGTGCCGTCCGTGCGCACACCGGAGGGGCCGACGGCCGGGGCGTCGGCGAAGGGCGGCTCGCCCTGCTTGCGGACCATGCCGATGTGCCACAGCTGCGGCACGATCGTGCCGCCCGCGGCGTGCACCGCCTCGGCGACCTTCGCCCAGCCCGCGAGCTGCTCCTCGCCGTGGAACCGCGGCACCCGGTCGCTCTGCCCGGCCGACTCGTGGCCGACGTAGGTGCCCTCGGTGACGATCAGACCGACTCCGGCGGCGGCGCGGCGCGCGTAGTACGAGACGACGTCCTCACCGGGGACGCCGCCCGGGGAGAACATGCGCGTCATGGGCGCCATGGCGATCCGGTTGGGGACGGTCAGACCGCCCAGGGTGACGGGCCGGGACAGGATTTCGGCGGCGCGGGAGGCGGCGACGGTCACGTGGGGACTCCTCAGGAGGTACCGGTCGGTATGTGCATGCGCATATGGCGCTCATTCCAACAGCCCGGCCCCGCCCACGGCATCCCGCCCCCACTGTGATCCCGCACACGCCCGAGGGCGGCACTCCCTGTCGGAACAGGGAGTGCCGCCCTCGGAAAGGACGTTGATCGACCGGGTCGATCAGAAGTCCATGTCACCGCCCGGCATGCCGCCGCCGGCGGGCGCGGCGGCCTTCTCCGGCTTGTCGGCGATGACGGCCTCGGTGGTGAGGAACAGCGCGGCGATGGAGGCGGCGTTCTGCAGCGCGGAACGGGTCACCTTCGCCGGGTCGATGATGCCCTCGGCGATCATGTCGACGTACTCACCGGTCGCGGCGTTCAGGCCGTGGCCGACCTGGAGGTTGCGGACCTTCTCCACGACGACGCCGCCCTCGAGACCACCGTTGACGGCGATCTGCTTCAGCGGGGCCTCCAGCGCGAGCTTCACGGCGTTGGCGCCGGTCGCCTCGTCACCGTCGAGCTCCAGCTTCTCGAAGACCTGGGAGGCCTGCAGCAGGGCCACGCCACCACCGGCGACGATGCCCTCCTCGACGGCCGCCTTGGCGTTGCGCACGGCGTCCTCGATGCGGTGCTTGCGCTCCTTGAGCTCCACCTCGGTGGCGGCACCGGCCTTGATGACCGCGACACCGCCGGCGAGCTTCGCCAGGCGCTCCTGCAGCTTCTCGCGGTCGTAGTCCGAGTCGCTGTTCTCGATCTCGGCGCGGATCTGGTTGACGCGGCCCTGGACCTGGTCGGCGGAGCCGGCACCGTCGACGATGGTGGTCTCGTCCTTGGTGATGACGACCTTGCGGGCCTTGCCCAGCAGGTCGAGCGTGGCGTTCTCCAGCTTGAGGCCGACCTCCTCGGAGATCACCTCGCCGCCGGTGAGGATGCCGATGTCCTGCAGCATCGCCTTGCGGCGGTCGCCGAAGCCCGGGGCCTTGACGGCGACGGACTTGAAGGTGCCGCGGATCTTGTTGACGACCAGGGTCGACAGGGCCTCGCCCTCGACGTCCTCGGCGATGATCAGCAGCGGCTTGCCCGACTGCATGACCTTCTCCAGGAGCGGGAGCAGGTCCTTGACGTTGGAGATCTTGGAGTTCGCGATCAGGATGTACGGGTCGTCGAGGACGGCCTCCATACGCTCCATGTCGGTCGCGAAGTACGCCGAGATGTAGCCCTTGTCGAAGCGCATACCCTCGGTGAGCTCCAGCTCCAGACCGAAGGTCTGGGACTCCTCGACGGTGATGACGCCTTCCTTGCCGACCTTGTCCATGGCCTCGGCGATGAGCTCGCCGATCTGGGTGTCGGCGGCGGAGATGGAGGCCGTGGAAGCGATCTGCTCCTTGGTCTCGACGTCCTTCGCCTGCTCCAGCAGGGCGGCGGAGACGGCCTCGACGGCCTTCTCGATACCGCGCTTGAGGGCCATCGGGTTGGCACCGGCGGCCACGTTGCGCAGACCCTCGCGCACCAGGGCCTGGGCGAGGACGGTCGCGGTGGTCGTACCGTCACCGGCGACGTCGTCCGTCTTCTTGGCGACTTCCTTGACCAGCTCGGCGCCGATCTTCTCGTACGGGTCCTCGAGCTCGATCTCCTTGGCGATGGAGACACCATCGTTGGTGATCGTGGGCGCGCCCCACTTCTTCTCGAGGACGACGTTGCGGCCCTTGGGGCCGAGCGTCACCTTCACGGCGTCCGCGAGCTGGTTCATGCCGCGCTCGAGGCCGCGCCGCGCCTCCTCGTCGAACGCGATGATCTTGGCCATGTGAAGTGGTCCCTCCAGGACTGGGGGTGATTACTTCGGACCGCGCCCGCGCCCGCGACGGACGGCCCCGACCGGTGGTTCCTTGCCCCACCCGGCCCGTGGCCTCACCGACCCGGTCCTTACGTTGTCACTCTCACCTTCAGAGTGCTAACGCCAATGATTAGCACTCGACCCCTGCGAGTGCAAGCGCCTGCCCTGGATCGGGCGGGGGCGTCAGCCGCCCGCGAACACCGTCCGACAGGGCCTTCGAACAGGCCGAAGGGCCCGTACCCCGGGGGGTACGGGCCCTTCAGAGAAGACCGGTCGCTTGCGGTTTGGTCGTGGAACGCGTTCAGCCGGCGACGCGAACCATGTCGGCCTGCGGACCCTTCTGGCCCTGCGAGATCTCGAACTCAACCCGCTGGCCCTCTTCCAGGGTGCGGTAACCGTCCATCTGGATCGCGCTGTAGTGGACGAAAACATCCGCACCACCGTCGACCGCGATGAAGCCGTACCCCTTCTCCGCGTTGAACCACTTGACGGTGCCCTGAGCCATGCCTAACTCCCCTATTACTGGCCCTTGCACAGATCCACACTTCGCGGATCCGGGTCAGACCTCACCCCCCACGGTTGGGGGCGTGCGCCGGAACGCGTCGACCGCGGCTGAATGTATCTGTCCAACTGCCGTCTGCAACAGGTCAATCGGACGAGAATTCTGGACGCGCGGCATCCGGAATGTGGGGAGAATTCGCCTGAATTCAGGGCAAGTCGGGCCACGCAAAGGGAACAAAAGCCGCGAAAGATGCACACACTTTGGCTACATCTTGTCGGGCGTGCGGCAGGAATTCAGGGTTTCCGATCAGGGGATCGGCATCGCGTTCCCCAACTGTACCCCGCTCAACCACACTGAATTGCCCCCTCCGCTTCTCTCACGGAGGGGGCAATTCGATGAACTCTCGGTGACGACCGTTACCGCAAGTAACAATCGGGGCGGGCGACCGGTTCAGCCGCCGGCGACGGCCGGGATGATCGACACGCCGGCACCGTCCGGCGTCGCCGTCTCCAGCCCCTGCTCGAACCGCACGTCGTCGTCGTTCACGTACACGTTGACGAACCGCCGCAACTTGCCCTGGTCGTCCAGCACGCGGGCGGCGATCCCCGTGTGGTTCTTCTCCAGATCGGCGATGACCTCCCCGAGGGTCGCCCCCTCGGCGGCGACCTCGGCCTGCCCGCCGGTGTAGGTACGCAGGATGGTGGGGATGCGAACGGTGACGCTCATGACTTCAAAACCTCCGGTTGGACGAGTTACCTAGGGGCGCGGGGAACTGCGCGACCAACCCCCACCGGCCCCCAGCGGAGAACGATCAGACGAGCCCAGCCTCACGGAACGACTCGAGGTTGGGACGAATGGTCGCGGTGAGCCCCGTGCCCGCCACCGCGTCCAGCGTCTTCAGACCATCCCCGGTGTTGAGTACGACAGTGGTCTTCGTGGGGTCGAGCACCCCGTTCTCGATCAACTTGCGCGTCACCCCCACGGTCACCCCACCGGCGGTCTCCGCGAAGACTCCCTCGGTCCGGGCGAGAACCTTGATCGCGTCAACGACCTGCTCGTCCGTCACGTCCTCCACGAAACCGCCCGTCCGCCGCGCGATGTCCAGCACGTACGGCCCGTCCGCCGGGTTGCCGATCGCCAGCGACTTGGCGATCGTGTCCGGCTTCTGCGGCCGCACCACGTCGTGCCCGGCCTTGAACGCCGTCGACACCGGCGAACAGCCCTCGGCCTGCGCGCCGAAGATCTTGTACGGCTTGTCCTCGACCAGCCCGAGCTTGATCAGCTCCTGCAGACCCTTGTCGATCTTCGTGAGCTGGGAGCCGGAGGCGATCGGCACCACGATCTGGTCGGGCAGCTGCCAGCCGAGCTGCTCGCAGATCTCGTACGCGAGGGTCTTGGAGCCCTCGGCGTAGTACGGCCGCAGGTTGACGTTGACGAAGCCCCAGCCCTCGCCGGCCGGGTCGCCGATCAGCTCGGAGCAGAAGCGGTTCACGTCGTCGTAGTTGCCCTCGATGCCGACGAGCTCGCCGCCGTAGACCGCGGCCATGACGACCTTGCCCTGCTCCAGGTCGTGCGGGATGAACACGCAGGAGCGGAAGCCGGCGCGGGCCGCTGCGGCACCCACGGCGCCGGCGAGGTTGCCGGTGGAGGAGCAGGAGAGCGTGGTGAAGCCGAAGGCGCGGGCGGCCTCCAGGGCCTGCGCGACGACGCGGTCCTTGAAGGAGTGCGTCGGGTTGCCCGAGTCGTCCTTCACGAACAGCTTGCCGGCGTCGACACCCAGCTCGCGGGCGAGGTTGTCGGCCTTGATCAGCTTCGTCCAGCCCGGGTTGAGGTTCGGCTTGTCCGCCACGTCGGCCGGGACGGGCAGCAGCGGGGCGTAACGCCAGATGTTCGCGGGGCCCGCCTCGATCCGCTTGCGGAGCTCCTCGGCGTCGTACGCGGAGAAGTCGTAGGCGATCTCCAGCGGGCCGAAACACTCCTCACAGGCGAAGACCGGGCCGAGGGGGACGCGGTGACCGCACTCGCGGCAGCTCAGGGCGGCGGCCGGGCCGAGGTCTACGGTGGAGTTCGTGGTGCTTGCAACAGTCTGCACAGCCATGTGAGGCGAGGCCCTTTCTCCTCATCTTCCTCACGACGCATCTCGCCGTGAGACGGATTTGGCACCTTCCCTAGCCGGGAGCCTCGCGCTGTGGTCGCCAGTGACCTACGAGTACCGACTGGAGGGTTGCCGGGGCTTCATCGGGCCGTATCCCTCTGCCCCTCTGGATGAGCTGTATGTGGTTGTAAACGACGGTTGACCCCGGACATGCGATGGTCATCCGCGTTGTTCAAGACTGTAACCGACGACCAGGACCCTTGAGATAGTCGTCCGAACCGCGAGATGGCTCACAGTCCGTCCCGCCGAGAGAACGCTAAGGAGCCGCCACGGTGCTGGAAGAAGTCGAGCGCTGGCTGAGCACCCGTTCCTGGTCCGCGACCGAGCGTCCGCTCCACCGGATCCTGGCCGCCAAGCAGCGCACGGGCCAGACGGTCAGCGTCGTGCTGCCCGCGCTCAACGAGGAGGAGACGGTCGGCGACATCGCCGCCGTCATCCGCCACGACCTGATGCGGCAGGTCCCGCTCGTCGACGAGCTGGTCGTCGTCGACTCGGGGTCGACCGACCGCACGTCGGAGGTGGCCGCCGCCGCGGGCGCGACGGTGGTGCACCGGGACACCATCCTCCCCCGGCTGCCCGCGGTGCCCGGCAAGGGCGAGGTGCTGTGGCGCTCGCTGCTCGTCACACGCGGGGACATCGTCTGCTTCATCGACGCCGACCTGAGGGACTTCTCGTCCGACTTCGTCTCCGGGATCGTGGGCCCGCTGCTCACCGAGCCGGACGTGGACCTGGTCAAGGGCATGTACGACCGTCCGCTGGGCGGCGCGGCCGGGCAGGGCGGCCGGGTCACGGAACTCATGGCGCGCCCGCTGCTGAACATGCACTGGCCGCAGCTGGCCGGCTTCGTGCAGCCGCTCGGCGGGGAGTACGCGGCCCGCCGCTCACTGCTGGAGCAGTTGCCGTTCCCCGTCGGGTACGGCGTCGAGCTGGGCATGCTGGTGGACGCCCTGCACCTGGTGGGGCTGGACGCCCTCGCCCAGGTGGACGTCGGCGTGCGCAAGCACCGGCACCAGGACGGGCAGGCGCTGGGCCGGATGGCCGCCGCGATCTACCGCACGGCCCAGCTGCGGCTGGCCCGCGGGCACCTGATCCGGCCGTCCCTGACCCAGTTCGAGCGGGGCGGGGACGGCTTCGAGCCGCGGACGTACTCGGTCGACACCGAGGAACGTCCGCCGATGGTGGAGATCGCCGAGTACCAGGAGCGGAAGGCGGCCTGACCGGGGTCGTTTTCGGCCGGACGCGGCAGGTCCGTACGTTTGAGCGTTTACAGGCCGGGCTAGGTTGAGGCGTATGGCTTCGACGTACGGTGCTGCACGAGTGCTGGTGGCCTCCAACCGCGGTCCGGTCTCCTACGCGGTGGGCGAGGACGGTTCGCTGAACGCCAAGCGGGGCGGTGGCGGACTGGTCTCGGGGCTGTCCGCGATCGGGTCGGACGCGGACGCGCTGTGGGTGTGCTCGGCGCTGTCCGACGGCGACCGGGAGGCGGTCCGCCGCGGAATCGTAGGGGCGGGGCCGGAGGCCCCTCCGCAGAGGGGTGGCGGCGGGCGACGGGCGGGAGAGGACGGCGTGCGGATGCTGGACATCCCGGCCGACGTGCACGCCGACGCCTACAACGGCATCGCCAACTCCGTCCTGTGGTTCGTGCACCACATGCTGTACCAGACGCCGCTGGAGCCGGTCTTCGACGCGGAGTTCCGGCGCCAGTGGGCGTCCTACGAGACGTACAACCGGGCGTTCGCCGAGGCGCTGGCCGAGGAGGCGGCGCAGGGCGCGGCGGTCGTCGTGCAGGACTACCACCTGACGCTGGTGCCGGGCATGCTCCGCGAGCTGCGCCCGGACCTGAGGATCGGCCACTTCTCGCACACGCCGTGGGCACCGCCCGAGTACTTCCGGATGCTGCCGGACGACGTGGCCGGGCAGGTGCTGCGCGGCATGCTGGGCGCGGACCGGCTGGGCTTCCTCACGCAGCGCTGGGCGGACGCCTTCGTCGCGTGCGCCGAGCGGTTCGCGGGCGGGCTCGGCGGCACGCGGATCGGGGTGCACGGGCTGGGCGCCGACGCCGACTTCCTGCGCAAGCGGTCCCACGAGCAGGACGTCGAGGAGCGGATGGCCGCGCTCCGGGAGGAGATCGGCGAGGACCGCCGCACGATCGTCCGGGTCGACCGCACGGAGCTGTCGAAGAACATCGTGCGCGGGCTGCTGGCCTACCGGCGGCTCCTCGAAGCCCACGGCGAGTGGCGCGAGCGCGTGGTGCACGTCGCCTTCGCCTATCCCTCGCGGCAGGACCTCGCGGTGTACCGGGACTACACGGCCGAGGTGCAGCGGCTGGCGGACGAGATCAACGCCGAGTTCGGGACGCCCGGCTGGACACCGGTCGTCCTGCACGTGAAGGACGACTTCGCCCGCTCCCTGGCCGCGTACCGGCTGGCCGACGTGGCGCTGGTCAACCCCATCCGGGACGGCATGAACCTGGTCGCCAAGGAGGTCCCGGTCGTCTCCGACGCGGGCTGCGCGCTGGTGCTGTCCAGGGAGGCCGGGGCGTACGAGGAACTGGGCGAGGACGCGATCACGGTCAACCCCTACGACATCACGGGCACGGCGACGGCCCTGCACGAGGCCCTGTCGATGGGCCCGGAGGAGCGCGCCGAGCGGAGCAAGCGGCTGGCGGCGGCGGCCACGGCACTGCCGCCCGCGCAGTGGTTCGTGGACCAGCTGGAGGCGTTGCGGGGATGAGCGGCACGACTCCGGCGGCCCGGCCGCTGCCCACGCCCCGCACCCGGGCCGGACAGGAGGGCCTCGACGCGCTCCTCGCCGGACCCGGCAAGGCCCTGATCGGCCTCGACTTCGACGGGACCCTCGCGCCGATCGTGGCCGACCCGGAGCGGGCCCGGGCTCACCCGGAGGCGGTGCCGGCGCTGGCCGCGCTCGCGCCGAAGGTGGCCGCCGTGGCGGTGGTCACGGGCCGGCCCGCCGAGGTCGCGGTACGCAACGGCGCCTTCGCGGACGTGCCGGGGCTTGAGCACCTGGTCGTACTCGGGCACTACGGCGCCGAGCGGTGGGACGCCCGCAGCGGCGAGATCACCGCGCCCGCACCGCACCCCGGCGTCGAAGCCGTCCGCGCCGAGCTGCCCGGGCTGCTCGAAGGGAGCGGGACCTGGGTGGAGGACAAGGGCCGGGCCGTGGCCGTGCACACCCGCCGGGCCCCCGACCCCCAGGCCGCCTTCGAGGCACTCCGCTCGCCGCTCACCGACCTGGCGACCCGGCACGGCCTGATCGTCGAGCCCGGCCGCATGGTCCTCGAACTCCGCCCGCCCGGCATGGACAAGGGCGTCGCCCTGAGCGACTTCGCCCGGGAGATCGGCGCCGGGTCCGTCCTCTACGCCGGCGACGACCTGGGCGACCTGCCCGCCTACGCGGCGGTGGACGCGCTCCGCTCCGACGGCACCCCGGGCCTGCTGGTGTGCAGCGGCAGCGACGAGGTGACCGAGCTGCGGGAACGCGCGGACCTGGTGGTGGACGGCCCGGAGGGCGTCGTAGCGCTGCTCGCCGCGCTGGCGGAACGGCTGGACTGAGCGCCCGGGTCCGCCCTTCAGCGTTCCGCCCGGCGTCTGTCCCGTATCCGGCGCAGTCGGTTGACCGTCACCGGGTCGTGGGCCAGGGCCCGGGGGTCGTCCAGCAGGGCGTTGAGGAGCTGGTAGTAGCGCACGGGGGCGAGGCCCAGCTCCTCGCGTATGGCCCGTTCCTTCGCGCCGGGGCCGGTGAAGCCCCGGCGTTCGAGCGCGAGGATGTCCTGCTCCGCGCGCCCGAGCCGGGCCTGGTCGGTCTCCTCGTCCATGCCCGGCACGGTAACCCCTGGCACCGACAGCGGGACTACTCGGCGCTCTCCGCCCGGGCCGCCACCGCCTGGAGGTGGCCCAGGACGCCCGAGGGGCTGCCGCCGGGGGCGACCGCCTTGCCGATCTGCTGCTTGATCTGGGCGCTGACATCGGCCCAGGAGGTCTTGCCGACCGGGTAGAGCTCGGAGGTGAGCAGCTCCTCCAGGAACGGCCGGAGGTGCCGGTCCCGGTCGGATGCGGTCATGGTCGCGGACGCGGAGGCGGTGACCGGCAGCAGATCGTACTCGCGGGAGAAGGCCAGCACGTTCTTCTCGCTGTAGACGAAGTCGAGGAAGTCGCCGATCTGGTCGCGGTGGCCGTTCTTCTTGAAGGCCGTCATCCAGTCGGCGACACCGAGCGTGGACTTGCTCGTGCCCTCCTTGCCCGGCATCGGCACCATCCCGTACTCGACGCCCTTCTTGGCGGCGATCTTCATCAGGGAGGGGTGGCCGTTGAGCATGCCGACCTCGCCCTTGGCGAAGGCGGCGAACGCGTCGGCCCGGTTGAGCTCGCCCGGCGCGACCGGCCCGGTCAGGTCCTTGCCGACCAGTTCCTCCTTCAGCCAGGAGAAGGTGTCGATGTTCTCCGGGGAGTCGATGCCGTAGCTGTCGACGCTGTCGGTGTAGCCGCCCCCGCCGCTGAGCATCCACTGCATGGTCTCGGCCTGCGCCTCCTCCGGGCCGAGGGGCAGCGCGTAGGGGTACTTCACGCCCTCGGCCTTGAGCGCCTCGGCGTCGTCGGCCAGGTCGTCCCACGTCTTGGGCGGGGTGATGCCGGCCTTGGCGAAGAGGGCCTTGTTGTAGAAGAGCACGCGCGTGGAGGAGGCGAACGGCATGCCGTACTGCACGCCCTTGACCTGGCCGGCGGAGGCCAGCTGCCCGACGAAGTCGGCCTGCACGGGTATGGAGAGCAGGTCGTCGGCCTTGTAGAGCTGGTTCTGCGCCGCGTAGTCGGCGTACGCGCCGATCTGCGCCATGTCCGGCGGGTCACCGGCGGAGACCATCTCCCTGACCTTGCGGTCGACGTCGTTCCAGGAGTAGACGCTGACGTCGATGCTGACGCCGGGGTTGTCCGCCTCGTACTCCCGGACGAGCTTGTCCCAGTACTTCTGGGAGCTGTTGGCCGCACTGTCGCCGTAGTCGGCGGCGACCAGCTTCAGGGTCACGTCGGCGGAACCGCCCGTGACTCCGCAGCCGCCGAGGACCGCCGTCATGCCCAGTGCGGACACCACCGCGATCGTTCCTGCCATCCGCCGCCGCTGCACCGCTGTTCTTCCCCAACCCTGGCGTCCGCGCCACACTCAGGCGTGCTCCGCCACCCGAAACTTTTCGATATCCGGATTAAGGTCTACACCACGCGAGTGGACTAGACCTCTCGCGGGTCCCCGGGTCACACTGTTCTCCGTGAGACATGTCATCGCCCTCGACGTGGGCGGCACCGGAATGAAGGCCGCCCTGGCCGGGCCGGAGGGCGAGGTCCTGCACCGGGCCCGCCGGGCCACCGGACGCGCCCAGGGGCCGGACGCCGTGGTCGCGGGCATCCTCGACTTCGCCGCCGAGCTGCACGCGTACGGCACCGAGCACTTCGGCACGCCCGCGTCCGCCGCCGGCGTGGCCGTCCCCGGCATCGTCGACGAGGCGCGCGGCGTCGCCGCCTACGCGGCGAACCTCGGCTGGCGCGACGTCCCGCTGCGCGACCTGCTGGCGGAGCGGCTGGGCGTCCCGGTCGCCCTCGGCCACGACGTGCGCACCGGCGGCCTCGCCGAGGGCCGGGTGGGCGCCGGCCGGGGCGCCGACCGCTTCCTGTTCGTGGCGCTGGGCACCGGCATCGCGGGCGCCATCGGCGTCGACGGCCGGGTGGAGGCGGGCGCGCACGGCTTCGCGGGCGAGATCGGCCACATCGTCGTACGCCCCGGCGGGGCCCCCTGCCCCTGCGGCCAGCGCGGCTGCCTGGAGCGCTTCGCCTCGGCCGCGGCCGTCAGCGAGGCCTGGGCCGCGGCCTCGGGCACCCCAGGCGCGGACGCGGCGGACTGCGCGAAGGCGGTGGACGCCGGCGACCCCCGGGCCCTCGCGGTCTGGCGGCAGGCCGTGGACGCCCTGGCCGACGGCCTGGTCACGGCCCTCACCCTCCTGGACCCCCGCACCCTGATCATCGGCGGCGGACTGGCGGAGGCGGGCGAAACCCTGTTCACGCCGCTGCGGGAGGCGATCCGCAGCCGCATCACCTTCCAGAAGCAGCCACCGATCGTCCCCGCGGCCCTGGGGGACAGCGCCGGTTGTCTGGGAGCGGGCCTGCTCGCCTGGGATCTTCTGTCATCGACCGACCGTTCGGAGGTAACGCCCTGATGGGAGCCGACTCAGGGGCGCGGGGAACTGCGCGACCAGCCACGACACACCCGCACCCCGCGACGGCCGCGCGGCCCACGGTCCTCACCGGCGCGACGGTGGTACTTCCCCCAGAAACGGTCCACAACGGGCAGCTGATCATCGACGGCACCCGCATCGGCCGCACAGCCCCGGCAAACGCCCAGTTCATCGACGTAACCGGCCACTACGTGGTCCCCGGCTTCGTGGACATCCACAACCACGGCGGCGGCGGGGCCTCCTTCACCTCCGGCTCCGTCGACGACATCCTCAAGGGCATCCACACCCACCGCCTGCACGGCACGACCACCCTGGTCGCCTCCACCGTCACCGGCGACATGGACTTCCTCACCCGGCGCGCGGGCCTGCTCAGCGAACTCGCCGAGCAGGGCGAGATCGCCGGCATCCACTTCGAGGGCCCGTTCATCTCCCCCTGCCGCAAGGGCGCCCACGCCGAGGACCTCCTGCGTGACCCACGCCCCGCGGACGTCCGCAAGCTGCTCGACGCGTCACGCGGCCAGGCCAGGATGGTGACGCTCGCCACCGAACTGCCCGGCGGCACCGACTCCGTACGCCTGCTGGCCGAACACGGCGTGATCGCGGCGATCGGCCACACGGACGCGACGTACGAGCAGACGGTCGAGGCCATCGACGCGGGCGCCACGGTCGCCACCCACCTCTTCAACGCGATGCCGCCGCTCGGCCACCGCACCCCCGGCCCGATCGCGGCACTCCTGGAGGACGACCGGATCACCGTCGAGCTGATCAACGACGGCACGCACCTGCACCCCGCCGCGCTCCAGCTGGCCTTCCACCGCGCGGGCGCACGCCGGGTGGCGTTCATCACGGACGCGATGGACGCGGCCGGTTTCGGCGACGGACGCTACTGGCTCGGCCCGCTGGAGGTGGAGGTCGCCGACGGCGTGGCCCGTCTCGCGTCGGACGGCACGATCGCCGGCTCGACCCTCACCCTGGACCGTGCCTTCCAACGGGCGGTCACGGTCGACGGCCTGTCCGTCGAGGACGCGGTGCAGGCACTCTCGGCGACCCCCGCCCGCCTGCTCGGCATGTCCGACCGGATCGGCTCCCTGGAACCCGGCAAGGACGCCGACCTGGTCCTGCTGGACGCCGATTTCGAGCTGAAGGGCGTGATGCGCCGGGGCGAATGGGTGGTCGGTCCCCAACTGGGTTGATCCATCCCGCAGTCGAGAGACGGTGGCCGACGCCAGGACTGGGCCGACCGCCGTCTCTTTGGCATGATCGTGCTTTCGGAATACCAGACGGCGAGCGCGTTCTCGGGGGAGGTCGGCCCAGGTGATCCTCACGGTGACGCTGAACACCGCTCTCGACATCACCTACCGCGTGCGATCCCTCACGCCGCACGCCTCCCACCGCGTCTCCGAGGTGACGGAACGACCGGGCGGCAAGGGTCTCAACGTGGCCCGGGTCCTCGCGGCGCTCGGCCACGAGGTGACGGTGACGGGTTTCACGGGCGGGGCGACGGGCCGGGTCGTGCAGGAGAAGCTGGCGGCGGTCCCCGGTGTGGCGGACGCCCTGGTGCCGGTCGCGGGCGCGACCCGGCGGACCATCGCGGTGGTGGACGACCGGACCGGCGACACGACCCAGCTGAACGAACCGGGCCCGACGGTCACGCCCCTCGAATGGTCGGCCTTCCAGGATGCCTACGGGGACCTGCTCCACGGGGTCTCCGCCGTGGCCCTGTGCGGCAGCCTGCCGCCGGGCGTGCCGGTGGGCGCGTACGCGGGCCTGGTCCGCACGGCACGAGCCGCGGGCGTCCCGGTCCTGTTGGACACCAGCGGCGAACCGCTGCGGCGGGGCGTCGCGGCCCGCCCGGACATCATCAAGCCGAACGCGGACGAACTGGCGGAGCTGACGGGCTCCCACGAGCCCCTGCGCGCCACCCAGGACGCCCGCCGCCGGGGCGCCGGCGCGGTGGTCGCGTCCCTCGGCCCGGAGGGCCTCCTCGCCGCCACCCGAGAGGGCCGCTGGCGCGCCACGCCACCGTCCCCTCTCCGCGGCAACCCGACAGGCGCCGGCGACTCCGCGGTCGCGGGCCTGCTGTCGGCCCTGGTGGAACACCTCCCCTGGCCGGACCGCCTGACCCGCGCGACGGCCCTGTCCACGGCGACGGTGGCGGCACCGGCGGCCGGGGAGTTCGACCGGGGGGTGTACGAGGAGCTGCTGGGGAGGGTGTCGGTCTCCGGGGAGGTCAGCGCGGCGTGAGTGCAGCGCTCACTTCTGCAGCCACAGCTGGTCGAGCACCGCGTCGCACTGGTTGCCCTCGTTGCAGGCGAGCTCGATGGTGTTGGTGCCCTTGGTCAGGTTGACGTTGGACCACGTCTCCTGCCAGCCCTTTTCCCAGTCTCCCTTGGGCAGCCCGCCGAAGTTCTTCATGTTCACGGGGCGGGACTGGGCCTCGCCGTTGACCAGCAGCGTCGCGTTGGCGTCCACGCCCGGGATGCCGTAGCGGACGTAGAGCCGGTAGGTGCCCTTCTTGTCGATGCCGTTCACCGTCCAGGTGACCTTGGCGCCGACCTGGTTGAAGCCCGTCACGTAGACGCCGCCGTCGGCCTTCGCGCCCTTGATGTCCGACGCCGTCGTCACACCGGGGCTGAGTCGCAGCGCCTTCGCGTCGATCTTGGGGAGCTCGGCCTGGGCCGCTCCGCTCTTGCTGGCCGAAGGGCTCGGCTTCGGTTCCTCGGACTGGGTCGGGGTCGTGCCCGACGCGTTGTCCGCGTCGCCCTTGTCCTTGTCGCCGCTCAGAATGGCCACGCCGATGCCGATGACGACCGCGGCGACCACCGCGATCGCGCCGATCAGCAGGCCCTTGGTGTTGGGCCCGCGACCGCCCCGGCCGCCTCCGCCGCCGGACGGCATCGCCGTCTGGGTGGTGGGGGCGCCGCCCGGCAACGTCTCCGGCGCCGCGTAGTGCGCGTTCGGCCGGCCGTAGGCGCCCTGCTGCTGCGGGACCTGCCCGTACGGCGCCGTCTGCGCGCTCTGCGGCTGCTGGCCGTACTGGCGCGTGCCGACCGCTCGCACCCGGTTGACCGAGTTCGGGTAGCCGTAGCCCCCGGACGGCGGCTGGGCTCCGTTGGCCTGCCCGTCGGCGTAGAGATAGCCGAACGGGTCGTCGTCCTCGGGCGTGCTCGCGCCGTTGTTGCCGGGCGTCATCCCTTGGTCTCCTCAGTCAGGTGCGGTGCGATGCGGTACGGGTGGTGAGAGGGCGAGCCTACCCGCTCCCAGTGACCCAAACGGGTGACTCAGACCGCATCAACTCGCTGACCTGGGGTTCACCCCGCGCGTCTGTGTTGTTTGGGACGAGATCGTTTCTCGACGTACATCCGCTCGTCAGCGGATTTCAACACTTCGTCCGCCGTCATTCCACAGTGTGCCCATCCGATGCCGAAGCTGGCGCCGACCCGGACGGCCCGGCCCTCGGCGCGGATGGGCTGGATGATCTCGTTGCGGAGGCGGACCGCGAGGTCCTGCGCGTCGGCCCGGCCGAGCCCGTCGGCCAGGATGACGAATTCGTCACCCCCGAGCCGGGCGACCGTGTCGCCGTCGCGCACGCCGTTGCTCAGCCGCCGGGCGACCTCGATGAGCACCGCGTCACCCGCGTTGTGCCCGAACCGGTCGTTGATCGACTTGAAGCCGTCGAGGTCACAGAAGAGCACGGCGAGGCCCTTGGTGCCGTCGTCGTGGTCGCCGTCCGGGGCGACGGTGTGCACGTGGTGGTCGTAGGCGTCGTACCGCTCGGCGCCCTGCCGGTAGTCGAAGCCGGGCCCGACCACGTCGAAGGCCGGGTGGCCGTAGGCGGCGTCGTGGGACTCCGCGACGGCGGAGTGCGGGGTCGCGCGCTGGCACAGGCGCGCGGACAGCCGGGCGCGCAGCTCCGCGGAGTTCGGCAGGCCGGTGAGCGAGTCGTGGGAGGCGCGGTGGGCGAGCTGGAGCTCGCGGCGCTTGCGCTCCTCGATGTCCTCGACGTGGGTCAGGAGGAAGCGCGGGCCGTCGGCGGCGTCCGCGACGACGCTGTTGCGCAGGCTGACCCAGACGTACGTGCCGTCCCGGCGGCCCAGGCGGAGCTCGGCGCGGCCGCCCTCGGCGGAGGTCCGCAGCAGCGTGCCTATGTCCTCGGGGTGGACCAGGTCGGAGAACGAGTAGCGGCGCATCGCGGAGGCCGGGCGGCCCAGCAGCCGGCACAGGGCGTCGTTGGTGCGCAGGATCCGGCCGTGCTGGTCGCCGCCCATCTCGGCGATGGCCATGCCGGACGGGGCGTACTCGAAGGCCTGCCTGAAGCTTTCCTCGCTCGCCCGCAGGGCCTGCTGCTCGCGCTCCAGCCGGACCAGGGCGCGTTGCATGTTGGCGCGCAGCCGGGCGTTGCTGATCGCGATGGCGGCCTGGAAGGCGTACATCTGGAGCGCCTCGCGGCCCCAGGCGCCGGGCCGGCGGCCGTTGCGCGGCCGGTCCACGGAGAGCACGCCGATCAGCTCGCCGCACGTCCCGCTGCCCTTCGGGGCGGGCGCGTACATGGGTGCGAAGAGCCGGTCGGCCGGGTGCCACTCGTCCTCGAAGCGGGGGGCGGGGCCGTCGGTGTACCACTGCGGGACGTCGTCGTCGTCGAGGACCCAGCCCTCGGTGTGCGGTATGAACACCAGGTCGCCCCAGTGCTCACCCATGCCGAGGCGGCGCTCCCAGGACTCGCGCGAGCCGACGCGGCCGGTGATGAGGGCCTCGGCCGCCGGGTTCCCGGCGAAGGCGGCGACGACGAGGTCGCCGTCCGGCCGTACGAGGTTCACGCACGCCAGCTCGTACCCGAGGGCGGCGACGACGCCCTCGGCGACGGTCTGCAGTGTGTCCGCCAGGCTGCGGGCCGTGTTCATGTCGGCCATGACCTGGTGCAGTTGTCGCAGGGACGCAAGACGGACGTAGGGCTCCGACTCGGTCTCCATGCTCGCCCTCCCCCCGAGTACCTCGCAGCGAATCAAGGGTTCTCATCGGCGTATCGTCCTGGCAGCTTCCCCGCCACTGAATCACAGCGCGCTGCCCACTCGGTACACAGGGTCAACAATTCCTGCCCCTTGTGACTCAAGTCACAGGCAAACCTGAACAATTGAGTGGAGTTTCTGCGTTCTTCACGTGCGCCTACCGAACGCAAACTTTGTCAGGTTGCGCACATCTATTTCCCAGGTGTCCGTCGGGAGTCCTAGGACCGTGATCGGGCGGGAGCCCGATGCGGGGCGTGCCGGACGGAGATTAGCGTCTCTGGTGTGTCGAACACTCCCCCTGCCACGTCGCCGATCATTCCGAGGCCCGCCTCCGGGCATGCTGAGGGGGTGAGCAACGACGAGTTCCGCGCCGCCATGTCCCGGCTGGCCTCGGGCGTGGTCCTGGTGACCGCCCAGGAGCCGCCGCTCGACCCGGACGACCCCGGCGCGCCGAGCGGTGAGGACGTGGGCATGACAGCCACGGCCTTCATGTCGGTGTCCCTCGACCCGCCCCTGGCGCTGGTGAGCCTGCGCAACGGCTCCCGCATGGACGAGCTGCTGGAGGAGCAGGAGCTGTGGGCGGTCTCGGTGCTGTCCGAGAGTCAGCGGCACATCGCCGGCCGTTTCGCCATGAAGGGCCGCGTCAGCGACCGGCTGCTGTTCGCCGACATCCCGTACACCCGCGGCGAGTACACCGGCGCGCCCCTGGTGGGCGGCGCCCTGGCCGTGCTGGAGTGCCGCACCGAGCAGCGCGTACCGGCCGGCGACCACACCCTGGTGATCGGCCGCGTCCTGACCGCCCGCGTGCCCAGCGCGGAGGGCGGCCCGCTGACGTACTTCCGGGGCCGCTACCGGCAGTTGAGCTGAAACCCGTGGCTTGAAGAAACCATTGGCCGGGCGCTGAGCCGCCCGCCTAGGGTGCGCGCATGACCACGACCGGCCCGCGCCTCGAAGAGATCACCCCGGCGAACCTCGAAGCCGCCCTCGGCATCCGCGTCCGCCCCGACCAGGAGCACGCGGTCGCCCCGGTCGTGAAGTCGCTCGCGGAGGCGTACGTCCACCCCGGTGTCGCCTGGCCCCGCCTGATCGTCGACGGGGACCGCCCGGTGGGCTTCCTGATGGCCTTCCTGGACATCGACTGGTACGAGGACGGCAGCGTCCGCCGCTCGGGCCTGTGGCGGCTGAACATCGCGGCCGGGGAGCAGGGCAGGGGGTACGGCCGGTTCGCCGTCGAGTCGGTCGCGGAGGAACTCCGCCGACGGGGCACCAAGGAGTTCTACGTCTCCTGGCACCCGGGGTCCGACGGCCCGGAGGGCTTCTACCTGGGGCTCGGCTTCCGGCCGAACGGGGAGACGACGGAAGGCGAGACGGTCGGGGTGCGTGAGCTGGTCTAGCTCCGGTCTGGCTCCGGTCCGGTCCGGCTGCGGTCCGGTCCGGCTGCGGTCCGGTCTAGTTCCAGTTCTGCGGGGAGCGCCCCCGCTTCGTCTCCGAGCGCTGCTTCTTCTCCCGCAGCCGGCGTTCGTTGATGCCGCGCGGGATGCGGGTCGGCCTGCGGGGCTTGGGCGGGGGTGCGGTGGCCTCGGCGAGGAGCGCGGCGAGCCGTACGGCGGCGGCCTCGCGGTTGCGCCACTGGGAGCGGTGCTCGGAGGACCGTACGGTGACGACGCCGTCGACCAGGCGCCCGGCGAGCCGCTCCAGCGCCCGCTGCTTCCACACCGGGGGCAGGGCGTCGGTCCCGGCCAGGTCGAAGCTCAGCTCGACCTTGGAGTCGCTGGTGTTGACGTGCTGCCCGCCCGGCCCGGACGACCGCGAGAAACGCCACATGAGCTCGGCCTCGGGCAGGGAGACGGAGCCGCGGATGACATGGGGACCGGACATGCCGTCCATGTTCCCGCTCCTGTCCGGTCCACGTCACCCGAATATCGCGGGTAAAGAAAGTAAAGGACCTGGAACCTCGCGTACCCCTCTCCACGTTCATGGGGGTAGCTGTAGCTTCATTTCCGCAGCTTCTTTGCCGCATGTAAACGAGGGAAGGGACTCCCAACAATGGCTGTAAGCCTGTCCAAGGGTGGCAACGTCTCGCTCACCAAGGAGGCTCCGGGCCTGACCGCCGTCACCGTGGGCCTCGGCTGGGACGTCCGCACCACCACCGGCACGGACTTCGACCTCGACGCCTCCGCGATCGCGGTCAACAACCAGGGCAAGGTCTACTCGGACGCCCACTTCGTCTTCTTCAACAACAAGCAGACCCCGGACAACTCCATCGTCCACACCGGTGACAACCGCACGGGTGAGGGCGCCGGCGACGACGAGGCGATCAACGTCAACCTCGCCGCCCTCCCGGCCGACATCGACAAGATCGTCTTCCCGGTCTCGATCTACGACGCCGAGAACCGCTCGCAGAACTTCGGCCAGGTCCGCAACGCCTACATCCGCATCGTCAACCAGGCCGGCGGCGCCGAGATCGCCCGCTACGACCTGTCGGAGGACGCCGCCACGGAGACGGCCATGGTCTTCGGCGAGCTGTACCGCAACGGCGCCGAGTGGAAGTTCCGCGCGGTCGGCCAGGGCTACGCCTCGGGCCTGGTCGGCATCGCCCAGGACTTCGGCGTGAACGTCTGACGGACGCCTCCGTCCACGTGTGGAGCCCCCGGCCGCGGTGACGGGCCCGGGGGCTTCGCCTTCCGGGGGCCCACCCGGGATACGTTCCCCACGTGATCCTCGACCCCTTGCCCATGGCCCCCCTGGGTGACTCCCTCCTCGCGGAGCTGACCGCCCTCTACGCCTCCCACCACGAGTTCCACACCCTCACCGGCGACTTCCCCGACCCGAAGGACATCCGCCCCGAGCAGGTCGCGGCCGCCCTCGCCGAGGAGTGGGAACAGCCCGGCACGGAGATCCTGCTCGCCCGCAGCTTCGGCCGCCTGATCGGCATCGCCGTCACCCTCGCCCACCACCCGGACCCCGCCGACCCGGACCCGTGGATCGGCCTGCTGATGGTGGACGCGACCTTGCAGGGCCAGGGCCACGGCCGCCGCCTGGCCACCCTCGTGGAGGACCGCTTCCGCCAGGCCGGCCGGACGGCCGTACGCCTCGCCGTCCTGGCGAACAACCCGAAGGCCCTCGCCTTCTGGACCGCCCTCGGCTACGCGACCATCGACGACCGCCGGGACCGCCGGCTGGACCGCCCGTGCGCGGTGCTGCGCAAGCCGCTGGTCGCGCCGTAGGGGGCTCAGGGCCGCTCCGGCTTCCCCTCCCCGTACAGCCAGTCCTCCCAGATGCCCTCGAAGTCCTCCCCGGGCGCCTGCTTCTCCACGTATGCCGTGAAGTCGGCCGTGTCCGCGTTCCCGTGCCGGTACGCGGCCGCCCAGCCCTTGAGGATCCGCCAGAACTTCTCGTCGCCGACGACCTGACGTACCTTCTGCAGCACCATCGCGCCCCGCCAGTACACCGGCGCCTCGGAGATCCGCGCGGCGCTCGGCGGATCGGCCGGCGGGAACGCCCAGACGGACTCCGCGGCCTCCTCGGTGTCCGAGGAGTCGCCGGAGTACAGCGCGTCGAAGGTCTCCTGCGCGCTCTTCCCGCCGTGGTCCTCCTCCCACAGCCACTCCGCGTACGTCGCGAAGCCCTCGTTGAGCCACATGTCCCGCCAGCTCTTCGGCGAGACCGAGTCGCCGTACCACTGGTGGGCGAGTTCGTGGACGAGGAGCGTGAGGTCGGGGGCGCCGGGGAAGACCGGGCGGTTCTGCGTCTCCAGGGCGTATCCGAGGTCGGCCGCCCGGTCGACGATCGCGCCCGTGGAGGAGAAGGGGTACGGCCCGAACCGCTTCTCCGCCCAGCGCAGCACCTCGGGTATCCGCCCGAGCACCGGCCGGCTCGCCGCCGCCTCGGCCGGGTCGACGGCGGTGTACACGGGCAGACCGTCCGGGGTCCTGGAACGGCTGATGTCGAAGCGGCCGATCGCGAGTGTGGCGAGGTAGCTCGCCATCGGCTCACCGGTGTGCCACCGGTACGTCGTACGGCCCCGTGCGGTCCTCTCGCTCCGCAACTCCCCGTTGGACACGGCCCGCAGCCCCTGCGGAACGCTCACCGTGACGTCGTACGCCGCCTTGTCGGAGGGGTGGTGGTTGCCGGGGAACCACGTCATCGACCCCGTCGGCTCGCCGAGCGCGAGCGCCCCGTCCGCGGTGCGCAGCCAGCCCTCGCGGGAGCCGTCCGGGTCGGTGACGGTCTCGGGCGCGCCGGAGTAGCGGACGGTCACGTGGAACGTGTCGTCCCGGTCGATGTCGGCGTGCGGCCGGACGGTGAGCTCCTGTCCGGCGCGGTTCCAGCGGGCGGTCTCACCGCCGACCGTGACCCGCTCGACCTCCAGGCCCTCGAAGTCCAGGTTGAAGGCGGAGAGGTCCTGGGTGGCACGGGCCGTCACGGTGGCCGTGCCGGTGAGGTGGTGCGCGTCCGGGGCGTAGGTGAGGCGCAGGGCGTAGTGGGCGACGTCGTAGCCGCCGTTGCCCGCCTTCGGGAAGTACGGGTCGCGTACGCCGGAGCCGCCCGGTGTGCCGTGCACTCCGCCGCCGCACCCGGCGAGGGTGAGCACGGAGGCGAGCAGGGCGGGGACAAGACGTACAGTTCGGGCCACGGCCGCGATCCTACGGTCGCGTGACACCATCACATCCGTGCTCGACATCGGCTACGCCCTCTCCAACCGCTTCCCGGACCCGCCGCAGACCGACTACCGGCGCGCGGACGTCCGCGCCCTGCGGCACGACCTGTTCTGCGGTGACGTCTATCTGGCGGACACCAAGACGGACCACGAGGTGTCCACAGCCTGGGGGTGGGTGCCGGTGCTCGACTTCGCGTGGGCGCTGTGCGACATCGTGGAGCGCATCGACCGGGACCCGGCGGGCTCCCGGGCGTCCCGGCCGCAGCGGGCGGAGCTGGACTTCACCGAGTCGACCGACCGGATGCTCTTCGAGCGGCGCTTCGGATGGGTGGACATCGAGGCCGACTGGATGCGCGCGGAGGAGCCCCCGCTCACCGTCTCCCACGCCGAACTGCGCCGGGAGGCCCGGGACTTCCTGCACGACCTGATCGCCGACCTGACCGACCTGCACGACGACCTCGCCGAGAACCCGGCGATCTGGACCCTCCAGGCCCGCTTCCCACGGATCCCCTGAGGGGCCGGACGCCCGCAGTGTCCGCGCTCACCCCTCCACCCGGATCCCCCACTGCGCCGCCAGCACCGGTGCCAGGTCCAGCAGTTGGGCCGGGCTGATCACCGCCCCGGACAGCCGGTCCAGCCCTCGGCCGATCTCCAGCGGCGCGGCCCCGCGCAGGTCGACGTCGACGAGGGTCGCCGCGTGCAGGTCGGCTCCCTTCAGCGCGCAGTCGACGAACTCCACCCGCTCCAGACGAGCCCCGCCGAAGTCCGGCTCGACGAGGACGCAGCCCTCGAAGACGACGTCTCTGAGCCGGGCCGTGCGCAGGTTCAGACAGTCGATCTTGCCGCCGCGGATCAGCACCCGCTCCAGCACCGCCCCGTGCAGTTGCGGTCCGCCGAGGCGGGCGTCGGTCAGCTCCACGTCCCGCAGGGTCGCCTCGGCCAGGTCCGTGCCGACTCCCCGGACGCCGCTCAGGGCCGAATCCAGGATCCGGGCGTGCCGCAGTCGGGTCTCGTCCAGCGCGCACCCCGTCAGCGCGCAGTCCATGAAGCGCGCGCCCGAGCCGTCCTGCCCGCCGAGGTCGGCGTCCTTGAACTCCAGCCCGTCGTAGTCCCCGTCCGGCTCCAGCCCACCGCCCTCGTACGGCTCCGGCACCGGCAGCCGCAGCTCCGGTCGCCGCGCGCCCTTCACACCCGTACCGCCCGCCGCTCTCCTCGCCATGCCCCCATGCTGCACGCCACCACTGACAACACGCCCTGACCTGGGCAACCACCCGCGATGTCACATACCGGCGCCCTCGGCCCGTCGTACTCCCGACAGGCCACCACCAGGCCACCACGACGACCGCAGGGAGACCCCCAGCCATGCACCGCATCACCGTGATCGGCGGCGGTTTCGCCGGACTGACCGCGGCCATCACCGCCGCCGAGGCGGGCGCCAAGGTCACCGTCCACGAGGCCCACCACACACTCGGCGGCCGGGCCCGCACCGCCGAGGGCCCTTACCGCACGAACGAGGGCCCGCACGCCCTCTACAACGGCGGCCCGCACTGGGCCTGGCTACGGCAGCGCGACCTCATCGGCCCGCTCGCCCCGATCCCGCCCCTGGAGGCCGCCCGGCTGCGGCTGCGCCACCAGGGCGCGCTGCGCCGCACCCCGCCCTTCGCGATGCTGAAGCTGCTGCGCCGGACCGGCCGGCAGGCCCCCGTGGACGTCGACTTCCTCACCTGGGCGACCGGCATCGCAGGGGAGGAGGGAGCCCGGGCCGCCGCCCACTACTCCGCCGTCGCCCTCTTCCACCACGACCCCGGATCCCTCTCGGCCGCGTTCGTGCAGGAGCGCCTGCGCCGCGCCACCAAGCTGCCGCCCGAGGCGCACTACCCGCGCGGCGGCTGGGCGAGCCTCATCGACCGCATGGCCGCCCGCGCCTGGAACCTGGGCGTGCGGATCGAGACGCTGTCCCGCGTCGACACGCTCCCCACCGACACGCCGGTCGTCGTCGCCACCTCCCTCGACGCCGCCCGGCGGCTGCTCGGCGACGACTCGCTGACCTGGCCGAGCGGCCGTACCGTCCTCGTCGACCTGGCCGTGCGCACCCGGCGCGGGGACGCCTTCGTGGTCTCCGACCTCGACGCGCCCGGCTGGCTGGAACGGTTCACCGCCCAGGACCGCAGCCTCGCGCCGGCCGGCGAGCAGCTGATCCAGGGGCAGATCCCCATCGCCCCGCGCGAGTCCAAGGCCGACGGCACCGCGCGCGCCGAGGAGCTGCTCGACCTGGGCTTCCCGGGCTGGCGCGAGCGGGTCACCTGGCGGCGCGGGGCCGTGGCGAACGGCCGTACGGGCGCGGTCGACCTGCCCGGCACCAGCTGGCGTGACCGGCCCGCCGTGGACCGGGGCGACGGTGTCTACCTCGCGGGCGACCAGGTCGCGGCCCCCGGCGTGCTGTCGGAGGTCTCCTTCAACAGCGCCCTGACGGCGGTGTCCCTGGCCCTCGGCAGGCGGGAGCTTGACCTCAAGCATGCTTGAGGTTGAAGGCTGGGGGCGCAGACCACGACACCACGAGGAGCCCCGCATGCACGCCATCCGCCTGCACGCCTTCGGCCCGGCCGAGAACCTCACCTACGAGCAGGTCGAGGACCCCCGCCCGGGCCCCGGCCAGGTCCGTGTCGCCGTACGGGCGGCGGGCGTCCACCTCCTGGACACGGCCCTGCGCGAGGGCGCCCGGGGACCGGCACCCGAACCGACACCCCTGCCCACGATCCCCGGCCGCGAGGTCGCCGGGGTCGTCGAGGCCCTGGGCGAGGGCGTCGCCGGCCTGTGGCTCGGCAAGCGGGTCGTCGCCCACCTCGGCTTCGCCCCGGGCGGTTATGCCGAACTGGCCGTCACCAACGTCGAACGCCTGCACGAGATCCCGGAGAACCTCGACTTCGCCGAGGCCGTCGCCATGATCGGCACGGGCCGTACGACGATGGGGATCCTGCAGTTCGCCGACCTCGGCCCCGACTCGGTCGTGGTCGTCCCGGCCGCCGCGGGCGGCATCGGCACCCTCCTCGTGCAGTACGCCAAGAACGCCGGCGCCACCGTCGTCGGGCTCGCGGGCGGGCCGGAGAAGGTCGCCCGCGTCCAGGCCAACGGCGCCGATCTCGCCGTCGACTACACCGACCCCGCCTGGCCCGCGAAGGTCCGCGCCCACCTCGGCGGCCGGACCGCCACCGTCGTCTTCGACGGCGTGGGCGGCGACGCGGCCCGCGAAGCCGTAGCCCTGCTCGGCCCCGGCGGCAGGCACGTCGTCTTCGGCTGGTCCGGCGAGGGCATCCACGACGGCGGGCCCTACCTCGTCGACGGCGTCTCCGTGGAGGTCCTCGGCCCCGTCATGCTCCAGAAGGCCGGCGGCCCCGACCCCGTCCGCACCCTCGAACTACGCGCCCTCACCGAGGCCGCGGCGGGCCGCCTCACCCCGGCCGTCCACCGCTTCCCCCTCACCGACGCCGCGGCCGCGCACCGCGCGCTGGAGACCCGGGGGACGACGGGCAAGGTGGTCTTGGAACCCTGACGGCCGGCCGCGCGGGAAGCCCTCGGACTGCGGCCCGACGGGTGCCCGGTCCGTGCCCGGGATGGCGCCGGTGTCGGCTTCAGGTCAACTGCCGTGGGTGCGCAGGCGCCGGGCGATCTCCAGCTGGTCGTCATCCACGGGGCGGCCGTCCTCAACGTCCCACAGGGCGTTCTGCAACAGCCGCCCGAGCGTCCAGGCCCGAGCCCGCGCGCGGTCCAGACCGAGGACTTCCGTCATGGCGTCGAAGCGCCAGCAGATGTCATTGGGGTCGAACCGGTTGTCCAGCGCCGGCCACAGCTCGAAGCCGGGGTCGCCGACCAGAGGCTTGGGATCGATCGCCAGCCATGAGGACCGCTCGGCAGCGAGAACGTTTCCGTCGTGGAGATCCCAGTGCAGCAGGCTCTCACCGGGTTCGTCCACGACCTCGCGCACGGCTGCCGCACAGTCGGCGACCACACGGCGGGACTCGCGATCGGGGATGCGATCCAGCGCCCATGGCGTCCGGTTCAGCATCGCCCGGGCCATGTCGCCCAGGCGCCGCATACCCGGCGGGGCGGGGAAGGAGGTCAGGTGGGCGAGCAGTTCGGCGATCGTGAGGACGACTCGGTGCGTGTCAGGTTCGTGCGACAGCATCCTGGACGGATCGAGGCGCTCCAGCAGCATGGTGCCGGTGGCCTCGTCGTGGCCCAGAAGCCGCACCGCCCCGTCACCGCCCCAGACGCGCAGCGCGACCGGCTCGTCCCTGCTCTCCTCGTCCAGCAGCTGGAGCTTGAGGACGGCCGGAGTGCCGTCGACCCGGACGACCGGCAGGACCAGGGCGGAGACACCGTGCATGGGCGAACCGTCGACCCGTAGCCGCCAGCGCTCCAGAAAGGCGGCCGCCAGGTCCGGCAGCCCGGCGATGAAGGCCCGGCCCGCCTCCCCGTTGTACTTCTCCTGTGATGCGGCCAGCTCCCGTGGAATGTCGATCACCCCTCGCACGGTAGCGGCGTCCGCCAGAAGAGGCATGCGAATTACGGCCGGCAGGATCCGGCTGGCGTCTCGGCACATGAAAAGCCCAGGTCAGACACTGACCTGGGCACGGTGAGCCGCCTGTCGGAATCGAACCGACGACCTGGAGCTTACAAGGCAACTGCTCTGCCAACTGAGCTAAGGCGGCAGGCCCCCTTCATCGACCACTGACGAGGGGCCGCGCCCACCATACACAGTCGCTCCCTGCCCGTACCACGCATCTCTCCTCGGAACAGACCCGGCCTCAGTAGTATCCTGCCGTGACCGACACCACACTCACCCCCGGCAGCGCCGAGGACGAGGGGTTATTCGCCGAACACGAGCTGGCGATCGTGGACCCCGACCAACCCATTCGACAGGGTGATGTCCTTCAGTTCCTGTCCACCAAAGCGGATTTTCCGCTGGATGGGGAAGAAGCACTCGGATTCGTCGTGACGGCGAATTGCGACCTGGCATACGGAAAGCACTGGAACCTCATAACCTACGTTCCGGCCGTCCCCGTCGACTCCTATGTGAAGCAGTTCGTCATCCCCAAGGAGATCGACGCCCAGCGAGCCGCAACCGAGCGGGCGATCCGCAAAACCATCCTCAACGGCGGCGGCACCGACCAACTCGATCGCGCATTTGAGATGATGCGGCTGGGATACGCCCCGGAGGACATCGTCACCCTCCTTCCGGCCGGTCGCACCCGGGAGGACCTGGCCTCCCACATCCGGGCCCTGCTGGCGCTGGAGAAATCCGTCAAGGACCTGTCCCTGTGCACGCATCAGCGCCCGTTCTGCCGCTGTCTGCAGGCCCACTGCCGACGGCTCGACAAGGCCCGCCCGACAAAGAAGAGCGCCGACGAACTCCTTCGTAACAGCGTGCGGGAGAGGCTGAAGCGGTTCCCGGGCGACTTCCTCTACGTCCACCGGCCGAGCCCGCACCATCCCACCGGCTATGTGGCACTGCTGCGCCTGATCAGCAGCATCCACGAGTCACTGGTGGCCATCAGGCCCCTGGACGAGACGTCGGCCACCGAAGCCCGCAGGGTCGCCCGGCTCAACACCCTGTTCTGCCATCGCATCGTCCAACAGATGGCCCAGGTCTTTACGGACATCGGCCTCCCGGAGGACTACGAGACAGCCCGCGACCACCACCTGATGAAAATCTCGGACAACTGGGAATACTGACTTGATCGCATTTACCCGATCCAGCCTCACTGCCTACCTTCAGCAGGTGTACGCAGCCGGCTTCGACATGGAGCCGGATAACGGCTTCGTCTCCGACCACGTATTCATGGCGCAAGCGGGCGAGACAACGTTCTTCCTGCACCGGGAAGACACCGAGGACAGCAGCCTCGTGCTGGTGGACCAGTTCTGCTGGTCTTTCATCCATGACTACGACGAATACACCGCGTCCCGTTTCCTTGAGCGGGTCGACCGGGCGGCACAGGCCATGTCCCGGCCTCCGGTTTCGTTGCCGTCGGCATGGAGCAAGTTCTCCCACGAGAACCTCCTGGCGTTCTTCGCGCTGCCCAGGAACATGAATCCCGACTCCCTGCGATGGATAGCGGAGTCGCTGGGCAGTGGTCACTTCTGCTTCTGGGCGCTCACCAGCCGTGACGACCGCATGACCTTGCAGCAGTTCAGGGCCGAGCGCGAGATCGGCCCTGCGAACACCGCGCTGGAGGCGTACGGCACAGCCCTGGAGGCCGCCCGTGCAGCCTTCGCCAGTCGGGCACCTCGTCCTCAGCGCGTGCAGAACTCGGTCGATTTAGAGCGGGTGGGCACCGGCGCCCTGCTCAAGAGCCGGACCTTCACGGAGTGGCTTCCCTACCTGACCGAGACACAGCGCAACATCCTCTCCAACGACCTGTCCAACCCTCTGAAGATCCGCGGAGCGGCTGGGTCCGGAAAGACACTGGTCCTGCAGCTCAGGGCCCTCGAAGAGCTGTACAAAGCCGACGACGCCACCAGCGAGGAGCTGCCCCGCATCCTCTTCCTCACCCACAGCTGGGCGATTGCCCAGCAGGTGGAGGAAGCGCTCCACAAGCTCGACGAGCGGGGCCTGTGCGACCAGATCGAGGTCATGCCGCTCACCTTCCTGTGCCAGTGGCTTCAGGGCACCGAACTGGAGGTGCTGGGCGAGGACAGCCTCGACGGCAAGCAGCAGCAGATGAGCCTCATCGACGCCGCCGTGGAACGGATCAAGGCGAACACGTGGCAGTCCTACCGGACCTTCGTGAGCCCCTGGGTGCACGAAGGCGTCGAGGCGGAGCCCGGGGCGCCCGAGCGACTCCGTCTGTGCTGGGCCCTGCTGCGGGAGTACGCCGAAGTCTTCGACACCCATCAGATCAAGCCCGGATTCAACGCCCTTGAGGAGTACCGAGGCCTGAGCCGGGAGCCCTGGATGGTGCCGCTGGACACCCCCGCCGACCGGGAGCTGGCCTTCACCGCTTATCGCTTCTACATCGAGAGCCTGAACGCGAGACAGCAACTCAGCACGGACCAGGTCGTCGACGACTTCCGCCGCTACCTGGAGACGTACGCCTGGCACACGCACCGGAAGACACGCGGCTACGACTTCGTCTTCGTGGACGAGTTCCACCTCTTCAGCGACTCCGAGCGGTATCTCCTGCATCACCTCACACGGGACGTGGAACGCCACCCCCGGCTGGTCATGGCCATGGACCCGCACCAGTCGATCTTCATACTGCTGACCGGCCTGTCCGAGAACGACCTCAGCAGGGGATCGGGCAAGGTCTTCCAGCGCACCCAGACGATCGACTCCATCGACCTCGAGAAGGTCCACCGCTTCTCGAACCCTGTCTTCGAATTCGTCCAGTACCTGCACAGCTCGATGCCCAACATGGTCGAGATGGGGCATGACTGGGAATACCACCCCCCGCGCGCAGACGAGGACGATGCGCAGGGCAAGCCCCGTGTCGTCTTCGACAACCGGACGTCACTGGCCGTCTCGGCGCTGCGCGCCTCGCTGGAACAGCTCAGGAACAGCTCGCAGGACCAGCGGGTCGCCCTGGTCGGGGTGGGCAACAGTGACCTGGAGGCGCTGAAGCAAGCCCTGGACGCCCCCGAGTTCGCGAAGGCGTCGGTGGTGCTGATCGAGGGGCGGGACGACATCGACCGCCTGCGGTACTCACGCCGCGCCTTGATCGTCACGGCCGCCGAGTACGCCGCAGGCCTGCAGTTCTCGCACGTCGTGGTCATGGGCGGGGCCGGAGGGCTGCACGAGTACGGCCAGGGAGGGAGCGCCATGAGGGCGCTGTACTCCCAGTTCTACCTCGCCGTGAGCAGGGCCGAGAGCCACTTGACGGTGTTCGCTCCGAAGGACGGAGAATTCAGCACGATCGTTACGAAAGCCGTCGAAGCCGACGTCGCCCTCCTCTGACAGAAGCGGGGGGCCCTGTCGAAAATTTCCGCGAAGTTCACAGGCCCGGAACTACTGACATCCGTGTGAACGCCGGGTACCGTCCTGAGCCAGTTCACACGCGTGGACTACACCACAACGGAAAACCGTCGTGGCACCGCCTTCCTACTCGGATCGTCCGGCACGTTCCTGCCGGTAGAAGGGGTTCACTCACCATGGCCACTGTCTCGTTCGACAAGGCGACCCGGATCTACCCGGGCTCCGACAAGCCCGCCGTCGACGCGCTCGACATCGACATCGAGGACGGCGAGTTCCTCGTCCTCGTCGGCCCGTCCGGCTGCGGCAAGTCCACGTCGCTCCGCATGCTCGCGGGGCTCGAGGACGTCAACGCCGGCGCCATCCGCATCGGTGACCGCGACGTCACCCACCTGCCGCCGAAGGACCGGGACATCGCCATGGTGTTCCAGAACTACGCGCTGTACCCGCACATGACCGTCGCCGACAACATGGGCTTCGCGCTCAAGATCGCCGGCGTCAACAAGGCGGAGATCCGGCAGAAGGTCGAGGAGGCCGCGAAGATCCTCGACCTCACGCAGTACCTGGACCGCAAGCCGAAGGCGCTCTCCGGCGGTCAGCGCCAGCGTGTCGCCATGGGCCGCGCCATCGTGCGTGAACCGCAGGTGTTCCTCATGGACGAGCCGCTGTCCAACCTGGACGCCAAGCTCCGTGTGTCGACGCGTACGCAGATCGCGTCCCTCCAGCGCCGCCTGGGCATCACCACCGTCTACGTCACCCACGACCAGGTCGAGGCCATGACGATGGGCGACCGCGTGGCGGTCCTCAAGGACGGTCTGCTCCAGCAGATCGACACCCCGCGCAACATGTACGACAAGCCCGCCAACCTCTTCGTGGCCGGCTTCATCGGCTCCCCGGCCATGAACCTGGTCGAGGTGCCGGTCACCGACGGCGGCGTGAAGTTCGGCAACTCGGTCGTGCCGGTGCAGCGTGACGCGCTCGCCGCCACCAGCGACAAGACCGTCACGGTCGGCGTCCGCCCCGAGCACTTCGACGTGGCCGGCCCGGAGTCCGACCAGGGCCTCGCGGTCACCGTCAACGTCGTCGAGGAGCTCGGCGCCGACGCCTACGTCTACGGCACCGCCAAGGTCGGCGACGACTCCAAGGACCTCGTCGTCCGCGTCAACGGCCGCGACGTCCCGGAGAAGGGCAGTCAGCTGCGCGTCGTGCCCCGCTCCGGCGAGACCCACGTGTTCTCGACGTCGACCGGTGAGCGCCTGTCGGACTGACGCGTCACCAAAGGCACAACCCCGGGTGATTCACCCAAGTTGACGAAGAGGGCCCCGCAGCGTGCTGCGGGGCCCTTCTCGTTGTCGACAAATACCCTGACAGACCGGACGTTTCGAGCGGTGTGCGTCAACCCTCTACCCAATAAGAGGCCCTCTCTCATCCCCCGAACCGGTGACTAAATGTCTACAAACCATTACCCCGCGCTACCCTCACACGCGTGAAGCACTCCAACACCCAACAGACGCGACGCGGCCGGGGCCCCGCCCGCCGGATCGGCCGCACCCTCGCTTTCGTCCTGCCCGTCGTCCTGGTGCTCTCCGGGACCCTCGCGGTCACCCGAGTCAACTGGTCGGGGAACTCCACCGACCCGGTGCTCACCGCCGCGGACACCTCCGTCGGCACGCCTCGGGCCGCCAAGCGCGCCCCGCAGGACGTCCTGCGCGACAAGCTGCTGACCGAGCTGCAGGAGGAGAACCCGGGCGTCGCCCTCACCCACCTCCAGCAGGCCGTCAACGGCCGCCCGTCGCTGGCCCGGCACTGCAAGTCCATCGCCCGCGCCCTCGGCCAGGCCGCCGTCCGGGTCTACGGCCCGACCCGCGCCCAGTCCTACGCACGTCCGGTGTGCGACACGTCCTTCGCCACCGGCGTCGCCGCCGCGCACCGCTGAGCGCAGCGCCCTGGCGCCGGGTGAGAAGGGTGGGAAGTCGGTAACGGCGGACGACCGCAGCGGTCGTCCGCCGTCGTCCCGGGCGGGACGCCCCGTACAGTTCGGTCTCATGAGCGATCCGAACGCCGCGTCCCGCCCCGTTCAAGCCGTCGTTCTGGCCGGTGGCCAGGGTTCCCGGCTGCGTCCGTACACCGACGACCGGCCCAAGCCGATGGTCGAGATCCCCGGGACGGGGACTCCGATCATCGGCCATCAGCTGTCCTGGCTCGCCGAAGAGGGCGTGACGGACGTGGTGGTCTCCTGCGGCCACCTCGCCGAGGTCCTCCAGAAGTGGCTGGAGACGGCCGATCTGCCCGTCTCCGTCACCACCGTCGTGGAGTCGGAGCCGCTCGGCCGCGGCGGCGGCCTCAAGTACGCCGCGGCGCACCTCCCCCACCCGGACCAGCCCTGGTACGCCACGAACGGGGACATCTGGACGCGGTTCTCGCTGCGCGACATGGCGGACTTCCACACGGAGCGGGACGCCATCGCGACGCTGGCGCTGGCGCGGCCCCGGCTGCCGTGGGGCGCGGTGCGGACGGACGGCTTCGGGCGGATCACCGACTTCATCGAGGCACCGCCGTCGACGTTCGAGATCAACGCGGGCGTCTACGTCTTCTCCCCCGAGTTCGCCGGGCTGCTGCCGCATCGGGGGGACCACGAGCGGACGACGTTCCCGCATCTGGCCCGGGAGCGGCGCCTCGCCGGGTTCACGATCCCCCAGGGGTCGTACTGGCGGGCCATCGACACGGCGAAGGACCTGACGGAGGCCGCGAAGGAACTGGCGGCGCTGGGGCGCTGAGAGCCCGGAGCGTCACATGAGAAGGGCCCCGCACCTCGTGGTGCGGGGCCCTTCTCCGTGGATCGGCCGGTCAGCCCAGCAGGCCGCCCACCAGGCCCGACCGGCCGGTGGACGAGGAGCCGCCGGTGCCCGAGCCGCCGGTCGAGCCCGTGCCGCCCGTGGCCGTGCCGCCGGAGGTGGGGCCGCCGGAGGTGGGGCCGGACGTGGTGCTCGGCGCCTGGTTCTCCGGGGTGGACTGCTGGGGCGGGGCCTGGCCCGCGCTGCCCTGGGTCTGGCTGGGCGAGCCGCCGGTGACGGTGCCCGCGTCCCGAGTGGCGCCCGGACTGGTCGTGGTGCCCGCGCTGGGGCTGGCCGATCCCGCCGTGGTGCCCTGGGTGGGCGAGGTGGAGGCGGACGGGGTCTTCTTCTGCCGCTTGCCGGGCTCGCCCGGGAGCGGGGAGCCGGGCAGCTCGTTGCGCGGGGCCTCGCCGGGGCCCGGGACGACGACCCGGTCGGCGTCGCGGACGGCGCCGCCGAGCAGCGAGCCGACGAGCAGGGTGAGGCCGGTGACGATGGCCGTGACGAGGGCGCCGCGGCGCAGCACGTAGCGGCGCAGGTCCCAGATGGCGGCGCGGGGCCCGAGGCGCCGCCAGGCGCTGCCGACGAGGCGGCCGTCGACGGAGTAGACGGGGGCGCCGGCGATGATCAGCGGGGACCAGGCGGCGAGGTAGATGATGTCGGGCGTCTCGTAGGCGGGGACGCTCTTCCAGCTGACCGTGACCAGCAGCGCGGCGGAGAGCAGGGCGCCGAAGGCCGCGGCCACGCGCTGCCAGCAGCCCAGGACCGTCAGCACGCCGACGATGACCTGCGCGAAGGCGATGACCAGGCCGGAGCCCACCGGGTGCTCCAGGGCGAACTGCCGCAGGGGCTCGGCGACTTCCCAGGGGTGCAGCGTGTTGAGCCACTTGACCATGGAGCCGCGCTTGCCGCCGTCGAAGTAGACGGGGTCGCACAGCTTGCCCATGCCGGCGTAGATGGAGATGAAGCCGAGGAAGACGCGCAGCGGGAGCAGGACGACGCCGAGGTTCATCCGGCGGCCCGGGTAGTAGGCGTGCCGCGCCGGGTCGTCGCCGTGCCGCCGGACGCGCCGCTCGGCCTCGTCCCCCTCGGCGGGGAGGCCCTCGAAGTCGCTCTGGGTGTAGGCGGGTTCGTCGTAGGCGCTGCCGACCGTGCGCATGGGGGGCAGCAGCCGGGTGCCGTCCGCGGGGTCGTGGGTGCGCTGCCGGCCGACGACGGGGGTCTCGACGGTCTGGGTGAGGTCGTCCTCGTAGCCGTAGCCCGCGTCCTCGTGGCCGGTGCCCACGCGGGAGATGACCTGGGTGGCTCCGGTGTCGGAGGCGGGGTCGTCGGCGTGGCGGACGCTCTCGTGCCGCGCGGCCTGCAGGAGGCGGTGGGCGCCGGTGTCGTCGGGCGCGGATCTGCCGCTCCAGACGACGGGCCGGCGGCGGGCGGTGGCCCCGTCCGCCTCGCTCCCGGCGACGACGGGGATGCGGGCGGTGTCCTCGGTGGCGGTCAGGTGCCGTGCGACCCGGGGGGACTGGACGCGACGCGTCGAGACGCCCAACTGCACGCGGAAACTCGCGTGATTGACGATGACCTGAGCCGGGTCGCTCGGCACCTTCACCATGCTCAGCGCGGGAGCGTCGTCGAGTCCCGACGAGCGGTCCCCCGTGGGTGTGCGGGGTGTTCTGGTGTCCACACTCATCTAACCGAGTGACGTCGGGATAGGACACTGCTTTGACCCGCCGGATCTGTCCGGACCCCGTCAAGCTTGTCCTCGTCGCCCCGATGCCCCCGGAATGAACCCGTTCGGGTGAGGTGTCGGACGTCCGTTCAGGCGCGTCGGCGGGCCGCCTCGTAGAGCACGATCCCCGCCGCCACACCGGCGTTGAGCGACTCGGCGCCGCCCGGCATCGGGATCCGCACCCGGAAGTCGCAGGTCTCCCCGACCAGCCGGGACAGCCCCTTGCCCTCACTGCCGACGACGATGGCGACGGGCCCCTCCAGGGCGTCCAGCTCGGTCAGTTCGACGTCCCCGTCGGCGGCCAGACCGACGACGACGATGCCCGCCTTCTTGTACGCCTCCAGCGCGCGCGTCAGGTTGGTGGCGCGGGCGACGGGCGTCCGGGCGGCCGTACCGGCGGACGTCTTCCAGGCTCCGGCCGTCATCCCGGCGGCCCGCCGCTCGGGGACGACGACGCCGTGCCCGCCGAAGGCGGAGACGGACCGGACGACCGCGCCCAGGTTGCGCGGGTCGGTCACGCCGTCGAGCGCGACGATCAGCGGGTCCTCGCCCTCGTCGGCGGCGGCGTCGGCGAGGTCCTCGGGGTGGGCGTACTCGTACGGCGGGACCTGGAGCACGAGCCCCTGGTGGTTCAGGCCGTTCGTCATCCGGTCGAGCTCGGGGCGCGGCGCCTCCATGAGGTTGATGCCCCCGCGCTCGGCGGCGAGTTGCAGGGCCTCGCGGACCCGCTCGTCGCTGTCGATGAACTGCTGCACGTACAGCGTCGAGGCCGGTACGCCCTCGCGCAGGGCCTCGACGACGGGGTTGCGCCCGACGACGAGTTCGGAGGTGCCCTTGCCGCGCGGCCCCTTGGTGCGGCTCTGGGCGCGGCGCGACTTGGCCTGCGCCGCGCGCTGCTTGGCGTGTCCCTTGCGCATCTCGGCGGGAGGCGTCGGGCCCTTGCCCTCCAGGCTCCGGCGCCGCTTGCCGCCGCTGCCGACCTGCGCGCCCTTCTTGCCGGACATGCGGCGGTTGTTTGCGGCCATGACCTACCTGTCTGTGTGAGCGTTCGTACGTACGTCTGTGCAGTGTGCCGCCCGGAGGCCCGGGCGGCACAATCGATCACCGGGTGGAGCCGGCTCAGCGCGGGCCGAGGCTCCAGCGCGGTCCCTGCGGGCTGTCCTCGATGACCAGGCCGGACTGGCCCAGCTGGTCGCGGATGGCGTCCGCGGTCGGCCAGTCCTTGCGGGCCCGGGCGGCCTCGCGCTGGTCGAGGACCATGCGCACGAGCGAGTCCACCACGCCGTGCAGGTCGTCGCCGCGGTCGCCCTCTCCGGCCCAGTGCTCGTCGAGCGGGTCGAGGCCGAGGACGCCGAGCATGGCGCGGACCTCGGCGAGCCGGGCCACCGCGGCTTCCTTGTCGTCGGCGGCGAGCGCGCTGTTGCCCTGGCGGACGGTGGTGTGCACCACGGCGAGCGCCTGCGGCACGCCCAGGTCGTCGTCCATGGCCTCGGCGAAGGCGAGCGGCACCTCGGCGGCGGGTTCGACGACGCCGGCCTTCTCGACCACGCGCTGCACGAATCCCTCGATCCGCGCGAACGCCGACTCGGCCTCGCGCAGGGCCTCCTCGCTGTACTCGATCATCGAGCGGTAGTGCGGGGTGCCGAGGTAGTAGCGCAGCACGATCGGGCGCCACCGCTTGACCATCTCGCTGACCAGGACCGAGTTGCCGAGCGACTTGGACATCTTCTCGCCGCTCATGGTGACCCAGGCGTTGTGCACCCAGTACCGGGCGAAGTCGTCGCCGTAGGCCTTGGCCTGGGCGATCTCGTTCTCGTGGTGCGGGAAGACCAGGTCGAGGCCGCCGCCGTGGATGTCGAAGGCGGAGCCGAGGTACTTGTGCGCCATCGCCGAGCACTCCAGGTGCCAGCCGGGACGGCCACGGCCCCACGGCGTCTCCCAGTCGGGCTCGCCGGGCTTGGTGGCCTTCCACATGGCGAAGTCGCGCGGGTCGCGCTTGCCGGAGACGCCCTCGTCGGGCTGGCGCAGGTCGTCGATGTCCTGGTTGGACAGCGCCAGGTACTCCGGGAAGGAGCGGACGTCGAAGTAGACGCTGCCGTCCGCGACGTAGGCGTGCCCCCGCTCGATGAGGCCGCGCATCATCTCGACCATCTCGGTGATGTGGCCGGTGGCGCGCGGCTCGTAGGTCGGGGGCAGGCAGCCGAGGGCGCGGTAGCCCTCGTTGAACGCCCGCTCGTTCTCGTAGCCGATGGCCCACCAGGGGCGGTTCTGGTCGGCCGACTTGGCGATGATCTTGTCGTCGATGTCCGTGACGTTCCGCACGAACGTGACGTCGTAGCCGCGGTACTCGAACCAGCGGCGCATGATGTCGAAGTTCAGCCCGGACCGGATGTGTCCGATGTGCGGGGCGGCCTGCACGGTGGCGCCGCACAGGTAGATCGAGACACAACCCGGCTGGAGCGGGGAGAAGTCACGGATCTGCCGGGCGCTGGTGTCGTACAGGCGAATAGTCACGGTTCCTAGGGTAGTGGGCCGTGGGGGGTGGGTGGGGCCGTCCCTCACACCGCCCGCACGACCAGGGCCGTCGCCACCGCCATGAGGCCCTCCTCCCGGCCCGGGAAGCCCAGGCCGTCCGTCGTCGCGCCCGAGACCGACACCGGTGCCCCGGCCGCCTCCGACAGAAGCTTCTGCGCCTCGTCCCGGCGCTTGCCGATCTTCGGACGCGGACCCACCACCTGTACGGCGATGTTGCCGATCCGGAAGCCGGACTCGCGGACGATCCGGGCCGCCTCGGTCAGCAGGGTCACGCCCGACGCGCCCGACCACTCGGGGCGGCCCGTGCCGAAGTGCTGCCCGAGGTCGCCGAGGCCGGCGGCGGAGAAGAGGGCGTTGCAGGCGGCGTGCGCGACGACGTCCGCGTCGGAGTGGCCGGCCAGGCCCGGGCCCTCGCCCTCCCACTTCAGGCCGGCGCACCACAGCTCGCGGCCCTCCTCGAAGGCGTGGATGTCGGTGCCGATGCCGACCTGGGGCAGCGGGATCCCCTCAGAACCCATCGTTGAGCCTCCTGCGGGCCAGGACCGCCTCCGCGAGGACCAGGTCCAGGGGGCGCGTGACCTTGAACGCCTCCTCGTGGCCGGGGACGGCCACGACCGTGAGGCCGAGCTGCTCCACCATGCCGGCGTCGTCGGTGACCTCGCCGGTCACCGTCTCGTGCGCCCGGACGAGCGTGGCCCGGTCGAAGCCCTGCGGCGTCTGCACCGCGCGCAGCAGCGCGCGCTCCGGTGTCGCGACGACCGGCTCGGGCTCGCCGGGCGTCCGGGCGGGCTCGACCTGCTTGACCGTGTCGGCGAGCGGCAGCGCGGGGACCACCGCCGGGGCGCCCTCGCGGACGGCCTCGATCACGGCGTCGACCGTGTCGACCGGGACCAGCGGCCGGGCCGCGTCGTGCACCAGCACGATGTCGTGGCCGGGCGGCAACGCGTCCAGGCCGAGCTTCACGGACTCCTGGCGGCTCTGCCCGCCGGGAACGACGAGGAAGTCGGTCCGCTCGGGCAGCGCGTGCGCGTCGAGCAGCGACTTGACCTCGGCGGCGCCGTCGGGCGGTGCCACGACGACGACGAGGGAGACGGCGCGGGAGGCGGCCATCGCCCGGACGGCGTGGATGAGCATGGGGGTGCCGCCCAGCGCGCGGAGCGCCTTGGGGGCGCCCGGGCCGAGCCGTACACCCCGGCCGGCGGCCGGGATCACGGCCGCCGTACGGGCCGCCGCGCGGGCGGCCGGCGGCGAGGGACGCGAATCGTCAGACATCGGTTCCTGTCAGGTTTGTGTGCTGGCCTGGCGTGGGTATGGCCTGGAGGAGTGCCGGGCGCGACGCGCTCGACCGGACCCTTCCGTGACGCTGGTCGAGCCGGCTGCCCGGGCCCGGCACGCCAGACAACCGGGTCGTGAGCGATAACACATCCCGGGCTGACGGCGCATCGGCGTCCGAGTACGAACATGCCGCAGCGCCCGGCGACAGGAAAGAGTCATCGGGCACCGCGGCATTTCGATGTGCAGGCGCTTGATCAGCCTTGATCAGCAGGATGCCTTGATCAGCAGAGTGCTGAGCGACGGGCTTCGCCTCAGGAGGCGAGAACCTCGTCGAGCAGGGCCTCGGCCTTGTCCTCGTTGGTGTTCTCCGCGAGGGCGAGCTCGCTCACCAGGATCTGGCGGGCCTTGGCGAGCATGCGCTTCTCTCCGGCGGAGAGTCCGCGCTCGCGCTCACGACGCCACAGGTCACGCACCACTTCCGCGACCTTGATGACATCGCCCGAGGCGAGCTTCTCCAGGTTTGCCTTGTAGCGACGGGACCAGTTCGTGGGCTCCTCGGCGTACGGCGCGCGCAGCACCTCGAAGACCCGGTCCAGCCCGTCCTGACCGACCACATCACGCACGCCGACGAACTCCGCATTGTCCGCTGGCACACGTACCGTCAGGTCACCCTGGGCGACCTTCAGCACCAAGTAGGTCTTGTCCACGCCTTTGATCTGGCGAGTTTCGATGGCCTCGATCAGCGCGGCCCCGTGATGGGGATAGACCACGGTGTCGCCAACCTTGAACGTCATGTGACAGGTACCCCTTCCGTGGCTATCCAGGGTAACACGGAAACTGACGGTTCTGAATGGCGTTTTCGCAGGTCAGGGCATATCTCGGGGCTTGACAACTCCGACAGGAACGTGCTTCGGACAGGGAGTGGAAGAAGGTATTCGCAGGTCGGAGCGGCTGTCCGGGGTGAGCGAAACGCGTACGCTACACGCATCCGGAGCCCCCTCCAGACGGCCGAACATCCCCATATGTCCGGTTCCATGTGATCGACTTCCGCTACTCCGTTCGGCGGCCCGAGCGGGGTTCCGGTCGAATCGGGAATTGATCACGACGTCTCCCGGGCGGGCCGCCCGGTGATCAATTCCCAGGCCGTCCGCGCATTCCTTCACAGAAAATGCGCGCTGCCGTCCGGCGCTCTTATGTGAATGCCGGACGAGCACTCCGGCAATGTGACCGAGGAGTCACCTGTGACCTGCGAGACAGGCGCGACGGATGCGGGATGCCGGGGTGCCGGGGGGTCGGGTGCGGCCGGGCGGGAACGGCTCGGTAACCTGAGGCCTGCTGACAGACACTTAGGGCGGCTTTATCGGCCGCTCCGTTCGAGTCAAGGAGTTGCCGCCGCCGTGAGCAGCAGCCTTCGACGCGGCGCCCTCGCCGCTGCCGCCATCGCGTTCTCGATCGCCTCGCTCGCCGCGTGCGGAGCCGGCAACAACGCCCAGACCCTGGAGATCAAGCCGGACAACGCGGCGACGAGCGTCGGCGACATCAAGATCCAGAACGCGATCGTGATCACGCAGCCCGACCTCGAGTCGACCGGCCCGGCCGCGATCTCCGCGACCTTCTTCAACTCCGGCAGCACCGACGAGACGCTGGAGTCCATCACCCTCCCGGGCACCGGCAAGACCGCCGAGCTCAAGCCCGCCAAGGGCGGCAGCCTCACCGTCCCGGCCGGCGGCTCGCTGATCCTGGGCGGCAAGGACAACGCCCAGGCCCTGTTGCCGAGCAGCCGTGAGGCCGTGCAGGACGGCAACGCCCAGAAGGTCACCTTCACCTTCAGCAAGACGGGTGACGTGAGCCTGCGCGCGTTCGTCGTCCCGGCCGAGCACTACTTCAAGGAGTGGGGCCCGACCGAGGTCCCGGCCGCGCCGGGCGGCTCGGCGTCCCCGTCCGGTTCGCCGTCGGGCAGCCCCTCGGGTTCGCCGGCCGGCACCGAGAGCCCCGCCGCGGGCGAGACGCCGGGCGGCCACGAGTCGCCGGCCACGCCGACCGACGCGGCCTCCGCGAGCGCGACGGGCGGCGCCGGGCACTGAGGCCCGTGGAGCAGTCGTAGCGAAAGGGCGGGACCCCTCCTCCTCGGAGAGGTCCCGCCCTTTCGTGATGCCGGTGCCGGTCTACGGCTCGAACTTGTAGCCCAGGCCGCGGACCGTGACCAGGTAGCGCGGGGCGCCCGGGTCCGGCTCGATCTTGGCGCGCAGGCGCTTGACGTGGACGTCGAGGGTCTTGGTGTCACCGACGTAGTCGGCGCCCCAGACGCGGTCGATGAGCTGCATGCGCGTGAGCACGCGGCCGGCGTTGCGCAGCAGCATCTCCAGCAGGTCGAACTCCTTCAGCGGGAGGTCGACCTTGGTGCCGCCGACCGTGACCACGTGCCGGTCGACGTCCATGCGGACCGGGCCGGCCTCCAGCGCGGCCGGGGTGACCTCCTCCGGCTCGCCTCTGCGGCGCAGCACGGCGCGGATGCGGGCGACCAGCTCCCGCGAGGAGAACGGCTTGGTGACGTAGTCGTCGGCTCCTATCTCCAGCCCGACGACCTTGTCGATCTCGCTGTCCTTGGCGGTGACCATGATGACGGGGACGTTGGAGCGGCCGCGCAGCTGGCGGCAGACCTCGGTGCCCGGCAGGCCGGGCAGCATCAGGTCGAGGAGGACGAGGTCGGCGCCGTTGCGCTCGAACTCGTCGAGTCCGTCGGGCCCGGTGGTCGCGACGGCGACCTCGAAGCCCTCCTTGCGGAGCATGTACGACAGGGCGTCGGAGAAGGACTCCTCGTCCTCGACGACGAGCACACGGGTCACGGAAGGACCTCCGGAGCGGGAAGCGTTTCGTACGCGGTGGAATCGGGGGATGTGGGGGTGGCCCGCCCGGCCTCCTCGTCGAGGCCCGCGCCTGCAGCGCGTTCGTCCCGGGCGGACTGCTGATGTGCGCGGTCGCGGGCCGCACCGGCCTCCGGCAGCCGCAGGGTGAAGGTGGAGCCCTGGCCTTCGGCGCTCCACACCGTGACCTCCCCGCCGTGCGAGGCGGCCACGTGCTTCACGATCGCCAGGCCCAGTCCCGTGCCACCCGTGGCACGGGAGCGGGCCGGGTCGACGCGGTAGAAGCGCTCGAAGATGCGCTCCTTGTCCTTGTCGGAGATGCCGATGCCCTGGTCGGTGACGGCGATCTCGATGTGGTCCCCGCCGGGCGCGTTCACCCTGCGGGCCGCTATGCCGACGCGGGTGCGGGCGGGCGAGTAGTTGACGGCGTTCTCGACGAGGTTGCCGAGGGCCGCGGCGAGCTGGCCGCGGTTGCCCCACACGGCCAGGTCGGCGGTGCCGCCGGCGGCCATGGTGATCTCCTTGCTGCCGGCCTGGTGCCGGCAGCGGTCGATGGCCTCCGCGACGAGCTCGTCGACCCGGACGGGCTCGGCGTCCTCCAGGGGGTCGTCGTTCTGCACCCGCGACAGGTCGATGAGCTCCTGCACCAGGCTGGTGAGCCGGGTCGCCTCGATCTGCATGCGGCCGGCGAACCGCTCCACGGCCTCGGGGTCGTCCGAGGCGTCCATGACGGCCTCGGAGAGCAGGGACAGGGCGCCGACGGGCGTCTTCAGCTCATGGCTCACGTTGGCGACGAAGTCGCGCCGGACCGCCTCGATGCGGCGGGCCTCGGTGAGGTCCTCGACGAGCAGCAGCACCAACCGGGAGCCCAGCGGCGCGACCCGCGCGGAGACGGCCAGGGCCTCTCCGCGTCCGGTACCGCGCCGCGGCAGATCCAACTCGACCTGGCGTATCTCCCCGTCGCGCCGGGTGTCCCGGGCCATCTGCAGCATCGGCTCGACGGCGAGCTTGCCGCCGCGGACCAGGCCGAGGGCGTACGCCGCCGAGCTGGCCTTGACCACGGCGTCCGCCTCGTCGAGCACGACGGCGGAGGACCTGAGGACCGACAGGACGGTGTCCACGCCCGGCGGGAGCACCGGGTCCGTGTGCAGGGAGGTACGTGTGGGGCGCTTCTGCTCGCGCTCGCTCCAGCGGAACGCCAGCATGGCGATGACGCCGGTGAGTACCCCGGCGATCGCAGCCGCTGCGGCGACCGCCGCGTTCACGTCCATGCACCCAGGTTAGGCATGGGTCGGGCACCGGCCACAGCCGTCGGGCCACCGGCTCGAACACTCGTCGCCCAGAGTTCACCTTGGAGCCAGTATTGGTTCATTTGGGATGCCGGAAACGGACGCGTACGGGCCGGAACGTGGGAGCGTGGGGTTCGGACCGTTGGTTAGAAGACGGTCGTACCGCCGGTTTGTCGGTGGGCCCCGGCCCTTGGACCCCCGACTTGAACGCACGAGAGGGAAACCTGATGCGGGACGCGTACCACGAGGAACTGGACTCGATCAGCGACGGTCTGGTGGAGATGGCCCGGCTGGTCGGGTCGGCGATCGGGCGCGCCACGACCGCCATGCTCGACTCCGACCTGAAGCTCGCCGAGAACGTCATCGAGGCCGACCAGAAGGTCGACGAGCTCCAGCACGACCTGGAGGCCCGGGCGATAGCCCTGCTGGCGCGGCAGCAGCCGGTCGCGACGGACCTGCGCATCGTCGTCACGTCGCTGCGGATGTCCGCCGACCTGGAGCGCTCGGGTGACCTCGCCCAGCACGTGGCGAAGCTCGCGCGCCTGCGCTACCCGGACCGCGCGGTCCCGAGCGACCTGCACGCCACCATCCTGGAGATGGGCCAGCTCGCCCAGCGCCTGATGGCCAAGGCCGCCGAGGTGATCATCACCAAGGACGTCGACCTGGCGCTCCAGCTGGAGCAGGACGACGACGCCATGGACCTGCTGCACCGCACCCTCTTCCAGCACCTGATGGACGACCGCTGGAAGCACGGCATCGAGACGGCCGTGGACGTCACGCTGCTGGGCCGCTACTACGAGCGGTTCGCCGACCACGCGGTGTCGGTCGCCAAGCGCGTGGTGTACCTGGTGACGGGCGAGCACGCGGACGAGCTCCAGACGGATGTGCAGCCGGAGATCCAGGCGGTCTCCGGGGCGGAGAGCGCCTGACCACCCGTCCTGCCAGGGCGTGAAAGGGCCGGACGGGATCGGCCGGGGCACGCGGGCGCCTCTGTGCGCCGTTGATGCGCCCAGCGGAACGGGCGTCCAATGGGCACAGGCACCAGCCTTGAGGAGGGACCCATGGCCGAACCCCCCAGCATCACGCCCGACCCCACGCAGCAGCGCGAGACCGAGCAGCCCACCGAGATCAGGGCCCTGCCCCTGGTCGCCGCCTGCGGCTGCGGCTCGGGCTGCGGCTGCGGGTGCCAGTCGGGCAGCCCCTGCCAGTGCGGCTGACGCCGGCACGTCGTCCGTACGACCTGAAGGGCCCCGGCGGTGCGCCGGGGCCCTTCGGCGTTGAGGTCGCCCGCGGGGCGGTACGGGCGGACGATGGGAGGTACGGGGCGACGGGGGTGGAGTTCCGTACGGAACTCCGGGTGGAGCCGTACGGAATGCCGTACGCAGTGCCGAACCGGGAAGGAGGCACGGGCCATGGCCAAGTTCATGGATGTCCACCACAGCATGAAGGGCATCACCGAGGAGCAGCTGCGCGAGGCCCACGACGCGGACCTCGCCATAGAGAAGGAAGAGCAGGTCCACTTCGAGAGGGCGTGGGCCGACCCGGAGTCCGGTGTCGTCTACTGCCTCTCCGAGGCCCCCTCGGCCGAAGCGGTCCAGCGCATCCACGAGCGGGCCGGGCACAAGGCGGACGAGATCCATCCGGTGCCGTTGACGGTGCAGTGAGCCGGAACTCGGTGCAGCGCCGCGGCCCGGACCGTCGGCAGGGCCTTACGCCGAGGCGCGGTACTGCGCCCGGGTCAGTGACCTGACCCGGACCGGCTGCCCATGGGCGGGTACGCGCGTGGTGCGGTCGTGGGACATGCCGAGCTTGGCCATGACCGGGTCGAGGCGTGGTTGTCGACGTGGCAGATGCTGACGACGCGTTCCAGGCCCACGTCGTCGAAGGCGAACGCCAGGACCTCCCTGGCCGCCTCGGTGGCGTAGCCCCGGCCCCAGGAGCGGCGCCGCAGCCGCCAGCCGATCTCCACCGCGGGCATGTTCTCGGGCAGGTAGGCGGGGACGGTCAGTCCCACCGGTCCGCTCCTGGGTGCCGGGCGAGCCGTCCCCGATGTACCGCATGACGTCGGGGTCCGCGTCCATCTCCGCGAGCGGGCCGAGGTCGGCGTCCGTCCACTGGCGCAGCCGGAGCCGCTCGGTGTGGCACTCGGGATGCCGGCCGGCTCCGCTGATCACTGCCCCACTCGGCCGTCGACGCGTTCGCGCAGGAGGTCGGCGTGGCCGCAGTGGCGGGCGTACTCGGCGATCTGCGCGAGCAGGACATCGCGCAGCTGGTGCTGCCCGCCGGGTTCCGGGCCGAGGTCGGAGTGGCCGGCGTTGTGCGTGCCGAGGTCGGTGACGCCGGCGAGGTAGCGGTCGGTGCGTTCCACCTCGGTCCGCCACTGCCGCCAGGCCTCGTCCACGACCGCCTGGTCGGCGACCGCGCCGTTGAAGTCGCCGTCGCGGTCCTCGTCCGTGCGGTACAGCTTCGGCGCGTCCTCCCCGGCCATCACCCGCCGGAAGTGCCGCTCGCCTTCGGTGAGGTGCCGCACCAGCCCGAGCAGGGACATCGTGGACGGCGGTACGGATCGCCGGGCCATCTGCTCGGCGTCCAGGCCCGCGCACTTCATCTCCAGGGTGAGGCGGTAGGCGCGCAGGTAGTCGAGCAGGAGGCCGCGCTCGTCGAGGGGCTCGCCGTCGGTCCCGCGGGGATCTTCGGTCTCGCGGGGGTCGTCGTCCGGGTCGACCCACATGTCGGGGTAGACGGTCGACTGCGTCCACCGGGCCGCCGCTTCTTCGCCGCCGGCGTGCTCGGGTTCGCGTGCGTGCTCGGGTTCGCTTGCGTACTCGGGTTCGCTTGCGTGCTCGGCTTCAGTGGTGTGCTCACGCGAGACCATGCGGGCATGGTGGACCGGGCTGGGGCGGGCTCGCCACCGAATATCGGGCCTGCGGGCCGGAGTTGAGCCGTCAGCGGAGCTGCTCGGCGGTTTCGGCGGTTTCGGCGGCTTCGGCGCCTCGAGCCATCGGTCATAAACCGGGTGTCCCGCGGGGTGCCGGCCGACGCCCGGCCCGAAAGCCGGGTCGCCGGCACGTCTGCCCGCTTCACCCCGCCCCGACCTCCGGCTGCGCCCGCACACCCACCTCGGGTTCGCCGGCGGCTGCCGCCTTCTCCTCCGGCACCCGCCTCATCAACGCCCCGTACCCCAGCCCGGCCACCGTCCCCACCACGGCGCACGACGCCCACAGCCACTCCGCCCCGAACCGGTCGATGACGAAGCCGGACAGCAGCGGGGCGACCAGGCCCGCGACGGCCCAGGACATCGTGTACATGCCCTGGTAGCGCCCGCGCCCGTGCAGCGGGGACAGCCGGACGACGAGCCCGGTCTGCGTCGGCGCGTTGACGATCTCGGCCAGCGTCCACACGCACACCGTCAGGGCGATGACCCCCACCGACCCGGCGAAGGCCGTGAGCCCGAAGCCGTACCCCGCCAGGATGGACGAGACGACCAGCAGCCGGCGCGGATCCCGGTGCTCGATGAAGCGGGTGACCGGGATCTGGAGCACGACGATCAGCACGCCGTTGACGGCGATCGCCATGCCGTACTCGGCCGGCGTGAACCCCTCTCCCATCGCCACCGGCAGCCCCACCGATCCCTGCTGGAAGATCAGCGCGACGAGGAAGGACAGCCCGACGACGCTCATGAAACGCCCGTCGCGCAGGACGGTCCCGAGACTGACGGCGTCGTCGGACCGGGCGGTGGCCGTCTCCACCGTCTCGTCGGGCCTGGACTCGGGCAGCCGCAGGAAGACGAGGATCGCGCAGGCCATCGTCATCGCCGCCTCGATCAGGAACCCGGCGAGATAGCTGGCCTCGGCGATGAACCCGGCGGCCATGGAGGAGATGGCGAAGCCGAGGTTGATGGCCCAGTAGTTGAGGGAGAAGGCCCGGATGCGGTCCTCGGGCCGGACGATGTCCGCCATCATCGCCTGCACGGCCGGCCGGGACGCGTTGCTCGCCATGCCGACGAGGAAGGCGACGCCGGCGATCGCGACCGGGTCGCGCACGAACCCCAGCAGCGCGACGGACACGGCCGTCGAGGCCTGCGCGATCAGCAGGGTCGGCCGCCGCCCCAGCCGGTCGGTCATCACCCCGCCGCCCAGCGAGGAGATCACCCCGCCGAGCCCGTGCAGGGCGGCGACCAGGCCGGCGTACGTGGCGGAGTAGCCGCGGTCGAGCGTCAGGTACAGCGCCATGAAAGTGGCGACGAAGGCGCCGAGCCGGTTGACCAGAGTGCTGGTCCACAGCCACCAGAACTCGCGAGGCAGCCCGGAGACCGTCTCTCGGACGGCACGACGGGCACGCATGGCGTACGGCACGGATTCCCCCGAATGCAACAGGACTGTACGACGCGCTGACGGTGAGAGGCGTCGGCGGTAAGAGGCGCTGGCGGTAATCGCACGTTACAAGTCCCTGCTTGACGGGGACCACTCAATTAACAGAACCCGTCAAACGTCCGCCTGCCGGGCAGCCACGCGAACGGGCGAATGCGTGGATTACGCTCTGGGGCATGGCCGACGCACCGTACAAGCTGATCCTCCTCCGCCACGGCGAGAGCGAGTGGAACGCGAAGAACCTGTTCACCGGCTGGGTGGACGTGAACCTCAACGAGAAGGGCGAGAAGGAGGCAGTCCGCGGTGGCGAGCTCCTGAAGGACGCCGATCTCCTCCCCGATGTGGTCCACACGTCCCTCCAGAAGCGCGCGATCCGCACGGCCCAGCTGGCCCTGGAGGCCGCGGACCGCCACTGGATCCCGGTCCACCGCTCGTGGCGCCTGAACGAGCGCCACTACGGTGCCCTCCAGGGCAAGGACAAGGCACAGACGCTCGCCGAGTTCGGCGAGGAGCAGTTCATGCTGTGGCGCCGCTCCTACGACACCCCGCCGCCGCCGCTGGACATCGACGCCGAGTACTCCCAGTTCTCCGACCCGCGCTACGCGACCCTCCCGCCGGAGCTGCGCCCCCGCACGGAGTGCCTGAAGGACGTCGTCGTCCGCATGCTCCCGTACTGGTTCGACGCGATCGTCCCCGACCTGCTGACCGGCCGCACGGTCCTGATCGCGGCCCACGGCAACTCCCTGCGCGCCCTGGTCAAGCACCTGGACGGCATCTCCGACGCGGACATCGCGGGCCTCAACATCCCGACGGGCATCCCGCTGTCCTACGAACTGGACACCGACTTCAAGCCGGTGAACCCGGGCGGCACGTACCTGGACCCGGAGGCGGCCGCGGCGGCCATCGAGGCGGTCAAGAACCAGGGGAAGAAGAAGTAGGCGGTACTGATCAAGCCCCCTGCCTGCGGGTTATCCGCAGGTCGGGGGCTTTTCGCTGCCTGGGGCCGCCTCGGGACCGTCGTGGTCCGGTACGGCGGATGCTCACCCGGCCCGGCAGCTCAGTACGGTCGCGGGATCTCGTGCTCGCTCAACGCGACCTCGTACCGAGCCAGGAGGGCGTCCAAATTCGTCAGGAGAAAGGCGGCGGAGTCCCGAGCTTCGGCCAGGTCGCCTCGCTCGCAGGCCCGCATCACCTCGTCCACATCGCTGCGGAGGATGTGCAGGGAGTCGCCCTGCACCAGGACCCCGGGGAACCGTCTGCCGGGGAGACGGACCACGGCGTCGTTGCCGCCCTCCGTGAACAGCTCGGCTTCGATGCGCTCCATCAGGCCATCCAACCCGACACCACCAGCTGACATCAACGGCATGCAGGAAGGCCCCACCGTGCCGGGAGGCGGATCGAACTCCTGACGTGGTGCCGGGTCTCACGGGCCGGTCGGGGGCGTCTCCTCAGGGAGCAGGCACCAGGGGGTTCTTGAGGTTCCAGTAGACCGCGCGTCGGCCTCGGCCAGGGGCTGTGGGTTCGCAGCGAGCCACAGGCGGTAGTCGCTCATCGCCACAGCTTGCCGGGCGCGTGCCCCCCAGCCGGCGCCAGGGGGCCACGCACCCCGGAGCGGATCAGCTGCGCCGCACCCCCCGGCACCCCAGGATCACCGCGTCGCAGAGCATCGCCACCGCGCCCAGGACGGCCAGCGGCCACACGCTCTGCTGGGGGACGTACTGCCAGGTGATGCCGGCGGTGATGGCGCCGGCGAGGGCGAAGCCGGTTCCCGGGAGGTAGCGCAGGGGGATGGTCAGGTGGCGGCCGGGCTCGGGCGGGGCTTCCGGGCGGGGAAGCGGCGTGCGATCCTGGATCGACATCAGGTGGTCTCCTATCTGGTGGTTCCCGCCGCTTCCACGGTTCCTAGGCCGAGAGGGAAGCGGCGGGTTGTTTTCGGGCGGACGCCCTGCGCGTCCTCCCCACACCTCGCAGGCGAACGGGGCGCGGGTGTTCACGCCGCCTCCCGGCGGGAAGCGCGGCGCAGGCTCCAGGCCAGTCGCGGTGCGCTGTTCACCGTGAGGCGGACGAGGTACATCAGGCGGGCGCGGCCCGGCCGGTCGGCCAGGTCGGCCCACTCCGCTCTCCACTCCTCCTGCCAGCGGTCGCGGGCGGCGGCGGGCAGCAGCTGGGTGCCGAGGGAGATGGCGCGGAGTCCGAGCGTGGTGAAGCGCGTGCGGCGGGGTGGGGTGTCCGGGCGCTGTGCGACAGCGGCCTCGGTGGACTGGGCAGCCGTGGCCTGCTCCCCCTGGTGTTCACGGATGGCCTGGATCAGCTCGCCCTTGCGCATGCGCGCGGTTCCCCGGATGCCGAGCCCCGCTGCCACCTGTTGGAGTTCCGCCAGCACCATCCCTTCGAGGCCCCTGCCACGGGCTCGTCGAGCGGACGCGGCCGGCGGAGGAGGGGTGGCCGGGCGGCCGGGCGTGGCAGTCCGACGGCGCGTGCGTGTGACGGCCCGCGGCTCCTCGCCCTGCACCTCGCGAATGAGGTCGATCAGCGTCTTCTTCCGCATCCGCGTGGCGTCCTTGATGCCCAGTCCCGCTGCGACCCGTTGCAGCTCGGCCAGGACCATGTCCTCCAGGTCCGTGCCACGGCGGCGCCGGGAGCCGGCGGGTCGGGCGGACGCGGGATGCTCGTGCCGGTGCTCGTACTCAGGCATCTGACGGCTTCAGCTCCCCAACCCGTCGGGCGCGGGGCGGAGTCGAGCGGACGCGGCACCGCCCTGGTAGGCGGCGGCCAGTGCCAGGCGGGCGGATTCCGCTCCGTTGGTGGTGAAGCGGTAGTAACGGCGGCGCGGGCGGGGCGGGTCGGTCTTCTCGATCGCGGCCTGGTCCTCCCAGAACGATTCGAGCCAGCCGGCCGCCTCGAGACGGGCGAGGATCGGGTGGATCGTGCCGGTGGGCAGGCCTGCGGCGTTCGAGAGCTCCAGGCCGTAGCGCGCCTTGGCCGGGGTCTCCAGGAGGGTCCGCAGGACCACTTGCGTCTGCAGGGTCATGCGCGGCGTTCTAGCCATGCCAAAACTCTAGTATGGGACTGACCTGCAAACAACCTCCTTAGCGGGCGCGGCGCGGGCGTCATTACCCGTGACGTAATCGACGTCCCCTGCGGCCCCCGGCAAGCTGGCCCCATGACGACAACCACCAGCACGTCAGAGGCCACCCGCGCGACCGTCCAGAAGTTCCTCCAGCTGCGTCTCGCCGGTGACACCGCGGGACTCACCGCGCTCTTCGCCGACGAGGTCGACTGGATGCTGGCCGACAATCCGGGGGTGCCCTGGATCCGGCCGCGCTCCACCGCCGCCGATTGTGCCGCCCAGGCCGAGGAGTTGGCCCGGTACACCGTGCCCGAGGAGGCGCGGGCTTCCGTCGACGCCTTCCTCGTGGACGGTGCCGACGCCGTTCTGATGGGGCACCTCTCGGGAACGGTCCGGGCGACGGGCAAGTCCTTCTCGGGGCCGTTCGCCCTGCGGCTCACCGTGGAGAACGGGCGGATCACCCGGCACCACCTGTACGAGAACAGCGTGTCGATCGCCGCGGCTTGCACGCCTTGAGGCGTTGTGCCCGCGTACCTCGACGCGTTGATGCCTAGTCCGCGCTGCGGCCCCGGCTCAGCGCCCGGGCGCAGGCGCCGATGATCGTGGCGTTGACCAGCGCGCCGAGTACGACGGCGGTGATGAGCATCGCCCCGTGGTCCGGGAGGACGAGCAGGACCAGGCTGGCCGGGGCCGTGGCGAGGAGCGGGATGACGCCCGCCATCGACTCGTCCGAGCTGTCCGTCAGGGTCACCGTCACCGCCCACCCGAGCAGGATCGCGCAGGCGGCGAGGTAGACGAGGGCGGCGGGGTGCCGCAGGGCGTGGCGCAGGCGGTGGGCCGCCTCGCGGGGAAGCGAGCGGCCGGAAGCCGGGGTCGTCATGGGGGACTCCTCGGTCGGGGCGGTCAGAGGTGGGGGCCGGGCGGGTTGGGGCGGGCCAGGCCGAGGTCGTAGGCGAGGATCGTCGCCTGGACGCGGTCGCGCAGGCCGAGTTTGCGCAGGAGCGCGTTCACGTGGGACTTGACCGTGCCCACGGTGATGCCCAGCGACTCGGCGATCTCCGCGTTGTTGAGGCCCGCGGCGAGCAGGCCCAGTACGTTCCGCTGGCTGGTGGTGAGGCTGTCGAGTTGGCGAGGGCCGCCGGTGGTCCGGCGTTCCGGGGCGGACGCGTAGTGGGAGATCAGGCGGCGGGTCGCCGAGGGGGCCAGGACCGATTCGCCCGTCGCCACGACCCTGATGCCGTGCAGGAGTTCGGAGGCGTGAACGTCCTTCAGGAGGAAGCCGGAGGCGCCGGCGCGCAGGGCGTCGAAGACGTAGGCGTCCAGGTCGAAGGTGGTCAGGACGAGGACCCGGGGCGCGTTCTCCCGGCCCGTGATGATGCGGGTGGCGGCGATGCCGTCCAGTTCCGGCATGCGTACGTCCATGACGACGACGTCGGGGGACAGTTCGTCGGCGAGGCGTACGGCTGCCGCACCGTCGGCGGCTTCGCCCACGACCGTCATGTCGTCCTCGGCGTCGATCACGGCCGCGAACCCCGCCCGGACGATGCCCTGGTCGTCGACGACCAGCACCTTGAGACTCATCGCTCGGTTCCCTCTTCTCCGGGCAGGGGCAGCCGGAGGCGGAGCGTGCCGTCCGGGCCCGTGGTCAGGGTGCCGCCGAGGGCCTCGATCCGGGTCGCCAGGCGCTCGCGCAGGGCGGGTCCGGCTGCCTCGGGGACCCCGGTGGCCGTGAGGGTCAACGTATCGCCGTCCGTGTCGAGTTCGAGCAGGGCCGGTTCCTGGCCGCCTGCCGCCAGTACGGTCTCGGCGGCGTGGTAGGCGGCCAGGTCCACGGCCGTGGGCAGGCGGTCGGGGACCCGGTCCGTCCGTCGTATCTCCACGTCCCTGCCGGTGGCCCGGCACTGGTGGGCCAGCAGGTCGAGGGCCTGGAGGGTGGGTTGCGGCCGGAGGCCGGGCGGTGTCGCCTCGCCCTCGGTGACCGTGTCCAGCAGGGCGCGCATCGCCGCCAGTGCCTCGCGGGCCCGTTCCGCCGTCGTGTCGAGGCGGCCGGCCTCCGCAGCGGCGACCATGTCGGCGGTGCGGGCCAGGACGGTGGTCTCCAGGCCGGTGGCGATACGGCGGCGCTCCGCCCAGGCCTCCCGGACTGCCTCCTCGGTCCAGGCGGCCAGGCGTTCCTCGCGCGTGTCCCGGTCGGCCCGGTCGCGGCGGCCGCGCCTGGTCCCGTACCAGCGGGCCGTGCCGATCGCCAGGGCCGCTCCGGCTGCCGCGCACAGCGCGACCGCCCAGACGGGGAACGCCGTACCCCGGTCCAGGACGGCGGCGGTCGCGGCGGTCGCGTGCGCCAGCGCGGCCGCGACCTGCCACGCGGGCTGCCCGATCTGCCTTGTGGGCCGCCCGATCTGCCTCGTGGACCGCCCGAACCCGATCCGCCACGCGGGCCGCCCGACCTGCCAGGCGGGCCGCCCGGGATGTCCGCGCGACTGGCCCCCTGCGCCGCGCGCACCCGGCCACCCCGCCGTGGCCGCCGCCACCGCCCCACCCGTGGGCAGCACGCTCAGCAGGGGCGGCAGCAGCACCGGGCCGCCGTACTCGCCCAGGGACATCGCCGGTGGCCAGAGCAGGGCCAGGCCGAGGAGGGTCGCGAAGGCCGTCCGGGGTGCCCGTCGCAGCCACAGCAGGGCGATGCCCTGGGCCGCGGCCAGCAGGGCGAAGAGGACGCCCGCGGAGACCTGCGGTCCGCTCGACGCGCTCTCCGCGCGGATGACCAGGGCCGGCAGCAATGGCTGGAGGAACAGGCCGAGGGCGGCCGTCAGCTGGGCCGCGCGGTAACCGCGCGGCACGGTCCGTTCCACGGGGGCGGCGGTCCGGCCGGGCAGGGTCGCGCGTACCTCCCAGCCGCCGTCCGCCGTCGGGCCGCTGGTGAGGGTGCCGCCCGCCTCGCGGGCCCGGGACCGCAGGAAGCCCTGGCCCCGGCCCGAGCCGAGACCGGATCCGTGCGACGGCGTGCCGGCGGGTGGGGCCGCGCTGGTGATCACGACGTCCGTGCGGGTGTCGCCGTACCGGCACAGGACGGTGGTGTGCGCACCGGGCGCGTGCCGGGTCACGTTGGTCAGGGCCTCGCGGACGATGCCGTACGCGGCGTCCGCGACGGTGCCGTCGGGGAGGGCGTCGATCTCGCAGTCCACCCGCTGGTCGAGCCGGCGGAACCCGGCGACCAGGGCCCGCAACCGCTCCTGGGGCGACGGCAGTTCCTCCCGCGACGGCGCCGGTGCCCGGACCGCTCCGAGGGCCCGGGTGACCTCACGGCCGGTGTCCCTCGCGAACTCCAGGGCCTCGGCGGCCAGTTCGGGGCGACGGTCGCGCAGCCCGAGGGCCGCCCCGGCCGTGACGACGACGGCGGTCAGGTGGTGGGCGCTGACGTCGTGCAGCTCCCGTTCCATACGGCGCCGCTCGGCCTCCGGGAGCCGGTGGCGTTCGGCCTCGGCCCGCCGCAGCAGGTGCTCGGCGGCCCGCCGGGCGCGACGGGCACGCCGTACCAGCAGGCCGGAGCCGCACGCGGCGGCGTACAGCAGGGCGGTCAGGGCGAGGTCGAGGCCGTCCGGGGCGCTCAGTCCGTGCAGGGTGATGCCGTGCAGTGACTGCCAGGCGGCGAGCGTCACGACGCACAGCACGGCGGTGAACGTGTCGCGTTCCGCCGCGGCGGTGAACAGGGCCAGGGCGACGCCCGCGGTGCCGAGGACCGCCACCGCGCCCGTGGGCAGCGGGCCGGCGCCCAGAGCGCAGGCGGCGGTGACCACGGCGAGGGCGGTCACCGGGCGGGATCGGCGCAGGGCGAGAGCGGCCGTCACCACTCCGCCGACCAGGGCCGCCACGAGCAGCGCGGACGCGGGCGGTACGGTTCCGCGCGCCAGTGCCGCGCCGGGCCATGCGGCGGCCTGGGCGCAGAACAGCGCGACCGGGAGAAGTCGGTCGTCGGTTCGATTCATGAGGTGACCAGGCTAGGACCGCGGACCGGCGGTCCCCCTCCGGCTGAGGGCGGATCCGGGTCTCTTACCTGGGTTACAGACCCTGCGGATACGCCCCTTCCGGAGCCCGATGGCCGTGCGGGGCGGCGTCCCTAGGCTCGATCACATCGACCTCCCGCATCGGGAGACGTCGCGTTCACCCACCGATTTCCGGAGGATCTCCCATGTCCCAGCGCGTTCTCGTGTCCTCGTTCGTCGGCGTCGCCGTCATCGGGGGGATCGCCGCGGGCGGTATCGCCGTGGCCTCCGCCTCCGGCACCACCGAGCCGGCCCTGCAGAACGGTTCGGCCCGCTTCACCGGCACCGGCACCAGCACCGGCACGCTCACCTTCACCGCGGACGTGACGGACGACTCGGGCGTCCGCAGCCTCAAGGTCCTGGCCTGGCCCGCGCGTTCGAAGCTCGATCCGACCGAGGCCGAGCTGCGGTCCGCCGAGCGCGCCACGTGCGAGAGCACCGGCGAGGGCACGTCCCGCTGCACGTACACCGTGCGGGCTTCGCAGGAAGAGGCGGCGGAGCTGGGCACCGGCACCTGGTACGTCTCCGCGCTGGCCACCGCCGAGGACGGCGGCACGGCCTTCGTGCCCCGCGCCGCCACCTTCGAGGTCAGCCGCTGACGACCCGCCAGAACTGCCGCTTGTCCTCGTCCCGTACGACCACGCCCAGCCGCAGCAGTTCCCCGCGCAGCTCCCGGGCCTCCTCGGCGCCGTCCCCGTCCTTCCGGGCCTTCGCACGGGCCCGCAGCAGGGCGTCCGCGCCCGGGGGAAGACCGGGGGTGCCGGGGACCCAGCGGCGGAACTGGGCGCGGTACGGGTCCTCCCGCGCCCAGGTGTGGCCGTGCTCGGTGAGGGCGTCCGCGAGGCGGCGCCAGGGCAGGCCGCAGTGCTCCCGGGCCAGTTCCATGCCGCTCGGGGCCAGCACGACGAGGTGCTTGCCGTCCCGGAACAGCACGGAGATCTCCTCGCGGGCGAACTCCTGGGAGCCGTCCCTGATCGTCAGGGTCACGTGGGTGTCGGCGACACGGACCGACAGCGAGTCGTGCACCGCCGAGAGGCCGAGCAGCAGTCCGCCCAGCACGCCCACCGCGATGGTGCCGAGGGTGAGGGCGGGTTCCGGGACGGAGGTCAGCAGCTCGGCCGGGCCCTTCAGCGGTGCCCACCGCAGGGACAGCAGCAGGCGGGCGAGGAGGGGCAGGAGCGCGCTCGCGACAGCACCGCAGGCGACGCAGAAGAGCACGATGACCCAGGCCGATTCCGCGAGCTCCGTGACCCTGCCGGCCTGCGGCTCGCGACTCCCGGCCATGGACACCTGCGGCTCGGGGCGTTTGCCCATGGTCACGTTCCTGGCTTCCTCCATGGCATCGAGTCTGCGGAAGGCTCGCGGCCCTGTCATCAGCCGTTGGTCTACCGGCCCGCGACTTTGGTCGCCGCCCCGTCCGCGCGCCGGTTCCAGGGGCGTCCGCGGTCCCGGCTCAGGGATGCATCCGCGCCCCCTTCACCACCTTGTCCACCGCGTTCTTCGGGCCGTAGACGGCAAGCCCCACCAGATCCAGTTCCGCCGTCGGCACCGCGCGTACGGCCGCGCGGTTGTCGCGGTCGTTGCCCGTCGCGAAGAGGTCGGACGTGAAGACGGAGCGGGGCAGGGAGCGGGAAAGGGCGCGGGTGTGGGCCGTGGTGAGGGTTTCCTTCGTGGCCTCGAAGACCAGGACCGGCTGGCGGAACATCGGCAGGTAGGGCACGCCGTCCGCGTCCTCGTACGGTTCGCCGATCACCTCGGGGATCTGTGTTCCCAAGCCGCTGACCAGGAACGACGTGACGTTGAGGCGCTGCCAGGGCTCCAGGTCCACGCGCAGCAGGACGGCGATCTTCGTGTCGAAGCGGATCGGTTCGGTGTTCATGGTCCGAGCGTGCCCGGCGGCGGTCGACGGGGTCTTGTACGTTCTTTGCATGGCCTCACAGCCCGCCCGCACGTCCCCGGACCGGCAGCGGATCGTCTCCGCCTGGCGGCCGGCCGTGCCGGGCGTCGTCGAGGTCTTCCACGCGCGGTTCACCGAGTACGCGTATCCGATGCACGTCCACGAGGCCTGGACGCTGCTGATCGTGGACACCGGCGCCGTACGGTACGACCTCGACCGGCACGAGCACGGCACCCCGCACGACACGGTGTCGCTGCTGCCGCCGCACGTGCCGCACAACGGCTCCCCCGTCACCCCGGAGGGCTTCCGCAAGCGGGTGCTGTACCTCGACGGGACCCACCTCGGGGACGAGCTGATCGGGGCCGCCGTCGACCGTCCCGACCTGCGTGATCCGCTGCTGCGGCGGCGCGTCGGACAGCTGCACGGCGCGCTGCTGCGGCCCGGTGAGGAGCTGGAGGCCGAGAGCAGGCTGACGTTCGTCGGGGAGCGGTTGCGCGGGCATCTGCGCGGCGAGAGCGACCAGGCCCGCCCCGCGGACCCGGTCCTCGCCCGCCGGCTGCGCGAACTGCTGGACGAGCGGGTCGTCGAGGGCATCGGGCTGACGGAGGCCGCCGGGCTGGTGGGCGCCCACCCGGCCCATCTGGTACGGGCGTTCAGCACCGCGTACGGCATCGCCCCGCACCAGTACCTGACGTCCCTGCGGGTGGGCCGCGCCCGGCGGCTGCTCCTGGAGGGGCGGTCGCCGAGTGACGTGGCGGTGGCGACCGGGTTCTACGACCAGTCGCACCTCACCCGGCACTTCCGCAGGCTGGTGGGGGTGCCGCCCGGGCGTTACCGCGCGGGGTGAGTCAGCGCTCGGGGCGCTGCGTGAGGTGGGCGAACGCGTCCAGGTTCCGGGTCGACTCGCCCCGGGACACCCGCCACTCGTACTCCTTGCGGATCGCCGAGGCGAAGCCCAGCTCCAGCAGGGTGTTGAAGCTGCCGTCGGAGGCCTCCAGGACCTGGCCGAGCAGGCGGTCCAGTTCGTCGGCGGTGACGGCGGACAGGGACAGGCGGCCGGTGACGTAGACGTCGCCGTGCTGATCGACGGCGTAACTCACGCCGTACAGCTTGAGGTTGCGCTCCAGGAGCCAGCGGTGGACGCCCTGCTCGTTCTCGTCGGGGTGGCGGATGACGAAGGCGTTCAGGGACAGGGAGTGGCGGCCGACGATCAGGGAGAGCGTCGTCTTCAGTTTGCGGGTGCCGGGGAGTTGCGCGACGTAGGTGCCGGGCTCGGGGCTCTCCCACTCCAGGTCGGCGTCCGTCAGGACGGCCTCGACGGTCTGTGCTGCCGCTTTCTGTGCGTCACCCATGGTGCGAGCGTACGCGACGGCGGTGTGCCTGCAGCGCGGCCGTGTAGACGTCCGCCGTGGCGGCGGCCGCGGTGTCCCAACCGAAGGACTGGGCGTGCCGGGCGGCCTGCGCGCCCATCCGCGGCGACAGGTGCGGGTCGTCGGCGAAGTCGCGCAGCACGCGCGCGTAGTCGGCCGGATCGTGGCCGCGCACCAGGAAGCCGGTGTGCCCGTCGCGCACGGCGACCGGCAGGCCGCCGACCGACGCGGCGAGCACCGGGGTGCCGGCCGCCTGGGCCTCTATGGCGACCAGGCCGAAGGACTCGCTGTAGGAGGGCATGACCAGCACGGAGGCGGCCCGGAACCACTCCGCGAGCTGCTCCTGGCCGACCGGCGGATGGAACCGTACGACGTCCGCGATGCCGAGGCGGGCGGCGAGCTTCTGCAGGCCCTCGGGCTTGGCGAGGCCGCTGCCGCTGGGGCCGCCGACGACCGGCACGAGGATGCGCGAGCGCAGCTCCGGGCGCTCGTCGAGGAGGACGGCGACGGCGCGCAGCAGCACGTCGGGGGCCTTCAGGGGCTGGATGCGGCCGGCGAAGAGCGGGATCAGCGCGTCCCTCGGCAGGCCGAGGCGGGCCCGGGCGGCGGCGCGGCCGTCGGCGGGCGAGAAGCGGCTCAGGTTCACACCCGGGTGGACGACGGCGACCTTGTCGGTGTCGGCCGCGTAGTGCCGGACGAGTTCGTCGGCCTCCTCGGTGGTGTTGGCGATGAGCCGGTCGGCGGCGTCGACGATCTGGGTCTCGCCGATGACCCGGGCGGCCGGTTCCGGGGTGTCGCCGTCGGCCAGGTTGGCGTTCTTGACCTTGGCCATGGTGTGCATGGCGTGCACCAGGGGGACGCCCCAGCGCTGGGCGGCGAGCCAGCCGACGTGGCCGGAGAGCCAGTAGTGGGAGTGGACCAGGTCGTAGTGGCCGGGGCGGTGGCCGGCCCAGGCCTGCATCACGCCGTGCGTGAAGGCGCACAGCTGGGCGGGGAGGTCCTCCTTGGCGAGGCCCTCGTAGGGGCCGGCGTCGACGTGCCGGACGAGGACGCCCGGGGCCAGCTCGACGGTCGGCGGGAGGGACGCCGAGGTGGCGCGCGTGAAGATCTCGACCTCGATGTTGATCGCGGCGAGGCGCTGCGCGAGTTCCACGATGTAGACGTTCATGCCGCCGGCGTCGCCGGTGCCCGGCTGGTGGAGCGGGGAGGTGTGCACGGAGAGCATGGCCACCCGGCGGGGCCTGCGGTGCAGCCGGAGGCGCGCGGGCGAGGACGCGGAGCGCCGCCCGAGCCTGCCGATGTACTGGCTCACGTGGCGTTCCTCCTTGGCTGCGGGCATACCGGACGGAGGCGCGGGTGCCCTCCAAGCCGGTGCAACACCGGAGGAAGGGGTTCCCATTCCTGCGAGGTGCCCGGCGGGGCCGTTTTTGCCGAGCCATTACCGAGGATCGCTCAACCGTTCGAGGCTGGAGTGCGTCGCCTGGGTGGGAGGGGGCGGGGGCCCACCGAGGCCGCGCCGGGGACCGGCCGGAGGCCGCATACCCTCTTTGGCATGACAGCCCGCGCAGCGTCCCGCCCGCTGGGAACGGTGACGCGCGGGACGACGAACCCCAACCGCCTGCGCCGCATGGACCGCTGGATCGCGGCCACGCACGGCGCGGAGCTGCGCCGCGCCGTCGACCCCGTGGCGGTCGACCTCGGCTACGGCGCCGCCCCGTGGACGGCCGTCGAGCTGCTGCACCGCCTGCGGACGGTCGCGCCACGCGCGCGTGTCGTGGGCATCGAGATCGAGCCGGCCCGGGTCGCGGCGGCGCTGCCGTACGAGCGGGCGGGGCTCGCCTTCCGGCACGGCGGCTTCGAGATCCCCATCCCGCAGCGGCCCCTGCTCGTCCGCGCGGCGAACGTGCTGCGGCAGTACGAGGAGGGCGAGGTCGCCGCCGTGTGGCGGCGCCTGTGCGCGCGGCTCGCGCCGGCCGACCCGGTACGCGGTTCGCGCGGCGGGCTGCTGGTCGAGGGGACCTGTGACGAGATCGGCCGCCGGCACGTGTGGGTCGCGCTCGGACCGGAAGGGCCCCGCACGGTCACCTTCGCGACCCGCCTCGGCTCCCTGGAACGCCCCTCGGACCTGGCGGAACGCCTGCCGAAGGCACTCATCCACCGCAACGTCCCGGGCGAGCCGGTGCACGCCTTCCTGCGCGACTTCGACCGCGCCTGGGCCGCCGCCGCGCCCTACGCCTCCTACGGCACCCGCCAGCGCTGGATCCGAGCGGTACGGGACCTCACGGCCGACTGGCCGGTGGCGGACGGGCCGGTGCGCTGGCGGCAGGGCGAAGTGACGGTTCACTGGGAGGCGTTGGCACCGCGGTCCTGAACCCCGGGCCGCAGGCCCCGCCGAGCGGCCCGAGCCACCCGGCGGAACCCGCGGGGAACGATCTCTTTGAGTCGTTCGTCACACACGCGGGGGGATCATCATGCCGGAGGCATACCAGGGAGGGGGCGGCGGGAAGCACTACCTCTGTCGCTTTGGCCGCCGACATGGCAGCATCCCCAGGCGAACCGGAAGTTACTGACGGTTAATCAGTTTGGGGGATGGTTTATGCGCAGGGGCAAGCGTGGCCTGTTCGCGACGGCCGTGACCGTGGTCTGCGCGGTCACCGTGCTGGCGGCACCGGGCACGGCGTTCGCGAGTCCCAGCCCCTCCCCCACCCCGAGCACCGGCCCGACGCTCGCCCCCGGCAAGGACCTCGAAGCCGTCCGCGAGAAGCTCGACAAGCTCTACCGCGCCGCGGCCCGCGCCACCGACGAGTACAACGCCGCCGAGGAGAAGGCGGACAAGCAGTCCGACGAGATCGTGAAACTGGCCAAGAAGATCGTCAAGGGCCAGGAGAGGCTGGAGCAGCTCAAGGAGCGCGCGGGCGCCGCGGCCGCCGCCCAGTACCGCGGCGGCGGACTCCCGCCCGAGGCCCATCTGATGCTCAGCGACGACCCGCAGGAGTTCCTCGACGGCGCGGGCCGGGTCCGCGAGGGCCAGCACGCCACCAAGGGCCTGATCGGCGAACTGACCCGCACCCAGGAGGACTTGGAGCAGTACGCCGAGGACGCCTCCGCGCAGTGGAAGAAGCTGGAGGCGGGCCGCAAGGCCAAGGCCGTCGCCCAGAAGAAGATCGAGAAGCAGATCGCACAGGCGGAGAAGCTGGAATCCGAGCTGCGGAAGGAGGAGCAGGAGCGCCTCGCCGAGCTGGAGAAGGAGGCCGCGGACAAGGCGCAGACCGCCTGGCTCGACTCCGGCATCCTCCAGGACATCAGCGGAAAGGCCTCCGAGCAGGGCAAGAAGGCCGTCGCGTACGCCACGGCCCAGATCGGCAAGCCCTACCGGTGGGGCGCCGAGGGCCCGAAGAGCTACGACTGCTCCGGGCTGACCTCACAGGCCTGGATATCCGCCGGCCGCGGCATCCCGCGCACCTCGCAGGAGCAGTGGAAGCAGCTGCGCCACATCGACGTCCAGGACATGCGGCCAGGCGACCTCATCATCTACTTCGACGACGCCAGCCATGTCGCGATGTACGTCGGCGACGGCGCGATCGTGCACGCGCCCCGGCCCGGGCGGGACGTGACCCTCGCGGGGGCGGGATCCATGCCGATCCTCGGAGTGGTACGGCCCGACGCGGGCTGAACGCCCGAGCGCACACCGGATATCGGACACCGGAGACCCCCGGTGACCTGGCCCACGTGACCCACTCCACCCAGAACCACCCGCCAAACGCCGCGCCGACGTGACGTTCGTCATCCCCGCGGCATCTCCGGGCTGTCCAACTGCGGGGCATATCGCGGCATATGACACTGGCCGGTGGCGCAGCGGCGTGGCTCACACCATTCCAATGCGCCGCCGACACCCGCTATGGTCCCCGTCGGTGGGTCGAGGTCCCTCGCCCCCGCCATGCCCTCGGGGGGAGGGAAGGAACCCAAGACGATGCCCGTACCCATACCGCGGCAGAGAGCCATCCCGGCCGTGGAGAGTGGTCAGGCGCAGGCCGCGTCCCCGTGCGGCGGCTCCGCCGAGGACTCCGTCACGGACGCCTCGGCGCAGGCCCCGCGCACGCCGGACACCGGCGGAGACACCACGGACAAGGCCGGAAACACCACGGACAAGGTGGAGAACCACACCGCCCACACCAATCTCACCCTGCTGCTGATCGAGGACGACCCGGCCGGTTCGCCGATCGTGCCGGACATGCTCGACCAGGCGGGCAAGCCGATCCGCGTCCGCACGGCCCGCAACCTCACCGAGGCCGAGCGGCTGCTGACCGACGACGTCCACTGCATCCTGCTGGACCTGGCGCTGCCCGCGCCCGGCCGCAGCGACTCCGACGACGAGCTCGCCGTGCTCAAGCACGTGCTGGAACTCGCGCCCCGGCACGCCGTCCTCGCGCTGACCGCCTCGGGCGACGCCGAGCGCGGCGCGGAGGCCGTGCGCGTGGGCGCCCAGGACTACCTCTTCCGCGACGAGCTGGACGGCCGGCTGCTGAGCCGCGCGATCCGCTACGCGGTGGAGCGCAAGCGCTCCGAGTCGGCCGAGCGCCGGCTCGCCGAGGGCCGGCTGCGTGCCCAGGAGAACCGCCGCCTGGAGCGCGGTCTGCTGCCGACGCCGCTGCTGGAGGGTTCCCCGCTGCGGTTCGCCGCCCGCTACCGCCCGGGCCGCTCGCGCGCCCTGCTCGGCGGTGACTTCTACGACGTCGTACGCACCCCGGACGGCACCGTGCACGCCATGATCGGCGATGTCTGCGGCCACGGCCCGGACGAGGCCGCGCTCGGCGTGGAGCTGCGGATCGCGTGGCGCGCGCTGACCCTGGCGGGCCTGTGCGGCGACCAGTTGCTGGGCACGCTCCAGCAGGTGCTGGAGCACGAGCGGGCCGACGACGAGATCTTCGCGACCCTGTGCACGGTGGACATCGCGCCGGACGGTCGCCGGGCGGGCCTGTGCCTGGCGGGCCATCCCTCGCCGCTGCTCGCCAGCCCGGGCCGGCCGGCCCGCCTGCTGCCCTACGACAACAACGGACCGGCCCTCGGGCTGCTGCCCGGGGCCCGCTGGCCGCGGATGCAGGTGGAGCTGGGCGCCGAGTGGAGCCTGATGCTCTACACCGACGGCCTGATCGAGGGCCGGGTCGGCGAGGGCCGGGAGCGGCTCGGGCAGGACGGCATGACGGAGATGGTCCGCCGCCAGTTCGCCGAGGGCCTGCGGGGCGAGCAGCTGCTGCGGGCGGCGGTGAACGAGGTCCGCGACCTCAACGGCGGCGAGCTGACGGACGACGTGGCGGTACTGCTGCTGGACCGGGTGCCGTAGCCCCGGGCTCCTGGCTGCTGGCTGCTGGCTGCTGGCTGCTGGCTGCTGAGGGAGGCTCGGCTGCCGGGGGAGGCCTCGGAGCTGCCGAGGGCCTTTACCGGCCGCCGTTCCACGGGCCGTACGGGCCGTCGCTGCTGGAGCCGCGGCTGCTGCGGCCGCCGCCCGGGAGCGCCCGGATCGCGGGCCGGACGTCGACCATGTACACGATCGTCGCGATCAGGCCGATGATCGGCAGGAACGACAGGATCGGGAAGAGCAGGTTCACCACGAAGGCGAGCCCGAGGATGATCAGCCAGAACGGCTTGGTCTTCTTGTCCGCCGCGCGGTAGGCGTCCTCCCGGCGCACGGCCGCGTCGATCAACGCGAAGCCGCTGAAAACGATCAGGGCCATGCTCAGAAGCCACATCAACCCTGCGAAGCCCTGCATCAGCACAACGTCCACCACCTGACTCGGCTCGTCCCTACGCGGTCACCGTACCCGTACAACGGGCCGGGCACCCCCAGGGTGCCCGGCCCGCGTCGGCTCGCGTTCCTACTTTGCCGACGGCGTCGTCTTCTTCGCCGTGGCGGTCTTGCGCGCCGGGGCCTTCTTGGCCGGGGCCTTCTTCGCGGGGGCGGCCTTGGCCTCGGCGGGCTTCGCCGGCTCCTCCTTGACCGCGACCGGCTCGGGCTTCGGCTCGACGGCCACGGCCAGTTCCTCGACGCTCTCGGCGACGTCCTCGATGCCCTCGGCGGCCTCGCCGCGCCAGGTCCGCACGGCCTGCTCGCCGTGCTCGGCGACCTTCTCGTAGGTCTCGCGGGCCTTGACGGCGTACTCGGCGGCCACGCCGACGCTGCGCAGCGCGAAGTCCTGGGCGGTCTCGCCGACCTTCTTCAGGTCCGCGTCGATCGTGCTGCCGAGCTTCTTGATGTCGACGTCGATGGAGCCGATGAACTCCGTGACCTTGTGCTGGAGGGTCTGCTGCGTCTCCTTGACGCGGGCGGAGGCCTCCTTGGCCCGGGCGGACGCCTTCTCCTGGACGGCCTTCGGGTCGGTGTTGCGTACGGCGTCGATCCGCGCGGGGGCCTCGGAGCGCAGCTGCTCCACCAGGGCCGGCACCTTCTTGGCCTGCTGAAGGGCGAGGTCGGCGGTGCCTGCGGCGAAGTAGAGCGGGGTCGGGTCGCTGAAGGTCTTGCGCAGGTCGTCGGTGATGGCCATGGTGATGGTCCTCCCGGATTCTGTCTCGCTTGAGGGTTCGGCTGAGGGTTGTGTGATCCGCAGTCGGCGGCCGGTGCCCTGGTCCGGCTCAGCCGGCCGTCTGCTGCGGATCGGTGTCGCTGCCGCCGGTGCCCTTGCGGGCGCGGCGGGTGGTGGACGTGCCGCCGTCGTCGCCGCGAGGGCGGCGGGTGGCGGGCGTGCCTCCGGTGGCCTTGCGGGTGCGGCGGGCGGTGGGCGTGCCGCCGTCGTTCCCGCCGGTACGGCGTTCGGCGGGCGGTTCGCCGTCGGCCGTGCGGGTCCGTCGTATCCCGGTGCCGCCGTCCGGGGCGGGTCCGTCCGCGTCCGCCGCGTCGTCGCCGACGACGATGCCGACGACGGCGGAGCCGCCCGAGCCGCCGGCGAGGTCGCCGTCGCCGTCGGTCCCGAACCCGTTCTCCTTGCGGAAGGACTCGTAGATCTGCAGCAGCACCTGCTTCTGCCGCTCGTGCAGCGTCGGGTCGGCGAGGATGACGGCGCGCGTCTCCACCTCGTCCCGGTCGCGCTCGGCGTCGAGGATGCCGGCCCGGACGTACAGCGTCTCGGCGGAGATCCGCAGGGCCTTGGCGACCTGCTGCAACACCTCCGCGCTCGGCTTGCGCAGCCCGCGCTCGATCTGGCTCAGATACGGATTGGACACCCCGGCGGCGTCGGCGAGCTGCCGCAGCGACAGCTGCGCGTTGCGCCGCTGCTCGCGCAGGTAGTCACCGAGATTGCCGACGTTGAGCGATGCCATGCCTCCACAGTGCCCCACCCCGCTAACTATTGCAAGCACCCGCTTGCAATAGTGCGCCACGCCACGTGCCAGGGTGGGCGACGTGGATGAATGGGTGGAGCGTGTCGACGGTCGAGATCGCGTGCTGGGGGTGGTCAGCCGTCGGGAGGCCATCCGGGAGGGTTGGCTGCACCGGGTCGCCGTGATGGTGTGTCGTGATGAGCGTGGGCGCATCCTCGTCCACCGGCGCTCGGAGCAGGCATCGCGCTTCCCCGGGCTCCATGAGGTCGAGGTCGGTGGCGCCGCAAGGGTCGGCGAGTCCTATGAACAGGCCGCCGCGCGGGAGCTGGCCGAAGAGCTGGGCATTCGCGCGCTGCCGCGCCTGCTGTTCGCGTTCATCAACCGCGGCGGCTTGAGCCCTCACTGGCTCGGCGTGCACGAAGCCGTGGTGCCGGACGCCATGGTCCCCGATCCCGATGAGGTCGCCTGGCACGGTTGGCTGACCGAGCCGGAGCTCGACTCGGTTCTGCTGGAGTGGCGCTTCACCCCTGACAGCCATGAAGCCCTCAGCCGGTAGATGTTCGGCGACGCCGACGGCATGGTCCGGCTGAGCCGTGAGCAGGCTCGCGGCCGGGCCGGACATCACCGCCGATGCCACCGGCCTGACGCTCGTCGTCAGTCGAGGCCTTCGATGATGCGGAAGTCGCGCTCGAAGCCGTCGGGGAGTTCGGCCAGCGCCTTCTGGTAGGCCGCACTCTCGTATGCGGCGACCGCCTGTTCGAAGCTGTCGAACTCGATCAGGACAACGCGCTCGGCGATTCCGGCTTCGTGTGCGACGACCCGGCTGCCGATGCCGGCGAGCAGCCGCCCGCCTGCGGCCTTGACGGCCAGACCGGCCAGTTCGTTGTAGACATCAAACCCCTCGGGGTCTGTGATGGTGGGGTAGACGCTGACCCAGTAGCCCTTGGCCACGGTTCCTCCTGTGTTTGGAATTGATCACCAGAAACGCACTCAGTGAGACGGTGTCGACGCCCCGACCGAGATGAGGTCGACGCCCGTCCCGGCGATGGCGAGAACTGTGTCCAGACGGGTGGGCCCGAGGCCTCCAGCAGGATCCGGGAAGCGTCGGCCCGCCCGGCTCGGAGCTTCACGACCTGCTCCATGTCGGCCACCGGCATGTTGTCGAGCATGATCCAGTGGGCTCCGGCGTCGAGGGCCTCGACGGCCTGTGTGACGGTCTGCACCTCGACATCGCTCTCCACGGTCTGCCCGGCGCGCGCCATCCCGCGCCTGACCGCCTCGATCGCGGCGGTCACCCCGCCCGCCGCGGCGATGTGGTTCTCCTTGAGCAGGACCATCGCCGCGAGATCGAGGCGGTGGTTGTGGCCGCCGCCGGCGGTGACCGCGTACTTGTCCAGGGCGCGCAGGCCCGGCGCCGTCTTGCGCGTGTCCAGAATGCGCGCCCTGGTCCCTGCCACAGCCTGGACGTAGCGGTCGGTCAGCGTCGCGATGCCGCACATGCGCTGCAGGAAGTTCAGCGCCGTACGCTCCCCGGTGATCAGGCTGCGCGCCGAACCGGATAAGTACACCAGGACCTGGCCGTCGGCCAGTCGGGCGCCGTCGGCGACGGCCGGCTCGACCTTGACCTCGGGGTCGACCTGCGCGAAAACCTCGGCGACCACGGGGAGGCCGGCGGCGATGCCGCTGTGCCGGGTGCGGATCTCGGCCGTGGCCGCCAGGTCCTCGGGAACGCTCCACTCGGTGGTGATGTCCTTCCCTGACGCGTCCTCGGCCAGGGCGGCGGCGACGGCGACCCGTGCTGCCGCCGAGGGAAACTCGGTCGTGGTCATCAGCCTCCCCGTTTCGATTTCCGAAGCGGTCACCGATGCTAGCGTGTCGGAATTCGAAGCATCAACCCTGGAGAGCCGGACATCCCGACATGGCAACACCCAGACCTGGCCGTCCTGTTCGCGGCTCGACCACCGGCCGCCCCCTCATGGCCGCACTCGATCTGTTCGGGCGGCGGTGGAGCCTGCGCATCCTGTGGGAGCTTCGCGCGGGTCCGCTGGGATTCCGCCCCTTGCAGAAGCGGTGCGACGACATGTCCTCCAGCGTGATGCGGCAGCGCCTGACCGAACTCCTGGATGCCCAGGTGATTCACCAACTACCGGACAGCCGCTACGAGCTCACCCCGCTGGGACATGAGGCGCGCCACGCCCTGGACCCCCTCGTCCGCTGGGCGGAACGCTGGGCGGCCACGATCGATCCGCAAGGGGCGGACCACACCGACGACCAGTCCGCCGGCCGCGTCTCACCTCCGGACACCGTGGGCGACGGGGCGCCGGAGAGGGGCTCCGCGGACTGACGCCCCACCTCGGAGTGGAGGCGGGGCGGGACCGCCGGGTCAGGTGATCGTGCGTTCGGCGACAGATGTCGCCCAGCGGAAGGCGGCACCGTGCTCCGACGCCCATTGCCGGAACGGTCTCGCCGCGGCACCGGTGACCCGGGGAACGGTGTCGCGCACCTTCAGCAACTCCTCATTGACGTCCCCGCCCATCAGGTCGAGGACGGCGTCCGCGGTCTCGTCGTCCATGAAGGAAGCCATCTGCCGGTGGGCTTCCTCCCGGCTGATCTCGATGCAGGCCACCTCTCGCCCCGACGCCGCAGCGATGGCCGCGACCTGCTGTCGGACCGTGATGCGCTCCGGCCCGGTCAGTGCGTACGTCTGCCCCTGGTGGCCCGGCTCGGTCAGCGCCGCACGGGCCACCGCCGCGATGTCCGCGGGGTGGATGGTGGGGAGACCGACGTCCGCGTACGGCGCTCGGACCACGCCCTCATCGCGGATCGACCGCGCCCACCACAGGGTGTTCGAGGCGAACTGCGTCGGCCGCAGGATGGTCCAGGCCATGCCGCTGTCCTGGAGCAACCGCTCCACGGCCAGGTTCTCGCCGGCCGCGGGCATATGGGGATGGGTGTGCACCGTGATCGACGACACCAGCACCACATGCTCCACGCCTGCCTGCCGGGCAGCCGCCAGGACCTCCGCTTCCGCACCCCAACCCGACAGCAGGAACAGGGAGCGCGCTCCCTCCAGCGCGGCCTTCAGCGAATCCGCCCGCGCGAGATCGCCCTCGACGGCTTCGAACCCCCCAGCGAACGAGGCTCGTCCCGCATCACGCGTCAGGCCTCGCACCGGTGCGGCACCGGCCTCGTGCAACTCCCCCAGCAGAGCCCTTCCGATGTTCCCGGTCGCGCCGGTCACGAGGATCATCGTCATCTCTTCCTGTAGTCAGCCGGTGATCACGTCCACGACACGGCACGCTAGGACCTCAATCTCACTTGGGGTCAAGGAGTCGGTGATGGACGGGCAGGACACCGCCGAGCGGCTGCGGGCGATCGTGGCGGAGTTGTCGGAGCGGTTCTACGAGCGGGACGACGTCGTGCGGACGCTGGTGGTGACGCTGCTGGCCGGGCAGCACTCGCTGGTGCTCGGTCCGCCCGGGACCGCCAAGTCCGAGCTGGCCCGGGAGCTGACGGGCCGGATCGAGGGGGCGTCCTACTGGGAGATCCTGCTGTCGAAGTTCACCGCTCCGACGAGGATGTTCGGCCCCATCGACGTCGCCGCGCTGGCCCGGGGCGAGTACCGCCAGGTCTACGACGGCCGCGCCACCACCGCGCACGTCGCCTTCATCGACGAGATCTTCAAGTGCTCCACGGCCGCGCTGAACGAGACGCTGGGCTACCTCAACGAGCGGATCTACCACCCCGAGAACGGCGGCGAGCCGATCCGCTGCCCCCTGATCGGGGCCATCACGGCGAGCAACGAACTGCCCGCCGAGGAGGACGCCGCCGCGATCTACGACCGGCTGCTGGTACGGATCGAGGTCGGCTATCTGGAGGACCCCGCGAACTTCGCCGCGCTGGTCCGCTCCGCCGTCACCCGCCCAGCGGCCCGGAGTCGGACCACCGTCGACCTCGCCGCGCTGCGGCACGCCGTGGCCGAAGCCGTCCCGGCCGTGGACGTCCCCGACGCGATCGTGGACGCGGTGTGCACGCTGCGGGCCGCCCTGCGCCGCAGGGAACTCGTCGCCTCCGACCGGCGCTGGCGGCAGGCGGTCGGCCTGCTCCAGGCGTCCGCGTACCTCGACGGCCGCCCGGAGGTCGCCGAGGCCGACCTGTCCGTGCTGACGCACGTGCTGTGGAACTCCCCCGCGGAACGCCCCACCGTCGAACGCGAGGTGCTGCACCTGGTCAACCCCGACGCCAAGGAGGCGCTCGACCTGGCCGACACCATCGAGGAGCTGGAGGCCCAGCTCGACGCGATGGCCGGGCAGTCCCGCGAGGCGCTGAGCGAATGGGTCATCAAGAAGGCGCACCACCAGCTCGCCATGGCGGGCAAGCGGCTGGAGAAGCTCCGCGCCGAGGCGGCGGGCGCCGGCCGCTCCACCGCCGCCATCGACCGGGTCACCGGCCGCCAGCGCGCCGTCCGCGCCCGCGTCCTCACGGAGGCCCTCGGCATGGACGCGAGCATGGTTCAGGACCGGCTGTGACCACCGACGGAGTACCGAGCGGCGGACGAGACGGCCTCGACGAGCCGGACGGCCCGGGCGGGACGCGTCGGGGACGGGATGCGCTCAACGAGCCGACAAGCCCGGGCGGGACATGGCCGGGACAATTCGGACCTGACGAGCCGACGAGCCCGGGCAGAACACAGCCGGAACAGGACGGACCCGACGAGCCGACACGCCCAGGCAGAACACAGCCGGAACAGGACGGACCCGACGAGTCGACAAGCCCGGGCGGGGCGTGGCTCGGCCGGGTCGCCGCCGTCCCCGAGCCGTACTCCGCGGTCGTGGTCGCGGACCGGTTCGACCGGATCACCTGGCGCGACACCTACGCGCAGTCGGCCGGACTGCGCGAGCTGGCCGGGGAGCTGGGCGAGCGCTGCCCGCACGCCACGGAGTTGCTCACCGACGTGTTCCTGGCCGCCTACAAGACCCGGCCCCGGCTGCGCGAGCCCGGCGAGATGGACCCCGCCCGGCTCGTCGACCACCGGATCGTCACGTCCCTGGTGGAGTCACCGCGCTTCGCCGAACTGCACCGTGAGACGGCCGGCGACCCGTACGCCGCCGCCCTGGCCGTGCTCGCCCTGTCCGGTGCCCTGCGCGGCCTGCTGGACCGTGCCCGCCAGGCCCGGGAGCAGGCCGGGCGGGCGCACGAGGCCCGGCGGGACGCCGACGCCGCGGCGACCGCCGTGAGCGAGGCGCTGCGGCAGGCCGCCGACGAGGCCGACGAGGACGGCACCGTGCCACCCCCGGCCACCGACGCCGTACGGCAGGCGGTCCGGGCCGCCGAGGCCGCCGAAGCCCGGGCGCGGCAGGCGCACCAGGACGCCGAACAGGCCCTGGCGACAGCGGCCCCCGGCATCCGCGCCGCCGTGCGGACGGCGGCGGCGAAGGCCGCGGAGGCCGTCCGGGGCGAGACCGCGCTGATGCGGGCCTGGGGCGTCGGGTCCGGCGAGCTGGAGCGGATGCCGTTCGACGAGCGCGCCCGGCTGGCCGAGCGGCTGCGCACCGGCCGGCTCGCCCGGTGGGCCGACCTCATCGGCCGCTTCCGGCAGATGGCCGACGGCGAGCGCGCCCGCAAGGTGGAGAACGCCACCGGGGAACTCGTCGGCGTCACGCTCGGCGACGACCTCTCCCGCGTCATCCCCTCCGAACTGGCCTCCCTCGGCTCGCCCGAACTGCGCGCGGTGTTCGCCGCGCGCTACGCCGCCGGTGAGCTGATGCTCTACGACAGCCAGGGCGAGCAGGCCACCGGCCGGGGCGCGATCATCGCGTGCGTGGACACCTCGCACTCCATGTACGAGGCGGGTCCGGGCGGCGTCACCCGGGAGGCGTGGGCCAAGGCCTGTGCCCTGGCGTTGCTGGACCAGGCCCGCCACGCGAGACGGGACTTCGTCGGCATCCTGTTCTCCGCCGCCGACCGGCTCCAGGTGTTCCGCTTCCCGGCCGACCGGCCCGCCGGCATCGCGCGGACCCTCGACACCCTCGACTTCGCGGAGACGTTCCTCGGCGGCGGCACCAGCTACCAGAGGCCGTTGACGGCGGCCGCGGAGTTGCTGGAGGAGGAGTTCGAGGACACCGCCCGCGGGCGCGGCGACATCGTGATGATCACGGACGACGACTGCGGGGTGACCGAGGCGTGGATGCGCCGCTGGAACGACGCCAAGCGGCGGCTGGGCTTCCGGGTCTTCGGCGTGGCCGTGGGCGCCCCGCGCGTCGCCGAGGCCGACTCGGTCCTGGACGCCCTGTGCGACAACCTCCGCGGTGTGGAGGACCTGGCCGACGTGCACGCCGCCGCCGACCTGTTCCGCCTCATCTGACCAGGCCGCCGACGATGCAGAAGGGGTGCCCGGCCGGATCCGTGAGGACCCGCCACCTGTCCTCGTCCGGCTGCCGCTCCGGCTTGCCGGCGCCCAGTTCCAGCAGCCGGGCCTCCGTCTCGTCCAGGTCCACGACCCGGAAGCAGCAGTGCAGTTGCTGCGGCACCGCCGGGTCGGGCCAGCTCGGCGGGCGGTGGTCGTCGACCCGCTGGAAGCCGAGGGTGAGCCCGTCCGCGCCGTCCAGGGCGGCGAAGTCGGCGTTCGACTCCGGGTGCGGTGCCAGGCCGGTGGCCTGCTGGTAGAACGCCGCCAGGGCGAGCGGGTCGGGGCAGTCCAGGGTGATCGCGCTCAGCTTCATGTGCACGGGCACGCCGCCTTCCGGGCCGGTCGTTTCGGGAACTCTGGCGAGGCACACCCTAGAAGCGGCCGCCTACGGCCCCGGCCCACGCCCCACGGCCGGTAAATCGCTCGACGGGCCGGGCGCGCACGGTCATGATCCGCACTCGTGACGACGACTTCACACCGCTTCCTCGCCCGCGCAGCCGCCCGCGACAACGCCGAATGGTGCGCGGCGATGTGCCGGGCGCACGGCGTGGCCGGGGAGTTCGGGGAGGACGCCTGGGCCGCCGCGGCCCGCACGCCGCTCCTCTACCCCGACGCGGTGACACTGGAGCCGGGCGCCGACCCGGACGCGCTCGCGGCCCGGATCGACCTGGCGTCGCCCGGCGCCTCGGTCAAGGACAGCTTCGCCGACCTCGATCTGACGGCGGCAGGGTTCCGGGTGCTGTTCGAGGCGCGGTGGATCCACCGGCCGGCCGGGCCACCCGCCATGGCCCCGGATCTCGCGTGGGAGGTGGCGGGCGACCCGCAGACACTGCGGGCCTGGGCGCTGGCCTGGGACGACGGCGCCGGCCACGCGGACCTCTTCCGGGCCGGGCTGCTCGCCGACCCGGACGTCTTCGTGCTGGCCGGGCGGTCCGCCGGTGGGCGTGTGGTCGCCGGAGCGGTGGCCCGTCGCGGCGAGCATGTGGTCGGCGTCTCCAACGTCTTCGGGCGGGACGGCGGACCCGACGCCGCCTGGCCCTTCGTGCTGCACACGCTCCACCGGCTCTTCCCTGCCCTGCCCGTGGTCGGTTACGAGACGGGCGAGGACCTGACGACCGCCCTCCGCAACGGCTTCGAGGCACTCGGCCCACTGCGGGTGTGGCTGCACGACCCGACCGCCTGAACCGCGCCCGGGTCGCCGGGGTCGGTCACTCCGGCCTGTGCGCCAGGAACGTGCCGACCTGCCGCTTCGACCCGCCCTCCGGTTCCTGCACCATCCGGGTCGTGACCACCAGCCCGGCCCGGTGCAGCAGTTCGGCGATCCGGTCCGGCGGCAGCAGGTACGACTCGTAGGACACCGGGTGACCGCCGTACGCGTGCGTGGGGCGCAGGTGCTCCTCCTCGCCCACGTGGCCGGCCAGCATCAGCACGCCCCCGGGCGCGAGGGTGCGGTGGAACTCGGAGAACACGGTCGGCAGCCACTGCGGCGGGGTGTGGTGGGTGGCGTAGTACGCCAGGATGCCGCCGAGTTCGCCGTCGCCGATGTCCAGCGCGGTCATCGAGCCGACGGAGAAGCGGAGTTCCGGGTAGGCGGCCCGGGCCAGCTCGATCATCCTCGATGACACGTCCACGCCGAACACGGGCACCCCCAGGGCGGCCAGGTGCGCGGTCACCTTGCCGGGGCCGCAGCCCAGGTCGGCGACCGGCCCCCGGGACCGTACGAGGTCGGCGAAGGCGCCCAGCATGGCCCGGGACACCGGGTCCAGCTCGACCGGTTCCTTGACGCGCCGCGCGTAGTCGACGGCGACGGCGTCGTAGGACTCCCGGACCGCGGCGAGGTGGGCAGGTTCACTCATACCGCGACGCTAGCCCACGGCACCGACACCGCCCGGCACACGCGTACGCCCACGTCAGTACGCCGGGTTACTCCCGCCGTCAGACGACCCCGCGGCCCCGCACCGGCACCGTGTTGCGCGTGCAGACAAAGCCGAACCAGATGCCGAAGAACCCGAAGCCGATCGTGCTGCCGACGCCGGAGGCGAACGTGATGCCGAAACTCAGCCGCCCGGCGCGCCGGGCCGTCCTCGTCGTCCATGTCACCGCCTCCGCGAGCTGGCTCGGGCTCACGCTCGGGCTGCTCGCCCTCGGGACCACGGCCGCCACCACCGGGTCCGCCGTGACCGTGGCGGCCTCCGTGCGGGCCATGAAGCTCTTCGCCGACTGGCTCCTGCTCCCCGTCGCGTTCCTCACGCTCCTCAGCGGACTGCTCCTGTCCCTGGGCACGGCGTGGGGCCTGGCCCGGCACCGGTGGGTCTGGACGAAGTTCTGGCTGACCCTCGCGACGACCACCGCCACGGTGTTCGCCCTGCGCCCCGGGGTGAACGCCGCGGTCACCGCCGTCGCCGCGGGCGGGTCGCTGCCCGACGCCGGTGACGTGCTGTTCGGGCCGGTCGTCTCGCTGTCCGCCTACGTCTTCATGACGGTGATCTCCGTCCTGAAGCCATGGGGTCTGACCAGGCGCGGCAAGCGACTGAGGACAGCCGCCCGGCGCGTCCTCAAGGATGCCTGAAGAATCAGAAGATTTGCCTAAAACTATTAGGCGGGGGCACACTCCCTTCAGGCAGAAGGGAGAAGCCGTATGGCACGTGTAGGCCTGACCGCGGAGCGTCTGACCCGGGCGGGCGCGGAACTCGCCGACGAGGTCGGCTTCGACCAGGTGACCGTCTCGGCACTCGCCCGGCGGTTCGACGTCAAGGTCGCGAGCCTGTACTCGCACGTGAGGAACTCCCAGGACCTGAAGACCCGGATCGCCCTGCTCGCCCTCGCGGAGATGGCCGACCGGGCCGCCGACGCCCTGGCCGGCCGGTCCGGCAAGGAGGCGCTGGCCGCCCTCGCCAATGTGTACCGCGACTACGCCCGGGAACACCCCGGCCGCTACGCCGCCGCCCAGCTGCGGCTCGACCCGCAAACCGCGGCCGCGAGCGCCGGCGTTCGGCACGCGCGGATGACCCGGGCCCTGCTGCGCGGCTACGACCTGACGGAACCGGACCAGACCCACGCCGTCCGGCTGCTGGGCAGCGTCTTCCACGGGTACGTGAGCCTGGAGCTGGGCGGCGGCTTCAGCCACAGCGCCCCCGACACCGACGAGACGTGGGTACGCGTCATCGACGCCCTCGACACGCTGCTGCGCAACTGGCCCCCGCCCCCCACAGAGACCCAAGGCTGACACCATGCACACCGAGCCCGACTGGATCACCACCCCCCTCACCGCGGAGCTGCTGCGCGGCGCCCTCGACGTGGAGCGCACCGAGCACGGCCTGCTCCCGCACCGGCTGCCGGCCCGGGCCCGCGCGCAGAACTCGGACGCGCAGCTGGCCATGGCCGAGGCCCAGCCCTCCGGCGTACGCCTGGCCTTCCGTACCGCCGCGACCGCCGTGGAACTGGACACGCTGCGCACCAAACGCGACTACATCGGGGCCCCGCCCCGCCCGGACGGACGCTACGACCTGCTCGTGGACGGCCGTCCGGCCGGTCAGGCCTCCGCGACCGGCGGCAACGTCCTCACGGTCGACATGGTCACGTGGAAAACGGAGTTCACGCCCGGCCCGGTCGGCACGGTCCGCTTCGACGGTCTGCCGGCGGGCGAGAAGGACGTCGAGATCTGGCTGCCGCACAACGAGACCACCGAGCTGGTCGCGCTGCGCACCGACGCGCCCGTCGCGCCCCTGCCGGACCGGGGACGCAGGGTGTGGCTGCACCACGGCAGTTCGATCAGCCAGGGCTCCGACGCCGCCGGGCCCACGGCCATCTGGCCCGCGGTCGCCGCGTCCCTCGGCGGGGTGGAGCTGGTCAACCTCGGTATGGGCGGCAGCATGATGCTGGACCCGTTCACCGCGCGGGCCATGCGGGACACCCCGGCGGACCTGATCAGCGTGAAGATCGGCATCAACATCGTCAACCACGACGCGATGCGGCTGCGGATCTTCGGTCCGGCCGTGCACGGCTTCCTCGACACGATCCGGGAGGGACACCCCGACACCCCGCTGCTGGTCGTCTCCCCCGTCCACTGCGCCATCCACGAGGACACGCCCGGCCCCTCAGCCCCCGACCTCGGCGGGATCGGCGAGGGCCGGCTGAAGTTCGCCGCGCTGGGCGACCCGGCGGAGAAGGCCGCGGGGAAGCTCACGCTCGGCGTCATCCGCGAGGAACTCTCCCGCATCGTGCGCCTGCGCGCGTCCGACGACCCCCACCTCCACTACCTCGACGGCCTCGACCTCTACGGCGAGTCCGACGCGGCCGAACACCCCCTGCCCGACAACCTCCACCCGGACGCGGCGACCCACCACCACATCGGCGAGCGCTTCGGCGAACTGGCCTTCGGCCCGGGCGGAGCCTTCGCGGAACGAGGTTGAACGAGGCCGAACGGGGCGGGTGGTGCCCCCCGTAGGCGGCCTCCCCGACACCCACTTTTTTGTGGGTACTGGGCAGCGCCCGCGCTCCGGGCCAAGCTTGTCGCAGGGCGGCCGAGGAGGCGCCGGAGCGGGACGGGACGGGGGTGACGTACACATCAGGAGGCCGGCCGGGCGGCCTCCGCCAGTTTCTCCAGACGACGGTGGCCCCAGTCGGACAACGGGGCCAGCGCCTCGGAGAGTTCGCGGCCGAACGGGGTCAGGGAATAGACCGTCTTCGGCGGCAGGACGTCGTACACCTCCCGGTGCACCAGCCCGTCCGCCGCCATCTCCCGCAACGCCTCGGTCAGCACCTTCTCGGTGAGGCCGGGCAGTTGTCGGCGCAGTTCGCCCGGGCGGCGCGGGCCCGACTCCAACAGCCACAGCAGGGCCGTCTTCCACTTGCCGTCGATCACGGCGATCGCGGCCGTCACTCCGCAGACGTTCGGATCCTGGCGCCGGCGCGTCATCCTCGCCCCTCTTCGTCATCCATGGGTCACCGCACTCGACAGTCACGGTCCGTCCATGGTCATTGCTTCCAAAGGAGTTTCCAGCGTGTCCACGTACAGCACGGCATCGTCCCCGGGGCATTCCGGCCACCCGCTCGCCGAGGGCACCGGCACGGTCACCGTCCTCGGTCTCGGCCCGATGGGCCGGGCCCTGGCCGGGGCGTTGCTGGAAGCGGGCCTGCGCACCACGGTCTGGAACCGCACTCCGGGCCGGGACCGGGAGCTGCTCGACCGCGGTGCGGGGGGCGCCGCCTCGGTGGCGGAGGCGGTGGCCGCGAGCGAGGTGACCGTCGTCTGCGTGGTGAACTACGACGCCGTCGACGCCGTCCTGCGCCAGGACGAGGTCGCCACCGCCCTCAAGGGCCGGACGGTCGTGAACCTGACGGCCGACACCCCGGCCCGGGCCCGGGACACCGCCGCCTGGGCGGCCGCGCACGGCGTCCGCTACCTGGACGGCGCGATCATGACCCCGACCACCACCATCGGCACCCCCGACGCCGTGTTCCTGCACAGCGGACCGGCCGGCCTCTACGAGGAACTGGCGTCCGTGCGCGCGGCGTTGGGCGGCTCCCACACCCACCTGGGCGAGGATCCGGGCCGGGCCGCGGCCTACGACATCGCCCTGCTCGACATCTTCTGGACCGCGATGGCGGGCTACGCGCACGCCCTGGCGGTGGCCCGCGCCGAGGGCGTCTCCGCGACCGAACTGGCGCCCTTCGCCCAGGGCATCGGCGCGATCCTGCCGCCGCTGTTCGCGGAAACCGCCGCGGACGCCGACGCCGGCACCTACACCGGCGAGGGCAATCCACTGACGTCGGCCGTGTCGTCCATGGCGCACATCGTCCACGTCTCGGAGGAGCACGGCATCGACGCCGGCGTGATGCGCGCGGCCGAGGGCATGGCCCGCCGGACCATCGGGCTCGGCCACGGGGAGGACGGTTTCCTGCGTATCGCGGAGGTCATCGGACGACGGTGAGACCGGGCGGAGGGCGTGGGGGCCTGGCGCGTTCAGCCCTGGACGTCCTCGAACCCCTGCCCCGCCAGGAGGGCGTCGACGCGTGCGCGGTGGTCCGACTCCCAGGCGTCCAGGGTTTCCCCGGCCTCCTTCGCCAGCTTCGCCCGGGCCGCCGTCAGGGTCTCCTCGCGGCGGGCGGCGGGCACCACCACGACGCCCTCCTCGTCCGCCACGACGACGTCGCCCGGGTCGACGGACACACCGCCGCAGCGCACCCGCTCGTTCAGCGGCCGCGCCGCCGACTTGGTGCCCGGGATGGGGATGACGCCGCGGGCGAACACCGGGAAGCGGGCCTCCCGCACCTCGGCGAGGTCGCGGATCAGCCCGTCGGCGACGAACGCGGTGACGCCCCGGCGCTGGGCGACGGCACAGACGTTGCCGCCGGCCAGGGCGTGGTCCAGGTCGCCCGACTCCACGACGATGACCGCGCCGGGGGCGGCCCGGTAGATCGCGGCGTGCAGCATCAGATTGTCCCCGGGCGGGCACCGCACGGTGAAGGCCGGCCCGGCCACCCTCGGCACCGGCCCCCACAACGGCCGGATCCCGATGTCCATCACCTGGCCGCGGCCCAGCAGATCGGCCAGCGTGGTCGTGGGTATGTCCGTGAACGCGTCGACGTCAGCCATGACACGGACCCTAATCGTCCGTGATCAGAAGGGCAGCGGCTTTCCGTACACCACCTCCAGCCGCGACACCGCCCGCGTCAGCACCACGTACAGCCGGTGCGGCCCCCGCTCCTCCGCCTCGGCGATCGCGGCCGGCTCGACGGCCACGACCTGGTCGTACTCCAGGCCCTTGACGACGCTCGCCGGCACCAGGGAGACCCGCGCGCCGAGTTCCTCCGGGCCCGCCGCCGCGATGCCGGCCGCGTCCAGGGCCGCCCGCACCCGGGGGACGTCGGCGTCCGCGGCGACGACCCCGACCGAGCCCTCCCGCTCCAGCGCGTCCCGTACGGCGTCCACGACCGCCGCGGGCACCGCGTCCGGAGCGGCCTCCCGCATGCGCAACTCCCCGTCCCCGCGCAGCGAGCGGGCCTTCGGCACGTCGACGTCCAGCCGCTCCAGCAGCCGGTTGGCCAGCCCGACGACCGCCCGCGGCACCCGGAAGCCGGTGGTCAGCTCGACCACGGCCGCGTCCGGCTTCCCCAGGTGCGCGAGGACCGTGCGCCACGAGCGGGCCGCCCACGGCGTCGTCCCCTGCGCCAGGTCGCCCAGCACCGTCAGCGACCCGAAGGGGGCGCGGCGGGCGATGGCCCGGCACTCCATCGGGGACAGGTCCTGCGCCTCGTCGACGACGACATGCCCGTACCCCTCCGGATGCTCGATCAGCCCGGCCACCTCGTCGAGCAGCACCAGGTCGGCGGCCGACCAGCGCGCCGACTTCCACGACCGCGGCGGCACGGCCCACAGCAGCGCCCGCTGCTCGGCGGCATCCAGCAGCCCGGCGGCCGCCGACGCCAACACCGCCGCGTCGCCGAGCAGTTCGGCCACGACCTCCTCGGGTCGCACCCGGGGCCAGACGGCGTCGAGGCACGCGGTCACCGGCCGCGCCCGCTCGACCCGGCGCACCCAGGAGTTCGGGGGCGGCCCGGCCCGCCGCTCGGCCTGCTCGCGCAGGCACCGCACGATCCGCGCCCGCACCCGCTCCCGCCCGACCCCGTACGGCGGTTCCTCCTCCCGTACGTCCCGCACGATCCGCGCCAGCTCCTCCGCCCGCATCCGCCACCGGTACGACCCGTCCGGCACGGCGAGTTCGCCCGCCCCCTCCGGGCGCACCCTCGCGTACAGCGCCCGCCGCAGCACCTCGGCCATCCGGGCGTCGTGCTTGACGACGGCGGCGGACGCGTCGTCCACGGCACGGACCGGCCAGTGGGCGATCTCCTCGGCGAGCGTCGACTGCCGCACCCCCGTCTCGCCGAGCGCCGGCAGGACCTCCGCGATGTACGACAGGAAGGTGCGGTTGGGCCCGAGGATCAGCAGGCCGCCGCGCCGGACGCGCTGCGGGTGCGTGTAGAGCAGGTACGCGGCCCGGTGCAGGCCGACGGCGGTCTTGCCGGTGCCGGGCGCGCCCTGCACGCACACCGACAGCGCGAGGTCCCCTCGGACGAGGTCGTCCTGCTCGGGCTGGATGGTCGCGGCGATGTCCCGCATGGGCCCGACGCGCGGCCGCTCGATCTCCCGGGCGACGATCTCGCTGGCCCGGCTCTCCCCCTGCCCGAGGTGCTCGTCCTCCAGGCCGGTGAGGTCGGCGGAGTCGCCCCGGCTGCCGGGCGCCCATCCGAACCGGCGGCGTACGGCGACGCCCTGCGGGTCCCGGGCGGAGGCCTGGTAGAAGGCGCGGGAGACGGGTGCGCGCCAGTCGACGACGAGGGGCGGCTCGGCCGGGTGCTCGGAGATGCGCAGCCGCCCGATGTGCAACTCGCCCTGCTCGCCCCGCAGCGCCCCGAAGAACAGGGGCCCCTCGGGCAGTTCCCGCAGCGCCTTGGCCCTGCTGCGCAGCTGGTATCCGAGGACCTCGGCGTCGGCGCCGGACGCCGAGACGTCCTCGCCGACGACGACCTGTTCACCGGCGCCCTCGACCATCGCGGTGAGGGCGTCGCGGCAGCGGTCGTGATGGGCGCGTTCCTTGTCGAGGGCGTGCTGAAGGACAGGCTCGGTGGACGTCATTCCACCGAGCATACCAAAAACGTGACCGAGTTAAATTTATTACTGAGTTTCGACTGAGAGGCCCGGCGGCAGCCCGGCCGCCAGCCGCCCGAAGGCCCGCTCCGCCGCCGCCACCGCCTCGGCCCGCAGCTCCGCCGCCCGCTCCCCCGCGGCGATCCGCCGCCAGTTCTCCAGCGCGAGGATCCGCTGCACGGCCATGATCTGCCCGGCCGCGAGCCGCGCGTCCAGATCACCCCCGAGCACCTCGGCGAGCGCGGCCTCGGACCGCTCCTGGTGCAGATGCGCCCGGGCGACCAGGGAGGGCGTCTCGTAGAGCAGGCCGTGGAAGGCGAGCACCCGGGGGTCGTCGTTGAGTCCGGTCACGGGATCACCCCGCTCCAGCCCCTCCAGGAAGTGCCGCCGCAGCGCCTCCACGGGCGCCGCCGCCGACCCCGCCACGACCCGCGCGGCCTCCCCCTCGTGGTCGGCGATCCGGTACAGCACCAGATCCTCCTTGGCCGGGAAGTACCGGAACAGCGTCGGCTTGGAGATCTCGGCCGCCGCCGCCACCTCCGCGACGGACACCGCGTCGAACCCCTTCTCCAGGAAGAGCCGGATGGCGATGTCCGACACCGTCTCGTACATCCGCCGCTTCTTGCGCTCACGCAGCCCGGTCTCGCTCATGGGGCGAGCCTACGCAGCGCGCCGACTCTCTCTAGGCGAGGGCGCGGGCCAGGGCGGCGGAGCGGGTCGGCAGGCCGAGGGAGGCGGTGGCGGCCGCGAGGGTCATGGCGTACGAGTCCACCGCCCGGCGCACGTTGGGCGCGTCCAGCCCGGCGCCCGTGACCAGCCGGTCGAGGTCGACGTAGGCGGACCGGACGATCTCGACCCAGCGGTAGACCCGCCAGTCCTGCCGCCAGTCCCTGGTGTACTCGGCGGGGAGCGCGTTCTCCCACTGCCGGACCATGCGCTCCCGGATCTCCGGCCGGGTCGGGGTGAGGTGGATGTGCCGCACCAGGTCGTACAGCGGGTCCCCGACCATCGCCATCTCCCAGTCGATGATGGTGAGGGCCAGATGGTCCCGTCTGGAGTGGCGGACGAGGTTCCAGGGGTTGAGGTCGCCGTGCAGCAGGGCGTGCTTGCGCGGGGTGACGCGGTGCCGGGCGAGGATCTCGCTCAGCCGGTCGGCGTCCGGCAGGCCCAGCGCCTTGGCCCGCTGCTGCGACTCCTTGGGCAGTCCCCGGACCAGGGCGACCAGTTGCCGGCTGAGCCAGGTGTAGAAGTCCCATTCCCCGGCGAGGGGGTCGAGCCCGGTGTAGTCGACCCGGGTCAGCTGCCCGAGCTGGTACACGAGCCCGTCCGCCTCGTGCGGCAGCAGGCCGTTCACCGGGTGGCTGGGCGGCCGGTCGCTGTGCAGCGGTCCGACGTAGGTGTGGACGGCGAAGGCGTCCCCGCCGTGGCTCCTGCCCAGCGCCAGCACCCGGGGGGCCGTCACATCGACCTCGGAGCGCGCGATGGCGCGCAGCACGGCGTGCTCGCTGAGGTGGCTCGGCTCCCGGCGGCGGAACGAGGCGATCCTGCGCCGCACCACCACGGGCACGTCGACGCCCGGCACACGGACGACCGAGTTGAGGTGCGCGGTGCCCTTGAACACCCGGCCGGCCGGGGCCGTGCCTTCCGCGAGGAGGGCGTCGCGTACGGCGGTGTGGGGGAAGTCGGGATGTTCGGGGACCCGCTTGTCGGGAGTCCAGGCGAGGGGCGGGACCGGCCGGAAGGCGGTGGTCCGCCGGTGCCGGGAGTCCCGGCGCCGCAGCAGCACCCGCTCGATCTCCGTCTCGCACGGCACCCTGGCCAGCCCGAGCGGCTCGGCGGCGGCCTCCAGCGCCCGGTGCACGGTGGCCGTGGCCTCGGCCAGGCTCCGGTCGTCGAGACGGTCGTCCAGCGACCGGGCCGCGCGCATCACGTCCGGATAGACCGACTGGGCCCGCTCGAAGGCGACGTAGTGGCGCAGGTCCCTGGCCAGGCCCTTGACCGCCGAGGGCCGGCACTCCTCCATGGCCTCGGCCCAGGCCTGCTGCACCTCGTCCCACTGCGACGCGGGGTACCGCATCCGGACCAGGTGGGTCGCCAGCTCGTGCAGCGGATCGCCGTAGGTGGCCAGTTCCCAGTCGACGCAGGCGACGGACCGGTCCTCCGCGGAGACGATGAGGTTGGCGCGGTGCAGGTCGGTGTGGAGCAGGGTGTACGGCCGCCGCGCCATGGCGGGGATCCGCTCGGCCAGCCTGGTCAGGGCGTCGGCGGGGACGCCCAGGGCCTCGAACAGCCCGCCGAAGGCACTCCAGTTGGGCTGCCGGACCTGACGGTCGGCCAGCAGGGCCAGGGTCCGCAGGAATCCCCTGCTGTCCTTGTCGCTGCTCGGCCGTGCGCCCGGCACGGGTGGCAGGGCCTCCCTGCGGACCTGGGACATCCGGGCGACCGTCCGCATCAGCGAGGTGATCAGGGGGCGTTCAACCGGCTCGCCGTTCCGGCGGAGGCTGGAGAGCGGGACGCCCTCCACATAGCTGTGGACCGCTGAACCGTTCCGCCTTGCCAGGCATTCGGGGGCCCTGGGCAGCACGCCGTTGATGGCACGCAGGACGTCGGGCTCATCCCAGGTGCGGATCACCACCGGCAGCGCGTTGCGGACCCGCAGCCGCACTATGGCCGGGGTACCGGCCTCGCGCCCCACGTACCGGGCCATGGGCTCGGTCAGGGGCAACACGAAGTTCCGGTTGTGATGGCCGTCGTACATCACGCCGTCAGTCTTCGCCCGCCGCACGAACTCCCCGTAAGGATCGTGCGCGGGGAACCTCCCCGGGGGAGGTGGGGGAACCGGCTGCGCGTGCACCGGCTGCTCCTGGATCAAAGTGCGAGACTCCGGAAGGTTTTGCAGAGCCTATCGCCGCACCGATGCCCCCACGACTCGAGTCGGGTGATCCCTGGTCTCAATGAGGTAACCGTGACGCTGCGCTACCTGTGCGGTTACGCGCATGGGAAAACGGTGGTCCCGGCCGGTCACCCGGTCGGGGCCGTCGTCACCACCAGCCGAGCTGGTTCCTCACGGTCACCACCGTGTCCACGACCTCCGCAGAAGCCTCAAGGCAACCACCTCCCAGCCGGCCCGAACCGGCACCGGGGTACGGCCCCGCGCCGTGAGAACGCACTCGCGCTCCCAATTGACGAGCACGACGCGTCGGCAGGGACCGGGAGTTGGAAGGCGTGCCGGAACGTAGTCCCTCGGGGCGGCCCCGTTCGACCAGAGGGGGTATTCGTGGTCGCGGTGGGTCAGTTCCCACCCTTCAGCGCGACCAGCACCTCTTCCAGGGAGCGCACGATGTGGGTCGGTTCGACGCCCGCGTTCACCAGCAGGTTCAGTTTCTCGTCGTCGCGCGCGTAGCCCAGGAACGGCACGTGCAGTTCCTGCGCGGCCTCGTAGTCCGTCCGCGCGTCGCCCAGCATCAGCGCCTGCGACGGGTCCGCGCCCAGGGACTTCAGGGCCTGGGAGAGGAAGTGGGGGTGCGGCTTCATCTGGGCGAGGTCCTTGGTGCGCCCGTATATGTAGGGGAAGCAGCCCTTGAGGTACCGGGTCTCGATGTAGGAGGCCGCCGCGAGCGCGGAGTTGTTCGTGGTGATGGCGAACCTCGCCCCCAGCGCCGACCACGTCCTGATCAGCGGATCCGCGTACGGCGTGGGCCACGCGGTCGGAACGGCGGCGAGTTCCTGCTGGGTGAGCCAGTCCTCGAGCAGGGTGATCAGATCGCTGTCCGGGTGCCGCTCGTTGACGCCGAGCAGCACGGCCTGCGGATCCGGGTGGGAACGTTCCTCCTCCCTGAGCAGCCCGCCCAGCCCACGCCCCTGGATCAACTTCACCAGTTTCCGGGCGACATCGTCCGCCGGGTAACCGGCGAACAGCCGACAGATCGGACCGTCGAGGTCCCAGAGGACGTAACGAACAGGAGCGAGCAGTTTCCGCAAGTCTTCGGTCGATGCCGTCACCGCACCAGTCTGCGTCGTATCAGAAGTCACTAGGAGAGTGTCAGGTTCGTGGTGATGGTTTCCCAGAGGGCGTCGAACCACTTCTGGGATTCCTCCACGAACGCCGCGTCCCGCCGCCCCGCCCGCTTCACGAAGGAGAAGAGGAGGGACTGCGAGCCCAGGACGTCGTACATGTCCAGGGTCTGACTGCCCCACTCCTCCGCGCGCCTGGTCAGCATGTAGTAGCCGATCAGCGCCTCCTCCCCGTTGAGGAGGTACAGCTTCACCGGCGGCGTGAAGGGCAGCGCCCGGAACGTCACGTGGACGTCGATGCCGTGCGTGGAGCGCAGGGCCAGCAGGTTGTGCTGGAGCACCTGCCCCTGCGCGTTGCGCATCGCCAGCCAGCGCTGGTGGACCGGGTTGTCGTCGCCGTGCGCCTCCACGGGCACGGGGAATGCCAGTTCGATGTCCCGGGACGGGACGAGGATGCGGACGTCGATCGACTCGGGGCGGATACGGCCCTCGTGGATCAGCCGGAGCGGCTCTCCGATGGCGACCATCAGCGTCTCCGCGGTGTGGCAGACGACGTCGACGCGGACGCGCGGGACCGAGAACGCCTCCGTCAGACGCGGCGCCAGCCCCACCATGGTCCGCTGGGGTTCACCCCGGGCCGGGGCGGGCGCGGCGATCCGCGGCGGGCTGCCCTTGCTGACGTTGGTGAGGAGCCCGTCCTCCTGGAGCGCCTTCAGGGCCTGGCGGACGGCGCCACGTTCCACACCGAACTCCTCGGCGAGTTCGGCCTGGGTGGGCAGGCGGTCCCCGGGCCTGAGCTCACCCGCGCGGATACGTTCCCGCAGGTTGTCGGCGATCTCCTGGGGCGAGAGCCTTCTGCTGCCGTTCACTGCCACGTTCTCCTGGGTCACGACCAAACGCTACAACTCTGATCCATCTGACGGGAGTTGTTTGAAAGTTGTTTATAGCTAGGGGCCAAGTGGGGACAACTCAATCAGAGTTGGTTGCCAACTTACCTCAGTTGGCGGAAGTTTTGCTTCCGAAGGGGGAATCCGATGCCCGCCCTCGCTCTCCTCTCCGCCGCCTTCGTCGTCGCCTTCGAGCAGCTCGTCCAGTGGAAGTACGGCCCGGCCGGAATCGTCGGGCTGATCCTTCTCACCGTGGGCATCAAGGCCAAGAGCCCGGCTGTCAGCTCCGCGGGAGCGGTCGTGCTCGCGCTGCTGATCACAGGGCCCGCCCGGTAGGTCAGCTCGTGAGCACCAGCTCCGAACTGATCGTCTCCCACAGCGCGTTGAACCACAGGTGCGACTGCTCCACGAACGTCGTGTCGCGCAGGCCCGGCCCCTGCTGGAAGGAGAACAGCATCGACTGGGTGCCCTGGGCGTCGTACATCTCCAGGTGCTCGTGGTCGATCTCGGCCTCCCGGCGCGTCAGCGTGTAGTACGCGAACAGCGCCTCCGTGCCGTTGAGCAGGTACAGCTTCACCGGCGGGGTGAAGGGCAGCGCCCGGAACCTCACCTGGACGTCGATGCCGTGCGTGGCGCGCAGGGCCAGCAGGTTGTGCTGGAGCACCTGCCCCTGCGCGTTGCGCATCGCCAGCCAGCGCTCGTGCACCCAGTCGTCGCGGCGCCCCTCGACCGGCACCGGGAACGCGAGGTCGATGTCCCGGCTCGGCAGCAGCACCCGGACGTCGACCTTGGCCGGTTTCAGCCGTCCGGCGTGGATCTGGCGCAGCGGCTCGCCGATGGCGAGGGTGAGGGAGATGGAGGTGAGGCACACGGCGTCGATCTCGACGTGCTCCGCCGCGAACGCCGCCGCGATCCGGGGCGCGAGGGCCACCGTCGTGGGCAGGGGCGGGGCTTCCGGGCCGGTCAGCGCCCCGGCGGGATCGGGAGCCACGGTCGCCGGGCTGCCCTTGGACACATTGGTGAGCAACCCCTCGGACTGCAGGATGCGCAACGCCTGGCGCACCGCCCCGCGCTCGACGCCGAACTCCTGTGCCAGCTGGGCCTGGGTGGGCATGCGTTCACCCGGCCGCAGCGCGCCCGACCTGATCCGGGCGCGCAGCTCGTCGGCCACCTCGTGATGTGTCCGCTGTGGCCGTAGCGACCTCTTCCGTCCATTGACGGAGGCGTGTTCCGGGTCCACGACTCAACGCTACAACTTCCCGCCATCTTTCGGCAGTTCACGGAAAGGTGGTTATGAGACGCTTCCAAGCGGAGATAAGTACAGTGAAGTTGGTCGCCAACTTGAGCGACATGGTCAGACCTCCAGGAGGTTGGCCACCCGCCGCGGGACTCCCTTCCGGAGGGGAGCCGGGAGCCCCGCCGAGCCGGCAGCACCGCACAACAACCACAACCGAACAGCTCGCTACGGATGCGGGTCCCTGTCCACCGGCAGAAGGGAGCGGCTCAGAACAGGTCCGGGCACCACGGCCGCCTGGACGTACGCAGCAGGGCGTCGGCCTTCCGGGCGGCGCCCGCTCGTTCTTCCCGCACCCGCCCGACCGCCGCGAGCCGCACCGCCGACTCGTCCCCGAGCCACAGCGCCCCCAGATCGCCCAGCCCCACCACGAGGTCGGCGCTCTCGCGGGTCGGCGTACAGGACGCCCCCTCGGCGGAGGCCTCCAGCCGGTAGCGCCCGCCGGTCAGCCCGTCCACCCCGGCGACCTCCAGCACCAGCGTCCCCTCCGCCTCGTACGTCCGCGCCTCCAGCGCCCGTTCGACGTCGAGGATCCGCACCCACAGCCAGTCCGCCAGCGACGTGACGGCGGCCGCGCGCGGGTCCGGCAGGAGCAGCGGGAGCAGGTCGTCGGGCGCCCGGTAGCCGCTCTTGACCCGCACGACCCAGTCGATGGAGCAGAGGAACTGCCACAGGGCGCGCTCGGCGGCCGGGGTGACGCCGATCAGCCACCTCACGGTGGCCGTGTTCAACGGCTGCTTGGCATCGCCCCAGTTGTCGTCCACGTCGTAGGCGGCCATGCCCTCGACCTCGCCGGACGCGGAGCGGTACACGGCGAAGAAGGGCTGCTTCCAGGACGGCTCGACCCGTACGGCGCCGGTGTTCCACTTCCACCACAGCTCGTCGCGGTCGATCGCGCCGGGCTGGCGGCGGCACAGCCGCGCGTGCAGGTCGGGGCCGAGCTTGCGGACCTCCTCGCCGTCCACCAGGTGGATCCGCCCGCCGTCCGCCGGGCCCGCCCAGCGGGCGTCGAGGCCGGAGCGCGGCACGTCGACCGTCCACTCGGCCGTCCAGGTCGCCGGTCCGAAGCCGTAGCGGCCGTAGATCGGGTACTCGGCGGCGATCAGTGTCGCGACGACGTCCCCACGGTCCTTCGCGGCGGCCAGGTCCCGCGCCATCATGCCGCTGAGCAGCCCGCGGCGGCGGTGGGTGGGGTGGACGGTGACGCCCGAGACGGCGTCGGCCGCGACCCTCGCCCCGCCCACGGCCGTGAGCTCCTGGTCGAAGGAGCGGAAGGTCGCCACGCACCGGCCGCCGTCGAAGGCACCGAGGTAGCGGCCCGGGACGAACCGCTCGCGGCGTCCCTCGATCTCCTCGTCGGACAGCACGGGCACCCGCAGGAAGCCGGTGTTCACGGCCCGCAGCCAGTCGGTGAACTCGGCTTCGGTGACGGGACGTACGTCGACGCCGTCGGCACGGGAAGTGGGGTCCATGGCCTCACGCTAAAGGGAGGGCCGGTCGGTGTCGCGTGAATATCCGACCGGCCCTCCCCGACGCCCCCAGGGGCGCTCACACCAGCAGGTCGTCGACCTGCGCCTCCCCTTCGCGGTACCGGCGGGCGATCTCCGCGCTGCACTCGTCGGCCGTGCGCTGGAGCCGCTGCCGGCGCCGGGAGACCTGCTGCTCGTAGCGCACGAGCCGCCCGATCCCCGCGTTCAGTTCCAGGTCCGTGCGCGCGCCCAGGTCGGACAGCTCGACCTCGGCGAGCATCTCGGCGGCCAGCCGCCGGTACTCCTCGCCCTGGGGCGTGCCCAGGGTCACGTGCCGGGCGGAGGAGCGGTGCCGGGCGGGGGCGTCGCGCAGGATCTCGGCGAGCCGCTCGACGACGGACGCCTCGGCGGGCGCGGCGACGGCGGCCTCGCCCTGCGGGGTACGCCGTGCCAGCTCCGCGCGCAGGATGTCGATCCGCCCCTGCAGCAGCCGCCGTACGTAGCTGAGGTCGGCCTCGTCGCGCTGGGCCCCGCGGCGCAGCGTGCGCAGCTCGGGCAGGCTCAGTGCGGCCAGGTGGTGCTCGGGAGTGTCCGAGGGCAGGCGCGGGCTGTCGGTGCGCTGCGTGGGGGGCCGGTGGTACTCCGGCGCCCCGATCCCCGTGATCCCCGTGTACGTCGACCAGACAGCCCCCGGCTGCTGCCCGGTGCTTGGTGTGCTCATGTGCCTCGACCGTCCCCTCGACCGGTGTGTGCATGCATCGTGCCACCCCAAGTGGCCGCTATGGGAACGAGTGCCCCCGATAGACCCCAGATGGGCGGGTAAGCAGCAAAATACGGTCCAGCACAGGCAGTTGGCGCCCGGCGCAAACCACCCTTTCGGGCCATGCGCACACCACGCGCGGCGCTGACTTCACCGCCCTGCATGATGGACGTATGCGAGCAGTGGTGCAGAGGGTGGACGGCGCGAGCGTCGTCGTGGACGGCGAGACCGTGGGGGAGATCCAGGGCGAGGGGCTGTGCGTCCTCGTCGGTGTCACCCACGAGGACACCAAGGAGAAGGCGGCCCAGCTGGCCCGCAAGCTGTGGTCGATCCGCATGCTGCACGACGAGAAGTCCTGCAGCGACATCGACGCCCCGCTCCTGGTGATCAGCCAGTTCACGCTCTACGGCGACGCCCGCAAGGGACGCCGCCCCACCTGGAACGCGGCGGCTCCCGGCGATGTCGCGGAGCCGCTGGTCGACGAGGTGGTCGCCCAGTTGCGCTCGCTGGGCGCGACGGTGGCCACGGGCCGTTTCGGGGCGGCGATGCATGTATCACTGACGAACGACGGCCCGTTCACCGTGCTGATCGAAATCTGACCCGAAAGGTCTACAAGCGTTACGGCTCGACGACGACTTCCTGGGCGGCGGCCGTGTCACCGGCCACCAGGGGCGCGTCCACGGGCACGTTCCGCTTCACCAGGGCGAGGGCGACCGGGCCCAGCTCGTGGTGGCGTACGGAGGTCGTGACGAAGCCGATCTTCCGTCCGTCGGGGCCGTCGTCCGCGAGGCGCAGCTCGGTGCCGGCCGGCGGCAGGTGGACCTCGCTGCCGTCCAGGTGCAGGAAGACCAGCCGGCGCGGCGGCTTGCCCAGGTTCTGCACCCGGGCGACCGTCTCCTGGCCCCGGTAGCAGCCCTTCTGCAGGTGCACCGCCGAGCCGATCCAGCCCAGCTCGTGCGGGATGGTGCGGTGGTCGGTCTCGAAGCCGAGCCGGGGCCGGTGCTGCTCCACGCGCAGCGCCTCGTAGGCGAGGAGCCCGGCGGGCGGCCCGGCCTGCGCGGCGAACGGCTCCAGGCCGGCGCGCGGCAGGAACAGGTCCCGGCCGTGCGGCGTCTCGCGGACGACGGCGCCCTCGGGGACCTCGGCGATGGAGCCGGCCGGGAGGTGGACGACGGCGGTGTCGGCCGTGCGGTCGGCGACCTCGACCTTGTAGAAGAACTTCATCGACTCCAGGTACGCGATCAGCGCGTCCTGGGTGTTCGGCTCCACGTGGGCCCAGACGGTCGCGCCGTCGTCGACGAGGTACAGCGCGTGCTCGATGTGGCCGTTGGCGGACAGGATCAGCGCCTCGGTGGCCTGGCCCGGCGGGAGCTCGCTGACGTGCTGGGTGAGCAGCAGGTGCAGCCAGGCGAGCCGGTCCTCGCCGGTGACGGTGACGACCCCGCGGTGCGAGAGGTCCACGAAGCCGGTGCCGTCGGCGAGGGCGCGCTGCTCGCGGAACAGGTCGCCGTAGTGGGCGGCGACGCCTTCGTCCACGCCCTCGGCGGGGACGGCGCCGGGCAGGGTCAGCAGGGGGCTCTTCATATCCGTAAGCCTACGACTCGGTAGTTGAAGCCTTGAGCGTGCAGTCCTGGCAGCGGCCGAAGATCGCGAAGTGCTTCATGTCGGTGTCGAACCCGAACTCGGCCCGCAGCTTCGCCGTGAAGTCGGCGGCCACGGAGACGTCCGCCTCGATGACGTTCTGGCAGTCCCGGCACACCAGGTGGATGTGGTGGTGCCGGTCCGCGAGGTGGTACGTCGGTGCCCCGTGCCCGAGGTGCGCGTGGCTGACCAGCCCCAGCTCCTCCAGCAGCTCCAGCGTGCGGTACACCGTGGAAATGTTGACCCCCGACGCCGTCTTCCTCACTTCCACGAGGATGTCGTCGGGGGTCGCGTGTTCCAGGGTGTCCACGGCTTCGAGCACGAGTTGCCGCTGCGGGGTCAGCCGGTAGCCGCGCTGCCGCAGATCGCTCTTCCAGTCGGTGCTCACCACACGGACGAGTCTAGAACTACTTGAAGAAAGCGATGCCGTCGTCGGGCAGGTCGTCCGGCAGGGCCTTGGCCCAGCGCTCGACCTCCTCGGGGGTGACGGCCTTCTTCAGGTGGGCCGACATGTAGGGGCGCAGCTCGACCTCGGGGGTCTGCTTCTCGCCGACCCACATGAGGTCGCTCTTGACGTAGCCGTACAGCCGCTTGCCGCCGCTGTAGGGCCGGGAGGCCGCCGTGCGGGCCACCGCGTCGGTCACGAGGTCGATCTGCGGCTTCTTGTCGGCGAGCTCGCCGTACCAGATCTCGATGACGCCGTCGTCGCGGGTCATCGTCACCTCGACCTTGCGGTCGGCGTCGATCCGCCAGAAGCCGTGCTCGGACTCCAGCGGGCGGACCTTGTTGCCGTCCTTGTCCAGGACCCACGAGTGGGACCGGTACTCCAGGAAGTCCCGGCCGTCGTGGGTGAAGGCGACCTCCTGCCCAAAGTTGCACTTCTCCGAGCCGGGGAAGTCGTGCACACCGGCGCCCGCCCAGTTCCCGAGCAGGAAGGCGAGCGGGACGAGGTCCTTGTGGAGGTCGGACGGGATCTCGATCATCAGAACTTCCTAGAGGTGGGTCAGCGCTGGCCCTGGTACAGCTTCTTCACGGTCAGTCCGGCGAACGCGAGGACGCCGACGGCGACCAGGACCAACAGGATTTCGAAGAAAAGCTCCACGGGGTGCTCCTTGAGCGGGGTGCGGATGTAAGCACAGGGCCGGCCCCAGCTTACGCGGGCCCCTTCGGCACTACGATTCCGGCTATGGCGAAGAAGCTGGTGATCAAGGTGACGGCCGGGGCGGACGCCCCCGAGCGGTGCTCCCAGGCGTTCACGGTGGCGGCGGTGGCGGTGGCCAGCGGCGTCGACGTCTCCCTGTGGCTGACCGGCGAGTCCTCCTGGTTCGCGCTCCCCGGCCGCGCCGCCGAGTTCGAGCTGCCGCACGCGGCGCCCCTGCCCGACCTGCTGGACTCGATCCTCGCGGCCGGCCGCGTCACGCTGTGCACGCAGTGCGCGGCCCGGCGCGAGATCACGGAGAAGGACGTCGTCGAGGGCGTCCGCATCGCGGGCGCGCAGGTCTTCGTCCAGGAGGCGCTGGCGGACGAGACGCAGGCGCTCGTCTACTGAGACTCCGGTCTACTGAGGCTCTGTGTACAGGCAGAACGGGTGCCCGACCGGGTCCAGCAGCACGCGGACGTGCGCCTGCGGCTGGAATTCCGCGAGCCGCGCGCCCTCGGCGAGGGCCCGCGCGGTCTCCCGCTCCACGTCGTCGACCTCGATGTCGAGGTGGACCATCATCTGCTGTCGGTCCGGGCCGCTCGGCCAGACGGGCGGGACGTACGCGGGCTCGGTCTGGAAGGACAGCCCCGTGCCGCCGCCGGGCGGCCGGATGTGCACCCAGTCCGGGCCGTCCTCGTCCCGCCAGACGGCCCAGCCGGGCAGCAGCCGTAGGTAGAAGTCCGCGAGTTCGCGGGCGTTCGGTGCGTCCAGCACCGCCGCTGTCAGCCTCATGGAGCCCGCTTACCCCGCGCCGCCGGGAGGACGCCGCTCACCGCGGTCGCTTCTTGCCGTCCAGCTCGTCCCACCACTCGTCGGACTGCGGGTCCCCGGACGGGTCGTCCCACCACCGGTCCTCCGGCCCGCGCCGGTTCGCGACCATGGCCGCCACGGGCGGGATGACCATGGCGACGACGCACATCCCCACGGCCACGGGCACGGACCACAGCCGCACGACGCCCCAGGCCAGGACGAAGAGGCCGATGCACAGGCCCATCATCGCGAAGTACGTGTGCCGTCGCCGTGCGTACATACGTCCAGCGTAGGTCCGGGCAGGCCGAAGGGCCGCACCCCAGGCGTCCAACCCGCGGGGTGCGGCCCTTGAGGACCTGTCGCCGTCAGACGGCGATCGCGACCTCCGCCAGGCCGCCCTTCTGGGCGACGACCGTGCGGTCGGCGGTGGCGCCGGGCACAAGGGCGCGGACGGTCCAGGTGCCCTCGGCCGCGTAGAAGCGGAACTGTCCGGTCGCCGAGGTCGGCACCTCGGCCGTGAACTCGCCGGTCGAGTCCAGCAGACGGACGTAGCCGACCACGGGCTCGCCGTCCTTGGTCACCTGACCCTGGATCGTGGTCTCACCGGGCTTGATCGTCGAGGCGTCGGGGCCGCCGGCCTTCGCACCACACATGTCGTACTCCTGAAGAGGTCTGGAAAGGTCGGTCGGGGTCGCTTACTTGTTGGCGCCGAGCTCGATCGGCACGCCCACCAGGGAGCCGTACTCGGTCCAGGAGCCGTCGTAGTTCTTGACGTTCTCCACGCCGAGCAGCTCGTGCAGGACGAACCAGGTCAGCGCGGAGCGCTCACCGATGCGGCAGTAGGCGATGGTGTCCTTCGCCAGGTCGACGCTCTCCTCCTCGTAGAGGGCCTTGAGCTCCTCGTCCGACTTGAAGGTGCCGTCGTCGTTGGCGTTCTTGGACCACGGGATGTTGCGGGCGCTCGGCACGTGGCCGGGGCGCTGGGACTGCTCCTGCGGCAGGTGGGCCGGGGCGAGCAGCTTGCCGGAGAACTCGTCGGGCGAACGCACGTCGACCAGGTTCTGCGAACCGATGGCGGCGACGACGTCGTCGCGGAAGGCGCGGATCGACGTGTCCTGCGGCTTGGCCTTGTACTCGGTCTTCGCGCGCTCCGGCACCTCGTCGCCGGCGACCAGCTCGCGGGCGTCGAGCTCCCACTTCTTGCGGCCGCCGTCGAGGAGCTTGACGCTCTCGTGGCCGTACAGCTTGAAGTACCAGTACGCGTACGAGGCGAACCAGTTGTTGTTGCCGCCGTAGAGGACCACGGTGTGGTCGTTGGCGATGCCCTTCTCCGACAGGAGCTTCTCGAAGCCCTCCTGGTCGACGAAGTCACGGCGGACCGGGTCCTGGAGGTCCTTGGTCCAGTCGATGCGGATCGCGTTCTTGATGTGGTTCTTCTCGTAGGCGGACGTGTCCTCGTCCACCTCGACGATGGCGATGGTCGGGTCGTCCAGGTGCTCCTGGAGCCAGTCGGCGTCGACCAGGACGTCGCTGCGGCTCATGCTCTTTCTCCTCCGGGGCAGTTGCGGCGGGGCGTGCGAGATCTGCGGGGCGCGCGCCCATGACGAGGGCGGCGCACGGGTGCCCTTGATGCAGGGCGGCGGGGATGCGCGCGCCGGCTCACGGGCCGACGCGGTCGCTCAGAAGGTGCGACAGAGCATGGCGGCGACGCGGCACAGGTCTACTGCCCGCCGCTTCGTGAGGTCCGCCTGTCGCTTCATGCCGTCGATCGTAGGGACGGCAGGGCGGGCGTGTCACCGGTGTGTCGCATACTGAGACGAGATGGTCCGGGATGTGGGATCAGGGCGCCGTCAGGGCGCCCGACGCCTCCCCTCCGGCCGCCTGTATCCACCGTCACATCTAAGCTGCGGACGCCGCCGTCTCGCCCACCGGACGGCGCTGGTCGGGTCCACCGGACGGCGCTGGTCGGCTCCGCCGTGCCCGTTCCTACCCGGCGAGCCGGACGTCGGAACCCTTCACCGTGATCTCGACACCGTTCGGGGCCGCCTGGACCTTGTCCAGCTTGATGCCGCCGGGCAGGCCGTCGATCTTCTGCTGGAAGTCGGTGATCGCCCGGACGCGGCTCTCGGCGAGGTCGACCCCGGCGAACTCGGGCAGGCCGTCGGCCTTCACCCGCACGGTGTCGCCGTCGACCACCGTCACCGTGCTGAGCACGGAGACCGGCTCGGGCAGCTCCGTGCCGAGCACGGTGGCCTCGACCGTGACCTTGATCTTGCCGTTGCCGCCGTCGGAGAGGCCGACGACGTGGGCCGTGACACCCGGGGCGACCCGGGTGGGCTCGGACTTCGCCGTCTTCAGCAGCTCGTCGTAGGAGATGGTCGCCGTGCCGGTGGCGCTGGTGGCGGTGGCGGAGCTGTAGTCGCCGGAGAACTCGACGCCCTTCATGTCGGCGCGGAGGTCGTCGATGCGGATCTTCTGGGCGCCGTTGCCCGCGGCGGCCTCGTAGTTCTGGATGCCGACCTCGATGTCGTCCAGGGAGCCGCCGACGACCTGGGTGAGGAACGGGAAGCCCTTGATGCTGACGTCCGGGGTCGCCGCGAGGTTCTCCGTCGTCTTCAGCCGGTCGGCGGCCTCGCCCTCGGCGAAGTTCACGGCGACGCGGTCGGCGATGACGAAGAGTCCCCCCAGGATCACGACGAAGATCAGCAGTATTCGCAGAGCGCGCATGCGGTGTGTCCCCCACCCAGTCGTTCGACAGCGGTCCCTGACGACCGGGTGGCCGTCCCTTGCGTGAGGGTAACTCCGTGTCGCGCGCGGGCCCCGGGTTTGTCGATCACCTGTGACAGGGGCCCTAGACCAGGGCCCGCCCCAGGACGTACACCGCCGGCGCCGCGGCGGACAGCGGCAGGGCCACGCCCGCCGTGAAGTGGACGAAGCGGGAGGGATAGTCGTAGCTCGCGACCCGGTGGCCGATCAGGGCGCAGGCCGCCGCGCCCGCGCCCAGCAGGGCGCCCGAGGTGCCGAGGCCCGTCATCGCACCCGCCACGCCACCGCCGCCCGCCGCCGCGAGCAGCGCCACCACCACCGACGCCGCCGTCGGCAACGGCAGCGCCCGCGCCAGGACGGCGACCGCCACGGCCACCGCGCCCACCGTCACGGCGTCCGCGTCGGCCGCGAGGTACCCACCCGCCACGATCGCCAGCGCCGCCGCCGCGACCGTCGCCATCAGGCCGTACATCCGCTCGTCCGGATCCGCGTGCGACCGCAGTTGCAGGACCAGCGCGAGCAGCACCCACACGCCCAGCGTCCCGAGGATCGCCGCCGGTGAGCGCCCCGAGGCCAGCAGCGCGGCGTCCGCGGCCAGCGCCCCGGCGAAGCCCAGCGCGATGCCCTGCCGCGCCGGCCACATCCCGTTCAGCCGGAACCAACCCGCCGCGGTGACGGCCTGGAGGACGACGAGCGGCACCAGCAGCGCGTACGTCCCGACCGCCGCCGCACCGGCGAGCAGCAGCCCGAGCAGCGCGGTCAGCGCGGCCGGCTGCATCCCGGGCTCGATGATCGGCGACCGCCCCTCCGCCCGCGCCCGCTGGGCGTCCGTGACGCGCGTGTTCCCGCCGAGCGTGGCGGGACCGTACCCGTCACCCGACGCGTCGGCGACCTCGGCAGGAGCCGGAGCCGGCGCCGGAGCCGCGTACCCCTGCGGCGGCAGGTACGCCGTGTCGGCGGCGGCCGGGGCGGACACCTGCTGGTGCGTCTGCGTCTCCCACGTCTGGCCCTGCCACTGCTGCGTGTACTGCTGAGCGGCGTGCGGATCCTCGTACCCGGGATACCCCTGGTGCCCCTGCTGATACCCCTGCCCGGGCCACGCCTGCGGCGCCTGGCCCTGCGGGTGCTGCGGCTGCTGTGCGTGCTGCGGCTGCTGCCCGTAGGGGTCGTAACCGTCGTAACCGTCGTACGGCTGGTTGGTCATCGTCACCCTCCTGCGAACGGCGGGAGCACCTCGACCGTGCCGCCGTCGGCCAGCCGTACCGTCTCATGGGCGCGGGTGCCCACGGGGTCACCGTCCACGAGGAACGAGCAGCGCCGCAGGACGCGCTCCAGTTCGCCCGGGTGTCGCTCGCGCGCCCCCGCGAGCGCCTCGGCGAGCGTGGCCGCCTCGTACGGCTCCTCGGCCACCCCGGCCGCGGCCTTGGCGGCGGCCCAGTAGCGCACCGTGACCTTTGGCATCTGCTTCCTCAATCGCACAGTCACAACGGACTCACCCGACGGTGAACCCAGTCAGGCTAGCCCGCCCGGCCGACGACCCACGCCCCGATCCGGTCCAGCAGCTCGTCGCTCGCCGCGTGCTCGGCGTGCCCCATGCCGGGCTCCAGCCACAGTTCGCCCTGGTCACCGGCGGCCGCGGCCAGCATGCGCGGATGGTCGACGGGAAAGTAGCCGTCGGCGTCGCCGTGCACGATCAGCAGCGGGGTCGGGGCGATCCGCGGCACGGCCTGCACCGGGGACAGCGGCACCGGGTCCCAGTCCCGGTGGTGGATGCGCGTGCGGAAGCCGTAGCGCCCCACCACGCGCCCCTCGGGCCGCGTGACGAGCCAGTGCAGCCGTCGCATGGGCGCGGTGCCCCGGTAGTACCACCGGGCCGGCGCGCTCACCGACACCACCGCGTCGGTCTGCCGTGGGTGCAGCGCCGCGTGCCGCAGCACCACCGAGCCGCCCATGGAGAACCCGACGGTGCCCACGCGCGCGTGCCCGAACTCCCGCGCCCAGCGCACCGCCGCGGCGAGGTCCAGCACCTCCCGGTCCCCGACCGTGGACCGCCCGCCGGACGCCCCGTGCCCCCGGAAGGAGAACGTGACGACGGCCCCGAACCGGGTGAACGCCTGGGCCACCCGCCGCACGTGCGGCCGGTCGACGGCCCCGGTGAAGCCGTGGGCGACGACGAACACGGGATGAGCGGAAGGTGTCCGGGAACCGTCGTATACGGCGGCACCCGGGTCGTATACGGCGTCGATCGCCACACCGTCCGAGGTGCGCAGAAACCTCCGTGTGAACCTCCGCACAGACGCTCCACGGGTCGTCTCGGAATGCGGACGATCGGTGGAACGCGCCACATGACCTGCCGGACCAGAGCTCATGTGGGCTATTCTGCTGGGCAGAGGACTCGGGCAGCGTAGCCCCCGGGTCCTTTTGTGCTTTCGGAAGCGTTGTATACGACGCGGGAAACCGCAGGTGTACGGGCCTTCGGGATCGCAGAGCAGTGCTGTGCCAACAAACGTCCTCGCAGGGACCGAGGAGGAACCAGACGTATGAGTTCTCTGCTGCTCCTGACCAACGCCCTCCAGCCGTCGACGGAGGTGCTCCCCGCTCTCGGCCTGCTCCTGCACAACGTGCGGGTGGCCCCCGCGGAAGGCCCCGCCCTCGTCGACACCCCCGGTGCCGACGTCATCCTCGTCGACGGCCGGCGCGACCTGCCGCAGGTGCGCAGCCTGTGCCAGCTGCTCCGCTCCACCGGTCCGGGCTGCCCGCTGATCCTCGTCGTCACGGAGGGCGGTCTCGCCGCCGTGACCGCGGACTGGGGCATCGACGACGTCCTGCTCGACACCGCCGGCCCCGCGGAGGTCGAGGCCCGACTGCGGCTGGCCATGGGGCGGCAGCAGATCGTCAGCGACGACTCCCCGATGGAGATCCGCAACGGCGACCTGTCGGTCGACGAGGCGACGTACTCCGCCAAGCTCAAGGGCCGCGTCCTCGACCTCACCTTCAAGGAGTTCGAGCTCCTGAAGTACCTCGCGCAGCACCCCGGCCGTGTCTTCACGCGCGCCCAGCTGCTCCAGGAGGTCTGGGGCTACGACTACTTCGGCGGCACCCGCACGGTCGACGTGCACGTACGGCGGCTGCGCGCCAAGCTCGGGCCCGAGCACGAGTCGCTCATCGGCACCGTCCGGAACGTCGGTTATCGATTCGTTACGCCGGAGAAGGTGGAGCGGGCCGCCGAGGAGGCGAAGGCCAAGGCCGCCAAGGCAAAGCCGGACAACAAGGACGAGTCCGCCGATCTGGACGCCGCCGAGGTCCGCGCCGAGGCGTGAAAGGCGTATCCCGGCGCCGACCTGGGCATCGCTCTTCGCACGGAGCGCACTGGACGGCGGTCGGGATATCGTACGGAACCTCCTTTACGCCCTGCCCAGAGCGGGTATATCCGCGTAGACTCCGCGCGTGGCCAAGGTGACTCGGGATGATGTGGCGCGGCTGGCAGGGACTTCCACTGCCGTGGTCAGCTATGTCATCAACAACGGACCCCGGCCGGTCGCCCCGGCCACGCGCGAGCGTGTCCTCGCCGCGATCAAGGAACTGGGGTACCGGCCCGACCGGGTGGCCCAGGCGATGGCCTCGCGGCGCACGGATCTCATAGGCCTGATCATCCCGGACGCCCGCCAGCCCTTCTTCGGGGAGATGGCGCACGCGGTCGAGCAGGCGGCCTCCGAGCGCGGGAAGATGGTGCTCGTCGGCAACACGGACTACGTGGGCGAGCGCGAGGTCCACTACCTGCGGGCGTTCCTCGGGATGCGGGTCTCCGGGCTCATCCTGGTCAGCCACGCGCTCAACGACCTGGCCGCCGCCGAGATCGAGGCCTGGGACGCCCGGGTGGTGCTGCTGCACGAACGCCCCGAGGCCATCGACGACGTCGCCGTCGTCACGGACGACCTCGGGGGCGCCCGGCTCGCCGTGCAGCACCTGCTGGAGCACGGCTACGAGTACGTGGCCTGTATGGGCGGCATAGCGGAGACCCCGGCGGTCGGCGACCCGGTCTCCGACCACGTCGAGGGCTGGCGCCGCGCGATGGACGACGCCGGGATCTCCACCGAGGGCCGCCTCTTCGAGGCCCTCTACAACCGCTACGACGCCTACCAGGCCGCCCTGAAGATCCTCTCCGGGCCCGAGCGGCCGCCGGCGATCTTCTGCTCCACCGACGACCAGGCCATCGGCCTGCTGCGGGCGGCGCGCGAGCTGCGGATCGACGTCCCCGGCGAGCTGGCGGTGGCCGGCTTCGACGACATCAAGGAGGCGGCGCTGGCCGACCCGCCCCTGACGACGATCGCCTCCGACCGCCCGGCGATGGCCCGGGCCGCGGTGGACCTCGTCCTGGACGACGGGCTGCGGGTCGCGGGCGCCCGGCGGGAGCGGCTGAAGGTGTTCCCGTCACGGCTGGTGGTCCGCCAGTCCTGCGGCTGCGCCTGACCCTGGCCCGGGCGTCTTTATATCGGGCATACGAGGTTCTGTCGGGCTTCTCAGCGAGCACTCAGGAAGCTCTCATGGTCGGGCGACAAGCTCGGTTCCATGACCGAGAGCTTCCACCGCAGTGGCGAGTACGAGAACCCTTACGAGGGTCAGCAGCAGGCCCCGGTGAACCCCGAGTGGCCGCCCCCGCCGGCGCACGCCCCGGCAGCTCCGCAGCCCAAGAAGCGCAACCGCGGCCCCGTCGCCCTGATCGCCGCGGTGGCGATCGTCGCCGCGGCGATCGGTGGCGGCACCGCCTACGGCATCCAGGAGCTGACCGGCAACGACACGGTCGCCTCCAGCTCGACCAGCACCAACGTGGTGCCGTCCAGCCAGAAGGGCACGGTCGCCGGAGTCGCGAAGGCGGTCAGCCCCAGCATCGTCGAGATCAACGCCAACTCCAACGCCGGGTCCTCCACCGGCTCCGGCGTGATCATCACGAGCGACGGCGAGATCGTCACCAACAACCACGTCATATCCGGCGCCTCGCGGATCAAGGTCACGACCAGCGACGGCACGTCGTACACCGCCAAGGTCGTCGGCACCGACAGCAAGAAGGACCTGGCGCTGATCAAGCTGGAGAACGCCTCCGGCCTGAAGGCGGCGACGCTCGGCGACTCCTCCGGCGTCCAGGTCGGCGACCAGGTCGTGGCGATCGGCTCCCCCGAGGGGCTGTCCGGCACCGTGACCAGCGGCATCATCTCGGCGCTCGACCGTGACGTCACCGTCCCGACCGACGAGGACCAGGGGCAGCAGCAGTACCAGCAGGGCGACGGCTGGCCGTTCGAGTTCGGCGGACGCCAGTTCAACGGCGACACCGGCTCCGACACGACCACGTACAAGGCGCTGCAGACCGACGCGTCCCTCAACCCGGGCAACTCCGGCGGCGCGCTGATCGACATGAACGGCAACATCATCGGGATCAACTCCGCGATGTACTCGCCGACGGGCAGCGCCTCCTCGTCCTCCGACGCGGGCAGCGTGGGCCTGGGCTTCGCCATCCCGATCAACACCGTCAAGGCCGACCTCGCCAAGCTGCGGGCCGGCGCCACCGACTGAGTCGTACGAGGAGCACCGCGATGATCCAGCAGGTCGCGCACACGCAGCCCGGCACCGACCCGGCGGGGGTAGCGCTGGCCCTGGCGGTGGCGTACGCACTGCACGCGCCGACGGCCCGGGCGCCCGAGGTGGCGCCCGCCTCCACCGGGGCCACCCACCAGCACCGGACCGCCCGGCGCCGCACCGTACGGGGCTGAGCCCCGCCAGAAGGGCCCTGCGCTCCTCCCGGCCCCGCCCGCGGTCGTGCGAGGCTGAGAGCGTCAGAGCACCCCTCCCCCTTCACACCCGAGGAACCCCGACCCATGAGCCCCGCAGACGGCGACCGTGACACGCAGCGCATCCTGATCGTCGACGACGAGCCGGCGGTACGCGAAGCACTCCAGCGCAGCCTCGCCTTCGAGGGGTACGACACGGAGGTCGCCGTCGACGGCGCGGACGCCCTGGAGAAGGCCGCGGCCTACCGCCCCGACCTGCTCGTGCTCGACATCCAGATGCCCCGCATGGACGGCCTGACGGCGGCCCGCCGCATCCGCGCCACCGGCGACACCACCCCGATCCTGATGCTCACGGCCCGCGACACGGTCGGGGACCGCGTCACGGGCCTGGACGCGGGTGCCGACGACTACCTGGTCAAGCCCTTCGAACTCGACGAGCTGTTCGCCCGCATCCGCGCGCTGCTGCGCCGCAGCTCCTACGCGGCGGCCGTGGGCGCGGGCGGCGCGGGCGACGACGACGCCCTCACCTTCGGCGACCTGCGCATGGACCTCACGACGCGCGAGGTCACCCGGGGCGGCCGCCCGGTGGAGCTGACCCGCACGGAGTTCACGCTCCTGGAGATGTTCATGGCGCACCCGCGCCAGGTCCTCACCCGGGAGCAGATCCTCAAGGCGGTCTGGGGCTTCGACTTCGAGCCGTCGTCGAACTCCCTCGACGTGTACGTGATGTACCTGCGGCGCAAGACCGAGGCGGGCGGCGAGCCGCGGCTCGTGCACACCGTGCGGGGCGTGGGCTACGTGCTGCGGCAGGGCGGCGCGGAGTGAACAAGGTCGTACGCCGCTTCCGCTCGCTGCCGATCCGGTCGCGCCTGGCGCTGCTGGTGGCGGCGGCGGTGGCGTTCGCGGTGGCCGCGGTGTCGGTGACCTGCTGGTTCATCGTGCAGGGGAAGCTGTACGACCAGGTGGACGGGGACCTGAAGTCGTCCTACCGGACCATCCTGGAGGACGACTTCGAGGCGCTGGTCAGGACATGCCCCCAGACGCCGTCCAGCACGCTCGGCGGCGCTCCCCGCCCGCAGACGTACGCGCAGCTGGTGCGGGTGGACGGCAGGGTCTGCCTGTTCAGCAACAACATGCCGCAGGTGCGGGTCACGAGCGCCGACAAGGCCGTGGCGAAGGATCCCGACCCCAGGACGGCCCGGCTGCGCAACGGCAAGGACAGCGACGGCAACTCGGTGCGGGTGCTGACCACGGCGGTCATCGTCAAGGAAAGCCCGTTCGACCAGAGCGTCGCAGCCGACTACGCGCTGGTCATCGCGGTCCCCCTCAAGGGCACGGAGTCCACGCTCAACGAACTGGCGCTGATCCTGCTGCTGGTGTCGGGCATCGGGGTGGTGGGCGCCGGGGCGGCCGGCCTCACGGTGGCTCGGGCGGGCCTGCGCCCCGTGGACAAACTCACCGAAGCCGTCGAGCACGTGGCCCGCACGGAGGACCTGGACGTCCGCATCCCCGTCGACGACGACAGCGACGACGAGGTGGCCCGCCTCTCCCGTTCCTTCAACTCGATGACCTCGGCCCTGGCCAGCTCCCGGGAACTCCAGCAACAGCTCATCGCGGACGCCGGCCACGAACTCCGCACGCCGCTCACCTCACTGCGCACCAACATCGAACTCCTCACCCGCAGCGAGGAGACGGGCCGCCCCATCCCGGAGGCGGACCGCAAGGCGCTGCTCGCCTCGGTGAAGGCGCAGATGACGGAGCTGGCCGCGCTCATCGGCGACCTCCAGGAACTGTCCCGCCCGGACACGGGCCAGCACTCGGGCCGGACCCAGATCGTCGCCTGGCAGGACATCGTGGACTCGGCGCTGCGGCGGGCACGGCTGCGCGGCCCGGAACTCACGATCACGGCGGACGTACAGCCGTGGTTCGTGCGCGCCGAACCGACCGCGCTGGAGCGGGCGGTGGTGAACATCCTCGACAACGCCGTGAAGTTCAGCCCCGAGGGCGGCACGATCGAGGTCCGGCTGACCGAGGGCGTCCTCACGGTCCGCGACCACGGGCCGGGCATCCCCGCCGACGAACTCCCCCACGTCTTCGACCGCTTCTGGCGCTCCCCCAGCGCACGAGCCCTGCCCGGCTCGGGCCTCGGCCTGTCGATCGTGGCGCGCACGGTCCAGCAGGCGGGCGGCGACGTGTCCCTGTCCCCGGCGGAGACCGGCGGCACGGTGGCGACGGTACGACTGCCGGGGGCGCCCACGCCTCCGCCGGAGGTGCCTTGACGGAAACGACCGTCAAGGTCAGCGCGGTGTCACGGATTCCTGACGCCGGCCAGGAACAACGCCCAGGGCTGTGCGCCGAACACGACCACAGGTCCGTGCGGCTGCTTGCTGTCGCGGACGGGGACTATGCCGGGGTGGTCGTCGGCGACTTCGAGGCAGTCGTTGGCTCCCCCTTCGCTGTAGCTCGACTTGCGCCACACGGCGGTGGTGAGGTCGGGGATCACGCGGTCTCCCGCACGCCGCGCACGAATGCGGACCAGGACGCGGCGGAGAAGAGCAGTGGGCGGGCCGCGGGTGTCTTGCTGTCGCGGACGGGGACTATGCCGGGGTGGTTGTCGGCGACTTCGAGGCAGTTGTTGTCTCCCCCGTCGCTGTAGCTCGACTTGCGCCACACGGCGGTGGTGAGGTCGGGGGTGTTCGTCATGATCGGTGCTCCTCCCGTACGTCCCTGATGAACGTGAGCGAGTCCGACGGGGACAACGCCAGGTCGCGAAGCCGATCGTAGGACGCTCGCTCCCGAAGGACCTCGCCCGGATCCTCGATCAGCCGACCGCTGCTGTTGCCTTCCGTGTAGGCAACAGCGCTTCCGTCCAACTGCCAGAGCAGGGTCAGCGATCCGTTCATATGGTGGTGCGCTCCCGCCGAGAACGGCAGTACCTGGAGCGCCATGTTGGGCCACAACGCGGCGGTCTCGAGGTGCAGCAGCTGATCCTCCCAGGTCTTGCCCTGGGCGGCGGGGCGTCGGAGCGCGAACTCGTCGACGATGACCCGAACCTCGGGCTCCGGCTTCTGCCGCAGCAGGTGCTGACGCCCGAGCCGTGCCGCAACCTGCTCCTCGACGGCCTCCTCGCCGGCAGCCGTTGTCTGAGCCCCAGACAACACCCCTCGGGCGAAGTCCTCGGTCTGCAGGAGCCCTGGAATGCCAAGCGAGTACTTCCACATGATCCGCGCCGTCGCCTCCAGCGCCATGAACTCCTTGTACTGGTCCTTGAACGCGTCCAGCCGAGCCGCCTTCCAGTGGCTCAGCAGCAGGTCACCGGTGCCGTAGTAGCCGTCCAGGTCCTCCATGACCGTGATCTTGGACAGCCGCTCCCCGGACTCCAGCCGGCTCAGGTAGCTCTTCTCGTACCCGGTCTCGTCGGCCAGCTGCCCCAGTGACTTCCCGGCCTTCTCCCGCAGGACCTTGAGCGTCTGCCCGAGCATCGCCCGCCCGGAGACCGGCTGAGCGTCAACCTTCTCCCCCATGTCACCCCTCCCCGTTGCCTGCCCGCCAGACAACACCGAACCTCTTCCGCAGCGTACGCGCGATCAGTGACCATCGAGACACGAACGGTAATCACCGCTCGTCATCCCCCTGCTCACGCCGAAGGGCACCGCCATATGAGACTGCTCCCCTGGACCGACACCGACGGCAAGCCCTGCTACCTCAGCACCGACAACCCGCACAGCCTGCTCTCCCAGCTCGCCGACGACATCGAGGCCGCCCAACTGGCCTCCGCGGAGCAGGTGCTCGCCGGCTCCAGGGCCGTGCTGGGTGACCCCAAGGCCGGTGAACGCGCCGTGCGCTTCGCACTCGTCAGGGCCGTGGAGTCCCTGGGTGACACGCTCCGCATCGCGGTGAGCCGGGGCGAGCGCATCGCCGAGGGCGACGGGTGACAGGTCAGTGGACGCCGAGCATGCCTCCCGCCCTGGGCCCTGAATGGTCGTGTTGTCCGCCATGGTCACACTGCAGCCACACCACAGCTCCCCGGCACCGTCACGTCTCCGTCCGGTACATCAGGTCCACCTCGTGCGTCGCGAAGCCCAGCCGCTCGTACACCGACACCGCCGCCTTGTTGTCGGCGTCGACGTACAGCATCGCCGTCGGCAGCCCCCGCCCCGCCAGGTGCCGCAGCCCGATCGTGGTGAGGGACTTGCCGAGGCCGCCGCCCTGGGCCCCCGGGGCGACCCCGAGGACGTACACCTCGCCCAGGCCCTCCTCGGCGTGCACCTTCGTCCAGTGGAAGCCGACGAGTTCGTCGCCGCGGAAGGCGAGGAAGAAACCCGCCGGGTCGAACCACGGCTCGGCCTTGCGGTCGTCGAGGTCGCGCTGGGTGAGGGAGCCCTGCTCGGGGTGGTGGGCGAAGGCGGCGGCGTTGACCGCGAGCCAGGCCGCGTCGTCCTGGCCGGGGACGAAGGTGCGGACGGTGACGTCCGGCGGCAGCACCGGCTCGGGTGCGTCGAAGTCCGTCAACGGGCGTCGCATCTGGCGCAGTTCGCGGAAGAGCGTGAGGCCCAGGACCTGGGCGAGGTGCCGGGCGGCGGAGTGGCCGCCGTGCGCCCACACGCGCAGCCGCTTGCCGGAGGCGGCCAGCAACGCGGAGCCGAGCGCCCGGCCGTGCCCGTGCCCGCGGTGCCCGGGGTGGACGACCAGCTCGGCGGCCGGCGGCTCCACCGGGTCGGTGTCCTCCAACTGGGCATAGCCCACGAGTTCGCCGTCGACGGTGAGCAGCAGATGGGACACGCCCTCCCGTTCCCCGCCGCGCAACTGCAACCGGCCCTGTTCGGACACCGCCTGCTGCCCGTCGGTCCGGGCCGCCTCGGCGAGCAGTCCGAGCACGGCCTCGGTCTGCTCCGCGGAGAGCGCGGCAAGGGTCTCGATCGAGCGGGGGCGGCCGGGCCTTACGGTGTCGTCGCTGGTCATGCGTACGAGGGTACGGGGAGCCACCGGCAAATCGGCGGCAAAGAAGCAACCAGGTCGTAACCACGAAGGGCCTGTCGCGCTACGCGCGTTGACTCTAGGCTGCGCCGGACGACATCACTGTCCCAGCAGACCCACAGGGGGGCGTATGCCAGCCAGTTCCGCGGCGCATCCGGAGCGCCGGAGACGTCGTACGTACCGTTTTGCCGCTCTTGCCGCCGGTGTCGTCACCGCCGGCGCGCTGGCCGCCGCGGCGCTGCCGGGTGCGGCGACCGCCGGTGAGGACCACCGCACGGGCGGCCACTGGCCCGGCCGCTACCAGGACGTGCAGCTGCTGTCCTTCAACGACCTGCACGGCAACCTGGAGCCGCCGACGGGTTCGTCCGGCCGGGTCACCGAGCACCAGCACGACGGCACGACGAAGACCATCGACGCGGGCGGCGTCGAGTACCTCGCCACGCACCTGCGGCAGGCCCGCCAGGGCGAGAAGTACTCCATCACGGCCGCCGGCGGCGACATGGTCGGCGCCTCCCCGCTGATCTCCGGCCTCTTCCACGACGAGCCGACCATCGAGGCGCTGAACAAGCTCGACCTGGACGTCACCTCCGTCGGCAACCACGAGTTCGACGAGGGCGCCAAGGAGCTGGCCCGTCTGCAGTACGGCGGCTGCCACCCGAAGGACGGCTGCTACACGGACGAGGAGTTCGAGGGCGCCGACTTCCCCTACCTGGCCGCCAACGTCCTCGACGAGAAGACGCAGAAGCCGATCCTCAAGCCCTACTGGGTGTGGAAGAAGAAGGACGTCAAGGTCGGCTTCATCGGCGTGACCCTGGAGGGCACACCGGACATCGTCTCCGCCGAAGGCGTCAAGGGCCTCGCCTTCAAGGACGAGGTCGAGACGATCAACAAGTACGCCAAGGTGCTCCAGCGGCAGGGCGTGAAGTCGATCGTCGCCCTCATCCACGAGGGCGGCTTCCCGGCGTCGACGTCGTACAACTACGACTGCGACGCCCCGGGCGCGGGCGACGGCATATCCGGCCCGATCGTGGACATCGCCAAGAACATCACGCCGCAGGTGGACGCGCTGGTGACGGGGCACACCCACGCCCCGTACGTGTGCACGATCAACGACCCGGCGGGCAAGCCCCGCATGGTCACCTCGGCCGCGTCCTTCGGCCGTCTCTACACGGACACGACGCTGACGTACGACCGGCTGACCGGCGACATCGCCCGTACGGCCGTGAAGTCGGCGAACCACGTGGTCACCCGGGACGTCCCCAAGGCGCCCGACATGACCGAGCTGATCGGCAAGTGGAACGCCCTGGCCGCGCCCATCGGCAACCGCCCGATCGGCTACATCTCCGGCGACATCGGCAACACGGGCACCGAGTCCCCGCTCGGCGACCTCATCGCCGACGCCCAGCTCGCCCACGGCAAGCAGCTCGACCCGGAGACCGACCTGGCGCTGATGAACCCCGGCGGCATCCGGGCACCGCTGACCTACGCGGCCAAGGCCGGTGAGGGCGACGGTGTCGTGACGTACGCCGAGGGCTTCACGGTCCAGCCGTTCGCCAACACCGTGAACCTCCAGGACTTCACGGGCGCCCAGCTGATCCAGGTGCTCAAGGAGCAGGTGTCCGGCGCGAACGCCGCGTCGCCGAAGGTGCTCCAGGTCTCGTCCGGCCTGACCTACACGCTGGACCTCACCAAGTCCGGTGCCGACCGGGTCGTCACGGACTCGATCCGGCTGAACGGCGCGGCCATCGACCCGGCGGCCACCTACCGCGTCGCGACGAACAGCTTCCTCGCGGGCGGCGGCGACGGCTTCCCGACGCTCGGCCAGGGCACCAACGACGTCGTCGGCAGCGACGACCTCGCCGCGCTGGAGCAGTACCTGACGGCCAACTCCTCGGCCGGCAGCCCGCTCGCACCGCCGAAGGCGGACCGGATCACGATCGTGAAGTAAATCGCATACCTGGAGTTCAGGTTGCGGGTGGGGGCGGTGCGCATGGTCGGATGGATCGATGCGTACCCCCCACCACACTGATGCGCATCCGCGTCCGAACCCCTATGAGGAACTCGGCGCCCTCGACGACGGGCCGTTGGAGGAGACCCCTCTGGAGGAGTTCCGGAAGGAATCCTGGGACCCCGAGGGCTCCGAGGAGGCCGCCGAGGACGCCTGGGCCCCACCGGTGCACCGCCGGGGCGGCCGTCGAAGGAAGAATCGTTTCGCCGGACTGCCGCTCGCGGTGAAGGCGGTGGTCGGCCTCGCCGTGCTCGCCGCGTTCACCGCGCTCGGCGACCGCTGGGCCGTGCTGTACGCCGAGCACAGGGCCGCCGACACGCTCAAGGACCGCCTGGACCTCGCGGCCGCGCCCGAGGTGGAGATCGGCGGGTTCCCCTTCCTCACCCAACTCGCCGACAAGCGGCTGGACTCGGTGAAGGTGACCGTCCCGGACGTCGCCGCCGACCGGGTCTCGCTCGCGAAGGTGTCGGCCACGGCCCATGACATCCGGCTGGACGCCGACGGGCTCACCTCCGTGCGCGGCGCCCGTGTCCCCCGCTTCGAGGGGGACGTCCTGCTGTCCTTCGCCGACCTCAACCGCGAACTCGGCGCCTCCCAGGTGACGTTCACCGGCGAGGGCCGCGACCGGGTCCGGGCCCGCGGCACCCTGCCGGTCGCCGGACACGACCTGCGGCTGCGGGCCGAGGCCCGGATCCAGCGGCAGGGGGAACGGGGCATCGCGACGGAGATCGGCGGCATGCGCCTGGACATCGGGGACCTGGCCACCTACCGCCCCGGCACCCGCGCCTCCGAGGGCCTGCACCTGACGCCCCGGGGGAGCGCCGACCTGGCCCGGGAGACCCGCAAGGCCAGGGCGCTGCTGTCGGTCCCGGCCATCGTGCAGCGCATGGGCGTGCCCGAGGCGACGGTCCGCGAGGCCCTGGCCGACGACGGCAAGCTCACCGAACTGACCGGCTCCCCGCGCTTCGCCCGCCAGGCCCAACAGCTCAACCTCATCGACCTGGCCCTGGACAACCCGGAGGTGCTGCGCCGCCTCGGCCTCGACCCCGACCTCCTCGACTCCCTGTCCGGGCTGACCCGCCCGGTCCTGGCCGACCGGCTGTCCCTGGCGTTCGAACTGCCGAAGCCGGAGCAGGGGAACGTACGGCTGGACGACGTACGGGTGGAGGAGGACGGCATCCGGGTGCGGGTGTCGGGGTCGGGGCTTTCGGTGGGGTCGTAGCCGGGCCCGACGGCCGACAGCGGGGCACGGCTGCGTTCTTGATGAGATTTGGTGTGCAGATGTGTTGACCTCTGTTCGGCCCCTCTTCTACTTTGCGGGAGCCAACGAGCCGCCGATCAGTACGCGAGTTCTCGCGCACGCAACTGCTCAGAAGGGGACGTCGTGTCACGAAAGACTCATCGGGGGACAGCCGGCCTGGGGGCGCTGCTCGCCTGCGCCACGGCATTCGGCGGGGTCCTCGCCTCCCCCGCGGCCGCCTCCCCCACCGCACCGCCGCCCGTCAGCGACTTCAAGGGCGTCAACTGGGCCGACCCGCGCGACAACTACGCCGACGACGCGGTCGTGCCCTCGGGCCTGTCCACCTCCGACAGCTACGCCACCACCTACGCCAAGTCCCGGGCGATCATCGGCGGCTTCGCCGAGCTGGGTGCCAACACCGTCCGCCTCCCGGTCAACCCGAGCTCGGTGAACGGCCCGTTCTGGAAGTCGTACCGGGGCGCGATCGACGCCGCCACCGCCAAGGGCTTCAAGGTCATCCTGGGCTACTGGGAGGCCGACAACGCCAAGGACGGCAAGATCGACAACCAGGCGTCCTGGGACCAGATGTGGGCGCGGCTCACCTCCGCCTACGCCCGCAACTCCAAGGTGTACTTCGAGCCGATGAACGAGCCGTTCGGCTACACCGCGCAGGAGTGGACCGACATAGCGGCGAAGTGGGTGACCACCCACAACAACGTGCCCCGCGACCGGGTCCTGATCGGCGGCTACAAGTACAGCGAGGACGTCAAGCCGGTCTGCGCCGACCCGCGCCTGAAGGGCACCCGCCTGGCCCTGCACAACTACGGCTTCTGGCACACCGACTGGACCAGCGTCGACCAGTGGAAGCAGGACTTCAAGGCCCGCATCGGGGACTGCGCCTCGCGCACGATCCTCGACGAGTTCGGCGCCTCCATGACCACCGGCCTGGACTACAACGGCCCGGTGGGCGGCTCCAACGAGGTCGCGTACATCCAGGCCGCGACCGACACCATCCGGGAGCTGGGCCTGGGCTCGGTCTACTGGCCCGGCCTGCGCAACGGTGACACCTACTCCCTCACCACGCTCCAGGGCACGGGCACGAACCTCAGCCTGACGGTGAACAACCAGAGCGGCCTGGACCGGCTGCACTACGCCTGGAAGCAGTAGGGGTGGTGGCCCTTCCGGGTTCGGCGCGGATGGTCAGCCGAACCCGGAAGGGAGCCGTCAGGACGCCGAGGGCGTCCAGCCCGCGAGCCAGTCCGCGACCTCCTGGTCGGCGGCCTGCGCATCGGTCAGGTGCGGCCGGTTCGAGCTCGCCGAACCGGCGCCCGCACCGCTGTTCTTGTACTCCGCGAACCGGTCGTCCTTCCACGAGAAGCCGCTCATGTCGGTCCACGGGGTCGACTTGATCGCGTTGCTCAGGTTCGTGTTGCGGACGGTGGTCTGCGGGTCGAGGGAGGCGTCACCGCCCGCGTGCCAGGGCCGGCCGAGGTAGAAGCTGCCGGCCGAGACGTCCCCGTTCACCGTGGAGTTGGCGATCAGGATGCCCTTGCGGTTGGCGGCCGTGCTCGGCGCGGTGACGTACCCGGCCGAGGTGCCGTCCCAGCGCTTCTTCAGCGTGATGACGGACCTGTCGACGACGGCCGTGGCCCGGCCGAAGATGAAGTCGACGTTGCCGATGACGTAGGAGTTGCTGACGTAGACGCGGCCCAGCCGGTCCTTGGCCGCGGTGTCGAGGAGCAGGGTGTCCTGGTCGCCGCTGACGATGATCCCGTCGAGGAACACCTTGTCGGCGGCGGTCCGCAGCGCCACGGCCTGGTGGCCGTTGAGGTTCTGGTTGGCCTTCTCGTCGAAGTCGTTGGAGATGGTCAGGTTCCGCGCCTGGAAGTCGTCGGCCTCGACGGCGACGGTGGCGCTGCCGCCGGTGCCGTACGTGCCGCCGCCGGGCTTCGGCGTACCCGACGCGTTGTTGTAGACGATCGTCGTGTCCTTGCGGCTGCCGCCGGTGCCCTGGATGGTGACGTGCGGCTTGTTGGAGGGCACCTTCACCAGCTCCCGGTACGTCCCCGGCTTCACGGCGATGACGACACGGGAGGGATTGTTGGCGGGCACGGCGTTCACGGCGGCCTGGACGCTCGTGTACTGCCCGCTGCCGTCCTTGGCGACGGTGAGGGTGGTCGCGGCGGCGGCCTTGGGGGAAGCGGCGGTCGTGCCGAGGGAGGCGCGGGGCCCGGCACCGGACTTGAGGATCGACGGCAGGTCGGCGGCCTTGTCGAGGGTGTACGGGTAGTAGGCCTTCGGATCGAAGGCGGTCCCGCCGGTCTCGTTGCGCCCGCTGGTCCCGGAGAAGACGCTGCCGCGCTGCACGACGGCGGCGCCGCTGTCCTTGATGACGGGGTTCTTCACGCCCTGGAAGTAGGAGTTCTCCAGCACCATCTTGGTCGCGCCGCGCGAGTAGTTCCCGTACGACGAGTTGATGCTCGTGCCGGGCGCGTCCTCCAGCCAGTTGTTGTAGAGGTGCGCGTGGGCGGCGTTGTCGGTGGACGGGTTGCGCTGCTCGGTCTCGCGGATCCAGTTGTGGTGGATCGTGATGTCGGTCTTGACGTTCTCGGTCCAGCCGATGCCGAAGGTCTTGTTGTTGTCGCTCAGCTTGTTCCAGGAGACGGTGACGTTCGTCGAGTCCTTGCGGACGTCGATGAGCCCGTCGGCCATGTGCCGCAGGTCGTTGTGGTCGATCCACACGTGATGGGCGCCGTCCATCTGGATCGCGTCGAAGTCGTGGTCCTTGTCGTTCCAGACGCCCTGGTACGAGTCCCGGATGGTCAGGTTCCGGATGATGACGTTGTGTACGCCCTGGCCGAGGAAGAACCCTCCGCCGACGATGTGCCCGGAGGTCCCGGCCCCGACGATGGTCTTGTCGGACTGCACCTTGATCTCTTTGCCGACCGGGTTCATGGTGATGGCCCCGGCGACGACGATGACGTACGGCTGGGTCGCGGTGGCGTACTTCTCCAGCTCGGCCTGCGTCTTCACGGTGACGACCTGACCGCCGCGCCCGCCGTACGTCCCGTTCTGGCCGAGGGAGTTGACGGAGGCGAACCCGTCGGCGGTGTCGGCGGCCCAGGACGGGGCGGCGGCAGAGGCCTGTTGCGCGGTGAGGCCGAGGACGCCGAGGTCGGTGCCGTAGGCGAGGGTGCCGGCGGCGGTCAGGGCCAGGGGGACCCCGACCGCCAGGGCGGTGCGGCTTCTGCGGTGGCGGGGGGTGCTGCGCGGCTCACTCATGCGGCGAATCCGTTCCGTGCGGGGGGATGATCCGCGGTGGGGTCGCCGCCCCGCACGAAAAGGTTGCCGCCTTGCCCAAGCCGTTTACTGGGTGCAGGACTTGGGGTCGAGCTTCTCCTCGATCTTGTCCTCACGGCCGTCGGGCTGGCCGTTGGGGAGGAGCTTGTCGGAGATGCCGTCGATGTAGTACCCGTGCGAGTAGATCGTGCGGTAGCCCCGGTCGCGCCAGCTGTGCACGGTCCGGTCGCCGTTGCCCTTGTTCCACTCGTAGTCCTCGACGTAGAACACCGGGTTCACGCGCACCACGCGCTGGTACGGCGTCCAGGTCACGGCGACCTGCCGGCAGGGCGGAATGGTCTTCTCGCTGCGGGTCTCGAACCGGGACTCCTTCTCCCAGCCCCACTCGTAGCCGGCGCTGCCGCCCACGGTGCCGGAGAAGATGCTCTTGGCGAGGGAGAGGCTGATGGTGCCGCCGACGCTCTTCTTGGCGAAGGTCTTGGTGCTGTAGCTGCTGACGAAGGTCTCCTTGTCGTCGGCGGACCCCTTGTTGCCGATCCACCGGGACGTGCGGACGGTGTCGCCCTTGATCGACCAGGTGGAGGCCTCGGCGTATCCACACCAGCCGCGGAACAACTCCCACGGCCCGGCGGGCTTCCACAGCCCGAAGACGTCCCGCAGGTACTCGTCGCGGGTCTTGAACTCACCGGTGTCGACGTTCAGGGCGCCGTAGACGCCGGTGAGGCTCGTCTCCTGGCTGCAGAGCCGCTCGATCATCCGGTCGGTGTCACCCGGGTCGACGCCCCGGATGTTGGTGGCCCCGGCGGGCCCGGCGGTGGCGGTCCCCGCGCCGGCCAGCAGACCGGTTATGGCGAGGACGACGGAGGCGGCAACTGCGCCGCATTTCTTGAGAGTTGACTTGCGTGTGAGTCGCATGTGGGGGGCTCACTCCTGCTTGCGGTTCTCTGACGGCGATGAAGATGTCAGATGAGAGGCGGGAGTTCGCGCTACCGACGGGTATGACAGGACATTGACAGCTGGCTGGGGGCAACTGTCCGGCTTTGTGGGCATGAGGACGGGCGGGGGCCGTGATTACCGTTCGTGTCTCGATCGTCACTGATCGCGCGTACGCTGCGGAAGAGGCCAGGTGTTGCCTGGCGGGTCAGGCGACGGGGAGGGGTGACGTGGACCAAGTCGTTGACGTACCGGAAGAGTCCGGGCGTGCCGCGCTCGGTCGGACGCTGCGGTTTCTGCGGGAGAAGGAGGGCAAGTCGCTCGGGCAACTGGCCGAGGACACCGGCTACGACAAGAGCTACCTGAGCCGTCTGGAGAAGGGGGACCGGCTCTCCAAGCGGACGGTCATGGAGGACCTGGACAGCTATTACGGCTCCGGTGACCTGCTGGTTCGGGAGTGGCGCGAGGCGCGACGGGAGGTCATCAAGGACAAGTACAAGGCGTTCATGGACCTTGAGGCGTCGGCACGGATCATGTGGCTCTTCCAGCTCAGGGTGCCGGGTCTCTTGCAGACAGAGGGCTACGCCCGCACGGTGTTGTCAGGGTTGTCTGGAGCCCAGACAACAGCTGGCAACGGCGATGAACTCGAGGAACAGGTGGCCGCGCGCATGGGAAGGCAGGAGTTGCTCTATCGCGACCCCGCACCGAACGTGCGCGTGATCCTGGACGAAGGTGCGCTGCGGCGGCCGGTCCCCGACGCGAAGGTGTGGGCAGAGCAGTTGTCACACCTGGTGGACGCGGCGGAGCTGCCGAACGTCGCCATCCAGGTACTCCCCTTCACAGCGGGCGTGCACGACCTCATGGACAGTCACCTCTGGCTCTTCTGGCAACGCGTCGGTGATCCCGTTGCCTGGACGGAGGGCATCGGCTACGGCGAACTGATCCATGATCCGGACAAGGTGCTGCGCTTCCGTTTGTCCTACGATCTCGCCCGGGACGCGGCGCTGACCCCGGCGGAATCGACGGCGTTCATGAAGCGCCTTCTGGAGGAGTACAGATCATGAGCCAAACACCTGACCCCAGCACCACTGTGTGGCGTAAGTCCTCCTACAGCGACGGGGGCGGGACGAACTGCCTCGAAGTCGCCGACAACCACCCCGGCATAGTCCCCGTCCGCGACAGCAAGACGCCGCACGGCCCCGTGCTCGTGTTCCGGTCGGAGCCGTGGGCGGCGTTTCTCAGCGGAGTGAAGGGCTGACTCACCTCGCCCAACCCGGCTTCCACACCTCCCCCTCCGTCAACCTCGGCCGTGTGGCCACCAGGTGGTCCCGGAGTGCTGCCAGGCCCGGATGGGGATTGTCCGTTCGCCAGAGCAGGGAGTGGGGGTAGACCGGGGTCGGGTCGATCACCGGAACGAGGCGTAGGTCGTGGTCGGCCGGCCAGACCAGGGGCGTGCGTTCGCTGAGGAACGTCGCCAGGGTCGGGGAGTCCGCGATGGTGTCGAGGAGCGCCTCGATGCCGAAGTTGGGGCCGATGGTGTCGATGGTCGGGCCGAAGGTCTCGGCGAGTTCGTCGTAGTAGGCGGACCATTCCGTGCCCGGCGTGTTGCCCGGCATCCAGATCCGCTGCCCCTTCAGCTGCGCCGCAGTGACCGAGGGCGCGTCGGCGAACTCGTGGTCGGGGCCGACGCACAGGCGGAGTGGTTCGTCCAGGACGGGAACCGCCGAGACGCCGTCCGGCAGCCGGTGCCCGGGCATGGTCACCGCGCGGAACGTGGCGTCCACCGCCCCGTCCCGCACGGCCGTCACCGCCGCGTCCGCGCCGAACAGCGCGATGACGTCCAGCGTGATGTCCGGGCGGGTGCGGTGGAAGTCCCGCACCAGGCCGGCCGTGGCGGCCCTGCGGCCCACGACGTCCACGCGCAGCGCGCGGTCCCCCGGGCGTACCGCGGCCACCGCCCGTTCCTCCGCCCGGAGCAGGGCGCGGGCGTGGGGCAGGAGGGCCTGTCCGTCGATGGTGAGTTCCGCGCCCCGGGGTGTACGGACCAGCAGCCGCACCCCGAGGTCCTTCTCCAGCGCGGCGATCCGCTTGGACACGGCCTGCTGGGTGAGGGACAGGTCCACGGCGGCCTTCTGGAACTGCCCGGAGTCGGCGATCGCGACGAAGGCCCGTACGGCTTTGAGGTCCACGGGTGCATGCTCCTGACGGGGCCCGGCCCGCCGCAAGGACCATCGGCGCACCGGCTCCGTCACCCACACCACGCCCGCCACCACCGCCCCGGCCAGCAGTACCGCCCACCGGTCGTGCGCCGCCGCCCACCGGTCGTCCTCGACCGGTACGAACAGCGCCCAGCGTCCCGGTCAGAACAGCAGGGCCAGCAGCGCCGTGGTCAGCAGGCCGGCCGCGGCCGGCGGTCCGGGCCGGGTGAGGTCGCTGAAGCGCACCATGGCCGCCGCACCGGCCACCGCCAGCACGAAGGTCGCACCGGCCTCCAGGGTCAGGGCGGCGACCGGCGGCCGGATGTCCGGCGGTACGAGCAGCAGCGCGACCGTCCACCAGGCCGCCACGGCCGGGACGACGAGGACCCGCCCGGCCCGAACGGTTCAACCTGTTTCTTGCGAGTATGCTCCGGCGTTCACGCCGGGGATGAATCGCATCCCGGGTGTTACGACGCGGAGCGTCGCCGTGTCCCGTTCTGAGCGCGGAGCGCCCGTAGGGCTGTCCGATGTTTCTCTTGTGATGCGAACGCGTGTGCCTGTTGTCGCTGGTCGGGGTGATGGACGCGGGATTTGTGGACGTGCGTACGGCGATCGTACGTATGGTCCTTTGCAGGGTTCGGGACGCCTTGTCATGACGAGAGGGAGCGCGATGGCGTACGTGGAGGGGCCGGGCATGCCCGCTACACCTTCCGGCTGCGTCTGTCCTGCGCTGCCCGGACGGCGCTGGTGGCGGAGTGGGACCGGTGCCGTTGGCTGTGGAACGAGTGTGTCGCCAAGTCCAGGGCCGTGTACCTGCACAACCGGGAGACGGGGGAGAAGCAGACGTGCGGCCCGGCGCAGCTCGACCGGATGCTGACCGAGGCCCGGAGGACGATTCCGCGCCCAGGCGCACAAGGACATCAAGGAACGTCTGCCCGTGGCGCGCCGGGTGGGGATGCCGACGTACAAGAAGAAGCGCGAGGCGCTGCCGACCCTGAACTACACCCGGCGCGGCTTCCGGTTGAAGGACGGCCGGTTGCACCTGGCCGGGGGCATCGTGGTGAGGGTGGTGTGGTCGCGGGAGCTGCCGGCTGAGCCGTCCTCGGTGCGTGTGTACCAGGACAGTCTCGGGCACTGGTACGGCTCCTTCGTCCTCCCTGCGGCCGTCGAGCCCTTGCCGGAGACCGGTCGGGTGCTCGGTGTCGACTGGGGTGTGAGACAGACCGCGACCACCACGTCCGACGCGCACGACCTGCCCCATGCCCAGCATGGCAGGAAGGCCGGCACGAAGCTGATCCGGTATGACCGGATGATGGCCCGTCGCAGGCCGAAGAAGGGCCAGCCCGCATCGAAGGGCTACCGCGAGGCGAAAAAACTGCGGGCGAGGGCGTACAAGAAGGTGGCCCGGCAGCGCCAGGACACCGGCCGTAAGTGGGCCAAGAGGGTGGTCCGCGACCACGACGCCATCGCGGTCGAGGACTTCAAGCCCCGGTTTCTTGCCAAGAGCACGATGGCCCGCAAGGCCGCTCTGCTGGAGATGGGCCGCAAGCACGGGCGTGACGTCCGCCTGGTTCACCCCGCGCACACCACAATGGACTGCGCCAACTGCATGTCGAGAGCCAAGCATGCACTGCCGCTGGGTGAGCGCACCTACACCTGCACCGCATGCGGGGCGGTCTCCCCACGGGACAAGAACTCCGCACGCGTGATGCTCCTCCGGGCTGGTCTCAACCCGGCTGGTGCTGATGGCGCAAGACCTCCTGGAGCGCTGCTCCAGGAGGCTGCCTGAGCCAGGAATCCCCTCCCCCTCAGGGAGGGGAGGATTCAAGAAAGCACGGCTTGGCCGGCGCCGGCGGGCGGCGGGAGGAGCCGTCCACAGCCTGTGGGCAGCCGCCCGCGCCCCGCCCCGGGCCTGTGGACGCCCGCGAGCCGCCCCCCGCTATCCCGCACGTCATGTCTCCGTAACCATCGATTCAGACGAGCTTGCGACGCTCGGCCAATGACTCCCGCCGTGCCAGAGCCTTCGCCGCCCCAGCAGGGGCCTGAGGGAAACGGGAACACTCATGTGACGCCCCCGCTCCCGCCCGCGCTCTCCGACGCGCCCGTGATGCTCGCGGCGCGGAAGAATGGGTCCATGAGCCAGCCGAACACCCAGGCACAGGTCCAGCACGCGCAGCCCTCCGTGGGCTCCATCGCAGCCCACCGCCCGCACACGGTGGCCGCGGCCGTCTCCGACCTGGAACCCGACATCGACGCCGACCTCGACGCGTACGAGGAGTCGCCGTACGACGGGCCGCAGCTGCCCCAGGGCCGCTTCCTCGACCGGGAGCGCAGCTGGCTCGCGTTCAACGAGCGTGTGCTCGAACTCGCCGAGGACCCGAACACGCCGCTGCTGGAGCGGGCGAACTTCCTGGCGATCTTCGCCAGCAACCTGGACGAGTTCTTCATGGTCCGGGTGGCCGGTCTGAAGCGCCGCATCGCCACCGGCGTGGCCACCCGCTCCGCCTCCGGCCTCCAGCCCCGCGAGGTGCTGGAGATGATCTGGGCCCGCTCCCGCGAGCTCATGGCCCGGCACGCCGCCTGCTACCACGAGGACGTCGCCCCCGCACTCGCGGAGGAGGGCATCCACCTGGTCCGCTGGAGCGAGCTCCAGGAGAAGGAGCAGGCCCGCCTGTTCACCCTGTTCCGGCACCAGATCTTCCCCGTGCTGACCCCGCTGGCGGTCGACCCGGCACATCCCTTCCCGTACATCTCCGGCCTGTCCCTGAACCTGGCCGTCGTCGTGCGCAACCCGGTCACGGGCCACAAGCACTTCGCCCGCGTGAAGGTGCCGCCGCTGCTGTCCCGGTTCCTGGAGAGCTCCCCGGGCCGCTACGTCCCCATCGAGGACGTCATCGCCGCCCACCTGGAGGAGCTGTTCCCGGGCATGGAGGTGCTGGAGCACCACGCCTTCCGCCTGACGAGGAACGAGGACCTGGAGGTCGAGGAGGACGACGCGGAGAACCTGCTCCAGGCCCTGGAGAAGGAGCTCATGCGGCGCCGCTTCGGGCCGCCGGTGCGCCTGGAGGTCGAGGAGTCCATCGACCGCGAGGTCCTGGACCTCCTCGTGCGCGAGCTGAAGATCAGCGAGGCCGAGGTGTACCCGCTGCCCGGCCCGCTGGACCTCACGGGCCTGTTCCGCATCGCCTCCCTGGACCGCCCGGAGCTGAAGTACCGCAAGTTCGTCGCCGGCACCCACCGCGACCTCGCCGAGGTCGAGTCGGCGTCCGCGCCGGACATCTTCGCCGCGCTGCGCGAACGGGACGTGCTGCTGCACCACCCGTACGACTCGTTCTCCACCTCCGTCCAGGCCTTCCTGGAGCAGGCGGCCGGCGACCCGGACGTCCTCGCGATCAAGCAGACCCTGTACCGCACCTCCGGCGACTCCCCGATAGTCGACGCGCTCATCGAGGCCGCCGAGTCCGGCAAGCAGGTCCTGGTCCTTGTCGAGATCAAGGCCCGCTTCGACGAGCACGCCAACATCAAGTGGGCCCGCAAGCTGGAGGAGGCCGGCTGCCACGTCGTCTACGGCCTGGTCGGGCTGAAGACCCACTGCAAGCTGTCGCTGGTGGTCCGCCAGGAGGGCGAGACGCTGCGCCGCTACAGCCACGTCGGCACCGGCAACTACCACCCGAAGACGGCCCGCCTCTACGAGGACCTCGGCCTGCTCACGGCCGACCCGCAGGTCGGCGCGGACCTCTCGGACCTGTTCAACCGCCTCTCCGGCTACTCGCGCCGGGAGACCTACCGCCGCCTGCTCGTGGCCCCCAAGTCACTGCGCGACGGCCTGGTCTCGCGGATCACCAAGGAGACCCAGCACCACCGCGCGGGACGGCCCGCGTACGTCCGCATCAAGGTCAACTCGATGGTCGACGAGGCCGTCATCGACGCCTGCTACCGGGCCGCCCAGGCGGGCGTGCCGGTGGACATCTGGGTGCGCGGCATCTGCGCGGTGCGCCCGGGCGTCGCGGGCCTGTCGGAGAACATCCGGGTCCGCTCGATCCTCGGCCGGTTCCTGGAGCACTCCCGGGTCTTCGCCTTCGGCAACGGCGGCGAGCCCGAGGTGTGGATCGGCAGCGCCGACATGATGCACCGCAACCTCGACCGCCGGATAGAAGCCCTGGTCCGGGTCACCGACCCGGCCCACCGGGCGGCCCTGAACCGGCTGCTGGAGACCGGCATGTCCGACGCCACCGCCTCCTGGCACCTCGGCCCGGACGGCGACTGGACCCGGCATGCGACCGACGCGGACGGCCAGCCCCTGCGCAACGTCCAGGAGATGCTCATAGACGCCCGGAGGCGCCGGCGTGGCACAGCAACACCTTGACCCGACGGATCCCCAGCTCGGGTCCGCCGGTCCCGCCCCCACCGGTGACGTCCTCGCCGGTTACCTGCGGGCGCAGGCCACGGAGTTCCTCCGAGCGCTGCGCCTGCACCGGGAGACGGGGTCGGGGGCGAACGGCTCGGAGGGATCCGCCGAGGCGGCCCGCGCCCTGCGCCGCTCGGCCCGCCGCATCAGCGCCAGCCTGCACACGTTCCAGCCCCTGCTGGACACGGACTGGTGCGAGGGCATGCGCCCGGAACTGGCCTGGGTCTCGGGCACCCTGGCCATGGAACACGCGTACACGGCCCGCCTGGAGCGCCTGCTGTCGGCCCTGCACCGCCTGTCGGGGTCGACGGCGTTCCCCGCACAGGCGACCGAGCCGGCCGCGGGCCATCGCGCCGGCGCCCCGGCCGGCCAGACGGCGACACAGGAACGCGGCAACCTCACCGTGGGAGCGGCCAAAGCAGGCGCCCTGCTCGACCGCCAGCTCACCCTCGCCCGCACCCGAGCCCACTCCACAGCCCTGCAAGCCCTGGGCAGCAGCCGCTTCCACGCCATCGCGGACAAGGTCGCGGTCCTGGCCAGCGAGGTCCCCCTCACCGCGACGGCCGCCGCCGCCGACCTCCGCCCCCACGCCAGGGCGGCGGAGGAACGCCTCAGGGACGCCGTGGCCGCCCTGCCGCTCATCACCGCGGGCAGCCCGTACAACGCCGCGGCGCTCGTCCACGGCCTGTCCCCGGACACGGTCCCGCACCCGCAGGACGCCCCCTGGCACCAGGTCCGCCTGCTGCTGCGCCTGCACCGCTACGCCCGCGAGGCCGCCTGCGGCCCCCAGGGCAACACCGTCGTCGACCTGCGCCTGCTCTCCGCGGGCCAGGCCCTGAACCGGCACCGCGACGCCTCGGAGGCAGCGGCGGCGGCGGCCCAGGCGGCCCGCACCCCCCGCATCGCCCCGGCCACGGCGTACGCCCTCGGCGTGCTCCACGCCGACCAGCGGCACGAGGTGGAGGCGGCCCGGTTCGCGTTCCAGCAGGCCTGGCAGAAGGAGGCGGTGAGCACCCGGTGAGCTCCCCCGAGGACCGCACCGTGCAGGCGGCCGGCTGCGTCCTGTGGCGCCGTTCCCCCGTCACCGGCGGGCTGGAACTGTGCCTCGTCCACCGGCCGAAATACGACGACTGGTCCTGGCCGAAGGGCAAGCTGAAGCGCGGCGAGGACGCGCTCGCCGGCGCCCTGCGCGAGGTCGCGGAGGAGACCGGCTGCCGGGCCGTGCCGGGCGCCGAGCTGCCCACCCTGCGCTATCGGGCGAACGGCCGCCCCAAGCAGGTGCGCTACTGGGCAGCCGAGGCGGTGAGCTGCGCTTTTTCCCCGACGGACGAGGTGGACCGGATCCTGTGGCTGGCCCCGGCGGCGGCCCGCGCCCGCCTCACCCAGCCTTACGACCGCCCCCTGGTCGACGCGCTGCTCGCCGTACTGCACCTGCCGCGCACGGCCGGCTGACCGGATCTCGTCGGTCCGCCCCGGAAGCGGAACGCGTACGTGCTCTCCCCGTAAGCATTCCGTGACCTAACCAGGCCTTAGGCAGGGGTTCACCCCCCGTTCATTTGCGGCCATCGGCGGCTTCACCTGATCTGCCTAATTTCGGCCTTACCGACGCGAGCCGTGCCTGCGGTGGTGCGAGTCCGCGTCCGCGACACCCAGACTTTCGCACGCCGCCGAATTCAGGACGGCGGCTCCTGGAAGGAACTCAAGTGAAGCTTCAGCGCAAGAACCGGCGGGCCCTCGCTCTCGGTGCTCTCGCCGTCTCCGGCGCCCTGGCCCTCACGGCGTGCGGCTCCGACGACACCGGCGGCAACGGCGGCGGCACCCAGACCGCGGCGGCCGGCAACATCGACTGCGGCGACGCCAGCGGCCAGCTCCAGGCCTCCGGCTCCTCCGCGCAGAAGAACGCGGTCGACGCCTGGGTCAAGCAGTACACCGCGGCATGCAAGAGCGTGCAGGTGAACTACAACCCGACCGGCTCGGGTGCGGGCATCACCGCGTTCCTCCAGGGCCAGACCGCGTTCGCCGGCTCGGACTCCGCGCTGGACTCCAAGGAGGTCGCCGACTCCAAGAAGGTCTGCAAGGGCGGCCAGGCCATCGACCTGCCGATGGTCGGCGGCCCGATCGCCGTCGGCTACAACGTCCCGGGCGTCGACAGCCTCGTCCTGGACTCCGCCACCCTCGCCAAGATCTTCGACAGCAAGATCACCAACTGGAACGACGAGGCCATCAAGAAGCTGAACCCCGACGCGAAGCTTCCCAACCTCAAGATCCAGGCGTTCCACCGTTCGGACGAGTCCGGCACCACGGACAACTTCACCAAGTACCTGGCCGCCGCGGCCCCGAACGACTGGAAGTACGAGCCGGGCAAGTCCTGGGAGGCCAAGGGCGGCCAGTCCGCGTCGGGCTCCTCCGGCCTGGCGCAGCAGGTGACGCAGACCGCGGGTGCGATCTCGTACTTCGAGCTGTCGTACGCCAAGGGCGGCATGAAGACGGTCAAGCTCGACACGGGCTCCGGCACGCCGGTCGAGGCCACCCTCGACAACGCCACCAAGGCCATCGCCGCCGCCAAGCGCGTCGGCACCGGCAAGGACATGGCGCTGGAGCTGGACTACGCGACCAAGGCCGAGGGCGCCTACCCGATCACGCTGGTCACGTACGAGATCGTCTGCGACAAGGGCAACAAGGCGGAGACCCTGCCGGCCGTCAAGTCCTTCCTCGGCTACATGGCGTCCGAGGAAGGCCAGGGCGTGCTGACCGACGCCGACTACGCCCCGATGCCCGACGAGATCATCACTGAGGTCCGCGAGACCATCAAGGGCCTGAGCTGACCTGAGTGCGGCCCGCTCCCACCGAAGCGGGCCGCACGATCCGGTGCACCGCCGCAAGGAGCCTCCCGACCAAGGGCGGCTCCGTCATGAGCCGCCCAGGACGGTGGCTCGCAGACCGGAGACCTCAATGGATATATCGACAGAGAACAAGCCCGCTCCGCCCACACCACAGCCGTCCCAGACCGAGCAGAAGCGCGCCGCGCGCGGCGCCACCCGCCCCGGGGACCGCGTCTTCCTCGCCCTCTCCCGCGGGTCCGGCATCTTCCTGCTGGTCGTCATGGCGGCCATCGCCGTCTTCCTGACCCTGCGCGCCGTCAACGCGATCAGCAAGGACGAGGCGAACTTCTTCACCACCTTCGAGTGGAACCCGACCGGCGACCCGCCGGTCTTCGGCATCGCCGTCCTGGCCTTCGGCACGGTCGTGTCGTCGATCATCGCGCTGGCCATCGCGGTGCCCATCTCCATCGGCATCGCCCTGTTCATCACGCACTACGCCCCGCGCAAGCTCGGCGGCCCCATCGCGTACGTGATCGACCTGCTCGCCGCCGTACCGTCCATCGTCTACGGCCTGTGGGGCGCCCTCGTCCTCGTGCCGAACCTGGACGGCCTGTACGGCTGGCTGGACCAGTACCTCGGCTGGACCGGCATCTTCGAGTGGAACGGCGGCGCGCCCCGCTCCCTGTTCACCGTCGGCATCCTGCTCGCGATCATGATCCTGCCGATCATCACGAACGTGAGCCGTGAGATCTTCCGCCAGGTCCCGCAGATGCACGAGGAGGCGGCCCTGGCCCTCGGCGCCACGCGCTGGGAGGTCATCCGCATGTCCGTCCTCCCCTACGGCCGCTCCGGCATCATCTCCGCCTCGATGCTCGGCCTCGGCCGCGCGCTCGGCGAGACGATGGCGGTCGCCATGGTCCTGTCGCCGATCATGGACATCAACGCCAGCCTGCTCGACCCGGGCGGCGGCACCTTCGCCCAGAACATCGCCAGCAAGTTCAACGAGGCCACCGAGAACGGCCGTGACGCGCTGATCGCCTCCGGTCTGGTGCTCTTCGTCATCACACTGCTGGTCAATGGCACCGCCCGACTCATCATCGAGCGGCGCAAGGAGTTCTCGGGGGCCAACGCATGAGCAACGCAACTCTCTCCGCCAAGCGCCCGAGCAGCCTCAAGGGCGCCACGCTGCCCAAGTGGTTCTCCTGGGCGGTCGCCGCGGGCTCCATCGCCCTCGGCCTCGGCATCAGCACGGCCGCCGGGCTGGGCAGCAACATCCAGTGGGCGCTGATCGCCGCGTTGCTGTTCGTCCTCGGGTCGTACGGCATCTCCGCGCGCGTCGAGGGACGCCGCCAGGCCAAGGACCGTGTGGCCACCAGCCTGATCTGGGTCGCTTTCCTGCTCGCCGTCATCCCGCTGGCCTCGCTCATCTACGCGACGGTCAAGCGCGGCGTCAAGGTCCTCGACGGCTACTTCCTCAGCCACTCGATGGGCGTGATCGCCGACACCGAGCCCGGCGGCGGCATCTACCACGCCATCCTCGGCACCCTGGAGCAGGTCGGCATCGCCACCGTGATCTCCGTGCCGATCGGTGTGCTGACCGCCATCTACCTGGTCGAGTACGGCCGCGGCAAGCTCGCCAAGGCCATCACCTTCTTCGTCGACGTCATGACGGGTATCCCGTCGATCGTCGCGGGTCTGTTCATCCTGAGCCTGTGGATCATCATCCTGGGCATGGGCTACTCCGGCTTCGCCGGCTCGATGGCCCTGTCCATCCTGATGCTGCCGGTCGTCGTCCGCTCCACCGAGGAGATGCTCAAGCTCGTCCCGAACGAGCTGCGCGAGGCCTCGCTGGCGCTGGGCGTGCCCAAGTGGCGCACCATTCTGAAGGTGGTTCTGCCGACCTCCATCGGCGGTATCACCACCGGTGTGATGCTCGCGATCGCCCGTATCACCGGTGAGACCGCTCCGCTGCTGCTGGTGGTGTGGGTGACGAACTTCATCAACGCCAACCCGTTCAAGGATCCGCAGGCGTCCCTGCCGGTGTACATCTACCTGCAGTTCGCGAACAGTGGCGGTCAGGGCCCGGCGTACGACCGCGCCTGGGCGGCGGCTCTGGTGCTCATCGCCTTCATCATGATCCTCAACCTGGTGGCCCGGGGCATCGCCCGCTGGAAGGCCCCGAAGACGGGCCGCTAGCCCGTAAATGTGCGGCTACCGCCGCGTGTGGCCGATCAGCGACCCGAACCCCCGAAAGAAGCAGTGATTCACATGGCCAAGCGCATTGATATCAGCGGCCTCAACGCCTACTACGGTTCCTTCCTGGCCGTCGAGGACATCTCGATGACCATCCAGCCCCGGTCCGTGACCGCCTTCATCGGCCCGTCCGGCTGCGGCAAGTCCACCTTCCTGCGCACCCTGAACCGGATGCACGAGGTCACGCCGGGCGGCCGCGTCGAGGGCAAGGTCCTGCTCGATGACGAGAACCTCTACGGCGCCGGTATCGACCCGGTGGCCGTGCGGCGCGAGGTCGGCATGGTCTTCCAGCGGCCGAACCCCTTCCCCACCATGTCGGTGTACGACAACGTCGCGGCGGGCCTGAGGCTCAACGGTTCGTACAAGAAGTCCGAGCTGGACGACGTCGTGGAGAAGTCGCTCAAGGGCGCGAACCTCTGGAACGAGGTCAAGGACCGCCTCAACAAGCCCGGCTCGGGTCTGTCGGGTGGTCAGCAGCAGCGTCTGTGCATCGCGCGGGCGATCGCGGTGGAGCCGAACGTCCTGCTCATGGACGAGCCCTGCTCGGCCCTGGACCCGATCTCCACCCTGGCGATCGAGGACCTGATCGGCGAGCTGAAGGAGCGCTTCACGATCGTCATCGTGACGCACAACATGCAGCAGGCGGCGCGGGTCTCCGACCGCACGGCGTTCTTCAACCTCGCGGCGGTCGGCCAGCCCGGCAAGCTCATCGAGATCGACGACACGGAGCGCATCTTCTCCAACCCGTCGGTCCAGGCCACGGAGGACTACATCTCCGGCCGCTTCGGCTGATCGGTCCGACTCCGCCGAGACTCCTCGCGGTGCTGCATGGCGGTGCCACCGCGAGGCCGAAAAAGGGCCCGCCCCTGGCTCCCGGGGGCGGGCCTGTTCGTGTACTCCGGACGCCTACAGGAACGCCAGGTTCACGATCCCGAACGAGGCGGCGGCCACCAGCGCGGCGGCCGGCATCGTGATGAACCACCCCAGGATGATGTTCTTGGCGACGCCCCACCGCACGGCGTTCACACGCTTGGTGGCCCCCACGCCCATGATCGCCGACGTGATGACGTGGGTCGTGGAGATGGGCGCCTTGAACAGGAACGCGGTGGCGAACATGATCGACGCCCCCGTCGTCTCGGCCGCGAACCCCTGCGGCGGGTCCAGCTCGATGATCTTCCGCCCCAGCGTCCGCATGATCCGCCAGCCGCCGGCGTACGTCCCCAGCGACAGCATCACCGCACAGGCGACCTTCACCCACACCGGGATCGGGTCGCCGTAGTCCTCGACATCCGCGATGACGAGCGCCATCACGACGATGCCCATGGTCTTCTGCGCGTCCTGCAGACCGTGCCCCAGCGCCATGCCGGCCGCCGAGACGGTCTGGGCTATGCGGAACCCGCGCTTGGCCTTGTGCGGGTTGGCCTTCCGGAACATCCACATGATGGCGGTCATCACCAGGTAACCGGCCAGCAGACCGACCACCGGGGAGATGAACATGGGGATGACGACCTTCTCCAGCACTCCGTGCCAGTAGACCGTCGTGCCGCCGGCCAGCGCCGCCCCCACCATGCCGCCGAACAGCGCGTGCGAGGAGGACGAGGGCAGCCCGAAGTACCAGGTGATGAGGTTCCAGACGATCGCGCCCACCAGCGCGGCGAAGAGGATCCCCATCCCCTTCGACCCGACGGGCGTCTGGATCAGCCCCTCACTGACGGTCTTGGCGACCCCGGACCCCATGAAGGCACCGGCGAGGTTCATCACCGCGGCCATCGCCAGCGCGGCCTTCGGCGTCAGCGCCCGCGTCGACACGGACGTGGCGATGGCGTTCGCCGAGTCGTGGAAGCCGTTGGTGTACGTGAAGAAGAGCGCGACCCCGATGGTCACGACCAGAGCGAAGGTGTCCATGAAGGGCTCAGGACTCCTTGACGGCGATGGTCTCCACCGTGTTCGCCACGTGCTCGAACGCGTCCGCCGCTTCCTCCAGCACGTCCACGATCTGCTTGAGCTTCAGGACCTCGATGGCGTCGTACTTGCCGTTGAAGAGGTGCGCCAGCAGCTTGCGGTGGATCTGGTCGGCCTGGTTCTCCAGCCGGTTGACCTCGATCCAGTACTCGGTGAGGTTCTCCATGGTGCGCAGGTGCGGCATCGCTTCGGCCGTCAGTTCGGCAGCGCGCGCCAGGACCTCGATCTGCTGGTCGACGCCCTTGGGCAGTTCCTCGACGTTGTAGAGGACGACCAGGTCGACGGCCTCCTCCATGAAGTCCATGATGTCGTCGAGGGACGACGCGAGGGAGTAGATGTCCTCGCGGTCGAACGGCGTGATGAACGAGGAGTTCAGCTGGTGGAAGATCGCGTGCGTGGCGTCGTCACCTGCGTGTTCCGCTGCCCGCATACGCTCTGCGATCTCGGCCCGGGCGGAAGCGTCCGCCCCGAGCAGTTCCATCAGGAGTTTCGAGCCCGTGACGATGTTGTCCGCGGAGGCGGCGAACATGTCGTAGAAGCTCGTCTCCCTGGGGGTCAGACGAAAGCGCACGTGGGGTCCTCGGGGTGCTTCGGTTTCGGTCAGGCTGATGCTAGGCGCATCATCCGGCCACGGCTATCGGGCCGCCCACCAGTGTCGCCCATCAGGCACAGTGATGAGCACGGGGGCGGTCCAGGGGCAGGATCCAGCCGTTCCGTACGCCTGTGTACGGCATCGGCCAAGGGGCGTATACCCAGTAAAGTTCGGTACCATATACCTACTAGGGGTATATGTCGGCTCACTGCCCAGGAGGACGCGATGACGACCACCAAGGCCGGCGCGGGAGCGCCCTCCGACGGCACGGATGTCGCGAACGTCACGGAAGTCACCACCGCTGCGGACGTCGTGACCGATCACGACCACGGCGTGCACGGGTACCACAAGCAGAAGGACGAACACCTCAAACGCCTGCGCCGCATCGAGGGCCAGATCCGCGGCCTGCAACGCATGGTCGACGAGGACGTCTACTGCATCGACATACTCACGCAGGTCTCCGCCTCCACCAAGGCCCTGCAGTCCTTCGCCCTGCAGCTGCTGGAGGAGCATTTGCGCCACTGCGTCGCCGACGCGGCCCTCAAGGGTGGTGACGAGATCGACGCGAAGGTGAAGGAGGCGACCCAGGCGATCGCCCGCATGCTGCGGACGTGAGCACGGCCCCGGTTCAGCTTCCGGAGGTGGCCCGTTCCTCGGCCACTTTCAGCACCTCGTCGATGCTCTCCAGGCTGAGCCGCTCCTGGGCGGCCGAGGCCGCGATGATCAGCTCTCCGCACAGCTCGATCTCGGCGAGGGCCACGTGGTCCTGAACTGCCGTACCGCCGACCGGAGCCACGTGCATCACCTCATCTCTGCCGTTACCGACTTCCTAGAGTAGGGAGCGGCCTACACACCGCGCATGGCACGGACGGGCTAGTTCGCGCCGGTCACTCCTCGGCGATCTTGCCCGCGTAGATGTCGCCGTCGTCCGGCAGCCGCACGCGCACCGAGGCCCCGAAATCGTAGAGCAGGGTGGTCGAGGCGACGGCGACGGGGCTCTTCTGCTGCCCGTTCAGGAAGCTGAACCGGTGGCGGACCTTGCGGATGCGCCCCTCGTCGTCGAGGTAGGCGTCGAACGGCACTTCGGCCGTGGCGAACCCTTTCGCCGCCGCGCCCAGGGACTCCGCGTTGCCGTCGGAGGCGCGCCGGGCGGCGTCGCCGAGGTCGGCCGTGCCCCGGTAGTGCCGCACCCCGGTGCCCGCGACCTCGGTGCGACCCAGGTACGTCGCCGACCTCGTGCCGCGCAGCACCTCGGCAGCGGCGTACGGGTCGGTGGCCCCGCCGGTGACGAGGTTCCCGTCGGACAGGGTCCGCGTGTCCACCCGCACCCACTTGTCCGGGGGCACACCGGCGCCCCGGTTCTTCATGAACAGGGCACCCGGCGCGAGCAGTTCGGTGATGGGCCGGCGCTCGGCGGCCCCCGCGGGATCCTGCGGCAGCAGCACCTTCAGCTGCCCGAGCCGCTTGCGGTAGTCGTAGACCCCCGCTCCCCGGATGGTCACCCGGGTCCCACCGGCGGCCATCTCCATCGACGTACGGGCCTTCGAACTCCCCGCGTCCACCAGCCGGTCGGCGGCCCGGCGCAGCACGAGGACCGCGTCCCCGCCGCGGGAGTCCCCGGCGACCGCGTCTCCTCCGGAGCACCCGCCCGCTCCCAGTACCGCACCGGCCACGGCCCCGGCCGCGGCGAGTGCCGCACCCGTCCGCCTGTGCCGCCGTTCCCGCTGCCGCCCAGTCATCGCCTGCCTACCCCCAGCCGGTACGTCCGTCACGGGCCCCCGTGTTGTTCCGGTTAACGACGGGTATGTGCCCTCGTCACGCCGGCGCGCCGCCACCGCCATACGAAGCCTTTACCTGCGCTGGGTAACGTGGTCGCCGTGGCGCAGCAGGACGGGCTGGAACCTCCCCCCAACCTCCCGGAACACCGCACGACGACAACAGAGATGGGCCACTTCTGCATGGCCCGCTGCACCTGCGGCTGGCGCGGCCCGGCGAGACGGGCCCGAAGCCAGGCCCGCTCGGACGCGGAGCAGCACGAGGGGCTCGCCTAAGGTGTGTTCGCATCGCGTGGAACCCCGGACCCCACCACCCCGTCTCCCCCGACGGAACCACCGGGAGGCCCCATGGAACGGCGTACATTCCTCGCGGTCGGCACGGCGGGCATCGCCGCGGCCGCCGCCCCCCTCACCACCGCCTGCACGGCGTCGGACACCCACTCCACGGCCACGGCCGCCGCCACGACCACGCGCACACGCGGCGCGGCCGCCGACTGGTCCGCCCTCGCCCGCGATCTCGACGGGCCCCTCGTCCGCCCCGGCGACAGCAGTTGGGCGACGGCCCGGCAGCTGTACAACACCCGCTTCGACACCCTGAAGCCCGCCGCCGTCGCCTACGTGGCCCACCCGGACGACATCCGCACGGCCCTGTCCTACGCCCGCGGCCACGCCCTGCGCGTGGCGATCCGCAACGGCGGCCACTCCTACGCCGGCTGGTCCTCCGGCAACGGCCGCCTGATCATCGACGTCTCCAAGCTCAACCGCGTCCGCGCCTCCGGTACCACCGCGGTGATCGGCGCCGGTGCCAAACTCATCGACGTCTACCGCGCCCTGGCCGCGAAGGGCGTCACGATCCCCGCCGGCTCCTGCCCCACCGTCGGCGTCTCCGGCCTCACCCTCGGCGGCGGACACGGCGTGGTCTCCCGGGCCTACGGCCTGACCTGCGACAGTCTCACCCAGGCCACCCTGATCACCGCCGACGGCAAGCAGCTCACCGCGAACGCCCGCGACCACAAGGACCTCTTCTGGGCCCTGCGCGGCGCCGGCAACGGCAACTTCGGCGTCGTCACGGAACTGCACTTCAAGACCCACCCGGCCCCGCAGGGCGTCTCGGCCTACCTGTCCTGGCCCTGGTCGAAGGGGGCCGCGGTGGTGAAGGCCTGGCAGGAGTGGGGCCCCGCACAGCCCGACGAGATCTGGTCGTCCCTGCACCTGGCGAGCGCCGCCGGCGGCACCCCGACCGTCTCGGTCGCGGCCTTCTCCCTCGGCACTTACGGCGACCTGAAGAACGCCGTCGACCGCCTGGCCGACCGCGTCGGCGCCCCGGCCCGCAGCGTCTCCCTCAAGCGCCGCTCGTACGAGGAGTCGATGGAGGTGTACGCCGGCTGCTCCTCGTTCCCGACGGACGCGCAGTGCCACCTGCCCGGCTCGACCCCCGGCCGCTCCCCGAAGGGCGCGCTGGGCCGCGAGACCTACGCCGCGGCGTCGGACTTCTTCGACCGCTCCCTGTCCACGGCCGGAATCCGCGCCCTGCTGGCCCAGATCGGCGCGGTCCGCGGCGGCACGGGCAGCATCGCGCTCACCGCCCTCGGCGGAGCGGTCAACCGCGTCCCGCCGACCTCCACGGCGTTCGTGCACCGCCGCTCCCGCATGCTGGCCCAGTACATCGCCTCCTGGCGCCCGGGCACGAGCGGCGCCACGGCCCGCGACTGGCTGGCCGCCGCCCACAGGTCGATGCGGCCCCACGCCTCGGGCGCGGCCTACCAGAACTACACGGACCCCACGCTGACCGACTGGCGCAAGGCGTACTACGGCGACGCGGCGACCCGCCTGGCCAAGCTGAAGAACCAGTACGACCCGACGCGCTTCTTCACCTACCCGCAAGCCCTCTGAGGCCGCCCGAAGCGTTACGCGGCGAGGTCCCGCTCGGACGCCCCGGACTGCTCACTGCGCGCCCCGGGGATCACCGTGTCCTGGTCCACCGGTCCTCTTCCCCGGGCCCGGATCAGCCACCCCGCGCGCGGCGACCGCTCGATCGCCGTCGTCACCGGCGTCAGCAGGGCCATGGCCGGCGGCGACAGCAGCAGGGCCACGGCCGTTCCCAGCGCGAACCCGCCCACGACGTCCGTCGGGTAGTGCACGCCCATGTAGACGCGGATGAAACCGCCGAACAGCGCCAGCACGAGCCCGATCAGCCCGAACCTGCGGTTGGCGACGAACAGGCCGACCGCCAGCGCCATGACGATCGTCGCGTGGTCGCTGACGAAGGAGTAGTCGGTCTTGCCCTTGACGAGCACCTCGAGCCCCTGGTGGTCGAGGAACGGCCGGGGCCGCTCCACGAATCCCCGTATCGGCACGTTCACCAGCACGGCGATGCCCGCCGCCAGCGGCGCCCAGATCAGGGCCGCGACGGTGGACGCGGCGTCCTCGTCCCCGCGCCGCCGCACCGACCACCAGCACCACACGACGAGCAGGACGATGGCGAGCAGCAGCCCGTACTCACCGACGTACTCCATGACGCGGTCGAACCACGCCGGCGCGTCCTTGGCCAGGCCATTGATGTCGTAGAGCAGGTCGACGTCGGGGTTCGACCCGGATTCGGCGAGTCCAGCCATGGTGCTGCGGCCCCTTCGTCGTCTCTCCCGGCGCACCTGTGCGTGCGCCGTTCCTGCCACCCCCGTGGTTGTAGATCCGCTTCCGCTGCACACGTGCGTGACACGTGCCCAGTGACGTCTGCTCGGCTACGTCACCAGGAACGCATGGTCCCCGTTGATACGTTCCACACTCCACCGAATGATCACGCAGACGTTATCGAAGAGAGACACGTCTTCGCAGCTCAGGGGGTGGGTTCACACTCGGTTCACACCGTCGTGGGCAGTGCTTTCGCGCCATCTTCGGTGACTCGGGTGGCTCCGAAGTAGTCGGGGGTGTCGATCGGGTCGAACCGGATGACCGCGCCCGTCCGCGGCGCGTCGATCATGTACCCACCTCCGACATAAATGCCGACATGCCGGATGGCACGCGAATTGGTGAGGTCGTCCGAGAAGAACACGAGGTCGCCCGGCAGCAGTTCGTCCCGGGAGGGGTGTGGTCCGGCGTTGTACTGGTCGTTGGCGACGCGCGGGAGCGTGATGCCCACGCTCTTGTACGCGGCCTGGGTCAGACCCGAGCAGTCGAAGCGTCCGCCCTGCTCAGGGGTACCGGTGCCGCCCCAGAGGTAGAGCGTGCCGAGCTTCTTCTGCGCGTACTCGATCGCGCCGGCGGCCTGCTCGGAGGGGTCGACCCGCCCGACGGGCGCCGCGAAGCTCTTCGAGAGGGTGGTGATCCTCTTCACGTAGTTCTGCGTCTCGTTGTACGGCGGCACGCCCCCGTACTTGATCACCGCGTACGCCCCCGCGTTGTACGCGGCCAGCATGTTTTCGGTCAGATTCCCGCCGACCTTCTTCACGTACGACGCGAGTTCGCAGTCGTAGGAGGCGGCCGAGGGGATCGCGTCCTTCGGGTCCCACACATCCCGGTCGCCGTCGCCGTCGCCGTCGATGCCGTGGGAGGCCCAGGTGCCGGGGATGAACTGCGCTATGCCCTGCGCGGCGGCGTGGCTCTGTGCCTTCGGGTTGAAGCCGCTCTCCTGGTAGAGCTGGGCGGCCAGCAGGGCCGGGCTGATGGCGGGGCAGAGATTGCCCCATTTCTGCACAAGAGCCGCGTACGCGGCGGGCACCGACCCCTTGGCCAGCGTTTTCGCCCCGCCGCCCACGCCGTTGACCAGGTTCCCGGCGACGACGTAGACCCCGACGACGAGCAGCATCACGAAGGCCAGGGCGGAGCTGATCGCAACGCTCGCCACGATCCACGCCTTACGCACTGTCAACCGCCCCTCACCGACCGGGAGTCCGTCGCCTGGTCAGTGTAGAGGCGGCCACCGGGCTCCGGAATGATCACGGAGAGGAAGTCGGGGACGGAAGGAGGAACGGGCCACGGCACGGGCGGCACGACGGGGGCACGACCGGAGCGGACGGCACGGCGGTGGCACGACCGGAGCGGGCGGCGCAGGGCGGGCGTCACGGATCGCCCGCCGCCTCCCGGTACAGCCGCTCCGCCTCCGCGCCGAGCACCACGCTGTAGGAGACGCCCGGGGTCGCACCGCCCTCGTCGTGCCCGCCGAGGACGCCGACGACCTGCCCGTTCCCGTTCACCCAGGGGCTGCCGCTGGTGCCGCCGCTGAAGCCGGGGCACGCGACGCGCTGCTGGGTGGCACTGTGCGCGACCGGCTTGTCGGTGCAGCTGACGGGCGTCTCACGGGAGTTGGGATACCCGGTGACGGTCACCGCGGTGGCGCCCGTCGCCGTACCGGTCGTGAACGCGTTCCCGCCGACGACGTCCTGGACCTCTCTGCCGTCCCGCGGGGCGACCACGAGGAACCCGACGTCGCTGTCCTCGTGCCGCCCGTGGACCCACCCCGCCGGCAGGAACCGCCGCTTCACCTTCCACACGCCGTAGGGCGCGCGGCCGTCCCGGTACCCCGGCACGAAGACCAGGCCGCCGTCCCCGCCCAGGCAGTGCGCCGCGGTGACGACCAGGTTCCGGTGCGGCGCGGCCACCACCGACGCCGTGCAGAAGTGCCCGCCGGCCAACCGCCCCGCCCGCGCGGCGGGGACGAGCACCCCGACCCGGGCGTTCCCCGCGGCGACGGTCACCCGGAAGGGCCCGAGCCCGTCGTCGGCGGTCGCGGTGGACGCGGAGACGAGTGCGACGAGGAGCACGGCGACGGCCAGGACGCGCTTCATCGCAGGGACTGTGCCCGACGAAGGTGAGAAGAGCGTCAGACGCGGGTCTGTTCGTCCCGCGCGAGGGGGAAGGAGGTCCCCGTCAGCTCCTCCGACACCCGCCACAGCCGACGGGCCGTCAGCGGGTCGCTGGCCGCGCGGGAACGGCCCACCAGGGTCGGGGCGCCGCGCAGCTCGCCGAGGCCGTCGGGGCCGACGTAGCTCGCGCCGGGCAGGTCCTGGGTGACGGCGTAGAGGGTGGGGAGGGCGCCGGCCTTGTCGTCCTGGGCGAAGAACCGGTTGCCGAGGCGCATGAGGGCGCGTGCCGCCGGGTGGGCCGCGTGGCTCTGGAGGTTGGTGGCCGCGTAGCCGGGGTGGGCGGCCAGGGCGCGGACCGTCGAGCCCGCCTCCGTCAGCCGGCGCTGGAGTTCGAGCGTGAACAGGAGGTTGGCCAGCTTGGACTGGGCGTAGGCGCGCTGCGGGGTGTAGTGCGACGTCATGTCCAGGTCGTCGAAGGCGATCCGCGCGCCGCCCCAGCGGTGGGCGCCCGAGGAGACGGTGACCACGCGGTCGGTGAGGTGCGGCAGCAGCAGGTTCGTCAGGGCGAAGTGCCCGAGGTGGTTCGTGCCGAACTGCATCTCGAAGCCGTCCTTGGTGCGCTGCCTCGGCAGCATCATCACACCGGCGTTGTTGACGAGGACGTGCAGCGGCTCCCGCCAGGCCTCCGCGAAGGCCCGTACGGAGGACAGGTCCGCGAGGTCCAGCCGGCGCACCTCGGTGCTGCCGTGCACGGTGGCCGCCGCGGCCCGGCCGCGCTCCGGGTCCCGGACGGCGAGGACGACGTGCGCCCCCGCGCGGGCCAGCGCGTCGGTCGCCGTGAGGCCGATGCCGCTGTTGGCACCGGTGACGACGACGGTCCGCCCGGTGAGGTCGGGGAGGCGGCGCGCGCTCCACGCGGCGCTGCTCTTGCTGTCCGTTGTCTCAGCCATGCACCGAATGTAGACGCCGCCAACAATGCTGTCAATGACAACAATGCTGGCGGCGCCAACAATGATGACGTCGTCAACATCGGGATACGATGTGCGCATGCCGGAGAGCCGCCCCTACCACCACGGAGACCTGCGCTCCACCCTGCTCGCGGGTGCCGAGCGCACCCTGCGGGAGAAGGGGGTGGGCGCGCTCTCGCTGCGCGAACTGGCCCGTGAGGCCGGCGTGAGCCACGCGGCCCCCGGCCGCCACTTCAAGGACAAGCAGGCCCTGCTCAACGCCCTCGCGCTGGCCGGGTACGACCGGCTGGGCCAGTCCCTGGAGGGCGCCGACGACCCCGCCCTCCCCCTGGAACAGCGGCTCACCGGCCTCGCCCGGGCCTATCTCGCCTTCGCGATCGACAACGCCGAGTTGCTGGAGCTGATGTACGCCCGCAAGCACGAGCCGGACGCCTCGGAGCAGATGGCGGCGGCCGTCGACCGAACGGTGGGCTCACTCGAGCGGGTCATCGCCGACGCCCAGAAGCGCGGCGAGATCGTCGCGGGCGACCCGCAGCACCTCACCCTGCTGACCGGCGCCACCCTCCAGGGCATCGCCTCCTTCGCGGCGGGCGGCATGCTCGCGCCCGGGACGGCCCTCGACGGCATCGACGAACTGGTCCACCTCCTCCTGCACGGCCTCAAGCCCCGCTGATTCCGGGCCCCTTGGGCCGAGCCGATCCGCCCCTCCTCCTCCCCCCGGGTCAAGCCGCAGCCATTCGCCGGCCATCGGCCCGTCATCGGCCGGTATGCACCGCACCCCTTTCAGTAAGGCGGAAGTCAGGATTCCGAAACCCGCCTTGTTGTCACGTACCCAACAAGCGATCGTCGTCGCGGGTCGCCGCCCCCGCCGGGAACCACACCGGCGGAACCCCACCCGCAGGCCTCTGTCCACCACTGCCAGGAGGCTGTACCTTGCGCACGACACCCACCGACTCCGCCGCCGGCCGCCGCAGATGGCGCCGCATCGGCTCCGCCGTCACCGCCACCGCCGCCCTCCTCCTCACCGGCCTCGCCACCGCCGCCCACGCGGACACCGCCCGGGCGAGCGCCCCCCAGGTCACCTGGACCCGCTCCTGCGCCCTCCCCCGCCACCAGGGCGAGATGGCCTGCAACGCCCTGCGCGTCACGGGCGGCCGCACCGCCTTCCAGCAGCAGCACGGCATCTCCGCCAAGGCCGCCGACGCCACCAGCCCCTCCGGCTACGGCCCCGCCGACCTGCGCGCCGCCTACGGCCTGACCTCCGCCTCCGCGAACAACGGCACCGGCCGGACCATCGCCATCGTCGACGCCTACGACGACCCGAACGCCGAGTCGGACCTCGCCGCCTACCGCTCGCACTACGGCCTGCCCGCCTGCACCACCGCGAACGGCTGCTTCAGGAAGGTCGGCCAGACCGGCTCCACCACCTCCCTGCCCGCCCCCAACAGCGGCTGGGCCGCCGAGATCTCCCTCGACCTGGACATGGCCGGCGCGGTCTGCCCGAACTGCCACATCACCCTCGTCGAGGCCAAGTCCGCCACCATGACCAACCTCGGCACGGCCGTCAACGAGGCCGTCGCCCTGGGCGCGAAGTACGTCTCCAACAGTTACGGCGGCGGCGAGTCCTCCGCCGACGCGACGTACGACTCCACCTACTTCAACCACCCCGGCGTCGCCATCACCGTCAGCGCGGGCGACGCGGGCTACGGCGCCGAGTACCCGGCGGCGTCGAAGTACGTGACGGCCGTGGGCGGCACCAGGCTCACCACCTCCTCCACCACCCGCGGCTGGACCGAGAGCGTCTGGTCGACCAGCAGCACCGAGGGCACCGGCTCCGGCTGCTCCGCCTACGACAGCAAGCCCGCCTGGCAGACCGACACCGGCTGCGCCAGGCGCACCATCGCCGACGTCTCGGCCGTCGCCGACCCGGCGACCGGCGTCTCCGTCTACGACACCTACGGCGCCGACGGCCAGGGCTGGGCCACCTACGGCGGCACCAGCGCCTCCGCCCCGATCATCGCGAGCGTCTACGCCCTCGCGGGCACCCCGTCCAGCGGCTCCTACCCGGCCGCGTTCCCCTACGCGAACACCTCCGCCCTGAACGACGTCACCAGCGGCAGCAACGGAACCTGCGCCACCAGCTACTTCTGCACCGCCCGGACGGGCTACGACGGCCCGACCGGCTGGGGCACCCCCCAGGGACTCGGCGCCTTCACCGGCTGACACCCACCACCTCGTGACGGACCGTCACCGAGGAACACCGCCGAGGGCCGTGGGGGCCCGAGGCGGGCAGGGGAGGAACGGGCCGCGGCAACCCAGCCGCGGCCCGTTCGCCGTGCCGGGTAGCCTTCACCCGGGGAACACCGGCGCGACCACTCACCCGACCAGCCGTCAGAAACCGCACGGAAAAGTGAGAAAAATCGCAAGAGGGCACAACGACGGAACCGCACCCCAGGTTTCGCTCAGGCCTCATTGCCCGGCGTGACCTGTCGTGATACACAGAGTGACCATACGATCCTTCGTGCACCGTCCGTCGCCTCCCTTAGGGGCCGGCGCCGAACGGTGGCAAGGTATTCGTACGAAACCCGCCAATCAATGACGCCAAGTCGACATACGACAGCGTCATTGTCGGCGAGAATGAGGCCTGACCTCTGCACGACCGCAGAGGATGCGGAACTACCCAACAGGGGCGGTGACTTACATGCTCTTTGCGGCCGATAAGGGAGACATCAACACCATCATCGGCGGGATCGCTCCGGACTGGGGCCCCTTCGGCAGCCTGGGCAACGAGGCCAAGGTGATGATCGAGGTCGTGATGGCGGTGGCCATCCTGATCTGCCTCGGCATCGCCATCTGGGGCGCCGCCAAGCAGCGCATCGGTGCCACGGCCCTCCGCGACACCTTCAGCGCGGAACAGGGCAAGGGCCTCATCATCGCCGGCCTCACAGGAGTCTTCATCATCGGCTCCCTCGGCACGCTCTTCACCATCGTGTACGGCATGGCCGTGTAGGCCGGGCACCGTCCGCCCCGGCCGGGCAAGCCCGGCTCGCCCTCCATCCCACCCGCCCGTCGTGCCCACCGGCTGAGGTTGCGTTTCCCTGATGTCGAGTCACCACACCGCGCCCGCGCGGGAACCAGCACGGCTACCGTCGTACGAGGAGTACGAAGTGTCTCCGCACGACGTCGAGGGGGCGTACGCGGCATGAGTCTCGGTGACGAGCGCGAGCCCTACGGCGGCACGGGCCAGACCCGCACCCGCCTGCCCGGCACGGACACCGACCCCTACGGCACCCCCCGCCGCGGCCCACGCTCCTCATCCCGCAGCCTGGTGACGGTGGTAGGCGTGGTGGTCCTCCTGATCGCAGCGATCGCCTTCGCGAATCGGGGGGGTGGTGATTCGTCGTCTTCGACGGACGGTTCCGGCAGCAAGCCGGAGACCTCGGCTACGGCACCCTCCGGAAAGCGACCAGTGGGGGCGAAGACGGACGGAATCCCCACGGGCTATGCCCAGGACAAGCAGGGTGCCCAGTCCGCCGCCACCAATTACGGCATCGCGCTCGGGTCCGCTGACATGTACAACACGGAAAAGCGGCACGCGATCGTCAACACCGTGTACGCACCCGACGTCGCTGCCGCCCAGCTGCCGCGTTTCGACCAGGTCTACTCCCGGCAGAGCTTCCTCGAGAAGATCGGCCTGGACAAGGACGGCGCCGCGCCAAGCGGTCAGACCTTCGTCTCCCGCGTCATCCCGGTCGGCACCAAGGTCACGTCCTTCAGCGGCAGCACCGCCACGGTCGCGCTCTGGTACACATCCCTCTTCGGCCTGTCGGGGGAGGGCTCCACCAACCCCGTGACCGAGAGCTGGTACACGACGACCTACCAGTTGAAGTGGGTCGACGGTGACTGGAAGGTCACCGACTTCACCCAGGAGGACGGCCCCGTCCCGGTCGGACGCGACCAAAGAGCATCCACCGCAGAGGACATGACCAAGGCTGTCGAGGAGTACGGAGGGTACACCTATGCCCGGTAAGCGCCACGTACTCAAGCTCGCCGCAGCGGTCACGGCGGTGCAGACGGCCACGGTCCTGTTGGCAACCCGTGCCTTCGCCGCCCCCACTCCGTCCCCGTCACCCAGCAACAACGCGTGCGACCTCCTCAGGGGCGAGGCCCGCGACATCTGCGAAGGCGACACCGGCAGCGGGAGCGGTACGGGCGGAGGCAACCCCTCCATCAACCCCACCTCCACCCTCGACCCCCTCTCCTCCCTCGCCAAGGGCTGTGCCGACGCCGCCTCCTGGACCGTCGACAAGCTCAGCGACGCCGTGAAGGAGACCGCCAACGTCGACTTCACCAACCCCAAGTTCCTCCAGCAGTACGCGGTCGTCTTCGCCGCGTCGACGATCCTCACGCTCCTGCTCTGGCTGCTGGCCGTCGCCAAGCGAGCCGTCCGCGGCGTCCCCCTGACCACCGCCCTGTCCGAAGCCATCGGGTTCCTCTGGCTCACGGTCCTCGCCTCCGCCTTCACCCCGCTGATCCTCTACACCGTCGTCTCCGCGACCGACGGCATCACCGAGGTCCTCGCCAAAGCCACCGGCGACCAGACCGACGCCTTCTTCGGCACCTTCTCCGAGGCCCTCAAGAAGGGCGAGGACATCGGCGGCGGCCCCATCATGCTGATCGTCGTCTCCCTGGTCAGCATCCTCGCCGCCGGCGTGCTCTGGCTGGAGCTCGTCATCCGCGCGGCCCTCCTCTACGTCGGCGCCCTCCTCGGCACCGTCGTCTACGCCGGCCTCGTCGACAAGAACCTCTGGGGCCACGTCCGCCGCTGGGCCGGCATCATGATCGCGGTCATCCTCGTGAAGCCCGTCATCGTCATCGTCCTCGGCCTCGCCGGCGCGCTCTCCGCCGACGACGGCCCCGACGCCTTCTCCGCCGTCGTCTCCGGCCTCGCCATCATCCTGCTCGCCATCTTCGCCAGCGCGATGATCTACCGCTTCGTCCCCGGCTTCGGCGACGAGATCGCCGGCTCCCGCAACAACCGCATCATGCGAGGCGCCGAGAGCAAGGCCGCGGCCGTCATCAGCTCCCCGGCGTCCCTGGTCGCGCAGGGCATCAAGACCCACAGCACCCGCGCCGACAACAACGGCGGAGGCAGCCAGTCCTCCGCCCCGCGCCCCAGCAACCCCGCCTCCGGCGGAGTCGCCGCGCACAGCACGCGCCCCTCGAACGGCGGCGGCGGATCTGTCCCCTCCGCCGCACCCGCCCCCCGTTCGAGCAGCCCCGTCAACACGCCCCACGCCAGCAGCACCCGCAACAGCAGTACCAACCGCACGGGAGGTGAAGGGCGTTGACGACCGAGTCACACGTGTCCCATCCGGTCACGCCCCGCCGGACATATCTGATCGGCCGCGCCCGGCCGAACGCGATCATCGGCCGCAACCGCGAGACCGGCGAGATCGCCCTGATCGTCGTGGGCGCGTTCCTCGGCATGATGTGCGGACTCCTCGTCCCGGTGCTGTCCCTGCGCATCGTGCTGCTCGCCGGGTTCCCGATGCTGGCGCTGGCCGCGGTGTACGTGCCGTACAAACACCGCACGTTCTACAAGTGGTTCGAGATCAACCGCAGCTACAAGCGCACCCTCAAGCAGGGCGCCACCTACCGCTCCACCGCCGTCGAGGCCGGCACCCACCTCGACGGCCGCGAGGTCGAGATCGGCCCGCCCCCCGGCATCGGCCGCATCACCTGGCTGTCCGCTCCCTTCGGCCCGGACGAGATCGCCGTGCTGCTGCACGCGGACCGCAAGACCGTCACCGCCGCCATCGAGATCGAGGGCCCCGGCGTCGGCCTGCGCGACAGCGAGGACCAGGAGGCCCTGGTCGACCGCTTCGGCACGCTGCTCAAGCACGTGGCCAACGGCGACGGCTTCGTCACCCGCCTGCAGATGCTGGCCCGCACCCTCCCCGCCGACCCGGACGCCCACGCCAAGGACGTCGCCGTCCGCGGCGACGACAAGGCACCGGGCTGGCTCCAGCAGTCGTACGACCAGCTCCAGTCGATGGTGTCCACCAGCAGCGAGCAGCACCGCGCCTACCTCGTCGCCTGCATGCACTACACCCGCGACCTCGCCGCCGAGGCCAACGCCATGGCCCGGGCCGCCCGCGCCCACGGCGGCAAGGTCGACCGGGACGCCGGACTCGCCGTCGTCATGGCCCGCGAGCTCACGGACATCTGCTCGCGCCTCCAGGAGGCCGACATCCGCGTCCGCCAGCCCCTCGGCCAGAGCAGGCTGTCCTCGCTGATCCACTCCATGTACGACCCGGACCACCCGATCGACCACATCCAGGCGATGACGAAACGTAATGCCTGGCCGGCCGAGCTGGACGCCATGGAGCCCACCTATCTCCAGGCCAAGACCCGCGAGTCCTCCACCCGCGCCCCTTGGTGCCACGCCACCGCCTGGGTGAAGGAGTGGCCGATGACCCCCGTCGGCGTCAACTTCCTCGCCCCGCTGCTCGTCCACACCCCGGACGTCATCCGTACGGTCGCCGTCACCATGGACCTCGAACCCACCGAGGTCGCCATCGAGCGCATGCTCACGGAGAAGACCAACGACGAGGCCGAGGCGTCCCGCGCCGCCAAGATGAACCGCACCGTCGACCCGCGCGACGTGGCCGCGAACTCCCGGCTCGACCAGCGCGGCGAGGACCTCGCCAGCGGCGCCGCCGGCGTCAACCTCGTCGGCTACATCACCGTCAGCTCCCGCTCCCCCGACGCCCTCGCGCGCGACAAGCGCACGATAAGGGCCTCGGCCGGAAAGTCGTACCTCAAGCTGGAGTGGTGCGACCGCGAGCACCACCGCGCCTTCGTGAACACCCTTCCCTTCGCCACCGGCATTCGGAGGTAGGACCTGATGCGGGATCCGCTGTCCGTCCTCACCGAGGCCTTCACGTCCTTCCTCTTCGGGAAGGTCGAGACGACCCGGCTCCCGGTGCGCACGTCCACGGGCCAGGCCCAGGCGGTCTACCTCCCGACCGCCGCCCCGGGCCTCGGCGACTCCGGCGTCATCATCGGCCGCGAGGTGTACTCCGGGAAGGGCTACATCTACGACCCCTTCCAGCTCTACGGCCAGCAGCTCCCCGCCCCCCACTGGCTGGTGCTCGGCGAGTCCGGCAACGGCAAGTCGGCGCTGGAGAAGACGTACGTCCTGCGCCAGCTCCGCTTCAAGGACCGTCAGGTCGTCGTCCTGGACGCCCAGGGCGAGGACGGAGTGGGTGAATGGAACCTCATCGCCCAGGAGCTGGGGATAACTCCCATCCGCCTGGACCCGATGGCCGCCCTGGACCACGGCATCCGCCTCAACCCCCTCGACCCCGCGATCACCACCACGGGCCAGCTCGCGCTGCTCCGCACGATCATCGAGGTCGCCATGGGCCACGGCCTGGACGAACGCTCCGGCTTCGCCCTCAAGGTCGCCCACGCCTACGTCAACGAGACGATCGTCGACCGCCAGCCGGTCCTCTCCGACATCGTCGAGCAGCTGCGCCACCCCGAGCCCGAGTCGGCCGAGGCGATGAACGTCGCCATAGACGACGTACGGGCCTGGGGCCTCGACGTCGCCCTGGTCCTGGACCGCCTGGTCGACGGTGACCTGCGCGGCATGTTCGACGGCCCGACGACGGTCGGCATCGACCTCGACGCCCCGCTGATCGTCTTCGACCTGTCCCACATCGACCGCAACTCCATCGCCATGCCCATCCTCATGGCGATCGTCGGCGTCTGGCTGGAGCACACCTGGATCCGCCCCGACCGGAAGAAGCGCATCTTCCTGGTCGAGGAGGCCTGGCACATCATCAACAGCCCCTTCGTGGCGCAACTGTTCCAGCGCCTGCTGAAGTTCGGCCGCCGCCTCGGCTTGTCCTTCGTCGCGGTCGTCCACCACCTCTCCGACGTCGTCGACGGCGCGGCCGCGAAGGAAGCCGCGGCGATCCTGAAGATGGCCTCGACCAGGACGATCTACGCCCAGAAAGCCGACGAGGCGAGGGCCACCGGCCGGGTCCTCGGCCTGCCCCGCTGGGCGGTCGAGATCATCCCGACCCTCACCCCCGGCATCGCCGTCTGGGACGTCAACGGCAACGTCCAGGTCGTCAAACACCTGGTCACCGAGACCGAACGCCCCCTGGTCTTCACCGACCGCGCGATGACCGAGTCCTCCGCCGACCTCCCGGACGACGCCCTGCACGCCGCCGAGATCGAGGCCGAGGAACGGGCCGCGGCCTTCGTGGAACACCACATGGGCGGCTCCGAATCGACGGTGGCGTAGGCGTACGCAGGGGAGGAACGCGTGAGACCGGACGACCGCCGCACCCAGCGGGACGGCCAGGGAGGCATCCCCGACGGGCTGCTGGTCGGCATACTCGCGTTCCTCCTCGGCATGACCCTGCTGGTGTGGACGGCCACCGGCCTCGCCGGCTGGTTCGCCCACGGCGCCTGGCCGTCCGGCGTCACCTTCACCCGCACTCCCCTCGCCATGCGCGGCCTCATCGCCGAGCCCCACGACATCCCCGGCGCCTGGCCCGACGCACCCCCCGGCCAGCTCTCCGGCTACGGCCTGTTCTGGGGCCTGTTCATCGGCCAGCTGATGGTCCTGTTCGTCCTGACGGTGTTCGTCCTCGGCACGGTGGCCCGCTGGCGCGCGGGCCGAGCCCGACGCCGGGCGGAGAAGGCGACGGCGGTGGAACGACCGCCGGCACACCAGGAGCCCTATCCGCCGGCACACCAGGAGCCCCATCCCCCGACCCAGCACGCGCCCCACACACCGGCCCAGCAGGACGCACCGGCACCGCACGGGGCACCGACACCGACGCAGCACGAGGCACCGACGCCGGCCCCGCACGCGCCCCACACACCCGCCCAGCACGGGGCACCGACACCGACGCAGCCCGAGGTATCGGCGTCAGCGCAGCACGGGGCACCCGCATCACCGCAGCCGCCCACGACCCCCACGTCGGCGCAGCACGACGTCCCCACTCCCCGCCGCGCAACGGCCCCCCAACCACCGCACCCCCTGGACCCGACAGCCCCTCTCACCCACCCCCCGCACCCGACGGCGACTCCGTCCTCACCCCCGGCGGCCATCCCCACGACCCCGGCTTCTTTGTTCGGCCAGGAACGGGTGGGCGGGTGGGAAAAAATCCACGTAGCCCCAAGGGAAACCCGCCAGACAACCGCCACCCAGGCGGTACGCGACGCGGAAGGCCCCACCCTGGTCGTCACGTCCAACCCCACCCTCTGGCAGGAAACAAAGGACGCCCGAGGGAAACTCGGCCCCACCCACCTCTACGACCCCACCCACCTCTGCGACACCCCGTCCCGTCTCCACTGGTCCCCCACCACCGGCTGCGAGGACAGGGAAACGGCGACAGCGAGAGCCACGGCCCTCCTCACCCCCGTACGCCCCACCGCCAAACTCGACCAGGCGGTCACCGACACGGCCACCACCCTCCTGCGGAGCTACCTGCACGCCGCCGCCGTCGACGGCCGCACCATCCGCCACGTCCACCGCTGGTCCCAGGGCACCCAGATCCAGGACGCCGTACGCATCCTCCGCACGAACCCCAAGGCCGCCCCCGGCTCCGCGGGCGAACTCGAAGGCGCCCTCACGGCACACCCGGAACGCCGCGACATGGCCCAGCAACTGACCACCCGCGCTCTCGCGGCCCTCTCCACGGTCAACATCCGAAACGCGTGCACTCCCAACCGAAGTGACGCCCTCGCCCTGGATTCCTTCGTCCACGAAGGGGGCACGCTTTATGTGGTGGGTGAATCCATCGAGGACCCCAGGACCAACCCGGGCGCGATGCCCTTCCTGACGGCCCTCGTCTCCAGCGTGGTCGAGCGCGGCCGGCGCATGGCCGAACGGTCATCCTCCGGTCGCCTCGACCCACCACTGACGCTCGTCCTGGACGACGTCGCGGCCGTGGCCCCGCTTCCCCAGCTCCCGGAGCTGCTGGCCACCGGAGCGGACCGGGGCATGCCGACCCTGGCCCTGCTCCGGTCCCGCGAACAGGGCCGCGCCCGCTGGCCGCACGACGAACTGCCGGTCTAGCCCCTGTCACTTGGCCGCACGATGAACTGCCGGTCCAGCTCCCGTCACCTGGCCGCACGACGAACTGCCGGTCCAGGACCGCCCCAGACCGCCCCAGGACCGCCCGTCACTCGCGCTCGAGCACGAACTCCAGCTCCAGCTCCCCGGCGTCCCCCAGCGGCACCGTCACCCCACTCGGCAGGAACCCCGCCCGCCGGTAGAACCGCTGCGCCCGCCCGTTCTCCTCGTGCACGATGAGCCGCACCCGCTCAAGCCCCCGCCCCCACGACCACTCCAGGGCCGCGTCGAACAGCACCTCGGTCAGCCCGCTTCCGCGCTCCTCGGGCCGTACGAACACGCCGACCACGTGCCCCTGTTTCCGCTCCACCGGAAACCCGGCCCAGTCGGTCGTCCCGGGCTCCTCCACGAGCACGGTCAGCGTCCCCACCCACCGCCCGTCCGGCCCCTCGGCGATGATCTGCTGCGCCTGGTCCGCCCCGTCGGCGGCCCTGGCCGTCCGCTCCTGCCAGTACGAGTCCGGCTTGGCCACGGCCTCGTCGTACGTCTCCAGGAAGGCCAGGTGCGCCACCGGGTCCCGCAGCGCCGCGAGCCGCAGCTCCTTCGCCGCGGGCCACTCGTCGGCACGGACGGACCGGATCACATAGCTCATGCGGGTCACGGTAGTACCCGGGTACGACACCGCTCACCCCGATTACCCCGCCGGTCCGACGCCCGCCGCCCCCGCACGCACGAGCATCGAAGCATGCTGACGGCACACGAACTCACCAAACGCTACGGCGACCGCACGGTCGTCACGGACCTGTCCTTCACGGTCCGCCCCGGCACGGTCACCGGCTTCCTCGGCCCGAACGGCGCCGGCAAGTCCACGACCATGCGCATGCTCCTCGGCCTCGACGCCCCCACCCGCGGCCACGCGACCGTGGGCGGACGCTCCTACGCCACCCACCCGGCACCCCTCACCGAGGTCGGCGCCCTGCTGGAGGCCCGCTCGGTCCACCCCGGCCGCACGGCCCGCCACCACCTGCGCGCCCTCGCCCACACGCACGGCATCCCCCGCGCACGGGTCGAGCAGGTCCTCGGCCTCACCGGCCTGACCGACGTGGCCGACCGCCGCGTCAAGGGCTTCTCCCTCGGCATGGGCCAGCGCCTCGGCATCGCCGCGGCCCTCCTCGGCGACCCGGCGGTCCTCATCCTCGACGAGCCGGTCAACGGCCTCGACCCGGAGGGCGTCCTGTGGATCCGCAACCTGCTCAAGTCCCTCGCCGCCGAGGGCCGCACGGTCTTCGTCTCCTCCCACCTGATGAGCGAGATGGCCCTCACCGCCGAACATCTGGTCATCATCGGCCGGGGCCGCCTCCTCGCCGACACCACGGTGGCCGACTTCGTCCGCGACTCGGGCGCGGGCACCGTCAAGGTCGTCACCCCGCAGGCCGCCGACCTCGTCCGCGTCCTCACCGCACCCGGCGTCGACATCACCCCCGACAGCCCCGGCACCCTCCAGGTCCACGGCACGGACGCCGAACACATCGGCCGCACGGCAGCCGCCCACGGCATCCCCCTCTACGAACTGACTCCCAACGCCGCCTCCCTGGAGGAGGCCTTCATGGACCTCACCCGCGACGCCGTGGAGTACCCGGCGACCCTCGAAGGAGCAGCGGCATGACCACGGCGACCCTCCCCTACCGCGTGACCCCGGCACGCGTCCTGCACTCCGAGTGGCACAAGTTCCGGACCCTGCGCTCCACCTGGATCAACCTCGCCGTCACGAGCCTCCTGACCGCCGCGATGGGCGCGGGCCTCGGCGCCGCCTACGACGGCTCGGGCGAAGGCGGCATGGACACCGTCATGTTCGTCCTCCTCGGCACCCAGTTCGCCACGATCAACCTCGGCGTACTGGGCATCCTGGCCACCGCCGGCGAGTACTCCACCGGCCAGATCCGCGCCACGATGACCGCCGTCCCGCGCCGCCTGCCCGTCCTGTGGTCCAAGGCCGCCGTCCTGACCGCGATCGTCCTCCCCCTCACCCTGGCGACGAACCTCCTGACCTTCCCCCTCGCCCAGTCCTTCCTCACCGGCACCGACCTGTCCGCCTCCTTCGGCGACCCCGGTGTCCTGCGCGCCCTCGCGGGCAACGCGGCCGGCCTCACCCTCCTCGCCGTCCTCGCCCTCGCCATCGGCGCCCTCCTCCGCTCGGTCCCGACGGCCATCGGCGCCTTCATCGGCCTGATCATGATCCTCCCGGAGGTCCTGGCGATGCTCCCCTACGACGCCGTCGACAACGCCGTCCGCTACTTCCCCGGCAAAGCCCTGGAGGCCCTCACCACGGCCCAGCCCATGCCCGGCGCCGCCTCCCCGGGAAGCGCCCTGCTCGCCATGCTCCTGTGGACGGCGACCACCCTGGCCATGGCCGCGTGGGTCCTGCGCCGCCGAGACGTCTGACACCCGGCCCCGGGACCCCTCACCATGGACCCCGTGACGACGGAAGACCGGGCGACGGAGCCCCTCACCGAATACGCCCACCGCCTCACCCGCCGGGTGCGCGCCTTCGACCACCGCCATCCGCTGCTGTGGGACCTGCACTTCGCCGGCTTCTGGGTGACGGCCGCCCTGATCGACTGGGCGGGCGGCGGCTGGCGGCACAACGCCCACAACCTGGACGTCCCCGGCGGGCTCCTCCTGGCTCTGAGCCTCGGGTTCTCCCTCCCCCTCCTCTGGCGCCGCACCCACCCGGGGGCCGCCCTCGCCGCGACGGTCCCCTTCGCCCTCGTCAACGCCTGGACCGGTGCCGCCCTCCAGGCCGCCCTGCTCCAACTGGTCCTCGTCTACCACCTGGCCCTGCGCCGCGCCCTGCGCGATCTGTGGTGGGCGACGGCCCTGGTGATCGCCCCGGTCCTGGTCTCGGTCGCCCGGCACGGGGAAGGCACCTGGGACCAGCAGATCGGCTCGCAGCTGATGTCCATCACGGTGGCCGCCCTCATCGGCGTCACGGTCCGCACCCGCCGCAATTACACCGAGGCCCTGGAGGACCGCGCCCGCCGCCTGGAGCGGGAACGCGACCAGCAGGCCCAGCTCGCCACCGCCGCCGAACGCGCCCGCATCGCCCGCGAGATGCACGACATCATCGGCCACAACCTCTCCGTCATCACCGGCCTCGCCGACGGCGGCCGGTACGCGGCCACCAAGTCCCCGGAACGCGCCGCCCAGGCCCTCGACGCCATCGCCACCACCAGCCGCCAGGCCCTCACCGAACTCCGCCGCCTCCTCGACGTCCTCGGCGAGGAGGAGAAACAACAGGCGGACCGGACCCCACAACCCGGCCTCACGGACCTCGACCAGCTCCTCGACGGCGTCCGCTCCGCAGGCCTCACCATCCACACCACCGCCCACGGAAGCCCCACCCTTCCCCCGGGCCGCCAGCTCACGGTCTACCGCGTCATCCAGGAAGCCCTCACCAACACCCTCAAACACGGCGGCCCGGACGCCACCGCGGACATAGAGCTGTCCTACGAGGACAGGGGCGCGGTCACCGTCACGATCACGGACACCGGCAACGGCAGCCGCCCTCAGAGCCCCGCGGGCGGCCGCGGACTGCCCGGAATGCGCGAGCGAACGGCCCTCTACGGCGGCACACTTGAGGCCGGCCCTCGCCCTCACCCGGAGCGGGGCTGGCGCGTCCGCCTACATCTCCCGGAGGAAAACCCGCAGTGACCACGGTCCTCATCGCCGACGACCAGCCCTTGCAGCGCTTCGGCTCCCGCATGCTCCTGGAGAGCCAGGACGACATGACGGTCGTGGGGGAGGCGGCGAACGGCAGCGAAGCGGTCCGCATGGCGTCCGAGCTGCACCCCGACGTCGTCCTCATGGACATCCGCATGCCCGGCCTGGACGGCATCGAGGCGACCCGCCGCATCACCGCCGCGGGCGACCGCACCCGCATCCTGATCGTCACCACTTTCGATCTGGACGAGTACGCCTACGCCGGCCTCCGCGCGGGCGCCTCGGGCTTCCTGGTCAAGGACGCCCAGCCGGAGGAGCTCCTGGCCGGCATCCGCGCGGTCGCCACGGGCGACGCGGTCGTGGCCCCGAGCCTGACCCGCCGCCTCCTCGACGCCTACGTCCACCACCTGCCCACCGATTCCTCGGCGGAGCCGGTGCAGGAGGATCCCCGCCTGGCCGCTCTCACCGACCGGGAGCGGGAAATCCTGACGGTCATCGGCAAGGGCTGGACGAACACGGAGATAGCCACGCGCCTCCATCTGGCCGAGTCGACGGTGAAGACCCACGTGGGCCGCGTCCTCGCAAAAACCGGTTCCCGCGACCGCATCCAGGCGGTCATCCTGGCCTACGACACGAAACTGGTCCAACCGTCCTGAAACACAAAAAGGCCCACACCGTAAGGTGTGGGCCTTTTCAATAATTGTTCGGCGGCGTCCTACTCTCCCACAGGGTCCCCCCTGCAGTACCATCGGCGCTGTAAGGCTTAGCTTCCGGGTTCGGAATGTAACCGGGCGTTTCCCCTACGCTATAACCACCGAAACACTATGAAACTGTGAACGCCACACCGCCAACAATGACGGGGCTGTTCGTGGTTTCAGAACCAACACAGTGGACGCGAGCAACTGAGGACAAGCCCTCGGCCTATTAGTACCGGTCAACTCCACACGTTACCGTGCTTCCATATCCGGCCTATCAACCCAGTCGTCTACTGGGAGCCTTACCCCATCAAGTGGGTGGGAGTCCTCATCTCGAAGCAGGCTTCCCGCTTAGATGCTTTCAGCGGTTATCCCTCCCGAACGTAGCCAACCAGCCATGCCCTTGGCAGAACAACTGGCACACCAGAGGTTCGTCCGTCCCGGTCCTCTCGTACTAGGGACAGCCCTTCTCAAGACTCCTACGCGCACAGCGGATAGGGACCGAACTGTCTCACGACGTTCTAAACCCAGCTCGCGTACCGCTTTAATGGGCGAACAGCCCAACCCTTGGGACCGACTCCAGCCCCAGGATGCGACGAGCCGACATCGAGGTGCCAAACCATCCCGTCGATATGGACTCTTGGGGAAGATCAGCCTGTTATCCCCGGGGTACCTTTTATCCGTTGAGCGACGGCGCTTCCACAAGCCACCGCCGGATCACTAGTCCCGACTTTCGTCCCTGCTCGACCCGTCGGTCTCACAGTCAAGCTCCCTTGTGCACTTACACTCAACACCTGATTGCCAACCAGGCTGAGGGAACCTTTGGGCGCCTCCGTTACCCTTTAGGAGGCAACCGCCCCAGTTAAACTACCCATCAGACACTGTCCCTGATCCGGATCACGGACCCAGGTTAGACATCCAGCACGACCAGACTGGTATTTCAACGACGACTCCACACTAACTGGCGTTAGCGCTTCACAGTCTCCCAGCTATCCTACACAAGCCGAACCGAACACCAATATCAAACTGTAGTAAAGGTCCCGGGGTCTTTCCGTCCTGCTGCGCGAAACGAGCATCTTTACTCGTAGTGCAATTTCACCGGGCCTATGGTTGAGACAGTCGAGAAGTCGTTACGCCATTCGTGCAGGTCGGAACTTACCCGACAAGGAATTTCGCTACCTTAGGATGGTTATAGTTACCACCGCCGTTTACTGGCGCTTAAGTTCTCAGCTTCGCCCCACCGAAATGGAGCTAACCGGTCCCCTTAACGTTCCAGCACCGGGCAGGCGTCAGTCCGTATACATCGCCTTACGGCTTCGCACGGACCTGTGTTTTTAGTAAACAGTCGCTTCTCGCTGGTCTCTGCGGCCACCCCCAGCTCTGGCAGCAAGTGCCGTCACCGGATGTGGCCCCCCTTCTCCCGAAGTTACGGGGGCATTTTGCCGAGTTCCTTAACCATAGTTCACCCGAACGCCTCGGTATTCTCTACCTGACCACCTGAGTCGGTTTAGGGTACGGGCCGCCATGAAACTCGCTAGAGGCTTTTCTCGACAGCATAGGATCATCCACTTCACCACAATCGGCTCGGCATCAGGTCTCAGCCACAAGGTGTGCGGATTTACCTACACACCGGCCTACACCCTTACCCCGGGACAACCACCGCCCGGGCTGGACTACCTTCCTGCGTCACCCCATCACTCACCTACTACCACCTTGGTTCAGCGGCTCCACCACTCCCCTTTGCCCGAAGGCTCCGGGGCGGCTTCACGGCCTTAGCATTAGCGGGCTCGATGTTTGACGCTTCACAGCGGGTACCGGAATATCAACCGGTTATCCATCGACTACGCCTGTCGGCCTCGCCTTAGGTCCCGACTTACCCTGGGCAGATCAGCTTGACCCAGGAACCCTTAGTCAATCGGCGCACACGTTTCTCACGTGTGAATCGCTACTCATGCCTGCATTCTCACTCGTCAACCGTCCACAACTCGCTTACGCGGCTGCTTCACCCGGCAGACGACGCTCCCCTACCCATCACGATCCCCGTTGGGGGTATATATCGCAATGACACGACTTCGGCGGTACGCTTGAGCCCCGCTACATTGTCGGCGCGGAATCACTAGACCAGTGAGCTATTACGCACTCTTTCAAGGGTGGCTGCTTCTAAGCCAACCTCCTGGTTGTCTCTGCGACTCCACATCCTTTCCCACTTAGCGTACGCTTAGGGGCCTTAGTCGATGCTCTGGGCTGTTTCCCTCTCGACCATGGAGCTTATCCCCCACAGTCTCACTGCCGCGCTCTCACTTACCGGCATTCGGAGTTTGGCTAAGGTCAGTAACCCGGTAGGGCCCATCGCCTATCCAGTGCTCTACCTCCGGCAAGAAACACACGACGCTGCACCTAAATGCATTTCGGGGAGAACCAGCTATCACGGAGTTTGATTGGCCTTTCACCCCTAACCACAGGTCATCCCCCAGGTTTTCAACCCTGGTGGGTTCGGTCCTCCACGAAGTCTTACCTCCGCTTCAACCTGCCCATGGCTAGATCACTCCGCTTCGGGTCTTGAGCGTGCTACTCAGACGCCCTATTCGGACTCGCTTTCGCTACGGCTTCCCCACACGGGTTAACCTCGCAACACACCGCAAACTCGCAGGCTCATTCTTCAAAAGGCACGCAGTCACGAGATGGAAGCAAGCTCCCATCCGACGCTCCCACGGCTTGTAGGCACACGGTTTCAGGTACTATTTCACTCCCCTCCCGGGGTACTTTTCACCATTCCCTCACGGTACTATCCGCTATCGGTCACCAGGGAATATTTAGGCTTAGCGGGTGGTCCCGCCAGATTCACACGGGATTTCTCGGGCCCCGTGCTACTTGGGTGTCTCTCAAACGAGCCGCTGA